>DASPHZ010000001.1:0-23016 GCA_035629395.1 Thermoanaerobaculia bacterium
ATTCGCTCGTACTCGAGCTCGAACCGAAAGCCGCCGGCGATGTACGACTTGTCCGCCATCTGCACGTAGATGCGGTCCACGGCGGTCGGCAACTGCAGCGTGTAATCAGGGATGTTCGTATCCCGCACGAGCAGGCGGCGGCACTCGAGCAATTCGTGGTCGATGGCGTCGAGAAAATCGAGCACGGCGACGTAATGATCCGGGTGCCGGCACGACGCGTGGAACTCGACGTTGTGCTCGTCGATCTCCCATCCGGTGATCGACAGGTGTTTTTTCCATTCGAGCTGCGACGTCTCGTCGGTGATCGTGCGCAGCAGCGCGAGCGGCGTCCGCGACCGGTCGAAATCCATGATGTCGGCCAGGCGCAGACAACAGGCGATGTACTGCGGATGAAATGCATTGCCGAAAAGTGGATCGTTCGCCTTCAAACCCCGCGCGATGGCCTTGTTCGGGTCCGCCGGATCGCTGCTCTCGTACACCGGCCAGCCGTGGCTCTCGCAGATCGTTCTGATCCACGGCGCGAGATCGACGTCGTTCCACGTCAGTTTCCCGGCGAAGAAGCGGTCGATGTTCTCCGCCGCGCGCTTCGGATGGAGCTTGCGAAAGGAATCGGCCAGCGCCGCGTCCTGAATGGCGCGCACGGTGCCCGGTGACGTCGCGCTGGCGATCGCCTGTTCTTTTTCCGGCGAAGCCGCGAGGAAGGATTGGAACTCCTGCGACTCGAGATACCGCGTCTTCTCCTCTTCGGTGACGTACATGCCGAGGTCGTGGAGGAGGGCGGACAGCATCAGGACGGCGACTTCGACGGCGCTCATCGCCTGCTGCGTCTTCTTCGGAATGAAGCGTCCCATCAGGTCGATCAGATTTGCCGCGTGCGCGATGTCGTGCGTCGTGTACTGCTTGAACGTCACGGGGATGTTCGCCAGCAGCGGCCCGGCGAGGTCCGCCGCCTCGAGCACTAGTCCGGCCAGCTTCCCGACGTCCGCCGTCTGACCGCGCTTCTTCGCCTTGCCGAGCAGCAGCGCGTAAAGCGGCAGCTCGGAAATCTGCTCTCCATAGCGACCCATGGCAAAAATTCTACTTGCACCTCACGTTACGTGAGGTTTTACGCTGCCGTTCATGAAGATCGGCGACATCGCGAAGCGCACCGGGATTTCCGTCCGCACGCTGCACCACTACGACGAGATCGGGTTGCTCTCTCCTTCGCACCGGACGGAGGCGGGGCATCGGGTGTACGGGCGGGAGGAGATCGTGCGGCTGCAGCAGATCGTTTCGCTGCGGCAGATGGCGTTCTCACTCGAGCAGATCCGCGAACTGCTCGGGCGGAGCGACTTCGACGCACATGCGGTGGTTCGCGGCCACATCGCACGGCTGCGCGAGCAGATCGCCGAGCAACAGGAGCTGTGCGCCCGGCTCGAAGCGCTCGAGGCGCATTACGCGTCGGCCTCGGCCGACGAATTCATTCAGGCAATCGAGGTGATGACCATGTTCGACAAGTACTACACGAAAGAGCAGCTCGACACGCTCGCCAAGCGGCGGGAGATGTTCGGCGAAGAGAAGATGCGCGAGTTCCAGGAGGAGTGGCCGCGGCTCATCGCGGCCGTCAAAGAGGAGATGCAGCGCGGCACCGATCCCTCCGATCCGAAGGTGCAGGCGCTGGCGAAGCGGTGGATGGAGCTCGTCGCGGCCTTCACCGGCGGCGACGAAGGGATCCAGAGCTCGGTGAAGAACTTCTATAGAGGCGAGCCGCAGGTCGCGCGGCAGCAGGGGCTGGATGGCGATCTGAGCGCGTACGTGCAGAAGGCGGTCGCCAGCTCAAAGTGATTTCAGTGCGGTCTCGAGGACGTGCGCGGAGGCATGCAGCCGCGCACGTTCCTCGTTCGACATCTCCGGTTCGAGCACCTGCACCGCTCCCTGCGCATCGACGATGGCCGGCAGCGACAGCGCCACGCCGTCGATCCCGCACGCGCCGTCCTGCATCCGCGAAACCGTCAGCACGCGACGATCGCCGCGCAGCATGTACTTCAACAGTGCCGCGGTCACGAGTCCGATGGCGTGATTCGTCGCGCCTTTGCGTCTGATGATCTCGTACGCGGCGGTGCGCACCTGATTCGCGATCTGCGCCTCGTGCGCCGCGGTCCACCCCGGCCACGCGCGCAGACTCATGCCGCCCACGTGCGCCTCCGACCACAGCACGACCTCCGAATCGCCATGCTCGCCGACCACCTGCGCGTGCACGGAACGCGGGTCGATGCGGAGCTCGTGTCCGAGGATCTGGCGGAGGCGGGCGGTGTCGAGCATGGTGCCGGTGCCGATGACGCGCGACGGCGGGAGCCCCGAGGCTTCGGTCATGACGGCGGTGAGCACGTCGACGGGATTCGTGACCATGACGATGATCCCGGTGAAGTCGCGCAGTTTCGCGCCGAGGTCGCGGACGAGGGCCGCGTTGTCACGCAACAGATCGAGGCGCGTTTCGCCCGGACGTCCGCCGCGTCCGGCGGTGACGACCACGGCCCCGGGCGGCCGGCGGATAGAACGGTGCACCGTGCGCGAGATCCATCGCGTCGCCCTCGGCCACGTTCTCGCGGACGTCGTGCAGCAGCACCTCGGCCGCCACGCCCTCGTGGAGCGTCGAGATGGCCACGCTCGAGCCGACCCAGCCGGTGCCGATGATTCCAACCGAAAGTCGCATAGTCTCTGCGGAGTCTATGCAGGTCGTCGGCCGATTCGCACCTTCGCCCACGGGTCCGCTCCATCTCGGCAGTCTCGTCGCGGCGGTGGCCTCGTGGTTGTCTGCGCGCCGTGCAAACGGGCGCTGGCTCGTGCGGATGGAGGACATCGACACTCCGCGTGTGATCCCCGGCTCCGCGGACGAGATCCT
The DNA here is from genome assembly GCA_035629395.1 of Thermoanaerobaculia bacterium. Classification (GTDB taxonomy): domain Bacteria; phylum Acidobacteriota; class Thermoanaerobaculia; order Gp7-AA8; family Gp7-AA8; genus QHVT01. The sequence continues at coordinate 2,882 of DASPHZ010000001.1, forward strand.
CGGCGCGTTGCAGCGCTACGGACTGGAGTGGGATGGCGAGATCGTGTGGCAATCGCGGCGTATCGCGTTGTACGAGGACGCGCTGGCGCGGCTGCGCGAGAAGCACCTCGTCTACGACTGTGCCTGCTCGCGCGCGGAGCTTGCCCGCGCGGCGTCCGCGCCGCTGGGCGCCGAAGCGGTGTATCCGGGGTTCTGCAGGGATGGCATTGCGGAAGGGAAGGCCGCGCGTGCGATTCGCTTCCGCGCGCCGAATGAAGCGATCGGCTTCGATGACCTGCTGCGCGGGCACATCGAAGAGAACGTCGCGGAAAAGACCGGAGACTTTGTCGTACGTCGTGCGGACGGCCTGTTCGCGTATCAGCTCGCGGTGGTCGTCGATGACGCGGACCAAGGCGTGACGCAGGTCGTGCGCGGCGCGGATCTCCTCATCTCCACGCCGCGACAGATCGCCTTGCAGCGCGCGCTCGGCTATCCGACACCTGAATACGCACACGTGCCTCTCGTCGTGAACCCGGACGGGTCGAAGCTCGGCAAGCGCGATGGCGCGTTGCCGCTGCCGGCGCTCGACGAAGTACGCGTCCGCGAAACGCTGGCCGTCGCGCTGCGTCACCTCGGGATCGAAGGCATGCTCGAGGGGTCGACGAGGGAGATGCTGGAGTCCGCGCTGCGCTCGTTTGCCGTGTGATCCGGCGGCATCGCCGGCAAAGACGCGGACGCCGAAGCGCGGCCTGAGCGTTGCAAATGCGGGTGCATGACTTACGACATCCGTAACAACGAGCAGACCTCGCAGTTCGAGACGACCGTGGACGGTGTGACCGCGTACGCCGCGTACGAGCTCGAAGACCCGCAGCGCATCGTCTTCACGCACACGATCGTGCCGGAAGAGCTGTCGGGCCGCGGCATTGCGAACTCGCTCGTCCAGCATGGGCTGGAGCACGCGCGCAGCAGCGGGCTCACGGTCGTGCCGCAGTGCAGTTTCGTGGCGGCGTACATCAAGAGGCATCCGGAGTACGAGGACCTGTTAGCGAAGTAGCGGGCTCTCACCCCGGGACGTGAGGCGAGGGAGAGCGCTGGCATAATCGCGGGCATGCAACTGACGGTGCTGGCGGTGGTGTTTCTGGCGGCGATCGCGCTCGCGTACCGGGTGTACGGATCGTGGATCGCGCGGTTGATGGGGCTCGATGCCCGCGCGATCACGCCCGCCCGCGAGAAGGAGGACGGCGTCGACTACGTGCCGACGAAACCGTTCTACCTCTTCGGCCAGCATTTCGCCGCGATTGCCGCGGCGGGCCCGATCGCGGGCCCGATCATCGCCTGCCAGGAGTTCGGCTGGCTTCCCTGCCTTTTGTGGATCGGCATCGGCGTGGTGCTGATCGGCGCGGTGCATGACTTCATGGCCCTGGCGGCGAGTGTCCGTCACGGTGCCCGCTCGATCGCCGACATCACTCGCGAGCACCTCGGCCGCCGAGCCGGCATCGCCATGATGGCCTTCATCTGGCTGGCGCTGGTCTACGTCATCGTCGCGTTCGCGGACATCACCGCGGGGAGCTTCGTGACCGGCACCGAGGAGCTGGCGACGGCGGCGGCGACGTTCCATCCGGGTGGGGCGGTGGCGGCGGCGAGCATCTTCTATCTGCTGCTCGCGGTGGTCATGGGTTTCATCCAGCGCTACCTCGATCCGCCGCTGTGGCTCCTCACCGTGATCTTCGTGCCGGCGACGTTCGTCGCGGTGTGGCTCGGGACGCAGGTCTCGACGTACTTCATCCTCGACGCGAAATGGTGGGCGCTGCTGATCCTCGCGTACTGCTGCGTCGCGTCGATGGTGCCGGTGTGGTCGCTGCTCCAGCCACGCGGTTACCTCGGCGGGTTCATCCTCTACTTCGCGCTCGCCCTCGGCATCATCGGCATCTTCTTCGGCGGCTACGAGATCAAACAGGAAGCGTTCAAGGCGTTCGACACCGGCAAGGCCACGGGGCTGCTGTTTCCCTTCCTGTTCGTCACGATCGCGTGCGGCGCGTGCTCCGGATTTCATGGTCTCGTCTGTTCCGGAACGACGTCGAAGCAGATCGACAAAGAGACGGACATCCGCCCGATCGGCTACGGCGGCATGCTGGCCGAGGCGTTTGTGGCGCTGATTGCCATGGTCACGGTGATGATCGTGGCGCAGGGCGATCTGAAGGGGCTCAAGCCCGGCACGATTTACGGCAACGGCATCGGCAACTTCCTCACGCTGATCATCGGCGAGAAGTACCGCAACTTTGCGATCACGTTCGGGGCGATGGCGTTCTCCACGTTCGTCTTCGACACGGTCGACGTCTCCACGCGTCTCGGCAGGTACATCGTGCAGGAGCTCTTCCGCTGGCCGACGCGTTTCGGCGCGTGGGTGGGCACGCTGCTGACCGTCGCGCTGCCGGTGTACTTTGTGGCCTTCGCGCCTCCGGGATCGTGGGTGAAGTTCTGGACGCTGTTCGGTGCGTCGAACCAGCTCCTGGCCGCGCTGACACTGCTCGCCATCACGGTGTGGCTGCATCAGCGCAGACAGCAGATCGCGTTCACGCTGATCCCGATGCTGTTCGTGCTCGTGACGACGCTCTACGCGCTCGTGCGGCTCACGATCCAGAACTTTTCCGGCGCGATCGTCGATCCGGTGGCGATGGTCAACGGCATTACGTCCGCGGCGTTGATCGCGCTGGCCGTGTACCTCGTGATCATGGCCATCATCCGCCTCCGCGTAACATCCGTTCACCGAAACGTGGACCCCGTCACGTCCGCCTAACCGGTAAGCTTCGCGCAATGCGAAAACTGATGCTGCTTTCGATGCTGTTGTTTGCCGCCGCGACGCCGTTCGTGCAGCTGTCTGCACAAGGTCCGAGCGCGGGTACCGAAGACGCCGCGGTGCGTGCCGCGATCGAGCATTACATGCGCGGCCACGCGACCGGTGACGGAGCACACCACCGCAAGGTCTTTCATCCGGAGTCGAAGCTGTTCTTCGTCCGTGAAGGGAAGTTCTCGCAGCGCACGAGCGAGGAGTACATCGCGGGCCACAAGGGCACGCCGCCGGCGGACGAGGCGCAGCGCCAGCGCAGGATCGACTGGATCGACGTGACCGGCGACGCGGCGGTGGCGAAGCTCACACTGACGTATCCGGAAGTCACGTTCACGGATTACATGTCGCTTTTGAAGATTGACGGCGAGTGGAAGATCGTGAATAAGACGTTCCATGCCGATCGCCGGAAAAAATAGATGGGCCCGGAAATTGAAACAGGGCGCGGACGTGAGCGCCGCTGGACCGAATCAGGATTCCGCATTCGTCTTCGCCCGTAACTTCTTCAAGAACCCGCGCATGCTCGGCTCGGTCATCCCGAGCTCGCGGTTTCTCGTCAACCAGCTCCTGCGCAACGTGGACTGGGAGAAGGCGCGGGTCATCGTCGAAATCGGCCCGGGCGTCGGCACGATCAGCCGCGAGATCCTCAAGCGCATGCGCCCCGACGCGACGCTGCTCGTGTTCGAGATCAACGACGACTTCGTGCAGCACCTCAGGCAGAACTTCGGCGACACGCGCATGCGCATCCTGCATCGCTCCGGCGCCGAGGTGCTCGACGCGTTGCGCGAGCTGCGGCTCGGGAACGCGGACTACATCTTCGCCGGCATTCCGTTCAGCATCATGCCGGACGACGCGCGCATGGCCGTGCTGCGCAATTCGTACGACGCGCTGCCGACCGGCGGCGTGATGATGATCTATCAGTTCTCCGGCAAGGTGCGCGCGGACCTCGAGAAGCTGTTCGGGCGCGTGCACCGGCTGTTCGAGCCGCGCAACGTGCTGCCCGCGCAGGTCTTTCACTGCGTGAAGAGATAGTGCTGCGGCGGCGCGAACGCCGCCGCTCCTGTCAGAAGCGCAGGCCGATGGTGAGGGCGATCTCGTCGTTGTCGCCGTCGTTCTCTTCCAGTCCGCGGAAGTACTTCACCTGCGCGTACGGCGTGAGCGTGGCGAGGTTGAACGTCACGCCTCCGAGGAGGTTGCCGATGGCCTCCGTCTCGGTGCCGGTGAGATCGGTATCGGTGTAGGCGAGGCCGATCCCGGCGCCGACGTAGGGCGTGAAGCGCGAGATGTTGGCGACGTCGAACGTGATGTCGAGATTGACCGTGCCGGCGGTGACGTCGTCGTCGCCGAGGAGGTACTCGATGTTCGGGTTGACGTTGATGGCACCGACGTCGAAGACGACTTCCGCGCCGACGAATTCTTCGTCGGCGTCGTTGTAGCGGCCGGCGCGGACGCCGAAATCGGCCGCCGTCGCGAGCGGGGCCACGACCAGGGCTACTGCGATGAGAGTGAGGATCCGAAGGGACTTCATGACTGCGACAACCTCCTGAATGTTTGCACTGCGCCAGCACGTTCGTGCAGGAGCTGAACCAGTATCGCGCAGCGGCCGCGTTTGACGCGCGTGCGCGAATCGGCACAGAATCGGTTGCAACTAAAACGGCGAGGTTAATGATGGCGACGAAAAGTTCTTCATCCAAGGGCGGCGGCAAAGGACTCTCAGCGGCTGTGCAGCCGAGCTCCGAGCTCGCTGCGATCGTAGGCAATGAACCGATTCCGCGCAGCGAAGTCACCAAGCGCGTGTGGGATTACGTCAAGTCCAACGGACTGCAGGACCAGCAGAACAAGCGCATGATCAACGCGGACGACAAGCTCCGCGCGATCTTCGGCGGCAAGGACCAGGTCTCGATGTTCGAAATGACCGCGCTGGTCAACAAGCACCTCAAGGCGTAGCGGTTTCCGCACGCGAGGTGGCAGAAGGGCGGCTCCGGCCGCCCTTTTTCGTTTTACCCGATTTAGAGTCATTTTCTGACATTCTTCGGCAGATCGGTACGGCCGTCCGTATCATGAGGCATCCGATGCGTGGTGTGTCAAAGCTGGCGGTGGCTCGGTATGTCCGGCAGTGCCTGCGGCGGGAGGATGTGCCGCGGGTCTCCGAACTGGCCGAGCGGCACGGGATGAACGCGGAGTACCTGAGCCGCGCGTTCCGGGACCGCTTCGGCATCTGCATCTCGGATTACATCAAGACGATTCAGGTGCGCGTCGCGAAGCGGCTGCTGCGGACCACGGCGCTCAACACGACGCGCATCGCCTACCGGTGCGGATTCGGGACGCGGCGGTCGTTCTTCCGGACTTACCGCCGCATCGCCGGTACGACGCCCGCCGAAGACGGGCGTCGCAGCGCGGACTGACTAGTAGAGCTGCTTGTTCTGCCAGAGCTGGATGTGGCGCACCTTCGTGATGACGTCGGTGTAGCCCTGCTTGCTCTTGAAGATGATCTCGACCGTCTTGTCTTCCATGTTGGCGTTGAAGTTGACGTTGCGCTGGGTGCACGTCACGTCGGCGTTCCCGCCGTGGTAGAAGTCGGACGCGACGAGCGTGCGGCCGGACGGCGTCACCGCCCAGACCTGCGCTTCGATCCAGTTCCACGCCTGGTCGTTGTGCGGATCGTCGAAGTCGAGCTCGTACGAAAAGTCCCAGTTCGTGCCGCCGTTGCCGGCGCCCGTGTCGACGTCGACGCCGAACGACTGCGAGAGCGTCAGCGAGTAGCCGTCGAAGGTGATGCCCTGCGTCGACGAAAAACCGCAGGTGCCGCTGGTGATGCTCACGCCGTTCGGGCTGTAGGTCCAGCAGTCGAGGCTGGTGCCGTGCCCGTTACGGACGTGGTTGTAGAAGCTCCAGTTCGGCGGAAAGCCGTTGTACTGGCCCGGCGGCGTGCACGTCTGCGCGGCCGCCTGCCCGGCGAGGAAAAACACACCAACAGCGATGAATAACGTCGAGAGAGAGAGTTTCATGGACATCCTTCCTGAGAGGTTGATTGAACGACAGCAGGAAGAATCGGAGAGGTTCCAAAATCAAGCTAGAGTCTTTTTCTGACACTCATCCGTTCACGGCGCGCTCGACCGCCTCGATCGCCGGCTCGATCTCGCGCACGTTCTCGGCGATGTAGTTCGCCTCCGGATCCTTGAGGATGTTGCCGGTCAGGACGCAGACGATGCGCTCGCCGTCTTTCATCAGCCCCGCGGCCCGCAGTTTTTTCACGCCGGCCAGCGTCGCCGCCGACGCGGGCTCGCAGCCGATGCCCAGGCGGTCGATCTCGCGCTTCGCGGCCATGATCTCCGCGTCCGTGACCTGTTCCACGACGCCGTTGGTCTCGCGGATGGCGGCGACGGCGCGGTCGTGGCTCACGGGATCGCCGATGCGGATGGCGGTGGCGATGGTCTCCGCGCTCACGCGGTGCCGCGTGGCGAACGAATCCTGCCAGCTCCGATAGAAAGGATTGGCCCCCTCGGCCTGGATCGACGCGAGGCGCGGCATACGGTCGATCCAGCCGTTCGCGTGCGCCTCGCGCAGCGCTTTGCCGAACGCGCTGGTGTTGCCGAGGTTTCCGGCGGGGACGACGATCCAGTCGGGAGCCTCCCAGCGCAGGTCCTGCAGGAGCTCCCAGATGATGGTTTTCTGTCCTTCGATGCGGAACGGATTGATGGAGTTGACGAGATAGATGCCGAGGCGGTCGCAGGCTTCGCGCACGAGGCGCATGGCCGCGTCGAAATCGCCGCGGATCGAGAGCGCGGTCGCGCCGTAGGCGAGCGTCTGCGCGAGCTTGCCGCTGGCGACTTTTCCCGCGGGGACGAAGACGAGCGCGCGCAATCCCGCCTGTGCGGCGTACGCGGCGAGCGAAGCGCTGGTGTTGCCGGTCGACGCGCACGCGATGGCGGTGGCCTTCACGCGCACGGCCTGCGTCACGGCCACGGTCATGCCGCGGTCCTTGAACGAGCCGGTCGGATTCTCCCCCTCGTGTTTGAACAGCAGTCCGTTTCGTTCGTACAGCCGCGTCGATCCCTCGGGATGCGTGATCGCTTTGTCGACGTTCAGCACCCACTCGCGAAAGCGCCACACGCCGCTGCGATCGATCGCCGCGCGCGAGGTGAGGCGGTCATCGAAGGCGTTGCGGTCGTTGATCGCGTCGCGCTCGACGGAGAGGAGGCCGCCGCAGTCGCACGTGTAGCGGATCTCGAGCTCGTCGTACTTGCGTCCGCAGACGATGCACTGCAACCACTGTTTCACGCGGGCCTCACTCCTTCTTTGGCAATCGCGCCGACGTGCGCGCCGGCCACTTCGCCGAACGTGCGCGCCATCGCGGTGGCGCATTCTTGCGCAGTCGCGGCGTCGGGTGCGACGGCGAACAGCGTCGGACCGGAGCCGCTGATCGAGCAGCCGAAGGCGCCCGCTTCGATGGCCGCCTGTTTGACGTCGTAGAAACGCGGGATGAGCGACGCGCGCAGCGGTTCGGCGTAACGATCGTCGAGCGCGCGGCCGAGGAGCTCGCCGTCGCCGGCCGCGAATGCATGCGCGAGGGCGGTGGTGTTGGCCATCTGCTGGATCCACGTCGCGCGGTCGCTTGCGTCGGGCAGCAGCGCGCGTGCTTCCTTCGTCCGGATGCGCACCTTCGGCGTGACCATGGCGATCCACCAGCCGGCGGCGACCGGCAGTTTGACGACGTCGATCGGATCGACGCAGCGCGCGAGCGCGAGTCCGCCGACGGTGCTCGGCGCGATGTTGTCGAGATGCCATCCCGCGACGAAAGATTCGCCGGCCAGTGCGGCCGCGAGCACGTCGCGGGTGTTCGGCGCCTGGCCGAGTGCGAGTCCGGCGGCGTACGCGCCGGCGACACTCGAGGCCGCGCTCCCGCCCATGCCGCCGGCGAGTGCGAGTCCCTTCTCGATCGACACGATCGCGCGGAAGCCGAACGGCGCGAGATAGGCATTCGCGGCGATCGCGGCGCAGTTGCGTTCCGCGTCATGCGGCACGAGCTCCGCGTCGCGTCCGGTGATCGACTCGATGCGCGATTCCTTCTTCGTCAGCTCGACCGTCACACGATCGCCGATGCCGTCGACGGCGAGGCCGAGGACGTCGAAACCGGGGCCGACGTTACCGATCGAGCCGGGCGCGAAGGCGGTGCCGCGGTTGTTCACCGCGCGACCTTCCGCCGCTCGACGAGCGTGATGGCCACGATGTCGTTCAACACACCCGCCGCGGTCACCGCGGCACCGGCGCCGGGGCCGGTGACGACGAGCGGGTTGGTTGCGTAGCGCTTCGATTGAATGACCACGGTGTTGTCGGTGCCGTGCAGGCGTCCGAGGGGCGAGGCCGCGGGCACGGCTTCGACGCCGACGCGGATGGCGCGTTTGCCGATCTTCGCGACGTAGCGCAGCACGTTGCCGTCGCGCTTCGCTTTCGCGACTTTCTCCGCGAAGACATCGTCCAGCGCGGTGAGGTTGTCGACGAAGCGTGCGGGATCGGCGGAATCGACGGCGGGCGTGTAGAGCGATTCAAGGGCGATGTCGCTCAGCTCGAGCCTGCGTCCGAGCGTGCGCGCGAGGATCAGCGCTTTGCGGGCGACGTCGGTGCCGGAGAGATCGTCGCGCGGATCGGGCTCGGTGTAGCCGCGCTTCCACGCGTCACGCACGGCGTCGCTGAAGCGGCGGCCTTCTTCGAGCGCGGTCATGATGAAGCCGAGCGTTCCCGAGAAGGCGCCGAGGATCGTTTCGACGCGATCGCCGGCTTCCTGCAGTTTGGCGAGCGTGTCGAGCACCGGCAGTCCCGCGCCGGCGGTGGCTTCGTAGCGCAATGCGAGGCCGCGTTCCTTTGCCGTCTGCATGAGGCGATCGAATTCGACCTGCGCCACGGCGAGCGGTTTTTTGTTCGCGAGGACGATGTGGAAGCCGTTCTCGAGCGCTTCCTGAATCAGCGGCGCGGTTTCATCCGAGGTGAGGTCGACGAGGATCGGACGATGCGAGGGGAGGAGCCACAGCTCCTCGCGCATCATCGACTGCAGTTGCCCGAGCGTGAGCGGCGAATCGCGATCGAAGAGGCGCGCGCCGGTCGCTTTCTGTCTGGCCAGTTTCTGCAGTGCGGCCGAGGAGAAGCCGTGCTCGTCGATCCGGATGCCGGAGCGGTCGGCCACGGCCGTGACTTTGATATCGAGACCGAGCTCCTGGCGCAGGTGCTTGTCCTGCGCGGTGAGCTGTGACGCGAGCTCGCGCCCGATCTGTCCGAATCCGAGGAACGTCAGCTTCGATTCGCGTCCCGAGGTGTCGGCGAGCGGATGCCGTTTGTCGAGTTGATATTCGTTGTGCAGCGCCTGCAGCGCGCGGGTGGCATCGCGCTCGGAAACGGCAATGGTGATGTTCAGCTCCGAAGAGCCTTGCGCGATGGCCACGATGTTCACGCGCGCGCCGCTCAGCGCGGAGAACGTGCGCGCCGCGATGCCCGGACGTCCGCGCATGCCGAGGCCGACGACGGCGAGGAGCGCGATCTCGCTGTCGGCGCGGATGCGGTCGATCAGTTTCGACTTGCGCTCGAGCACGAACGCTTCTTCGAGCGCGTGCACCGCGTGCGCGGCTTCGGCGTCGGGAAGCACGAAGCAGATGCTCGCCTCGCTCGAGGCCTGGCTGATCATCGAGACCGAGTGCCCCGCCTGCGAGAGTGCGGTGAACGCGCGTCCCGCGACACCGGGCACGCCGATCATGCCGGAGCCTTCGATCGAGATCAGCGACTGGCGATGAATCGCGGTCAGCGCTTTGACCGGATACGCGCCCGGTTTGACGTCGTCGGCGATGCGTGTGCCGGGCGAGCTCTCGCGGAACGTGTTGCGCACGTGCAGCGGGATCTTGCGATCGACGAGCGGGATCATCGTGCGCGGGTGCAGCACTTTCGCGCCGTAGAACGCGAGCTCCGCGGCTTCGCGGTAGTGCAGTTCGCTCAGCAATCGCGCGGAAGGAACGCTGCGCGGATCGGCGGTCATGAGGCCGTCGACTTCTTTGAACAAGGTCACGGCGCGTGCGTTCACGCTGCGGGCGAGGATGGCCGCGGAGAAATCCGAGCCGCCGCGTCCGAGGGTGACGACTTCACCGTCCGGACCGCTGCCGAGGTAGCCCGGCATGATCACGACGCGGCCATCGTCGATGATCGGAAGGACGAGCTTCTTCGCGGCGCGCTCGCAGCGGAGGAAATTCGGCCACAGACTGCCGAGGCGGCGCTCGGTGACGATGACTTCGGGCGCATCGACGTAGTCGGCTTCGATCCCGTTCTCGCGCAGCACTTCGACGAAGATGCGCGCGAGGGTGCGCTCGCCGCGTGCGACGACGGCATCCTGCGCGCGCGTCGTCAGCTCGCGCAGGACGGCGATGCTGTCGCACATCGAGCGCAGTTCGTGCGCGGATGCGGCGACCATCTCCCGCAAGGCCTCGGCGCGCGCGCGGTTCGTCACGATCGCGGCGATGAGCTCGTCGTGCCGCGCCTGGAACTGCGTCGCGCGCGTGGCGTACGCGTCGCGATCGCCGCGCAACGCGCTTTGTGCGGAGTCGAGGAGAAGATCGGTGATGCCGTTCGCCGCGGAGACGATGACGGCCACGCGCGGCGCGGCGCGGCGCACGTGCTCGACCGCCGCGCGAATGGCCTCAGGGGAACCGACGGCTACGCCGCCGAACTTGAAGACGTCGATCGTGTTCATTGGACCGCGATCGAGTATACGCAACCGCCCGCGGACTCCGGCCGGAGCGCGTTCCCGTCCGCTCCCGCAACGCTAACGGGTGACGCCGCAGTAGAGGTAGGCGATGCCGAACGTCAGCGGGATCGACTCGATCGATGCGAACTCCGCCGATTCGCGCATGAGCTGCACGAACTCGTCGCCGCACGGAAAGCGGCCCGCCGAGCGCTCGAGGTATTCGTACGCGTCCTGCTCGCCGGTGACGATGCCTCCGATTTTCGGCAGCACGCGGCGGCGATAGAAGTCGTACAGCGCGCCGAACGCGCGGCTGCGCGGCTGGCCGAACTCGAGCACGAGCACACGGCCGCCTTTACGAACGCAGCGCGCCATCTCGGCGATGCCTTTGCGCGGTTCGTTCACGTTGCGGATGCCGAAGGAGATGCTGGCCACGTCGAAGCTCGCGTCTTCGTACGGCAGGCGCGTGACGTCGGCGACCTCGAAGTCGATGTCGCGCGCTTTCGTCTTCGCAAGCTCGAGCATCTCGGGGACAAAGTCCGTGCCGAGGACGCGGCCGCCGGGACCGACCGCTTTCTTGAATGCAATGGCGAGATCGCCGGTGCCGGTGGCGCAGTCGAGCACGCGATCGCCGGGCTTTGCGCCGGAGACGCGGACTGCCTTCTTCCGCCAGAGGTGATGCACGCCCGCGGAGAGGACGGTGTTGGCGCGGTCGTAGCGCGTCGAGATGGACGCGAACATCGAGCGGATGCGGTTCGGGTCGGGGCCGGTGTAGTTCGACATAGAATCACGGTCGATGCAGCGCGACTTCGCATTCGTGCAGACGGCTCCCGGCCGCGTCTTCGTGGGCTGGGGCCCATTCGAGCAGCTTCCGTTTCGTCGCGCGGAGCGGCCGGCATTCTACGTCACCGATTTTTTTCTCGACGACGTGCACCCGTGGCGCCATCCGGCGTCATGGGAGGAGTTGTCGGTCGAGGAGCTCGTGTCGCGCTTCGCGGAGCACGACGTGCCGGAGGTGGAGTGGGAGGCGCCGTCGCGCGAGGACTTTGCGCGCCTCTTCGATTCGGCGCAGGAGGCGATGCAGCGCGGCGACTTCGCGAAGGTCGTGCCGGTGCTGTTCGAGTCCGGCCGCTTCACGAAGCGCGGGCATTGGTGGCGGCATTTTCTGGCGCAGCTCGTGACGCTGCCGCCGGGGCTGCGTGCGTACGGCTACTCGTACAACAAACACGGGCTGATCGGCGCCAGTCCGGAAGTGCTGTTCGAGGCGGAGAAGCGCGGCTACCGAACGATGGCCCTGGCGGGAACGCGGCCCGTGGCTCATGCGGACGAGCTGCTGCGCGATCCGAAGGAGCGGCTCGAGCACCGGCTCGTGGTCGATGACATCGTGCGGCGGCTGGCGCCGTTCGGGAACGTCGAGATCGGGCCGCTGGGCCTTTTGCGTCTGCCGCAAATCGCGCATCTGATCACGCCGATCTTCTTCGCCGAGGCGGGGGGAGCGGAGCGGATGTCGTTCGCGGAGATGGTGCGCAGACTTCATCCCACTGCCGCCCTCGGCATCTCGCCGCGCACGCCGGTGGGGGAGCGCTGGTTGCGCGAAGCGGACCGCGGCGTAAAGCGGCGGACGTTCGGCGCACCGTTCGGGCTCGAGCGCGAGGATCTGTCCGCGCTGGCGCTCGTGTCGATCCGCAACGTGCAGTGGCAGGGCGATGCGGTACGCGTCGGGTCCGGCGCGGGTCTGCTGCCGGCGAGCCACGTCGATCGCGAGTTCGAGGAGCTGCGGCAGAAACGCGATCAGGTGAAGGCGCTGTTCGGTCTCGAAGCATGGGCAACGTCGATCGCGCAGCGCGTCTGATCGCCGACGTCCACGCTCGCGGCGTGACGGAGTTCTGCGTCTGCGCGGGCTCGCGCAACAGTCCTCTGCTGGCGGTCCTCGGCGCGTCGTCGCATCGTCTCTACTCGTTCGTCGACGAACGCTCCGCCGCCTTCTTCGCTCTCGGCCGCGCCAAGCTCCTCGGCCAACCGGTCGCCATCGTGACGACTTCGGGTACCGCCGTCGCCGAGCTCTTACCCGCGGCGATCGAGGCCCACTACGCGCGCATCCCCCTCGTCTTCATCACCGCCGATCGCCCGGGACGCTTTCGCGGCACCGGCGCCCCACAGTCGATCGAGCAACTCGACCTCTTCGGCGTCTACGCGGAAACGTCTTTGGACGGCTGGTCGCGCACCCGCCCTTTGCACGTCAACATCGAATTCGACGAACCGCTCCTGGGAACGACGGCGTCCCCGCCGGCGGATGCGGCTGCGCCCCCGCCCCCGCCGCCGCCCTCCACCCGCCCCCTGGTCCTCCTCGGCGCCCTGCATCCTCACCACCACCCCCGCGTCCGAACCTTCCTCCGCAATCTCAACGCGCCGGCTTACGCCGAGCCGCTCTCCGGCCTGCGCGAAGATCCCTCCCTTCCCCTCATCACCTCCGGCGAACGCGTCATCGCCCGCTACAACCCCGATACCGTCATCCGCATCGGCAACGTCCCCACGCTCCGCTTCTGGCGCGATCTCGAAGACCGCAACACGCCGGTCATCCACTACAGCGACAACCCCTTCACCGGCCTCACTCGCGGCGAGCTGCATCCCATCGAATCACTCCCTGACCTGCACGGCACGCGCGACGATTCCTTCTTCGAGCTCGACAAACAGTACGCGCAACGCTTCGCCGCGGTCCTCGACGACGAGCCGCAATCCGAGCTCGCGCTCATTCGCGCGCTCTCGCGCGAAATCCCCGCCCACTCCCGCGTCTACCTCGGCAACAGCCTGCCGATCCGCGAATGGGATCTCGCCGCTTCGCGCGAGCGCGCGTTCGAATACGAAGCGAACCGCGGCGCGAACGGCATCGACGGCCAGCTCTCCACTTTCTTCGGCTGGTGCGACCCGAATCGCGACAACATCTGCCTCCTCGGCGACCTCACCACGATCTACGACCTCAACGCGCCATGGATCGTGCCGCAGCTCGGCCATCGCCGCTTCCGCATCGTGGTGATGAACAACGGCGGCGGCCGCATCTTCTCGCGCGTCGCTTCGCTGCGCGTGCTCGATCCCGCGATGCGGGAGCGCATCATCGAGAACGCGCATGACGTGCACTTCGAAGAGTGGGCGAAGATGTGGGACATCGAGGTGACGGAACTGCGACCCGACGCCGATGCGTCGAAACGCGTGTGGGCGAGGTACGACGAGCTGTGGTCCTGATCCGCACACTGCCCGGCTTTCTCGGGTTGCAGTCCGACTGGGACTTTCTGCCCTGGCCGACCAGTCCCCTCGCGCCGCACCCGCGGGGAGTGGTGCAGGGTGAGGGGCAAATCCTCCTCGGCTACTCGATGGGCGGACGTCTCGCGCTGCAACTTCTCGAATCGCAACGCTTCTCCAAAGCCGTCATCATTTCCGCCGGGCTCAACTCCCCTGATCCCGCCCGCGTTCAACGTGACGAAGAATGGGCGCGCCGCTTCGAATCGGACGACTGGCCGGCGCTCATGCGCGACTGGAACGCCCAGCCCGTCTTCGGCGGCCACGTCCTCGACCGCCGCGAAGAGGACTACTCCCGTTCCGAGCTCGCGCGCCAGTTGCGCGAGTACTCGCCGGCCGTCCTCCCGCCGCCACGCCTCGAATCCATCGAGACGCCGCTGCTCTGGATCGCCGGCGAGCGCGACGCGAAATACGTCGAGATCGCGCATCGCGCCGTCGCGCGCCTCCCGCACGCGGAGCTGTGGGTCTGCCCGGATGCCGGCCATCGCGTCCCGTGGGAGCAGCCGCTGGCGTTCATCGACCGATTGCGCCGTTTCCTCGAATTGCAATAACGTGCGCCGCCTATGGCAGAGACGTGGACGAAGCTGCACGACTTCGAAGACATCAAGTACGAGCGCACCGAGGATGGGATCGCGAAGATCACGATCAACAGACCCGAGGTGCGGAACTCCTTCCGGCCGAAAACCGTGGGCGAGCTGAAACAGGCGTTCGACATGGCCCGCGATGACGGCGAGATCGGCGTCATCATCCTGACCGGCGAGGGCCCCGACGCGTTCTGCGCGGGCGGCGATCAAAAGGTGCGAGGCAAGGGCGGGTATGTCGACCCGAAAGAGAAGATCCCGCGCCTCAACATCCTCGACGTCCAGAAACAGATCCGCAGCATGCCGAAGCCGGTCGTGGCGATGGTGGCGGGCTATGCGATCGGCGGCGGGCACGTGCTGCACGTCGTCTGCGACCTGACGATTGCCGCGGAGAACGCGCGCTTCGGACAGACGGGACCGCGCGTGGGCTCGTTCGACGCGGGACTCGGCTCGTCGTACCTGTCGCGCATCATCGGACAGAAGAAGGCGCGCGAGATCTGGTTCCTGTGCCGTCAGTACGACGCGCAGCAGGCCTTGCAGATGGGACTCGTCAATACGGTCGTCCCGTTGGAGCGGCTGGAAGAGGAGACGCTGCAATGGTGCCGGGAAATGCTGGCGCTGTCGCCAATGGCGCTGCGTTTCCTCAAGGCTGCTATGAACGCCGATTGTGACGGCCAGATGGGCCTGCTCGATTTCGGCGGCAGTGCGACGCTCCTCTATTACCTCTCCGAGGAGGCGCAGGAGGGCCGCGACGCCTTCGTCGAGAAGCGCAAGCCGGACTTCAAGAAATTCAAGAGATTCCCGTGAGCAATTGGCTCCTCGCAGCGCGCCCGAAGACACTGTCCGCGGCGGTGGTGCCGGTGCTCATGGGCTCGGCACTGGCCGCGGACGAGCCGACGGCGGTGTCGTGGTGGGTGTTCGTCTGCGCATTGTGCGGCGCGTTGCTGATTCAGATCGCCACGAATCTCATCAATGACGCCATCGATTTCAAAAAAGGCGCGGATACAGCGGAGCGTCTCGGTCCCGTGCGCGTGACGCAAGCGGGACTGATCGCGGCGGAGAAGGTCATGACCGCGGCATGGATTTGCCTGATCGGCGCCGCGGCATTCGGGATTCCGCTGCTGTATCGCGGTGGATGGCCGATGCTCGTCATCGGTTTGTTCTCGATTCTCGCCGCGTACGCGTACACGGGCGGTCCGTTTCCACTTGCCTATAAAGGTCTGGGCGAAATCTTCGTGCTGATCTTTTTCGGCTTCGTGGCCGTCGGCGGGACGTTCTATGCGCACTCGCTGCAACTGACGCAGTCCGCCCTGCTGGCGGGATTCGCCGCGGGCTCTTTGGCCACGGTCCTGATCGTCATCAATAATCTGCGCGATGTCGACAATGACCGGCGCAGCAACAAGCGGACGCTGGTGGTGCGATTCGGGGAACGCTTTGCGCGGACGGAGATCGTTTTCTTTGCTCTCGCGCCATTCCTGGCAGTGACGGCGATCGCGTGGGTGCGCGATCAGTGGGGATTTCTCGTCGTCCTGCTGGCGCTGCCGCTGGCGCTCCTGGTGATCGTGCGCGCGCACCGGAGTCGCGGCGCGGCGCTCAATGGCGCGCTGGCGATGGCCGGAGCGCTACAGTGGCTATTCGGCTTTCTGTTCGTCGGCGGGTCACTGTTCTGAGATGCGCATATGGATGCATCGCTATACGCTCGTGCCGCGCCGGCGGCTGAGCGGAGTGGCGCGTGAGGGAGCGCGGGAAGGAGCGTTGCTGCGGGTGGACGGCGGATTCGCCGACCTGCATCCGTGGCCGGAGCTCGGCGATCTCCCTCTCGATACGCAGCTCGCTTTGCTTGCTCGTGGCGCGCTCACCGCACAGACGCGCGTTTCGCTGCGCTTCGCCGCGCTCGACGCGGATGCTCGTGCGCGCGGTGTCTCCTTGTTCGACGGCCTGACGATCCCGGAGAGTCACTGGCCCGGCAATGATCCGCCCTCCGGTTTCGACACCGTCAAGATCAAAGGATTGCAGCCGGTGCCGGAGCACGTACGTGTGCGTATCGATTTCAACGGTACGCTCACCCCGGACGAGTTTCTGCGCCTCGAATTGCCGGCCAATGTCGATTTCGTGGAAGACCCTTGTCCGTACGATCCGGCGGTCTGGGCCGAATTGCGCAAACGCGTGCGGCTCGCCCTCGATCGCTTCGAAGGCGAAGCGGACGTCCTCGTACACAAGCCGGCCATTCAAACGGAATGGCCGCGCCACAAGGACGTGGTGGTGACCTCATACATGGATCATCCCGTGGGGCAGTACTGTGCGGCTTACACTGCAGCGACGCACGACGTGAATCCCCGCTGTGGTCTCTTCACCCATGTCCTGTACGAGCCCGACGCCTTTTTCGAGCGCGTACGCAGCGCAGGCGCGCGCCTCCTGCCGCCGGGTGGCACCGGCCTCGGCTTCGACGATCTCCTGGAGCGATTACCGTGGACATCGATTGGCTGAGCGATGAGTCGCACGTGCTCCTCAATCCGCGCATGCCGGAGGCGGAGCGTATGCGTCTGCAGTCCTTCGTCACGGACCTGCGCGGACATCTCTGGCTCTCCACCTCCGGGACTACCGGCGCGCTGAAGCTCACGGCCTTGTCGAAGCAGGCCATGCTCGCGTCGGCCGCGGCGGTCAATCGGCACCTGCAATCGACTGCGGAGGATGTCTGGTGCTGCGTGCTCCCCACCTTTCACGTCGGCGGCCTCGGCATTCACGCGCGTGCCTTTCTCTCCGGCGCACGTGTCGTCACCCTGCCGTGGGATCCGCATGCATTTGCTGCAATGCCGGAGATGACGCTGTCGTCGCTGGTGCCGGCACAGGTGAGCGATCTGGTCGCCGCGCGCTTGCAATCACCGCCGTCCGTGCGCTCCATCGTGGTGGGCGGCGGTGCTCTCAGTGCCGATCTCTACAATGCCGCGCGTGAGCTCGGGTGGCCGCTCCTGCCGAGCTACGGGATGACGGAGACGTGTTCGCAAGTCGCCACGGCCACGCTCGCCTCACCCGAGCTCGTGCTGCTGGACCATGTCGAGGCGCGCCAGGAAGCCAATGGCTGTCTCTCCTTCAAAGGGGATTCGCTCTTGACCGGCTACGGCACCGAAACAGGTTTCATCGACCCAACGCACAACGGCTGGTTGGCCACAGCCGACCTCGGCCATGTCGAAGACCGGATTCTACGTGTAGAGGGTCGCGCCGGTGATTTTGTGAAAATCGGCGGCGAATCGGTCGACCTGGCGCGCCTGGACGCAATCCTGGCGTCGATTGCCGGCCTGCATGCAGCCGTTGTCGTCGTCCCGGACGTACGCCTGGGCCATGTGATTCATCTGGCTGTGGCCCCTCAGGTCGATCGGGACATGGTTGCGGCTGCTTTCGCGGAGCGCGTTCATCCGTTCGAGCGTCCTCGGGCCGTCCACCGCGTTCCGGAAATCCCGCGCACGCCCCTCGGAAAGCTCGTCCGTACGAAGCTCCTCGAATACCTTCCGAAAGTCGTGGAATAGGACCTACCCCTATGTCG
This sequence comes from Thermoanaerobaculia bacterium, assembly GCA_035629395.1. GTDB lineage: Bacteria > Acidobacteriota > Thermoanaerobaculia > Gp7-AA8 > Gp7-AA8 > QHVT01. Next base: position 20,842 of record DASPHZ010000001.1, read on the forward strand.
TTGTGTGTGGTCCCGACGCGGTAAAGCTCTCTGAAAAACGAACGGTAACTCGCACGCCAGCAAACACTTGCAGGCGTAGCTGGGCAGTAGATGGATCAGCGGCAGCAGCGGTGATCCGGTGGCGGCGACAACGGTTGGAATAGGAAGCACCCTCCAGCAGTTATCATCGTTCCCGGCGCGACGCGGTTGACAAAGTCGCGACAGGGACCTAAACTCCGCGGTCCCTGCAGTAACTCGGAAGTATCAGCAGTCCGATCTTTTCACAATCCAGCATCACCGAGCAGTACACGTGTCCGGGTCAGCCGGAATGGGTTCTTGCGGCCTCAACGCAATGGAAACATTCCGCTTGACACGGACGAGGGGGAGTGGCAATCTAGCCGCCCTTTCGGCGAGGCCGGTTCTTTGACAACTGAATAGGAAAGCAACGTAAGGCAAACGTGATTCCTTTGAGCGCCTGCAGGAATGCAGGGCTCAACAGAAACAAACAAGTCGTATCCGAATAAGAGCATCAGACGTTTGTCTGGTGTCAGAGCTTCAAATTCAACAGTTCAAACTGGAGAGTTTGATCCTGGCTCAGAATGAACGCTGGCGGCGTGCTTTACACATGCAAGTCGAGCGAGGCGGGTAGCAATACCCAGTCGAGCGGCGAACGGGTGAGTAACGCGTGGATGACCTGCCTTGAGGTGGGGGATAACTCGGGGAAACTCGAGCTAATACCGCATACGATCGAGAGATCAAAGGGGCGCAAGTCCCGCCACAAGAGGGGTCCGCGTCCGATTAGCTAGTTGGTAGGGTAATGGCCTACCAAGGCGACGATCGGTAGCCGGCCTGAGAGGGTGATCGGCCACACTGGAACTGAGACACGGTCCAGACTCCTACGGGAGGCAGCAGTGGGGAATTTTGCGCAATGGGCGAAAGCCTGACGCAGCAACGCCGCGTGGAGGATGAAGGTCTTTGGATTGTAAACTCCTGTCAGCAGGGAAAAAGGCACCTGGCCACACCAGGTGATTGATTGTACCTGCAGAGGAAGCCCCGGCTAACTCTGTGCCAGCAGCCGCGGTAATACAGAGGGGGCAAGCGTTATTCGGAATTATTGGGCGTAAAGGGCGCGTAGGCGGCCGTGCAAGTGGCGGGTGAAATCCCTCGGCTTAACCGAGGAACTGCCTGCCAGACTGCATGGCTTGAGACCGGGAGAGGTGAGTGGAATTCCCAGTGTAGCGGTGAAATGCGTAGATATTGGGAGGAACACCAGTGGCGAAGGCGGCTCACTGGACCGGAACTGACGCTGAGGCGCGAAAGCGTGGGGAGCAAACAGGATTAGATACCCTGGTAGTCCACGCCGTAAACGATGAGTGCTTGGTGTAGCGGGTATCGACCCCTGCTGTGCCGAAGTCAACACATTAAGCACTCCGCCTGGGGAGTACGGTCGCAAGACTGAAACTCAAAGGAATTGACGGGGGCCCGCACAAGCGGTGGAGCATGTGGTTTAATTCGAAGCAACGCGCAGAACCTTACCTGGGTTTGAACTGCACAGGAAAGGCTCAGAGATGAGTCCCCCTCTTCGGAGGTCTGTGTAGAGGTGCTGCATGGCTGTCGTCAGCTCGTGTCGTGAGATGTTGGGTTAAGTCCCGCAACGAGCGCAACCCTTGTTCACAGTTACTAACGGGTCAAGCCGAGGACTCTGTGGAGACTGCCGGTGATAAACCGGAGGAAGGTGGGGATGACGTCAAGTCCTCATGGCCTTTATGTCCAGGGCTACACACGTGCTACAATGGACGGTACAGAGAGCTGCAAGACCGCGAGGTGGAGCTAATCTCAAAAAGCCGTTCTCAGTTCGGATTGCACTCTGCAACTCGAGTGCATGAAGTTGGAATCGCTAGTAATCGCGGATCAGCACGCCGCGGTGAATACGTTCCCGGGCCTTGTACACACCGCCCGTCACATCACGAAAGTCGGTTGCACTAGAAGTCGGTGGGCTAACCCGCAAGGGAGGCAGCCGCCTAAAGTGTGATCGGTAATTGGGGTGAAGTCGTAACAAGGTAGCTGTAGGAGAACCTGCGGCTGGATCACCTCCTTTCTAAGGAGCATCTCCGCCTCGGATCAAAACGAGGTCGTGACGGCATCGCAAGATGCCAAGAGAAGCATCCTAGGTCGAAAGGAATCTGCTGAAGCGCA
>DASPHZ010000002.1:0-136544 GCA_035629395.1 Thermoanaerobaculia bacterium
CTGGAAGGACTCAACAGCCTCATTCAATCAGCCAAGGCCCGCGCACGGGGCTTCCGAACTACCCGCAACCTGGCCAACATCATCTATCTCATCGCAGGTAAGCTCGATCTCGCAATTACCCACCTGTAGCGTTGCAGAGGCTCATCTCTCATCTCTCATCTCTCATCCGTCATCTCTCATCTCTCGGACCCCTCATCCCTCATCCCTCATCCCTCGCCCTCCTCCCCCTCCCTCCCCGTCACCATTACACTGTCCCCATGACGGACCCACGCGCGAAGCTCATCCGCGTTCTCCGCGCCGCGGCATCCGGCGAGCTCGCGGCGATTCACGCGTACGACGGGCACTGGCGCAGCCTGAAACCGGGTGAGGAGCGCGAGCGCGTGAAAGCCATTCAGGACGAAGAGCGCCATCACCGCAGGCTCGTCCTGCAGCTCCTCGAAGACTTCGGTGCGAAGCCGAGCGCGAAGCGCGAGCTCGTGTTCTGGTGCATCGGCCGCTCGATCTCAATGCTGTGCCGCGTCGGCGGCTGGTTCATCCCCATGTACGGCGCGGGGAAGCTCGAGCGCTCGAACATCGTCGAGTACGAAGACGCCGCGCGCTACGCCGAAGAATGCGGCCGCGCCGACCTCATCGACTGCCTGCTGACCATGGCCGAGGTCGAGTGGGAGCATGAAAAATTCTTCCGGGAGAGCGTGAGCGGGCACTGGCTCCTCCGCCTGCTCCCGCTGTGGGACCCGCCGCCGCCGAAGGAGGACATCCGGGCCGTGCGGCGCCGTCTCGCGGCGTGATAAATGCCGTAGTGTGAGCGGCTTACGAAACCACAGAACAGGCACCGCGCGTGCACTCTTCCGTGTCAGTTATTTGGAGGACAAACATGAAACGATCAGCGCATTACGCGCGCCCGGGCATCGCTCTTCTGGTCGCTCTCGCCCTCACGGCGGGCGTGGCCGAAGCCCAGACGAAGATCAACGCCGGCTGGAACATGTTCAGCGCGCAGCAGGACGTCGAGATCGGACAGCAGTCGGCCGCCCAGGCCGAGAGCCAGCTCCCGATCCTCAACGACCGTGAAATCGACGCCTACGTCAATCGCATCGGCCAGAAGCTCGCGGTGAACGCGGGCGGCCCGAACTTCCAGTACCGCTTCCGCGTCGTGAACGCATCCGACATCAACGCCTTCGCACTGCCGGGCGGCTACATCTACCTCAACAGAGGCATCATCGAAAACGCACGCAACGAAGGGGAGATCGCGGGCGTGCTCGCGCACGAGATCGCGCACTCCGCGCTGCGTCACGGCACGCATCAGGCTTCGAAGGCCTACGCCGCACAGGCCGGTCTGCAGATCCTCGGCGGCCTCCTCGGCGGCAAAGTCGGCAACAACACCGCGCAGATCCTGAACACCGTCGGCGGTCTCGGACTCAACGCGCTCTTCCTGAAATTCTCGCGCGAGCTCGAAACGCAGGCGGACGTCCGCGGCGCGCAGATCCTCGCCGCCAGCGGCTACTCGCCGCAGGACATGATCAGCTTCTTCGATCAGCTCGCCAAGGTCGACACGTCGAAGAAGACCACGTGGCTCTCGCATCACCCCGCCCCGCCGGATCGCCAGGCGCGCATCGAGAAGGAACGCCAGCTCCTCCGCGTCGCCCCGAATCCGACGACCAACACACAGCAGCTCGCCCAGATCAAGCAGGAGCTGCGCGGCTACGGCACGGCGCGCTCGCTCGGTGAGATCGCCCAGAGCTCAGCCAACAACAGCAGCAGCGCCGGCAATCCTCCGATGACGAGCAGCACGAGCTCGGTCGGCAACGTTCCCGCACCGTCGAGCACGTGGCGGACGTTCCGCAGCCGCAGCGGGGCGTACGAGCTCGCCTATCCGTCGAACTGGCGCGTCTATGACAGCGGCGGCTTCGGCGTGACGATCGCGCCCGAGGGGGGCGTCGGCAACGTCGGCAACAAGACCGAGATCGTCTACGGCGTGATGGTCAATCACTACGATCCGTTCGGCAACACGCCGCGCTCGTACCTGCAGGGCACGCAGGGAACGCAGCGCACGCAGGTCACGCTGCAGGACGCGACGAACGACCTCCTCGCCCAGATCCGCCAGAGCAGTCCGCATCTGCGCGTGATCAACGGGTCGGGTCAGCAGTTCCGCCTCGACGGCAAGACGGCCATGTCCGCCTCGCTGCGCGGCACGAACCCGAACACGCGCGTCAACGAGCGTGTGACGGTGGTGACGCGCGCGCTGCCGGACGGCCACCTCATCTATACCGTGTTCGTGACGCCGGAGCAGGACGCCGCGCGTTACAACAACGTCCTGACGCAGATCGTGAACTCGATGAACGTCAACGATACGAACGCGCACTGAGGACCCAGCTCCGCCCCGCCCTCTCCCCGCGTTGCGGGGAGAGGGAGTAGGGCGCGAAAACGCTGCGTTATGATCGGTTCGGGAGGACTCTGAGATGTACGATGAAATGATTGTCGGGCCGATGCGTCAGGAGCTGACGCGGCTCGGCGTCCAGGAAACGAGGACGGCCGCGGAAGTGGATGCGGTGCTGGGCGAGAAGAAGGGCACCGTGCTCGTCGTCGTCAACTCGGTGTGTGGCTGCGCGGCCGGCATGGCCCGCCCCGCCGTGGCGATGGCGCTCGAAAACGAGGCGCTGCCTGACAAAATGATCACCGTGTTCGCGGGCAACGACCGCGAGGCCACGCAGCGCGCCCGCGAGTACTTTGTCGGCTACCGCCCGTCGTCGCCGTCGATCGCCCTCATCAAGGACGGTCAGGTCGTGAAGATGCTCGAGCGCTGGCAGATCGAAGGGCGTCACGCCCACGACGTCGCCGCCGAGCTCACGGCCGCGTTCAACGAGCACTGCCGCAAGCCCGTTGCCGTGTCGTAATCACCGCGCGTCGAAATCGCGAACGTACGGCGCGATCTGCTCTTCGAAGCGGGTCGCGCCTTTTTTCTTTCCCCGCGCTTCCACGACGACCACCGAGGGCGCGCCCGGCAGATCGCGATGGCGCTCGTGCCGTTCGAGATTGCGCAGCGCTTCGACCTCGCTCTCCCCGTACTCCCGCTGGATCACTTCCGCGAATCCTGACGCTTCGAGCGCGAGCTGCAGCGTGCGGAAGTTGTAGAGGAACTCGTGCCCCCAGCCATGGAAGGCGCGGTTGATCTCCAGACACCCCGCGAGCTGCTCCTCGACCGACAACTCCGCCGGCGGCTTGTAGTGCGTGAGCCAGACCCAGTCGAGATTCGGCGTCGACAGACGCAGCACCCCGTCCTCGCGCAGCACGCGGCGGCATTCGCGCAGGAAGCGCAATCCTTCGACCAGCGTGAGGTGCTCGAGAAAGTGCTCGGCGAAGATCAGCTCGACGTGTTCGAACGGCCACGGCTCGCGTACGTCGAGCACGACGTCGACTCCCTCGTAGGCGGTGACGTCGACGTTGGTCCAGCCGTCGATGCGGATCGGGCCGGAGCCGATGTGCAGGCGCATGGCGGTGAATTTTGAGCTATGTCGTATTGACAGGTACCTGCCATGACACTACATTGCTTTGCGATGCCTGAGCTGTTCTACGAAAACTGGACGACGCAGTTGCGCAAAGGGCTGCTCGAGCTCGCGATCCTCAACGTCCTCGGCGCCGGGCCGCTCTACGGCTACGAGATCGTCCGCCGCCTCGGCGACGCGGACAGCCTCGTCATCACCGAGGGGACGGTGTATCCGATCCTGAGCCGCCTGCGGAACGAACAGTACGTCGAGAGCTACATCGAAGAATCGACGTCGGGGCCGCCGCGCAAGTACTACCGCCTCACCGCGCGCGGCCGCAGCGAATTGCGAAAGATGAACGAGCACTGGGAGCGCCTCCACGAAGGCATCGGCCAGTTGCGAAAGGAGCGGGGACGATGATGGACCTCACACCGGATGCGAAGCGGCGGTTCGACGAATACCTCCAGCGCGTGCACACGGCGCTGCGCGGCACGCGCGCGATCGAGTCGGGCGAGGTGGAGCAGAACGTGCGCGAGCACGTGGAGTTCGCGCTGGCGGGCGCGCCGGCGCCGGTCGGCGCGGAACACCTCGGCGCGGTGCTCGAGCAGCTCGGTCCGCCCGAGCGGTGGCTGCCGGAAGAAGAGCGTCCGCTCTGGCGCCGCGTCGGCGATCGCATCCTGCATGGCCCCGAGGATTGGCGGCTCGCGTACCTGACGTTCGCGGTTTTCTCGCTGACGATCGTGTTCTTCCCGGTCGGTGGCGTGCTGCTGCTGATCCCGGCGTTCCTGCTGGCGCGTGCACACGTCGAGCTGCTGAAAGCGCGCGGCGAGGAGCTCGGGCCGCGACGCTGGCTCGTGCTGCCGCCGATTGCTTCCGTGATGGTGCTCGTCACGGCGAGTGCGCTCGTGACCCCGATCGCGCTCTCTCTCGTCCTCGGCGGCGAGCGCGATACGCTCGCATTCTTCGGCTTCGATCCGCAGGACCGCTACGATCGCCTGCGCCTGCATGCCGGTTTCGCGGCCACGGGCACGGGGATCGGCTGGCTCGTGCTGTCGGCGATTTTCGCGGCGATGCTGCCGCAGATGCAGAAGCTCTTCGCGCCGTTTCTCGCTTCGCTGCGGCGGACCCACGCGCTCACGCTCGCCATCGCGGGAGCGGTGCTGATCGGGATCGGAATGGTCGTGCTTTACGTGATGTGAACCCGCGTTGGCCGGAATCTTGTTTGTGCGGTCTCGCATGACCGCATTCGAGGACCGCATTCGCCGCATGGCCCGGGAGGCCATGGGGGAGCTCGGGCGCGACGGCAGCGAGATCGCTGACGTCATCGAGCCGCCCGGCGCAGACTATTGCGTGATCGCTTTCACGAACCCCGACATCAAACCGATCGAGATCCCGAAGCCCCTCGGCGCCGGCGATTCTCAGGAACTGGACGAGATCCGGAGGGCGCTGCAGTACCGGTTCGGGACGTGACGCGCCACGCGCGATCCTGAGCGCGGGAAGGATCGCGAACCACGACGAACGCGCGGCCTGTGCCATTCCGGGACCCGTCGCCGTCTGCGCGACTCAGGGCGACGGAGCTTTCCGCTTCGTGCGACCACTCCCGGACGCCTGAAGTCCGCCGCCATCCGCATCTGCGCCCATCGGCGCGTAGAACGACCTTCCTCTCACGTTCTCGTCCACCTTCAGCCCGTGCTGGAGCGGCGGGAACGCGCGTTGTTCGCAGTTCACGCGCTCGCACAGGCGGCAGGTCGTGCCGATGGGGACGGCCGCTTCCATGTTGGCGAGGTCATAGCCGTCGGCATAGACGAGTTTGCGCGCGTCCTTCACCGGGCAGCCGATCCCCACGGCCATGAGCGCATCGCCGGAGGAGTAGCCGTAAGACTTGCGGATCGTGCGCGCGACGCAAAAGTACGCGGTGCCGTCGGGCATCTGCGAGAACTGCGTACGGATGCGCCCCGGCGTGAGAAACGCCGCGTGCACGTCCCAGCGCGGGCACGAGCCGGAGAAGCGCGCGAAGCGAATCCCCGTCCCGCTGAAGCGCTTGGAGATGTTGCCGGCGATGTCGACGCGCACGAAGTGAAACGGCACGCCCGCCGCGCCCGGTTTGCGCAGCGTGGTCAGCCGATGGCAGACCTGCTCCCACGAGGCCGTGTAGTGATGCTGCAGCAGCTCGATGTCGTACCGCACGTCCTCGGCGATCCGATGAAAATCGTCGTACGGCATCAGCAGCGCGCCCGCGAAGTAATTCGCCAGCGCCACGCGGCACAGCTTCACCGACTCCGGCGTGTTCAGGTTCTTCGCCGATCGTTCGAGGATGCGGTCGATCACCGGCGCCGCTTCGAGCAGGCCGAGCTGATGCGCCACCTGGAACTGTCGCGACCACGGCGGCAGCACCTCGGAGAGATGCAGCGTCTTCGTCGCCGGATCGAAGCGGCGCAGCAGACCGCGGTCGCGGCTCACCGCGGTCAGCTTCACCTCGACGCCGTGCCGGACGTGGAGATGGGCGAGGAGGGAGCGATAGAGATCCGTGCGATCGAGCGAGGCCGCACGCGTCACTTCCTCCGCGGCTGCCTCGAGCTCCGGAAAGTAATTGAGGTTCTCCTGGATGACGTCGGACGCTTCCTCGCTCGGCAGGTGCGCGGGATCGATGCCGTGGAACGCGCGTCCGTCGTAAAGCTGCGACGCGAGATCGCGCATCGACGACACGCTCGACTTGTACGCGTGGAACAACGCGATGATCGCGCGCGCCGCGGCGGGGTTCTCGGCGATGTCGCGCAGGTCCGCCGTCGTGACCGCGTACTCCTCGAGCAGCGGATCGGCGAAGACCTCCTGCATCGAGTCCGCGAGCCGCGCCTGCGAGTCGTCCGCGAACGCCGCGAGGTCGACGTGGAGGATCTGTGCGAGCTTGACGAGCAGATGCGCCGGCAGCGGCCGCTGGTTGTGCTCGATGAGGTTGAGGTAGCTCGGCGAGATGTCCAGCTTCTCCGCGAGCTGCATCTGCGTGAGCTGCTCCTTGCGACGGAAAGCGCGGACCTTGGCACCGAGCTTGAGTTGAGGAGCCATGCGTACCCTCCGCGTACCGCTGTCGTGCGTCCTGCGCGTTTACAGCCTTTGACAGCTTTACTGATTCACTTTTACAGACGTTGACAGCCTAACTGCTGTCGTGTCCGTTCTTTGTTGACTCTGGCAGGCAGCGTGCTCAGTACTTTACACGATGACTGATGTAGTAATCACGACCGACATCGACGTGCGTGCCGAGGTGCTGCCCGAGTGGGACGCCGTCCTCAGTGATGAGGCGCTCGGCTTCGTCGCCGCGTTGCACAAGGAGTTCAACCCGCGCCGCCTCGAGCTTCTCGCGGCACGTGAGGCGCGCAAGAAGCGGCTCGACGCGGGCGAGCTCCCCGATTTCCTCCCGGAGACGAAAGAGATCCGCGAGAGCGACTGGACGGTCGCGCCGATCCCGCACGACCTCCGCGATCGCCGCGTCGAGATCACCGGCCCTGTCGACCGGAAGATGATCATCAACGCGCTCAACTCCGGAGCGAACGTCTTCATGGCCGATTTCGAAGACGCGAACGCGCCGACGTGGCGCAACTGCATCGAAGGCCAGCTCAACCTGCGCGACGCCGTCCGCCGCACCATCACCTTCGACAGCGGGAAGAAGCAGTATCAGCTCAACGAAACGATCGCGACGCTGCTCGTGCGTCCGCGCGGCTGGCATCTCGTCGAAGAGCACGTGGCCATCGACGGTGAGCCGGTGAGCGCGAGCATCTTCGACTTCGCGCTCTACTTTTTTCACAACGCGGACGAGCTCGTCGCACGCGGCACCGGTCCGTACTTTTATCTGCCGAAGATGGAGTCGCACCTCGAGGCGCGCCTCTGGAACGACGTCTTCGTCCGCGCCCAGGAGTACCTCGGCATTCCGAACGGGACGATTCGCGCGACGGTGCTGATCGAGACGATCCTGGCCTCGTTCGAAATGCACGAGATCCTCTGGGAGCTGCGCGATCACAGCGCGGGTCTCAACTGCGGGCGCTGGGACTACATCTTCTCGTTCATCAAGAAATTCAGAGCCCGGCACGACTTCATCACGCCGGACCGCGGGCAGATCACGATGGACAAGGCGTTCCTCGCCGCGTACGTCGACCTGCTCATCCAGACCTGCCATCGCCGCGGCATTCACGCGATGGGCGGCATGGCCGCGCAGATCCCGATCAAAGACGACGCCGAGGCGAACGACGCGGCGACGAAAAAAGTCGAAGCGGACAAGCTGCGCGAAGTGCGTGCGGGACACGACGGGACGTGGGTCGCGCATCCGGGCCTCGTGGCCGTCGCGAAGAACGTGTTCGACGCGCACATGCCGAACGCGAATCAGATCGACCAAAAACGGGAGGACGTGCGCATCACGCGCGACGACCTGCTGCGCCTCCCCGAGGGTGCGATCAGCGAGAAAGGACTGCGGCAGAACATCAGCGTCGGCATCCAGTACCTCGCGGCGTGGCTCGGCGGCAGCGGCGCGGTGCCTCTCTACAACCTCATGGAAGACGCTGCGACCGCGGAAATCTCGCGCACGCAGATCTGGCAATGGATCCACCACGGCGCGAAGCTCGACGACGGCCGCACGGTCGACGCGGAGCTCTACGCGCGCATCCGGGACGAGGAGCTCGCCTCGATGCAGAGCGAGCACGCCGCGCGTGCCGCCCGCATCTTCGACCAATTGATTCTCGCGGACGAACTGGCCGACTTCCTCACGCTGCCGGCTTATGAAGAACTATTGACACAGGAGTCATGACGAATGGCGAAGTTGAAAGAAGCACGCGACCCCCGCGCGATCGAGCGCGACTGGGAATCGAATCCACGCTGGAACGGCGTCACGCGCGAATGGGGCGCGGCTGACGTCCTGCGCCTCCGCGGTTCGGTCGACATCTGCTACTCGCTCGCGGAGATGGGCTCGGAGCGCCTCTGGCAGCTCCTCAACACCGAGCCGTTCGTGAACGCCCTCGGCGCCCTCACCGGCAATCAGGCCGTCCAGCAGGTGCGCGCGGGGCTCAAGGCGATTTACCTCTCCGGCTGGCAGGTTGCGGCCGACGCAAATCTCAGCGGTCACATGTACCCCGACCAGAGCCTCTATCCCTCGAACTCGGTCCCGCACGTCGTGAAGCGCATCAACCAGGCGTTGCAGCGCGCGGATCAGATCGACCACATGGAAGGCCGCAGCGGAACGCACTGGTTCGCGCCGATCATCGCCGACGCGGAAGCCGGCTTCGGCGGACCGCTGAACGCGTTCGAGCTGATGAAGATGATGATCGAGGCCGGTGCGGCCGCGGTCCACTTCGAGGACCAGCTCGCGTCGGAGAAAAAGTGCGGACACCTCGGCGGCAAGGTGCTCGTTCCGACCTCGCAGTTCATCCGCACGCTGAACGCGGCGCGTCTCGCGGCGGACGTGATGGGCGTCGGTACGCTCGTCATCGCCCGCACCGACGCTCACTCGGCGTCGCTCCTCACGAGCGACATCGACGAGCGCGATCACGAGTTCATCACCGGCGAGCGCACGGCGGAAGGCTTCTACCGCATCCGCAACGGCCTGGAGATGGCGATCGCGCGCGCGGTGGCGTATGCGCCGTACGCGGACGTGCTGTGGTGCGAGACCTCGACGCCCGACATCGACGAAGCGCGCGAGTTCGCGGAAGGCGTGCACGCGAAGTACCCGGGCAAGCTGCTCGCGTACAACTGCTCGCCGTCGTTCAACTGGGCGAAGAAGCTCGACGCGCAGCAGATCGCGAGCTTCCAGCGCGAGCTCGGCGCGATGGGCTACAAGTTCCAGTTCGTCACGCTGGCTGGTTTCCACGCGCTCAACTTCGCGATGTTCGAGCTCGCGCGTGAGTACAAGGACGAAGGGATGGCCGCGTACTCGCGCCTGCAGCAGGCGGAGTTTGCCGCGGAAGCGAACGGCTACACCGCGACGCGCCACCAGCGCGAAGTCGGCACCGGCTACTTCGACGAAGTGGCCAAGGTCGTCAGCGCGGGCGAGTCGTCCACCACGGCACTCGAAGGATCGACGGAGGCCGCTCAGTTTTGAGCAGGAGAGACAGCATGGAAGACATTCGCACGTACGGCAGAGAAGAAGACGAAAAGTGGCTCATCCCGGACGATGAGCGCATCGAGTGGAGCGCGGCGTCGGACGACGAGCCGCCGTACCACATCCCCCGCGACTGAGCGCATCAGGAGCGCCGGTGAGGACGCCGGCGCTCCGCGTCAGGAATCCGCTCCGCGCGTGAACCGTTCCGTTCGGCGCATGCGCAAACTGCTCGTCGTCCTCGCTCTCGCTCTGCCGCTCTTCGCCGCGATCGAGAAGCCGGCGCCGCCGGCCGATCTCGCCAAACCTCCCGCCGACGCGCAGCGTCTCGAGAACGGTCTCGTGATGAAGAAGCTCGCCGACGGCAAAGGCACGGGGAAGCTGCAGGGCGACGATTTCGCGCGCCTGCGCTACACGGTCTGGAAAGCGGACGGCACGCTCGTGCAGCACGTGCCCAACGGCTCGTCGCTCCTCATCGCGCAGAACAAGATGCTCCCCGGCTGGGCGATGGCGGTGAAGGAAATGGTCCCCGGCGAAGCGCGCCGCGTATGGATCCCCGCCTCCCTCGGCGCCGGCAAGATCAAGGAAGGGGAGATGCTGGTCATCGACACCGAGCTGCTCGACATCATCCCGTATCCGAAGACGCCCGAAGACGTGGCGGCGCCGCCGGCCGACGCGATCAAAACCGAATCGGGACTCGCGTACAAAGTCCTCCGTCCCGGTACCGGCACCGTGCACCCGAAGCGCAGCAGCACCGTCGTCGTCCACTACAGCGGCTGGACGACGGACGGCAAAATGTTCGACAGCTCCATCCTCCGCGGCCAGAGCATCGACTTCTCGCTCGACGGCGTGATCAAGGGGTGGACCGAAGGCCTCCAGCTCATGGTCGAAGGCGAGCGCACCCGCTTCTGGATCCCCGCCCACCTCGCGTACGGCAATGAGAAGGGGAAGCCGCAGGGGATGCTGGTGTTCGACGTGGAGTTGATGAACGTGCGCTGACGCGTTGCCGGTGGTCCGTTCTCATTCTCTGTGAGCCTCGCCGGCCCATCACGGACAACGACCAACGGACAACCGACAACATCTACTGCAGCGCCTTCGCCTTCGCGACCAGTTCCACGAACTCCTTCCGTGTCCCATCCAGATCCGCATCCTGCGCGAGGCGGGCGAGGGTGAAGACGTCGTCCCAGGTCGCGGTGCCTTTGTAAGGGGAGTCGCGAAGGAGCATGCCGAGCTCCGTCACGGCGGCGGCGAACTGCATGTCCGGTGAGGCTTCGAACGCGCCTTTGCCGTCGTCGACGATGTCCGCGACGATCGGCCCCCTTTGCTGCGGAAGCCGCGCGGTTCCTTCCAGCGCAGACGCACCGTTCCGATGCGCCCGCGCGCTTCGGACGTGGGGACGATCTCGAACAGCGCCGTGACCGAGTGTCCCGCGCCGAGCTCGCCCGCGTCTTTCTCGTCGTCGTCAAAGTCCTCGTTTTCCAGCGCGCGATTCTCGTAGCCGATCTGGCGATACGACTGCACGAGCGAGCGGTCGAGCTCGAGCTGCACCTTCACGTCTTTTGCGATCGTGACGAGCGTGCCGGTCAGCTCCGTGCGGAACACTTTCTCCGCTTCGCGCTGCGAATCGATGAGCGCGTAATTGCCGTTGCCTTTGTCGGCGAGGAGCTCCATCCGTTCGTCGTCGTACCCGACGCCGATGACCGACAGGAAGATGTCCGACTTGCGCTTCTTCTCGATGAGCCGCTCCAGCTCCTCCTCCGACGCGGGGCCGACGTTGAAGTCGCCGTCCGTGGCGAGGATCACGCGGTTGTTGCCGTCTTCGAGGAAGTTCTCCTGCGCGATTTTGTACGCGAGCTCGATCCCTTCGCCGCCCGCGGTCGGGCCGCCGGCCTCCAGCGAATCGATCGCGGCCAGGATCTTCGCTTTGTCCGCGCCGGACGTCGACGGCAGCACGAGTCCCGCCTCCCCCGCGTACACGACGATGGCGACGCGATCTTCCGCGCGCAGCTCGCGCACGAGTACCTTGAACGCCGCCTGCAGCGTCGGCAGCGTCCCTTCCATCGATCCCGAAACGTCGATGAGGAAGACGAGATTGTTCGCCGACATCCGCCACTGCTCGACGTTCCGCCCCTGGATGCCGACGCGCAGCAGGCGATGCTTCGGATTCCACGGGCAGCCGGCGACTTCCGTCGTCACGGAGAACGGCACGCCGGCCGCCGGTTGTGGATACGAGTAAGTAAAGTAGTTGATCATCTCCTCGATGCGCACCGTTTCCTCGTCGGGAAGCATCTCGTCGTGGAGCATCGCGCGAGTGCTCGCGTACGACGCACGGTCGACGTCGATGGCGAACGTCGTCTTCGCCTGCTTGCGCGTCTCGACGAAGCCGTGCTCTTTGATCCGGGACTGGCGCTGCATGGGGCGGAGGAAAGGAGCCCCCGCGGTGACGGTGATCGACTCCTGGACCGCGGCCATCCGCAGTAGCGTGCGGATGCGTACCCGATCGCGAGCGACCCGTACGATCTGCTGCACCGCAACGTTGACGCCTTCGAGCGCCGCGTGAACCGTGTACGTGCCGTACGCGAGTCGTGTGAAGACGTAGCGTCCGTGCGCGTCGGTGACTTCCGTGCGCGCGACTTGCGCGGGCCCGGTGAGTGTCACCGTCACGCCCGGAAACGGGGAGCCGCTGTCGTCGATCACGATGCCTTCGAGGGTGGCCGCCTGCGCGTGGATGCAGGCGGCGGTGAGAAGAGCGAAGAAAGCGAGAGCGCGTTGCGACATCCGTATCACCGGGGGACTCCTTTCGCCGCATTGCCACTGCACTGCTGCTGCCGCGCGTCCCGCACCCGTAACTCACGCCGAACGAAGGGCATGAGGAAGTTTGCGGAGGCGAAACATCGGGAAATGTGGAGAAACGCGCACGGATTCGTGAATCGCGCGCGTTAATACGGCATGTCGTGATCGTGCAGGCCGAAGTAGTGTCCGAGCTCGTGGATCACCGTGTCGCGGATCTCGCGCATCGCTTCGCGGCGCGTGCGCGAGATGCGCATGATCGGCCCGCGGAAGATTGCGACCTGGGCGGGGAGCGTGGGGAGCATGTCGTGCGTGCGCTCGGTACGCATGAAGCCGCGATAGATGCCGAGGAGCTCGGCGTCGGGATCTTCGAGGATCTCGTAGTCTTCGTCGGTCGGCTCTTCCTCGATGACCACGGCGACGTTCTCGAGCAGCTCCGCGAACTGGGGCGGCAGCGAGTCGAGAGCCTCCTCGACGATGCGTGCGAACTCGCGCGGCGGGATGAGCACTACGCGATTCCTCCGCCGGAGCGTCCGGCGCCGGACGCCGGCGTGCCGCTGATCCTCACTCCGACTCCACTCCCGCGAGGTCGAGCACCCACTTCGCGGCCGACGGCTCGCCGGCGAAGAACTCGCCCTTCCTGCCCGCCGTGATGGCCCAGCGATGCAGCCAGCTGATGCCGCCCCGTCCCGTGAACGTATCGTCGCTTCGATACGCCGGATCCTCGAGCGCACGCTCGAGCGTGATGAAGCGATAGCCGCGCGTGCGCATCGACCGCGCGAGCTCGTCGAACCAGTCGGCGTTGAGCTCGTTCGCGTGCAGCAGCAGGACGTGGCGGATGTTGCGCCCGAACAGCGCGATCGACTGCCGCTCGAAGTACGCGAGCTTGCGGTCCATGTACGCGACGTACTCGACGCCGATGCGACGGCGCGTGGCTTTGTCGTTCGTGCGGCGGTACGCGGCAGCGAAGATCCACTCCGCGTTGTCGAGCGTCACCGGCGCGACGCGATAGCCGCGATCCGCGAGAAAGCGATGAACGCGGTCGCGCGTCTCGAGCGTGCGTCCGGTGTGCAGGAACGGGTGGCGGAACCACTGCAGCGTGCGCCCGCGCCGGCTCAGCAGCGCGCGCGTTTCTTTCTCGCCGCGGACGATGTCTTCTTCGAACTGCTGGACGTCGACGCGATGCAGGTCGACGTGACCGGATGTGTGATTGCCGAGATCGAATCCGGCCGCGAGCCAGCGCTCCAGCCAGCGATGCTCCTCCTTCGAGTCGAGCTTCCCCTCGTTGACGAAGCCGATCGCCGGGAGTTTTTCTTTCCGGATGGTGCGCACGAGATGCGCGCTGGAGGCGGGGCCGGGGAGATCGTCGAAGGTGACCGCCACTTCGCGCTCGAGGGTCTGCGCGGAGAGCGTGAAGGCGAGCAGCGCGACGATCGCGCTGCTCGCCCAGCGGGTGCTTACCATCCGGGGATGATATTGAATCCGTACACGATCTCTTCATCCGGCCGCTGGAACGGCTTGGCGGCGTAGACCTCGATCGGGATGTAGCTGAGGAGAATGCGCAGGCCGAGGCCGACGCTGAAGACCGGGACGCGTCCGTTGGTCTTGGTGTCGAACGTCCAGTCCACTTCGGTATCGTCGGACCACGCCGCGCCCGCGTCGCCGAACGCGAAGATCTCGGTCGGCAGGAACGGCGCGTCGATGAGGCCGTACTCGCGCGTGCCGAGAAGCGGTGCGCGCACCTCGATGCTGGCCGCGGCGATGCGGCTGCCGAGGAGGCGATCGAACACGGGGCAGCCGATGCCGATGACGGTGCCGCACTCCACCGGATCGATCGAGTACGGGTCATAGCCGCGCATGATCGAGCCCTGTCCGAGGTACAGCGGCGTGAGGCGCGGATCCTCGGCACCGTTTCCGTAGCGGCCGTAATGCAGGCCTCGCACGGCCACCGTCACGGGGCGATTGAAGTAGTACTTGCGCCAGTCGGCCAGCGCGGTCTGGAAATTGAGATCGCCCCGCAGCGCCTCGATCTCGTACCGGTAGCGCGTGCCCGCGATCGGCGAGATGAAGCCGAACGTCGAGCTGTCGCCGACGAACGCCGTCGAGGCCTTGCTGAAGTTGAGCGTGAAACCGCCCGGCAGGTCGGCCGACTGGCGGTCGATGATCTGGTTGCCGACGACGATGAAGCGCTCGACTTCGCGGCGGTAGTTGTAGCGCTGGTAGCCGATCGCGCCTTCGATGCGGCGCGTGGCGCTGAACGGAAACTGCGCGAGGCCGCTGACGTCGCTGATGACCTGGATCTCGCGGTACTGATCGTAGACGTCGGCGACGAACGTGTTCCCGTCGACCGTCACCTCATCGCGGCCGTACGCAACGCTGCCGTAGATCTGCGGCACGTGCACGAGCTCCGCGCCCCAGTTCAGGCGGTGCTTCTGGTTGAGGTAGAAGAGCTGGCCGCCGAGCTGCTCGGTGAGGCTCGACGTCGCGCTGCCGCCGCCGCCCTGGAAGGTGAAGCCGACGTTGTGCTGGCCGAGGATGTCGGAGAAGAACGCGGTGACGCTGCCGCCCGCGCCGTAGCCGAACTCGTTGACGCCGACGCCGAGCGTGGGAGGTCCGAGGTAGGCGAGACGGAGGTCGTTGCTGTACGGGCGCTCCACGAACGTCGCCGAAGCCGGAGGGAGTCCCTCCTCGGGACGCATCATGTAGCCGGTGATCTCCGAGCCCGTGCTGCGCAGCGGCGGCAGGAGCGCGGCGCGCGGCGCCTGATTCTCCGCGAGTGCCGCCGGCGGCGTGACGGCCGTCGTCGGCGCGGTCGCGGGGAGCGCGTAGATGTTGTAGTTGTCGTCTTCGAACAGCGAGAACGCGATCTCGCCGGTGCGCGCCGCCACGGTGAGCGCGGGCGACATGTCGGTGATGCCGGCGACGCCGGTATCGACCTGCGTCACGCGGGCTACACCGCCATCCGGAAAGCCCACTCGATAGATGTCCGGAACGCCGTCCGGATTGCCGATGAAGTAGATCGACCTTCCATCCGGAGCGAATTGCGGATTGATGTGCAGCGCGCTCGGAAACGCCTCGACGAGACTCACCTGGCTGGAGCCGACGTCGACCGTCGCCAGACGCATCTCGCTGAACTGGAGCTGCTCGAGCACCGTCGACGGACCGCGGTCGGTGACGAACGCGATCGTGCGTCCGTCGGGCGACCACGCCGGCTGCAGGTCCGCGTACTTGTCGGAGGTCAGGCGGCGCACCTGATGCGAGTCCACGTCGTAGAGGAAGAGGTCACTGACGCCGGTGGTCTGTCCGGCGATGGCGATCGTGCGTCCGTCCGGTGACCAGGCCACGTTGTTGATGGCTTCCAGTCCCGGCACCTGGCGATGCTCGACGCGGCGCGTCTCGACGTCCACAAAAGAGAGAAAGTTGTCTCCTTTCGAGAACGTGATGAACGCGAGGCGTTTGCTGTCCGGCGACCACGAGCCGGCGGACTCGATGAAGCGCAGCGACTCGATGTGCGAGTCACGCTCCGAGGAAACGAGGCGGCGGATGACCTCTCCCGTGCGGGCGTCGGCGAGGAAGATGTCGATCGAGAAGAGCTCGCGCGCGGAGAGGAACGCGAGGTAGCGGCCGTCCGGGCTGAGCGCGGGACCGATGTTGAGCTCCGTCATGTTGCGGCGGCGGCGGCGGCGCTTCTCGCCTTCCTGCCGCGGCTCCGGCGGCGCGGGGCGTTTGCCGATCAGCGGATTGCCGAGGTCCATCGCGCGCTGCGAGAGGATCGGGTTGTACAGCTCGCGCGCGGCTTCGTTCCAGTCGGCGAAGAGCTGTTTGTCGGAGATGCCGAGGGCGCGCTCGACGCCCTGCTCGATGCCGACCATGCCGGCGGCGAGGAAGTAGCGCACGACCGCTTCGTCGCCGAAGCGCGCGCCGATGTAGGCCATGAGCGCCTGACCGTAGCGGTACGGGAAGTAGCGCGGATCGCGAGTCAGCTCGCGGATGTCGGGCAGGCGGTCGTACGCGGTGGCGTCGCGGATCCACATCGAGGTGAGGGGATCGACGCGGCCTTTCGAAAAGTACTCGGCCATGCCTTCGATGAGCCACAGCGGCAGCGCCTCGAGGGCGAAGCGGCGGCGCTGCTGGTTCGCGTTGGCGGCGATGTCGTACTGGAACACGTGCACGATCTCGTGTCCGAGGACGTGGTCGTTCTGCGCGTAGTCGCCGGTGAGCGGAAGGACGACGCGGTTCATGAACGCGTCGGTGAAGCCGCCCGTGCCCTCGCCGATCATCCCGCCCGTGGTCGTGGTCTGGTGAAAGTCGGCCGAGTTCGCGTAGAGGACGATCGGCTTGCGGCGGAAGGAGTGATTGAACAGGCGCGACAGGCGCGCGTACCAGCGCTCGGACATGCGCGCGATGTCATGCACGACGTCCGCTTCCTGTTCGTAGTAGTAGATGTCGAAGTGCTCGGTCTGGAGCACCTTGAACTCGAAGTTCTCCCACTGCACTTTGTTGCGGCCGAAGTACTGCGCCTGTGCGACGGGAGCGAGAAGGGAGAGGAGGAGAACGGACAGAACGACCCGGCTGACGACTCGCATCAAGACACCTCAGGCTCTATTTGATCAACAAAGGCGGGGGCGGCTGCAAGAGCGTCGCCAGAGAAGGGGGGGGTGTCGGTTCGTTCCAGGGACGTTGCTGGTTGCTGGTTGCTGGTGGGCTTGTGAGGTTTTGCCGGGAGTCGCAAGTAACCAGCAACGAGCAACCAGTAACCAGCGACCTTTCGCGCGGCGCGCAAGTTGCTCCCCATCCTCCCCATGCGTTTCCCTTTCGCCCTGCTCGTCCTCCTCGCACTCCCCCTCTCCGCCGATCTCGTTGTGCCACAGACATCTGCGCCGCGGATTCTCATTCCGGTGGCGGGCGATGCGCCGGGTGCGAATGGGACGCATTTTCGCTCCGACGTCACCATCGTCAACCTGCGTGACGCGGAGCAGCGCGTGATGCTGCTGTGGTATCCGCAGGACGGGACGCCGGTCTCCCGCACGATCACGATCGGCTCGCGCAGCGGGATCTCCTCGGAGGATTTTGTTCGCAATGTGTTACAGCTCAGCGGCATCGGCGCGATCGACATCGTGGCGGTGAATGCCGACAACGCGGTCGATCCGTTCGGCCAGCTCCACGCCACCGCGCGCATCTGGACGCCGCAGCCGAACGTCGTGGGCGGCGAAATGTCGCAGCCGTTTCCGGCTCTCGTCTTCGCCTCCGCGCAACCCGCCGTCAAATGGATCCTCGGCATGCGCCGCGATGCGGAGCACCGCCTCAACGTCGGCATCGTCAATCCCTCGTCGGCCACGCAGCGCTTCCGCGTGACGATCATCGGCGCGACTTCGTCCACGCCGGGCGAGGTCGTGGAGATCGAAGTGCCGGCGCAGGCGGTGCGTCAGCGCAACATGACCGGCGCGTCCGACGTGGCGCAGATCCTCGTGCAGAACATCAGCGGCACGGGCGCGACCACGACGTGGCACGCGTGGGCTTCGTCGGTGCACAACGTCACCGGCGACGCGTGGTCGCAGACGGCGTTTGCCGCGCCACCGGCGCAGTAGCAGCGGTGCACCTCGAGCGCTCCGGAAACTTCGCGTCCTTTTCGATCTCCGCGTCCGGCGTGTTGCGCAGGAACGACGTGCCGCGCACGGATGCGCGCAGCAGCGCGAGGTTCGCGGCCGTCGAGTAGTCGCGGAAGAGGTTCGCCACGTCGCCGCCTCCTTCGTGAACGTCGAGGACGCGCGTCGGCGCCGCGCACCCGAACGCGAGGCCGTCGAAACGCAGCGAGCGTTTCTCGCGATTGTCCTTCGTGCGCCAGTGGACGGCGCGGTTGCGCAGGTCGTACACGATGCTCCACTGCGTATGCGGCTGCGCGACCTCGTCGAGGAGCGCGAAGGCGGCGTCGACCGTCGTGGCGCGCTTCAGGCCGTTTGCAGTGCGTGCAAATCTTGCCGAATCGTTTTTCACCGACCACGCGTACGCGTCGTTTGCCAGCGCGGGCACCGGAAGCGAGTCGCCGCGATGCACGACCAGTTTTCCGTCGAGGAACTCCACCGTGGCCACGTCGCCGGCCGCGTCGGCGATGAGGTAGTGCAGCGGTACGCCGCGTTCCGCGATGCGCACCTTCTTCGCGCTCTCCAGCACCTCCGCCACGGACGCGGCGGTGTCGAGCTGGTACTGGATCCATTCGAGCGTGCCGAGCTCCGGACGCGCGTCCGCGGCCGGGTAGCGCGTGCCGTCGAGCCACATCAGCTCGACGACGAGACCCTTCTCGTTCATCCCGCCCGTGGCGTTGTCGCGGCCGAACTGGTTGAAGGTCACGCTGCCGTACTTCGAAACCCACTGCGCCGGCCTCGGCGTCGCGGACTCCTTCTCCATCCCGCGCTTGTTGA
This sequence comes from Thermoanaerobaculia bacterium, assembly GCA_035629395.1. Lineage (GTDB taxonomy): Bacteria > Acidobacteriota > Thermoanaerobaculia > Gp7-AA8 > Gp7-AA8 > QHVT01. The sequence goes on from DASPHZ010000002.1 coordinate 18,765, forward strand.
CGAGCACGTGGCCGTGGCCGACCTCGAAGTCGTAGTTGCGGCCGAAGAGGCCGTGCGCACAGAAGGTCGTGCAGGCATTCGCGGAGGACGCGGCGAGCACGAGCAGAAACGCGAGAGTGGCACGCATGTGGCCGAAGGTAGCATTGCGCCCCGCGGGGTGCGTTACAGAACATGAAGATCGCGGTTGCAGTGTTGTTGCTCGCGTTGTTGCTGGCCACGTTCGCGTACGCGGTGCGGCGCCGCGCGGGCTCCGTCAATGGCGCGCCCGCTGCAGCGACGCCGGTGGTGGACCAGTTGCAGCGCGACGTGCGAGCGCTTTGCGCAATCGGGCAGCGCAATACGTTTCATCCCGGAAACCTGCATCGCGCGGCGGACCTCGTCGAGCGCGAGCTGACGGCGGCCGGCTATCGCGTGGAACGGCAGTCGTACGAAACGCGCGACGGGGTGCGCTCGGACAACCTCGTCGTCGAGATTGCCGGCGCGTCGAAAGAGATCGTCGTCGTCGGCGCACACTACGACTCGGTCCTCGGCACCGTCGGCGCGGATGACAACGCCAGCGGTGTCGCGGCGCTGCTCTCCCTCGCCCGTCGCTTCGCGAAGAGCAAGCCGGCGAAGACGCTGCGCTTCGTGGCATTCGCGAACGAGGAGCCGCCGCACTTTCAGTCGGAGGACATGGGGAGTTTCCAGTACGCGAAGCGGTGCTCGCAGCGCGGCGAGCAGATCGTGGCCATGCTCTCCCTCGAGACGATCGGCTACTACGACGACCGGCCGAATTCGCAGCATTACCCCGGGCCGATGGCCGCGCTCTATCCGACCACCGGCAACTTCATCGGCTTCGCCACGAACCTCGGATCGCGCGCCCTGCTGCATCGCTGCGTCTCGGCGTTCAGGAAAACCTCGAAGTTTCCGGTCGAATCGGCGGCCTTACCGGAGGTGGTGCCGGGGATCGGCTGGAGCGACCAGTGGTCGTTCTGGCAGTTCGGATACAGTGCGGTGATGGTCACGGACACCGCGCCGTTCCGCAATCCGCACTATCACGAAGAGTCGGACCAGCCGGAGACGCTCGACTACGCGCGGCTCGGGCAGGTGGTGGAAGGTCTGGCGGGAGTTGTTGAAGAATTGACGCGATGAGCGTCATCTTCTTTACCGGTTTTCCCGGATTCCTCGGCTCGGAACTGCTGCCGCGCATTCTGCGGCGCGGCGACGATCGGGCGTTGTGTCTCGTGCAGCCGAAGTTTCGTGCGCTCGCGGAGGAGCGCGCGAAGCAGCTCGGCGTGGCGGATCGCGTGACGCTCGTCGACGGCGATCTCACGCTGCCGCTGGAGCACGTACGCGCCGGCGACATTCGCGAGATCTATCACTTTGCCGCGGTGTACGACCTCTCCGTGGCGCGCGACGTGGGGATGCAGGTGAACGTCACCGGGACGCAGCGCGTGCTCGACCTCGCGGAGCGGGCGCCGCGGCTCGAGCGGCTGCATTACGTCAGCACGTGCTACGTCAGCGGGCGGCATCCCGGCCTCTTTCTCGAAGACGAGCTCGAGAAAGGGCAGCGCTTCAACAACCAGTACGAAGAGACGAAGCAGCTCGCGGAGATCGAGGTGCGCAAGCGCATGACGCGCATTCCGGCGACGATCTACAGGCCCTCCGTGGTCGTCGGCGACAGCACGACCGGCGCGACGCAGAAATTCGACGGTCCGTACTTTGTGATGCAGTGGCTGATGCGTCAGCCGCGCATCGCGGTGCTGCCGGTGGTCGGGCGTCCATCGCACTATCGCTTCAACGTCGTGCCACGCGACTTCGTGATCCGGGCCATGGATCACCTCACGTCACTGAAAGACAACGCCGGAACGACGTACGCGCTCGCCGATCCTGCGCCGCTCACCGTCGACGAAACGATCGACACGATCGCCGAGGCGACGGGACGCAAGGTGGTGCGTGTGCCGCTCACGAAAACGATCGCCAAAGGCGCGCTGCAGTATGTGCCCGGCGTGTATCGGTTGATGCGCATTCCACCCGCGGCGGTCGATTACTTCGTCCATCCGACGTCGTACGACACGACGAACGCGACGCGCGATCTCGCACCCGCGGGCATCCGCGCGCCGAATCTGCGCGAGTACGCGCCACGGCTCGTCGAGTTCGTGCGCGCGCATCCGGAGATCGGCTCCGCGGCCATGGTCTAACGGACGGCGCGCTGCAGCGCCATCACGAACTCCGCGACCGCGTGTACGAGATTCATCCGGAAGTGTCGTTCGCCGCGTGGAACCGCGAGCCGCTCCCGGCGGGGAAACGCGAGCCGGAGGGGCGCGCCGCGCGCCGTGTCCTGGTGCGTGCGCATTTCGGTGAGACTCCGAAGGTCCCGCGCGGCCGCGCAGGAGGATGATCTGCTCGATGCCTTCGCCGCGCTCTGGACGGCGGAGCGCATTCACGACGGTGTGGCGCAGACGTTGGACGACGCGCATGCGGACCGGACGGGCCTGCCGATGCGCATCGTTTACTGATGCACCTCGTCCCAGATCTTCACGTCCTTGCTCTCCCGCAGAAACAGCGTGCCGACGATGAACGTGAGTAACGCCACACCGATCGGGTACCAGAGGCCCGCGTAGATGTGGCCCGTGCGCGTGACGACGGCCGTGGCGATGAGGGGCGTGAAGCCGCCGAACCAGCCGTTGCCGATGTGGTAGGGCAGCGAGAGGGAGGTGTAGCGGATCTTCGCGGGGAAGGCTTCGACGAGGAAGGCGGCGATGGGGCCGTAGACCATCGTCACGAAGAGGACCTGGATGAACACGAGCAACGTCATCCTCACCGGCTGCAGCGGCTGCGACGCCGCATGCATGGCCTGATAGATCGGGTAGTACGACAGCGCGGCGATGAGATTGCCGGCCATCATCACTTTCTTGCGGCCCCAGCGATCAGACAGCGCGCCGAAGATGACGAAGAAGGGCGTGCCGAGGGCGAGGGCGACGGCGACGATGATGTTCGCGGTGATGAACTCGACTTTGAGCACGTTCTGCAGGAAGAAGAGTGCGTAGAACTGGCCCGTGTACCAGACCACGGCCTGACCGGCGGCCGCCCCGAACAGGACGAGCAGCATCACGCGCCAGTTGGCGAACGAGTCGCGCAGCGGCGTGGTGGAGGTCTTGCCGGAGGACTTGAGTTGCGTGAAGAGGGGCGATTCCTTGAGGCGCACGCGGATGTAGAGCGACATCGCCACGAGGAGGATGGACAGCAGGAACGGGATGCGCCAGCCCCACGTTTTGAAGTCCGCTTCGCTCATCGAGGTGCGCACGGCGAGGATGACCGCGAGCGAGACGAAGAGGCCGAGCGTGGCTGTCGTCTGGATGAAGCTGGTGTAGAAGCCGCGCTTGTGGTCGGGCACGTGCTCGGCGACGTAGACCGCGGCTCCGCCGTATTCGCCGCCGAGGGCGAGACCTTGCAGGAGACGCAACGCGACGAGGATCAGCGGCGCGGCCATGCCGATGTCTTCATACGTCGGGAGAAGGCCGATGACGAACGTCGCGCCGCCCATGATCAGCAGCGTGACGAGGAACGCGTACTTGCGTCCGACGCGATCGCCGATGCGTCCGAAGACGAGCGCGCCGAACGGCCGCACCGCGAAGCCGGTCGCGAACGTGGCCAGCGTGAGGAGGAACCCGGCGGTGGGGTTTTCCTTCGGAAAGAACAGCCCCGACATGATCGCCGCGAGACTGCCGAAGATGTAGAAGTCGTACCACTCGATCATCGTCCCCGCCGCCGCGGCACCGATGACTTTCCAGACCGAGTACCCCGGACGCGACTCGCTTGGTTGCATGGGGGAGATGATAGCGGGGGGCGAGGGGCGAGAGATGAGAGATGAGCGATGAGAGATGAGAGATGAGCGATGAGAGATGAGAGATGAGAGATGAGCGATGAGAGATGAGCGATGAGCGATGAGAGATGAGAGATGAGCGATGAGCGATGAGAGATGAGAGATGAGAGATGAGAGATGAGAGATGAGAGCCGGAGGGCGGGGGCCCTCGGCCCTTGGCCCTCGGCCCTCGGCCCTCGGCCCTCGGCCGAAGTAACGCGCGCTGACGCGCGCGTTACTTCGCCGCCACCATCATCGGCGCCGCGTTGCGCTGCGGCGCGAGGACTTTGGCGAGCTGGATGTCGTGGCCGTAGATGTCTTCATAGAAGCGCACCTGGCCGTCTTCGCTGGCGACCGCGGTCGCGTAGAGGATCTGCACTTCGATCGGGCGGGAGGGCTTGACGTACACGTCGTCGCGCTTGCCCGACATGGCGGCTTCGATCTTCTCGCGCGTCCATTCCGGCTGGGTGCGCAGCGCCCACTCGGCCAGCGCCACCGGGTCTTCCACGCGCACGCAACCATGGCTGAAATCGCGGCGCGAGCGGGCGAAGAGCGCCTGCTGCGGGGTCGAGTGCAGGTACACGTTGTTGTCGTTCGGGAAGAGGAACTTCACGAGACCGAGGGCGTTGTGGTTGCCGGGCTTCTGGCGCACGCGCAGCGAGCCGTTCTTGATGCGGCGCACCGTGTCGGCGTCCACGCTCGAACCGACCGAGCGGCCCGAATCGTCCACGAGCTCGTAGTTGTTGCGCGCGAGGTAACCGTAGTCCTTCGCCACCTTCGGCGCGATCTCGCCGCGCTGGATGCTCGGCGGCACGCTCCACGACGGGCGCAGCACGACGTGCTTGATGTCGCCGCCGAAGACCGGGGTTTTGTGGCCGGCAGCCTTGCCGACGACGACGCGCATGGTCAGCTCTTCGCCGTTCTCGTCGCGCGCGGTCAGTTTGAACTCCGGGATGTTGACCAGAATCTTCGCGCCTTCGATTTCCTCGATCCAGCGCCAGCGCTCGAGCGCCCACTCGATCTGCTCCACGCGGCGCGTGGCCGGCGTGTTGAGCTGCGCGAACGTGGTCTTGCCGATCACGCCGTCGTTGTCGAGGCCGTGGCGCGACTGGAAGTGCTTCACGGCGTCGACGAGCGCGCCGTTGTACGTGGTCGTGTCGATCTGCGCGTTGGCGGCGAGGTCACCCGTGCGGCGGAGCATCGCCGCGAGCTGCGGCAGCGCTTCGTAAGCCTGTCCCGGCGTGAGCTTCGTCACGACCGGCAGCGGCGTGTCGTTCTGCGATTCGTTCGCGATGCGGCGGTACTGCGCGAGCGCGGTCACGAGGCGCTGATATTCGGGATGCTTCGGCGCCACGGAAGCGAGCGTCGCGGCGGCGTCGCTCGAGGTCGTCACCGACGCGATGAAGGCGGGCATGTAGAGCTTCTTCGACGACGTCTCGTAGTCGAAACGCACTTCGCGCGGGTTCACGCGGCCGACGCGGAGGTCGGAGGCGTAGCGCACGATCGCGGCGGTGAGGTCAACGTCGAAGTCGGCGATCGCGGCGTCGCCGCGGAGGCTCGCGATGCGGGCAGCCCACTGGCCGCCGTCGTAATCGACCGGCTCGAGGCCGTGCGTCGCGGCGGCTTCGAGCTGCGCGATCGCGGCGAGCGCCTGCGGGGTCGGACGGCCGCCGCGGGTCCAGAGGTACTGGTAACCGGCCGGCGCGTAGACGTCGCGCAGCTCGTTCGAGACGAGCGACTGCACGAGCTTCGCGGACGGCGTGGAGGGGGCGACTTCGACCATCTGCGCCGAAGCCGAAAGGGTCACGAGGACCAGGACGATGAGGGCCATGCGTTTCATGTCCCTCAAGCTAAGAACGGACTGCGGCAGGATTGTGGCGGGATCCGAGAGAAATCGAGGGCTTGTGTGCACGGTCGTGACCTGCGTCACGACCGTGCGGCGTCAGGGGTCAGGCTCCGGCGATTTCTGTGCTGCCGGTCACATCCCGCGTCAGCGTCACCACCGTGATCTCCCCACCGACCGCGAGCCTCGTCGGCGGACCCCAGTATCCGGTCCCGCGATTGACGTACAGCCACGTTCTTCCGACGCGATGCAGTCCCGCCACGATCGGCTGGAACTTTTTGATCACGAGGTTGAACGGGAAGAACTGGCCGCCGTGCGTGTGCCCGGAGAGCTGCAGGTCGACGCCGAGACGGCTGGCGTCGGTGGCGGTCTGCGGGCGATGGGAGAGGAGGACTTTCACCGCCTCCGCGGGCGCTGCGGCGAGAGCCCGATCGGGGTCCTGCTTGTGCGTGCCGCGTCCGACGGGATCCGTCACGCCCGCGAAGACGATCTTCGCGTCGCCGCGGAAGATCGTGCGGTGCTCGTTTTTCAGAAAGTCGAACCCGACGCTCTCCAGCCTGCGGCACCACGCGTCCGCGCTCCAGTAGTACTCGTGATTGCCCGTGACGTAGAACACCCCGTCGCGCGCGCGGAGCTCGCGCAGCGGCTCGACGTGGTCGTGCAGATCGTCGAGCGGTCCGTCGACGAAGTCCCCCGTCACCGCGATCGCATCCGCATTCAAGGCATTCGTGCGCGCGACGAGCGACTGCACGAAGCGGCGCTGGATCGTCGGACCGACGTGCACGTCGCTCCACTGGACGATCCGGTATCCCTCCAGCTCCGTCGGGAGGTTCTCGACCGGCACGGACACGTGACGCGTGCGCGGCCAGCGCGCCTGCACGAGGCCGACGAGCGAGAGCACGCCCGCGGCGCCGAGGACGGCGAGATTCACGCTGCGTGCGTCGAGCGGCGAGAGGCGCGCGAGAAAGAAGACGCCGCGGATCGCGTCGCCGGCGAGCATCAGCACGAGCAGCGAAGACATCACGCCGAGGATCGCGTAGCCGGCGGCTTGCGCGCGGCGCGTGAACATCGTCAGCACGGGGAAAAGCGACAGCGCGAAGAGCGCGAGCCACGCGATCGCGGGCGCGACGCCGGCGGCCGCGGCAGCCGCGAGCAGCGGGCGTCCCGCGTAGACGAAGAGGGACAACCATACCGCCGCCATCAGCACGATGCGCGTCTGCGATGCGAGTGCGGCGGCGCGGACTCTGGGCTTTCTCATCGGAATCGAGGAAACAAATCGAGTCTGAACAGTATTCAGACGAGTGATCCAAATCACCGACGCTTCGGAAAACTGAGCCTACCTTGCCCGCGATCATGAACCATCTCCGCCCGTTCCTCGTGTGTCTTGTCCTCGGTCTGCTCGCCGCTTCTTCGGCAGAGGCCGTTACGTATTTCGTTCCGACGGATCGCGAGATGATCCAGAAATCCGACGACGTCGTGATCGCCACCGGCGTCACGTCGATCGTCGAGCGCAACGCGCGCGGCGGCATCGTCACGCGCACCACGCTGCGCATCGAGGACGTGCTGAAAGGACCGCGCAGCGCGGGGCAGCATCTCGTCCTCGTCGAGCGCGGCGGCGTGCTCGACGACGAGGCGACGTACATCCCCGGCACGCCCGTGTATCAGCCGGGCGAGCGCTATCTCGTCTTCACCTCCGCGAACCGCGAGCTCGAGCCGAACACCTTCGGCATGTCCCTTGGACAGTTCTTCTTCGAAGGCGACCTCTTGCTGCGCGCGGACGTGCACGGCTTCGACACGAACCTCGAGGCGCATGTCGAGCAGGCGCGCGACGCGAAGAAGTTCACCGACTACATCCGCGGCATCGTCGCGCGGAACGTCGATCCGGCGCCGGACTACTTCGTCGGCATGCCCACCACTCGCGCGCGTGGCGAGGAGCGCTGGCAGGTGGCGTCAGCCGCGTTCACGCGCGGCTCGTACCTCATGAAGCAGGGGTCGTCGTTCTTCCGCTGGCAGTCGCCCGTGGCCACGTTCGTCAAGTCGGGAACGCAGCCGGTGGTCAACGGCAGCGCGTCGGTGACGAAGGCTTTCGCGCAGTGGAACAGCACTGAGTCCGACATCGATTACAAGGACGGCGGGCAGGACAACACAGCCCTCGACGGACTCGACGACGACGACGGCAAGAACGCGATCCTCTTCAACGACCCGAACGGCGAGATCGACGACAACAGCCAGGTCGCGGGCATCGGCGGCATCACGCGCGCGCTGAGTCCCGTCACGCTCGACGGCGAGTCGTTCTTCCGCGTGATGGAAGTGGACGTGGTGATGGCGAACAAGACGTTCGCGCAGAACTGCTTCGACTCGGTGATGACGCACGAGGTCGGCCACACCCTCGGCTTCCGCCACTCCAACCAGAACAACGGCAACGACGGCGCATGCGAGGCGCCGCTCGAGTGCGCGACGGTCGCGATCATGAACTCGTCGGTCAACTGCACGCACAACGGCGTGCTGCGCGCGTACGACAAGAGCGCGGCCGCGACGGTGTACGGCAGCGGCGTCACGAATCCGGAGCCGGGTTGCACGGCGCCGTCGATCTCCTCGCAGCCGCAGAACAAATCCATCGTCACCGGCAAGTCGGCTTCGCTGCAGGTCACCGCGGCCGGCACCGCGCCGCTGACGTATGCGTGGTTCATCGGTGCGGTCGGGAACACGGGCACGCTGGTGCCGAACAGCAACAACGCGAGCATCTCCGTCTCACCGCTCGTCACGACCGCGTACTGGGTCCGCGTGACCGGCCAGTGCGGCGCGCCCGCGCAGAGCAACGCGGTGACCGTCACGGTGACGCCTTGCCCCGAGGTTGCGATTCAGAGCGTGAGCGCGACGCCGGTTCTCGACGGCAACACGACCCTCAACGTCAACGCCACGAGCACGGGACAGACGCTCACGTACACGTGGTTCCGCGGCAACACGCCGGGCGATGGCGGCGCGGTGGTCGGCAACACGAAACAGCTCACGGTCGCGGTGACGCAGGCCGCAAATTACTGGGTGCGCGTGTCGAACGGCTGCGGCAACACGAAGAACAGCGATCTCGTCGCGGTGGCGCCGTGCGTCCTGCCGGTGATCAACGTGCAGCCGGAAGATCAGACCATTGCGTCCGGCGCAAAAGCGACGCTGAACGTGCAGCTCGGCGGCACGGGGTCGAGCGTGACGTGGTACCGCGGCGTGCTCGGCGACAAGACGAACGTCGCCGGTCTGGCGGCCAGCATCGAGGTCGGGCCGCTCACGGAGACGACGCAGTTCTGGGCCGAGGTGAAGAACACTTGCGGACCCGTGGCGACGCGCCAGGTGACGGTCAACGTGACGCAGGGTCCGACGTGCACCGCGCCGTCGATCACGACGCAGCCGCTGTCGCAGGAAGTGAAGAGCGGTACGCTCCGCCTGACGGTCGTCGCGACCGGCACGGAAACGCTGACTTATCAGTGGTTCGAGGGTACGGACAAGCCCGTCGGCACGGGCTCGGCGACGCTCGACGTCACCGGAATCGCGAAGTCGACGTCGTACTTCGTGCGCGTGACGAACTCGTGCGGCACGGTCGACAGCGCGGTGGCGCAGATCACCGTCCCGCCCGCGAAAAGACGCGCCGTCGGACACCGGTAGTAGCTCATTTCTTGCAGTCTCTCGGTCACGAAAGGAGACCACGAATCATGTGGAGACCTCGTGACCGAGAGCGTTACATCGGGAGCTACGACCCCGAGCACGAGATGCCCGATCCGGACCGCTATCCGGGCGATCGCTGGCAGTCGGATGCATACCGTCATCATTTCCGCGATTCGCGTTTCGCGTATCGCATGAACCCTGATCGTTTCGAGAACCGTTTCGAAGGACGCCGCGACGTCGACAGCGAGATGCAGATGCGCTGGAACCGCGACGGGCGCGACCGTGACCGTGACTACGGATATGGCGACGACCGCGGCTATGACCGCGGCACGTACGCCCGCAGTTTCGACCGCGGAGGGCAAGACCGCGCCGGGTACGACCGCGGCTACGATCGCAGCGGGTACGACCGCGGCTACGATCGCAGTTTCGAGCGCGCCACGTACGGCAACGACTACGGCTTCGGCGGCCGCGGCCGTGCGGAGTGGGGGATGCGCGGCAACATGGATCGCATGGCCCCGAGCGTCGACCGGGACTGGGATCGCGGCCCCGGCCATTTCGACCGCGACCGCATCTACGGCTCCGATCGCGGCTGGGACCGCCCGCAGCGCAATCACGATTTCGACCCCGACTGGCGCCGGCGCCGTTAACCCTTCCGTCCCCACCTCTCCCCGCGTCGCGGGGAGAGGGCGGGGGCTACGGGCCCTGCATCGAATATCGAAGGCACGCGAATCGTTCGCTATGCAGGAGGCACCCGGTGGTTCAACGAATCTTCATCTTCTGTTCGGTTCTGGTTCTCCTCACAGGCTGCGCGCAATCGCAGTCCGCTCCGCTGGCTGCCGCGAGTGAATCCAAAGGAGGATCGATGTCGCAGTCGCAATTCAAAAAACCGGCGGCGGACGAGCTCAAGAGCAAGCTCACGCCCATCCAGTACGAGGTCACGCAGAAGGACGGCACGGAAGCGCCGTTCCGCAACGAGTACTGGAACAATCACGAGCCCGGCATCTACGTGGACGTCGTGTCCGGCGAGCCGCTGTTCTCGTCGCTCGACAAGTTCGACTCCGGCACCGGCTGGCCGAGCTTCACGCGTCCGCTCGCGCCGGAGAACGTCGTCACGAAGTCGGACCGCAAGTTCTTCATGGTCCGCACCGAAGTCCGCTCGAAGAACGCCGACTCGCACCTCGGCCACGTCTTCGACGACGGTCCCGCCCCGACCGGCATGCGCTATTGCATGAACTCGGCGTCGATGCGCTTCATCCCCGCCGACCGTCTCGAGGCCGAAGGCTACGGTCAGTACAAACCGCTGTTCGAGAAAACGGCCGTCGATCCGAAATCGCTGAAGAAGGCGACCATCGCGGGCGGCTGCTTCTGGGGCGTCGAGGAACTGATCCGCGAGATGCCCGGCGTCATCGACACGGAAGTCGGCTACACCGGCGGCGACGTCGAGAACGCCACGTACGAGAATCACGAAGGCCATGCGGAGGCCGTGGAGATCACTTACGACCCCGCGCGCATCTCGTATGAAGAGATCCTCGAGTTCTTCTTCAAGATGCACGACCCCACCACGCTCAACCGGCAGGGCAACGACATCGGCACGTCGTACCGCTCGGCGATCTTCGTCCACGACGACGAGCAGCGTCAGGCGGCCGAGCGCGTGAAGGCGAAGGTCGACAAGTCAGGCGCGTGGAAGCGTCCGGTGGTCACCGAGATCGTGTCGGCCAGGAAGTTCTGGTCGGCCGAGGCGTATCACCAGGATTACCTGCAGAAAAACCCGAACGGGTACACCTGCCACTACGTCCGCAAAGTTTCGTTCGATTGATCTCGATCAGTGGCGGCGGGGAACCGCCGCCACGATTCGCACCGGCCCGCCCGACCCCTTGGCGATCTTCATCGGCAGCGCCATCACCCACGCGCCGCGCGCCGGGACATTCTCGAGATTGGCGACGTTCTCCAGTCCCGGCACGTTCTCCCCGTTCGCGACGCGATGCACGATGAAGTCGCGCGACTGGCCGTAGTCGATGCTCGCGGTATCGACGCCCAATGCTGCGACTTGACGCTCCACTAACAGTCGCGCCGCGCCTTCGCCGTACGACGGGAAATGCAGGTTCTCCGTCGAGCCGGGCGTGTCGTCGCCAAAATACAGCTTGCGATCCGGCCAGCGCTTTCCCCAGCCCGTACGCAGCAGCACGATCGTGCCCGCTTCGATCGCACCGTTTCGCGCTTCCCACGCGCGCACGTCGTCCGCGGTCAATCGATAGTCGGCGTTCGCTGCCGCTTTGTCCGCGACGTCGATGACGATCGCCGGTGCGATCAGTTGCGAGAGCGGAATCTGGTCGGCGGTGCGCCGTCCTTCCGCGAAGTGGATCGGCGCGTCGAGATGCGTGCCGCCGTGCTCCGGCGTGCAGATCGCGTACGACGAATAGAACCACCCGCCGGGCGTCGGTCCGTACGAGAGCTCCTTCAGTTCGAACGCGGACGGGGAGGTCGGCCAGTAGAGCGTCCGCTCGTCGAAAGCCCAGGTGAGGTCGACCAGCTCCGCGTTCCGCAGATCGATCGACGACGTCGTGGTGGTGCATGCGCAGAGCGCGAGCAGCGCGAGAAGAAGCGGTGTGCGACGCATGCGCGCGATTCTACTGCGGCGCGTACACGAGCACCTGCTGCGTGGCGTTGTCGGTGAGCGTGAGCATCGCCCACGTCAGCCCGTAGTGGTAGAACTCGGGCTCGATGGAGACGCGCACGTACTTTTCCGCACGCACGCGCGGCGACGAGAGCACGTCCGCCCAGTTGTCGACGGCGAAGTGGAACGAGTCGGTGGGGAAGTAGTTGCGGAACATGCGCGCGTCGAGCTCTTCGCCGCTCTCGCTGTAAACGCGCACCATTACTTTGGATGCGTACGTGTACACGCGCAGCCACGCGCGGTACTGCGGATCGGTGGGGACGTGGATCAGCGAGAACGGGACTTGTCTCCAGTCGTCCCTGCGCACGACCGGGATCATCGTGCCGCCGCCTTCCGGCGTGCGCGACGCATCGCGCACGCGGACACTGATCGTGAATTTGCCGAGCATTTCCACCGGCGGAACGAACGTGCGCGCGGGGGACCATTCGTCGCCCTGGCCGCGATAGCGGAGCGTCGTGTGTGGCGCGATGGTCAGCGGCATGATGGAGCACGCGAACAGCGATCCGAGGCTCGGGCAGACGTAGGGACCGAGAGGGATGGGCTCGTCGCCGCTGTTGTCGAGGAGGATGTCCGTGACCCATTGCGCGCCGTATGCGCCCGGTTTTGCGTCGAACGCAATCGGGATCATCAGCTCCTCCCGCTCGAAATCGTAGAAGAGCGAGCCCGCATCGCGATAGCCGTCGGTCACGACGGCGAGGCGCGCGGCGCCCGGTTCATGCGCGGGTGCCGTGAAGCGGATCGTCGTCGCGTCTTCCGCGACCGCGGCATGCGCGGTGCCGTCGACGATCACCATCACGGGACAGCCGGAGCAGACCGCGATCCCGCGCAGCCGCACCTCCGTGCCGCCGCGCGGGGAAACGACGTTCGGCTCGACGCGCGGGGCGGCGGCGAGGAGGGGCGTGGCGGTGAGGAGAAGCGCGAGGACGAGTCGGCGCATGCGCGATTGTACGCGTACAATTTCGCGCATGAATCCGGACAAGGTTCTGTGGAGCGCGATCGCGTTCAGCACGGTGCTGTACGCCTTCATCGCCTGGACGATCGCACCGAACCCGGAACAGTCGTTCGAGGCGTCGGCACGCGCGCCGATCACGATGGCGCTCTACGGTGCGGCGCTGGCGACGTTCGTCGCGGCGAAGCTCGTCCGTGGCGCGATGCGTAACTCGCCGGCGCGCGTGCGCATGGTCGTCGGCCTCGCGATGAACGAGGCGTGTGCGATCTTCGGCCTCGTCGCGGCGATCCTGCAGCACGACTGGCGCCTCTATCTCCCCGCCTGGGCCCTCGCGCTCGCCGGCTTTCTGCGCTACTGGCCCTCGGACGAGGTCAGCGCTCCCGCAGCTTGACGAAGAGGATCGTGGCGACGAGGAGGAGCGTCACGCCGTTCGCGGCGAGGACCACTCCGTCTTTGCGCAGGATCCCGTAGGCGATCCACAGCGATACGCCCGTCGTGAACATGGCGAGATAGGTCCAGGAGAAATCTTCGGCGCTGCGGGTGCGCCACGTCTTGACGACTTGCGGCAGCCACGCGGCGGTCGTTCCGATGGCGGCGAGGGCTCCGATCACGGTGGTGAGGATTTTCATCTGACGCAAAACACGAGCAGGTCGCGCGCCAGTGTGACGTCCATGGCGCCGGTCGCTTCGAGCCGTTCGCGCTCGCGCGTGCGCAGTCCGCGATAGGTCGACGTCATGACGTCGGCGATCGCTTCGTGGTCGAGATGTGCGACGTGCTGCACGAGCTCGTGACGCACGAAATCAAAGTGCGGCGCGAACAGGTCGATGGTGCGCGCGACGCGATCGCGCTCGACCCCCTCGCCCTGGATGGCCTCGCGCAATTCAACGAGATCCGCCGCGCCGGGAATGGCCACGAGCAGCGTGCCGCCGGGCGCGAGCACACGCGCGAACTCGGGGGCGTTGAGCCTGGCCGTGATCGACGTGACCGCGCGGAAGGACCTGTCGGCGTACGGCAGAAAGCGGTCGGCATTCGCCACGACCCATTCGCATTCGCGGTACTTGCGCGCGGCCAGGTCGATCGCCGGCACGGAGATGTCGACGCCGCAGACCTGCGCGCCGTACGCGCGGCGGAATGCGTCCGTGTGATGCCCTTCGCCGCAGCCGGCGTCGAGCAAGGCGTCCCCCTCGCGCAACGGCACCGCGCGCACGATGGCGTGGACGAGCGGCTGCGCGAACCCACGCTCGAGAAAGCGGCGCCGCGCGGTCACGGCCGCGGGTGTGTCGCCCGGCGATCTCGATTTTTTGTCCTGCGGCTGCAGCAGGTTCACGTAGCCGTGGCGGGAGAGGTCGAAGGAGTGATGGTTCGCGCACACGTACGTCCGGCCGCGTGGTTCGAGCGGCGCGTGGCAGGTGCGGACGGTGCAGAGGAGCTTCATCTTTGTGAGACTATTTTCTCCGTGCCGCGCTCCACTACGCGTCTGATCCTGCTCGTTGCCGGATTGATCGCGTTTCTCGTCCTCGCGGCGTGGCTCTATCAGTTCGGGATGGCGCGGTTCGAAGGAAAGCCGCGCACATTCTGGCAGGCGCTGGAGTGGGCGGGGGAGACGCTGTCGACGACCGGGTACGGCGCGGACGCGCGCTGGCAGCATCCGGCCATGGTCATCCTCGTGATCGTGGTGCAGTTCGTCGGGGTGTTCCTGGTCTTCCTCATCATTCCGATCTACCTCATCCCCTTCCTGGCCGAGCGCTTCGAACCACGCCTGCCGCGTATCGCGCACCAGCGTCTGCGCGATCACGTGGTCATCTATCGTTTCGCGCCGACCGTGGAAACACTCGTGGAACGTCTGAAGCGCGAGGACGTGCCGACGCTCGTCGTCGAGGTCGACGAATCGCGTGCACGCGCGGTGATGGAGCGCAAACACAACGTCGTCTTCACGCGCTCCGATGACGACGCGCTCGACGTCTGCCGGCTGTCGCACGCGCGGGCGCTCGTCGCCAACGGCGAGGATCAGGAGAACGCGGCGCTCATCCTGCGCGCGCGGCAGCTCGGCTTTACTCGCGAGATCTTCGCCTTCGCCCGACATCTCCGGCCAGATGCTCTCCGCCCGGCTCCTCGGCGGCAAAGCCCGCGCGCGCGAAGAGCACCGCCGCGTCGTGCATGTCGACGGCAGCGAGCTCGCGGGACGCGGTCCGCTCGAGCTGGCCGCGGAAGGGCGGGCGGTGGTGGCCGTGCAGCGGAACGGCGCCGTCGTATCGAAGCTCGACGGCGCCTTCCGCATCGACCGCAACGACGCGGTCTGGGTCTGCGCGGTGTAACGCGCTACTTCATCTTCATCATCGCCAGCCCCAGCAGCGCCGCGATCATCGCCATCAATCCCCACTCCGACACCGTGGGAATCGCTTCGAGCACCGCCGTGCCGGCCGCGCCGGCGTTGTTCGCGGGGGTCGGATCGGTCTCCGGCGTATTCGTCACCGTCGCCGTGTTGTTCACCGTCCCCTCGGTCATGGGCGCCGTGATCGTGAGCTGAATCGTCGCGCTGCCGCCGTTGAGGATCGTGTTGAGATCGCACGTGATCGTCGTCGTGCCGGTGCACGAGCCCTGCGACGGCGTGGCCGCCACGAACGTCGTGCCGGCGGGCAGCACGTCCGTCACGATGACGTCGGTGGCCTGCTGCGGACCGGCGTTCGCAACGGTGATCGTGTACTGAATCAACCCGCCCGGACGCACGCCCGGACTGCCGGTCTTGGTGATCGACAGATCCGCCACCGGGCCGTCGTCGTTGGTGATCGTGCCGAGGCCCTGCGCGTCGGCGATCGTGGCGTTGGTCGGATTGGTGAGGTTCACGAAGAACGACTCGTTCGGCTCGAACGCCACTTCGCCGATGGCGTTCACGGTGATCTGACCGGTGAGGCTGCCGGGATTGATGATCAGCGTACCCGACGTGGTGTCGTAGTCGACGCCCGCGGTTGCGGTGCCCGGTGCCGTCCCGTAGTCGACGCTGACCGGCGAGGCGCTCAGGTTCGACAGCGTGACCGTGAACGTGAACGCCGTCGTCCCCGCGTTCCCTTCGGCGAGCGTGACGTCGTCGATCGTGATCGTCGGCTGGCCGTCGTCATCGGTGATCGTGCCGGTGGCCGTGCCGTCCGCGATCGTCGACTGCGCCGAAGGGTTCGACAGTGTCACCGTCAGCGTTTCGTTCACTTCGTCCGTCAGGTCGCCGGTCACCTGCACGGTGATCGTCTCGCTGACATCGCCCGGTGCAAACGTGAGCGTGCCGTTCGTCGACGTAAAGTCGGCACCGGCCGTCGCCGTGTTGCCGGTGATCGTGTAGTCGACGGAGACGGGGAACGCACTCGCATTCGCGAGCGTGACGTCGAACGTCATCGGCGTGTTCCCGGCGTTGCCTTCGACGGCGGAGCCGTCGGCGATGGAGATGGCGGGCGCGGGGTCGTCGTTCTGGATCGTAGCGGTCGCCTGCGTGACGGGGAGCGTGGCGTTCGTCGGGTTCGAGAAGGTGATCGTCAGCGTCTCGTCGGCCTCGAAAATCGTGTCGCCGATCAACTGCCACGAGATCGACGCCAAGGAATCGCCGGCCGGAATCGTGAGCGTGCCGTTCGTTGCAACGTAGTCCACCCCGGCGGTCGCGGTTCCCGGCGCGAACGTGTAATCGACCGTGACGGGGAGGTAGCTGGTGTTCGACAACGAGAGGGTGATGTCTTGCGAGCTGTTGACGTTCCCTTCCGGATCGACGGGAGCGGCGCCGATCGTGATCGTGGGAATCGGATCGTCGTTGACGATCGTGCCGACTGCCTGCGCGTCCCCGATCGTCGCAAATTGCGGGTTGGCGAGGTTCACGAAAAACGTCTCGTCCAACTCGTACTTCGCGTCGGGAGTCACGGCAACCGTAATGGTGGTGTTCGCCGTGTTCGGGAGGAACGTCGCCGTGCCCGCGCCGCTCGTGTAATCGAGATCCGCCGTGGTGGCCGTGTTGTCGGCGGTCGTGTACTGCACCGTCACGGTCTGGCTCACAGCCTCCGACAGCGTCAGGTTGAAGACGAAGTTCGTGGCTCCGCCGGTGCCTTCGGCCAGCGACACGTCCGCGATCGTGATCGCCGGCACCGGCTCGAAGTCGTACGTCGTGGTCGGTGTCGCGAACGAGATCTGCAGCGCGTCGGCGTTGCCGAGGAAATTGTCCCAGGCGCCGGCGCCGAAGCCGGCGACGATGCGGACCGAGCCGCCCACATCGGTGGCGAGGCGCGCGTCCGGTTGCACGTCGATGATGTCGGCGAGCGGTTTCACGTTGACGCCCGGGCCCGCGCCGCCGGTGTTGTTGACCGCCCACCAGCCGCCGCTGCGCGCGTCCCACTGCTGCCACGAACCGACGACGATCGCCGGCTGCGGATGCGAAGGGAAGAAGCCCGCGGTCTGATAGACGGGCTCGAAGAAGAGGAAGTCGTCCGTGGTGCCGTTGCCGTCGAAGTCGACGTTGAGGATGACGTACGGCGCCTGCTCTCCCGAGCCGGGGTTCTGCACGTAGGTCGAGTAGAGCAGTGACGACAGATCGCGCAGCAGTTGCCCGTCGTAAGCGTCGTTGCGCGCCTGCGCGGCGTCGGCGCCGTCGGCCCCGATCGCCAGTTGCAGGCTGCCGTCACCCATCGGCGGCGTGCCCGGACCGCTGACGATGGTCGTGCTCGCGGTGTTCGTCGCGTCGCCGTCGTCGACGGTCTGCAGCACCCAGCCATCCGGCGTGGGCGGAGTCACGGTGACGACGCTGCCCGCGAGCGGCTCGAAGTTGTAAGTCGTCGATGCGGTCGTCGTGGTGTCGATGATGACGTTGTCGACGGCGCCGAGGAAATTGTCCCAGGCGCCGGCGCCGGTGCCGGTGAGGATGCGCAGTCCGCCCAATCCTCCGGCGGTGTTGACGATGGTCGCGTTCGGAAACGATGCGAGATACGTCGCGATCGTGATCAGTGGCGGGCCGAACGTGCCGGCATCGAGCGACCACCAGCCGCCGGCGAGCGCGTTCCACGTCTGCCACGTGCGCAACTGGATCGCGCCCTGATTCGGAACAGGATCGCCGGGATATGCGCCGGTCTGGTAGGCAGGCTCGAAGAAGAGCTGATCGTCCGACACGCCGTCGCCGTTCTGGTCGATGAGCAGGTTCATGTACGGCGCCTGTCCGCCCGAGCCGTCGACGTCGACGTACGTGCTGTAGCTCAGCGCCTCGAGCGAATCGAGGCGCGTGCCGGCAAGGCCGTTGTTGCGGATCTGCGCGTTCGCGCCGCCGCTGCTGCCGGGAGTGAGATGCGCGCTGCCGACGCCGAGCGGCGGCGTCTCGAAGCCCGGCGCGAT
Source organism: Thermoanaerobaculia bacterium (assembly GCA_035629395.1). Classification (GTDB taxonomy): domain Bacteria; phylum Acidobacteriota; class Thermoanaerobaculia; order Gp7-AA8; family Gp7-AA8; genus QHVT01. Next base: position 37,081 of record DASPHZ010000002.1, read on the forward strand.
GTACGCCGCCGGAGGCGCCGACGCCACACCGCCGCCGGTATTGAACGTCCACGTGCCGGGTGCGGCGGGAGTAATGGTGACGATTTGTGCAGCCGCGGGAAATGCCGCAACGAACACGATCAGCGCAACGAGGAATCGGCGCATGAAGGCCCCCTTCACATCCACACGTTCGAATTGTCCGGAGATATCCGCAGGAATGAGTGTTACGGCCACGACTCTAACACCATGTTGCGGTCGGTGGATGCGCTCAACGCGGCTATGCCTGCCGCCGCTCGCGGTCCTGGCGGCCGGAGCGCAGGCGAAGCCTCAGGAATCCCGCGGGGCTGTCCCCGCTGCGGACCGTGACCGTCACGGCGAAGTGAGGACGTCGCCGGTGTCGACCTGGCCGCGTTTCACGCGCACGAACGACGTGCCGTTGAAGCGCGAAAAGTCGCGAAAGTACGACGGCAGTCCGTCGCCGAAATTCGCGTCGCGCTGCAGCTGGTAGTGCAGGTGCGGGAAGATCGCGTCGCCGGAGAAGCCGACCTCGCCGATCTTCTGCCCGCGCTTCACACGCTCCCCCGGCTTGACGCTCACCGTGCCTTTGCGCAGGTGTGCGAGGAGGCTGAACTCGCCGTTGCCGTGGTCGATGGTGACGAAGTTGCCGAAGAGCAGCGAGAGGTCTTTGAGCACTTCCTCGAGCTGCATCGGTTTGCGTTCGTCGCCGTCGGGACGATCGCCGGCCGCTTTCACGACCACGCCGTCCGCGGGCGCGACGATCTCCGCGCCCATGCTCTGCATCCTGCCCTGTTCGTCGATCAGCACGAAGTCGTACGCGTAACGCGTCATGTTTTCGTGGATGCCGAGCCTGGTCGTCATCGTGCCGGTGATGTCGAGGCGGCGGTGATGGCTGTAGAAATCGTGGCCGTCGTGCACGAAGATGCGCGCGCCGCGGATCGGGAGGATGAGGTCGGCCTTCGTGTCGTACGCGCGCGGCTTCACGATCGTGCTCACGCTCTTGCCGTCTTCGAAGGTGATGTCGTAGCGGATCGCATTGAGCGCGATGTCCGATTCGAACTCGTGAAACGGGTTGAACACGACGAGCTTCGCCCCGGGTGCGATCTCGCGCGACGGGATGGTCTCGATCGAGCCCCCGTTCTGCGCGAGACGCCGCTGCGCGACCATCACGTCCTTCGCCCCGAGCACCGTCGCCTCGATCTCCTCGATGACGACCTTTTCGGCGCCGTCATTGACGAGCAACAGATCGAAGTTCAGCGCCTGCCCCGTCTGCGTCTTCTCGACGAGCGGCGTGGGCGGGATGGTGGAAAGCGTGACGGCGAGAAGAACGGCAAATGCGTGCATGCGGTGCTAGTACGGGGGATCGGGCGCGAGGTTCACCTCACGCGTCCACTCCCTTGAAGCGGAACCGCGTCACTTCGCTCTCGAACTCGTTGCCGCTGCGCACGAGGTTCTGCACGGTGGCGTTGAATTCTCGGGCGATGGCGTCGTTTTTCTGGGCGATGTCGAGCATGACGCGCGAGGCGTCGGCGATGCGGTCGGTCTCCTGCAACTGGCGTTCGAGGAGGTCGCGCATGGCGCGGGCGTCGTCGGCGATTTTTTCGAGCGCGGAGGTGATGCCTTTGCCCGCCACCGACTGCTCCTCCGTCGCGTTTTTGACTTGCGCGGCGATGTCGCGGACGCGTTCGGATTCCTGGGCCATGAGCTGCGTGCCGCGCGCCTGTTCGCGGGTGGCCCGGTTGATCTCGGCGATGTGATCGGACATGCGCGACGTGACCTCGTGGAGGCGACGGCTCGCCTGCGACTGTTCGCCGAGGGAGCGCGAGATGCGCGTGGCCATGTCGAACGAGCGCGAGGCGCTGTCGACGATCTTGCCGAGCGACGCGGCGGCGTCGCGTGCAAGCGCCACGTTGTCGGTCACGCGTGCCACGCCCTCGTGCATCTTCTGCACGGCCTGACGCGAGCCGCTCTGCACGGCTTTGATGATGTTGCCGATCTCCTTCGTCGAGCCGCGCGTGCGCTCGGCGAGCTCGCGGATCTCGTCCGCGACGACGGTGAATCCCGCGCCATGCTCTCCCGCCTGCGCCGCGATGATGGCGGCGTTGAGGGAGAGGAGGTTCGTGCGATTGGCCACTTCTTCGATGACGTTGAGGATCTGGGTGATCTGGCCGACGCTGCGCTGCAACTCGTCCATCGTCTGCGCGGTGCTCATCGTCAGCTCGTGCGTGACGTTGATCCCTTCGACGGTGCGGTTCACCGCCTCGCCGCCCGCGCGCGCGTCCTCGCGCACCTGCTGCGCGATCTCCGCGGTGGACTGCGAGCTGCCGAGGAGCTCTCCGGCCGTCGATTCCATCTGCGAGACGAACGACAGCACTTCGTCGCCGATGCCCGCCAGCACCTCGGTGCGTTTCGACATCTCGTTCATCGACGCGTTCATCTCCGTCGTCGACGCGGACGTCTTCTCGACCGACTGGAAGAGGTAGTCCATGCTGCGCGCGACTTCCTCGGCCGAGGCCTGCAGCTCGAGCGCGCGCGCGGATGCGTCGTGTGTGAGCTCGGAGACGGTGTCCGCGGCATGCAGCACCGCGCCGATGCCGTTGCGCACGTTCTCGACGGCGAGCGAGGAGCTCTCGGTCAATTCGCTTTGATCGCGCGAGCGGGCGAGGAGGGACTCCGTGCCGCCGGTGATGACGCGCACGCCGTCGGTGATCGTCGAGCCGCTGCCGCCGACGCGGCCGAGGAGCCGGCGGAGGTTGGAGCGGGTCTCGCCGAAGCTGTCGGCGAGCTGGCCCACTTCGTCATCCGCAAACACGCGCGGCGCCACGTCGAAGTTGCCCTCGGCCATCTCCCGCGACAGCTCGCGGAGCTGGTGCAGCGGCGCGGTCACGTCGCGCGAGAGCACGACGGTCGCGGCGCTGAACACGAGCGTCGTCAGCAGCGCCACCATGAGTGTGTAGAAGGTGATCTGGAACGGGATGTTCTTGTACGGCGTCCACGGAATGGCCAGCACGAGGATCGAGCCGTCGCGCAATTTCGCGAAGCGGCTGACGTGCGGACCGATGAACGCGCTGCTGTCGCCATTGCCGATCTTCCGGATCGAGGCGACCTCCTCCTCCGTGAGCGGATCTTTCGTCGACGCGAGCTTTCCGTCCGGCGTGATGACGTGCAGCGAGTACTCGGCCGGGATGTAGTCCTTCAGCGTGCCGAGCGTGTCCTGGTCGACGCGCGCCGCGATGTTTGCGCTGTCGAGCACGCGCTCGAAGCGTTCGGCCGACGAGGTGATGGCGAGCTGCTCGAGCGTCGTGGAAACGCGTGAGGAGATGAGGAGGATCAGCGCGGCCGAGGAGATCGTCAGCGAGCCGATGAAAACGATGGCGATCTTCTTGCCGAGGGAGAGCGGGGTGCCGGTGTAGTGCACGCGGCGCTCGCCGGCGGCTTCGGTGAGGCGATGCTTGCCCATCGCGTAACCCCACACGATCGACACGAACGCGGCGATGAGCGCGGCGACGACGAAGTAGGCGAAGCCGAGGGCGGACGGCAGGATGATCGCCGCCGCGATGACGGCGAAGAGCAGCCCGCCGCCGATCCAGAGGAGCATCGAGAGCATCTTCGTGCGATCGAGGCAGGCGGACATCGCCGCCGACAGATCCCCTTTTCCATGCAGCGCTTCTTCGACGCGCTCCGCGTAGCGGCGGACGCCGAAGACGAAGGCGACACAGCCGAGCAGGTACGTGATCGTGAGCAGCAGGATGAGGACGAGCGCACTCGAGAGCGACAGCTGCACGACTTGCGAAAGGAAGAGCAGTGCGGGCGGGACGCTGAGCGCGGCCGGCGGAACGAGAAGCCAGAACAGATAGCGTCGCGTGAAGGACATGGGAACCGCACGATGATATGACTTTTCGCATGGCGCCCGGGCAGGCGTTCTGCAAAAGTACCGGCGCGTGCGGACGAAAGTCGCGATCGTCGTGATCGGGATGCTGGCAGGGATCGGCGCGGGCATCGGGAGCTACACCTTCGTCTATGCGAAGGGGTACTCGTACCTGACCAACGACCCCGCCGCGTGCGCGAACTGCCACGTGATGGGCGACTACTACGGCGCCTGGCTGAAAGGGCCGCATCGCAGCGTGGCGGTCTGCAATGACTGCCACACCCCACATGGCTTCATCGGCAAGTACGCGACGAAGGCGTCGAACGGTTTCTGGCACTCGTTCTACTTCACGAGCGGCCGCTATCCCGACCACTTGAAGATCACCCCTCGCAATCGCCGCGTGGCCGAGGAGGCGTGCCTCAAGTGCCACACCGAAATTACGGACGCGATCCTGGAGCATCCGGCGCACGGCGATCCCGGCAAGACGTCGTGCCTCCGCTGCCACTGGGATGTGGGACACATGAAATGACGAAGAAACGCATGGCTCTCCTGCTCACCGTCACCGCCATCGCCGCCGCGGCCATCGCCGTCGGCGTGACGGCGCTGCTCGTGAACATCTTCCAGCGCAAAACCGAGGCGAAGACGCCGTTCTACCGGGTCGTGCAGCTCGACGACAACACGGTCGATCCGGCGATCTGGGGGAAGAACTTCCCGCTGCAGTACGACGGCTACATGCGCACGGTCGATCAGGTGCGCACGCGCTACGGAGGCAGCGAGGCGGTGCCGCACACACCGTCGAAGGCGGACCCGCGGTCGATCGTCGCGCAGTCGCGGCTCGAAGAAGACCCGCGTCTGAAAACGATGTGGGCGGGCTACGCGTTCGCGACCGATTTTCGCGAGGAGCGCGGTCACGCGCACATGCTGCTCGATCAGGCCTTCACCGACCGGCAGCGGGTGACGAAGCAGCCGGGCACGTGTCTCAACTGCCACGCGTCGATGTGGGTCGCGTACAAGAAGCTCGGCAACGGCGACATCTGGAAGGGCTTCGAGGAGATCAACAAGCTGCCGTACTTTGAAGCGGCGAAGCACGTCACGCATCCGGTCGCGTGCATCGATTGCCACGATCCGAACACGATGGCGCTGCGCGTCACCCGTCCCGCCTTCATCGAAGGGATGCGCAACCTGAAGAAGGATCCGAACTACGATCCGAACCAGCACGCCACGCGGCAGGAGATGCGCACGTACGTCTGCGGACAGTGCCACGTCGAGTACTACTTCAAAGGGAAGGAAAAGCGCCTCACGTATCCGTGGCACAACGGATTGCAGGCCGACCAGATCCTCGAGTACTACGACACCCAGACGGATCACGCGGACTGGACGCATGCGGAGTCGGGCGCGAAGGTGCTCAAGGCGCAGCATCCGGAGTTCGAGCTGTACAACCAGGGCGTGCATGCGCGCTCGGGCGTGGCGTGTGCGGACTGCCACATGCCGTACAAACGTGAAGGAGGTCTCAAGATCAGCGACCACCACGTGCGCAGTCCGCTGCTGAACATCAATCGCGCGTGTCAGGGCTGCCACCGCTGGGAGGAGAGCGAGCTGCGCGACCGCGTGGAGACGATCCAGTCGCGGCACTTCGAGATGCGCAACGTGGCCATGGATGCGCTGATGGCGCTCATCGCGGACATCAAGGCGGCGGGCGCGGGCGGCGCGTCGCAGGCGCAGCTCGACGAGGCGCGCAAGTATCAGAGGAAGGCGCAGTTCCTTCTCGATTTCGTGGAGGCGGAGAACTCGACCGGCTTCCACGCGGATCAGGAGGCGGCGCGGCTGATGGTGCAGTCCGTGGACTACTCACGCAAGGGCGAGCTGGCGTTGCGCGGTGTCATCCCGGGAGCGGCGCCGCTGCCGCAGCCGGTGACGCCGCGGTTGCCGAAGACGGCGCCGGTACAGTCTCCGCCGACAACACGGTAGCTGCTCCGAACTTTCGTGCGCAGCGGTCGTATCATCATGCCGTGCTCGACGGGACTCCCGAACGCCGGCGATACGGCCGCATCCGCCTCGATCATCCGCTGAGCGCGCGCTTCGGCGAGACGCGGGTGAAGGTGCTCGAGCTGTCGGTGGTCGGCTTCCTCATCGCGCACGAGGGACGCATCCCGCCCTCCGAGGCGCGGCGTCTCCTCGTCGACTGGCAGGGCACGATCATCGACGTCGGCTGCACCGTCGTGCGCTCCTCGCTGTGGCGCCTGTCGAAGCGGATGGGGGAGCAGAGCGTCTATCACACCGGCCTGCGCATCCGTGAGCTGGCCCAGGAGGCGTCGGCCCGTCTGCGCGAGCTGATCGCTGAGCGCATCGTCCGCGCGCTCGAGGAGCAGAAGGCGAACGCGCACGGCATCCCGCCGCTCGCCGCCTACATGTACCAGCCGCAGAAAGGCGACCTGTTCCGCCGCTGCGAGCTCATCGACGGCGTGTGGCGCAAGACCGAGACGATCCGCAGCACGCAGCCGCCGAACGGCTTCACGATCTCGACCGAGATCGACCCGCAGCACGTGGAGCTGCTGTGCCGCACGTGGGAGAACACGACCGCCGAAGGGCGGCGCCTCACGCAGATGCTGGCCGAGCTGTCGCTCAGCAAAGCCGAGGGCGTCCCGACGCGGCGTTACATCCCGTAGCGACCGCCCGCCGCCGCTCGTAATATCGTCCGCGAAGATCGCGGTGGCCTCGGCCGTGTTGCCTGCGATGATGCGCCGGCGTGCCGGCGGAGCGGTTTCCGCGGGTAGAGCGGCAGCGAGAGGGGAGCAAGCGGATTTTCATGGCGGATGCGGACGAATACGTGGACGTGCTCGGGAATGACGGCGTTCCCCTGGGGCACGTCAAGGAGAAGCGCCTCGTGCATCGCGACGGCGACTGGCACTGCGCCGCGCACGTCTGGATCGTGCGCTCCGACGGGCACGTCCTCCTGCAGCGCCGCGCACCGGGAAAAGCGAGCTGGCCGGACCGGTGGGACATCTCCGTCGCCGGTCATGTCTCCGCCGGCGAAACGGCCACCGAAGCCGTCATCCGTGAAGCCGAGGAAGAGCTCGGTCTCACGCTCGAGGCCGCCGCACTGCAGCACCTCGGCACGCTGCGTTATCAGGCCGTGACCAACGGCGGCACCTACATTGAGAACGAGTTCCACGAGGTCTATCTGACCGTGTGCGACGTCGACCTCGCGACGCTGCGTCTCGATCCCGCGGAAGTGGCCGAAGTGCGCTTCGTGGCGGAGGAGGAAATCGACCGCTACGACGTCGTTCCGCACCCCGAAGAGTACGCACTCCTTCGTGCTACCCTCTCGCGCATACGCACATGACTTGGTGGATCTGGGTTCTCATCGCGTTCGCGGTCCTCGCCGCTGAGCTCGTGACCTCGTCGCTGCACCTCGGCTTTTTCAGCGTCGGCGCGCTCGTGGTCGCCCTCCTCGTGGGGCTCGGGCTCGACATTCCGGTGTGGGGGCAGCTCCTCATCTTCACGGCCGTATCGCTGATCGCTTTCGTGTGGCTGAGGCCGATTCTCGTGAAGCGGATGAAGCTCGATCGGAAGATCGTCGTCGATTCCCTGGTTGGTGAGCTGGCAACGACATTCGAGGACATCGCGCCGGGAGCAAACGGACGGGCGGAGCTGCGCGGTGCGACCTGGAGTGCGAGGAACGTCGGGGAGACGTTGCTCACCCGAGGACAGCGGTGCACGGTCACGGCCGTGGAGGGCCTGGTCCTTCACGTCCGGGCATAACTTCAAAGGGGAAACTCATGACTGGTAGTTTCATCGTCGCAGTCGTACTCGCGGTCTTCGCGATGATCGTCATCTCGAAGATCGTCCGTGTCGTGCCGCAGCAGCAGGCCTGGGTCGTCGAGCGTCTCGGCAAGTACTCCGGCACTCTCGATGCGGGGTTGCACATCCTCATGCCGTTCCTCGACGTGGTGCGCTACAAGCACTCGCTCAAGGAGATTGCGCTGGACGTGCCCGAGCAGATCTGCATCACGAAGGACAACGTGCAGGTCGGCGTCGACGGCGTCCTCTACTTCAAGATCCTCAATCCGGAGCGCGCGTCGTACGGCATCAGCGACTACACGTACGCCATCTCGCAGCTCGCGCAGACGAACCTCCGCTCGGAGATCGGCAAGATCGATCTCGACCGCACGTTCGAAGAGCGCACGAACATCAACTCCCAGGTCGTGCAGGAAGTCGACAAGGCCTCGGAAGCGTGGGGCGTGAAGGTGCTGCGCTACGAGATCAAGAACATCACCCCGCCGCAGGACGTGCTCGCGGCGATGGAGAAGCAGATGCGCGCCGAGCGCGAGAAGCGCGCGGTCATCCTGCAGTCGGAAGGTGAGCGCGACGCGGCGATCAACACCGCGGACGGTCACAAGGCCCAGGTCATCAAGAACTCGGAAGCGAAGCGCCAGCAGCAGATCAACGAGGCCGAAGGTCAGGCCCAGGCGACGCTCGCGATCGCGCAGGCGACCGCGGAAGGCATCCGCAAGGTCGCGGAAGTCATCAAGATGCCGGGTGGCTACGAGGCGATGCAGCTCAAGCTCGCCGAGCAGTACATCACCGAGTTCGGCAAGCTCGCCAAGAGCGGCAACTCGATGGTCGTGCCGGCGAACGTGAGCGACGTGACGTCGATGCTGCAGATGGCCATGGGCGTGATCAAGCAGTCGCCCGAGCCGCCGAAGATCCCGGTCACCCGCGCGACGATCTGATGCGCACGCTGACGGTCGTTGCCCTGCTCGCTGTCTTCTTCTCCGCCGAGGCGGCGGAGAAGAAGACGAACAAGGGTGCGTTCAGGATGCCGAAGAAGCCGGCTGCGCCGGCTTCTTCGACGGCGCCCGCGACGCAACCTGCATCGGCCCCACCGGCCGCCAAGGAGAGCGCGCCCGAGCCGAGCCGGCAGGATGCCGGCGCGACTCCCGCCGCGGCGCCGCAGGCGCCGGCGGCGCCCGCACTCCCTCCAACCGCGTTCACTCTCCCCACTGTAGAAAAGTCCCGGACGCCCGAAGCTGGAAGCCCATCCCAGGCTCCCGCGCCCCCGACCCCCGCGCCGTCAGTCGATCCCTCTCCTGCGCCCGTCCCCGCGCCAGCGACACCTCCGTCTCCCACGACGGAAACCGCGCCCGCGCCCAAGACGAAACGCGCCCCCTTCTCCCTCCCGCACGCGAAACCCGCCTCGACGAAAAAGCCGCGCCCACCCTCGTTCCGGTTGCCGGAAAAGAAAAACTGATACCGCAGCAGACTCCGAAAAGTTGCATAATGCCGCATCTATGCAACAGTGGCACGCCTTCCTCCTCCGCATCCGTCTTTCCGTCGTCGGCACGCTCCTCGTTCTCCTCTTCACCTCCGCGGCCCAGGCGGCCATCGACGCGCACCAGTTAGGCGCGCGTTACGACGCCACCCAGGCCAACATCACCTTCAAAGTCTTCTCCTCGCGCGCCACGCGCATCGAAGTCTGGATCTACAAGGAGAAATCCGGCTTCCAGGAGAAAGTGAAGTACGTGATGGTCAAGGACGCGGCGACCAACATCTGGTCGAAGACCGTCTCCGTGGCCACGCTGCAGAGCACGTACGGCATCACCGGCACCGTCTACTACGGCTACCGCGCCTGGGGTCCGAACTGGACGTACAACGCCGCGTGGACCAAAGGCTCCACCCTCGGTTTCGTCAGCGACGTCGACCCGCAGGGCAATCGCTTCAACCCCAACAAGCTCCTGCTCGACCCGTACGCGCGGGAGATGTCGCACGACCCGCAGACGCCGACGCAGCCTGACGGCACGCGCTACGCCTCCGGCTCTCTGTATCGCGCCACCGACACCGGCGCGAGCGCGCCGAAGGGCATCGTCCTCGCGGCCGACGCCACCTCCACCGGCACGAAGCCGACGCGCGCGCTCAAGGACGACGTGGTCTACGAAGTCCACGTCAAGGGTCTGACCGCGAACGACACCTCCATTGCCGCGAACCTCCGCGGCACGTACGCCGGCGCCGCGCTGAAGGCCTCGTACCTGGCCAGCATCGGCATCACCGCCGTCGAGTTCCTGCCGTTGCACGAAACGCAGAACGACACGAACGACGACATCGCGTCGACCGCCGGCGACAACTACTGGGGCTACATGACCCTGAACTTCTTCGCACCGGACCGCCGCTACGCGTCGAACAAGAATCCCGGCGGGCCGACGACCGAGTTCAAGAACATGGTCAAGGCGTTCCACGACGCCGGCATCAAGGTCTTCGTCGACGTGGTCTACAACCACACCGGGGAGGGCGGGCTCTGGTCGTCGAGCGACACGTCGACCGCGAACATCCTCTCCTGGCGCGGTCTCGACAATCCGGCGTATTACTCGCTCTCGAGCGACTTCCAGTCGTACTACGACAACACCGGCACGACCGGGAACTTCAACACGTTCAACACGACCGCGCAGAATCTGATCGTCGATTCGCTCGCGTACTGGAAGAACACCCTCGGCGTCGACGGCTTCCGCTTCGACCTCGCCACCGTCCTCGGCAACACCTGCCAGCACGGCTGCTTCAACTACGACAAGCTGAACGCGGGTACCGCGCTCAATCGCATCGTCGCGGAGATGCCGGCGCGTCCGTTCGCGGGCGGCAGCGGGGTCGACTGGATCGCGGAGCCGTGGGCCATCGGCCTCGGCACGTACCAGGTCGGCAACTTCCCCGCGGGATGGGCCGAGTGGAACGACAAGTTCCGCGACTCGTTCCGCAAAGACCAGAACAAGCTGGGCACGGATGCGGTGACGCTCGGCGAGCTCGCCACGAGGATCGCCGGATCGTCCGATCTGTACAGCGACGACGGACGCCGTCCGTGGCACTCGGTCAATTTCATCGTCGCGCACGACGGTTTCACGCTCAAAGACCTCTACTCCTGCAACGGCAAGAACAACTCGCAGGCGTGGCCGTGGGGTCCGTCGGACGGCGGCTCGGACAACAACAATTCGTGGGATCAGGCCAACGTCGCCGCGGACCAGCGCCGCGCGGCGCGCAATGGCATGGCCTTCCTCGCGCTGAGCGCCGGCACGCCGATGATCGGCGGCGGCGACGAGATCCTGCGCACGCTGCAGTGCAACAACAATCCGTACAACCTCGACGCGTCGACGAACTGGCATTCGTGGACGCTCGACACGAACCAGACGAACTTCAAAACGTTCTTCTCGCGTCTCCTCGCGTTCCGCAACGCGCATCCCGCGCTGCGTCCCGCGAACTTCTATTCGTCCGTCGACAACAACGGCAACGTGATGGAGCAGCTCCGCTGGTTCAAGCCGGACGGCAACGTGCCCGACGCGACGTACTGGAACGACGCAAACAACCACGCCATCGCCTGGCGCATCGACGGCACGGAGTTCAGCGATTCCGCGAGCGCGATCTACGTCGCGTACAACGGCTGGTCCGGCAGCGTGACGTACACGCTCCCGTGGCCGGGCACCGGCAAGGCGTGGTATCGCGTCACCGACACGTGCAACTGGGCCGAGGGCGCGAACCAGGTGGCGACGCCGGGCTCGGAGACGTTCATCGGCGGCGAGTGGACGACGTACGGAGTGTGCGGACGCGGTGTGGTCCTGTTGATCGCGAAATGACGCGGCGAGTTGCCGCGTCACTCTGAAAGCAGCGAAGGGTTTCGGGCCACGCAACGTCCGCGTGGTGCGAGACCCTTCGCCGTCTTCGCCTCGGGGTGGCGCGGCGTCATGCGTGCCGGGGGCATGGCGCCTCCGGCTCGCACGAGCTGCAATCCGTGAAATCGAACCCGGCGGCATTGCGCTCGAGCGCTTCTTCGGCGGTCGGCGCGATGCTCCCGCCGCAGACGGGGCAGGCGTTCGCTTCGGGTGGAATCGTCCCGCCGCATTCGGGATCGCCGCACCTGAACGTGCGGAAGTGATTGCCGAGCGCGATCAGCATCACCATCGCCGCCGCCCACGCGACCAGAACCTGCACGACTCTCTCGTTGCCGAACTGCAGGAACGCGCTGAAGCCGATCGCCATCACGACGATGCCGGCGATCGTGACGAAGGACGGCGTCTTCGGCACGCGATAGACGTACCGTCCGCGATTCCACTGCTCTTCCTGTTCGAACTCCTCTTCCCTCGCCTCCGTGGCGTCCGGCGCGAGCACCTCGTATTTGTGCGGCGCACGCTCGATCTCCGGCCACGTCGTTCGCGGCGGCAGCGACAGCAGGGCCAGCACGTCCTCGCCCGCGAAGTACTCCATCGCCTCCCGGAACGCGCGCACCTGATTCGGTTCGAGGTGCCGCTCGATCTTCGCGGTCTCTTCGCGGTCGTCGCGCGCGGTGGCCTGCAGCGCGAGCAGGAACGCCATGGCCTGCATCGGCAGATAGCCCACGCGCGAATGCGACCACCGCTGCACCTGCATGTCACCCTCGGTACGGAAGCGATCGCTGTTGTTCGCGGTGAAGATGCCGAATCCGAGGTAGATGGTGGTGACGTCGGTGAGGAGCTCCTCGCGGTCGCGCGACTCTTCCACGACGTACTTGTGCTGCGCGCGCCACGCGTGCGCGACCTCGTGCGCCATCGTGCCGGCAGCCTTCTCCGGATCGTCGAGGATGTCGTGCTTCACGCCGAAATGTGCGCGGCCGTCCTTGATCTCCACAAAGTACGCGGCCGTGTCGAAGTGCTCGTCGTCATCTTCGAACGACTCGAAGCCTTCGAGCGTCACGCGCACCCGCTCCAGACCGGCGTAATGCATCAGCCGCTGCGTGACGATGTGCGCGTCGCGCACTCTGCCGGACCACTTTTCCGGAAACCACGTACGCATCGGCTCGAGGATCGGCGCGCTGACGAAGTGCTTCCATCCCGCGCGCTCGATGAGCTTGCGCAGATAACGAATGAGCCATTCGCGCTCGTCCGGATTCGGCAGGTATTGCATGCGCCGATGGTACGCTCCTCGTGTGTCGCGGTACCGCGCTCTCACGCTCGTCGCCGTCGCGGAGCTCCTCGCCATGGGCCTCTGGTTCGGCGTCTCCGCGGTCGCGCCGCAGATCCGCGCGGAGTTGCAGCTCGGCGAATCGACGACGGCGTGGCTCACGCTCGCGGTGCAGCTCGGATTCGTGCTCGGGACGCTGATCAGCGCGACGCTCAACCTTCCCGACATCCTCAGCGCGCGCCGGCTCTTCGCAATCTGCGCGATCCTCGGCGCGATCACGAATCTGCTGCTGGCGTGGCTCGTCACGGACGTGGCGATGATCATCGCCCTGCGATTTCTCACGGGCGCCTTTCTGGCGGGTGTGTATCCGCCGGGGATGAAGATCATCGCCACCTGGTTCAAGTCCGGACGCGGCTTCGCCCTCGGCGTGCTCATCGCCGCGCTCACACTCGGCAAAGCCTCGCCGTATCTGATCAACGCCTTCGGCTCCGAGCACTGGCGCGTCAACGCCGGCCTCGCATCGCTCTTCGCCGTCCTCGGAGCGCTCGTCGTCTATCGCTTCGTGACCGACGGCCCGTATGCGCTGCCGAATCAGCCGTTCGATCCGACGCAGATCACACGCGTGTTCGCGAATCGCGGCGTGCGCCTCGCGAACTTCGGCTACTTCGGCCACATGTGGGAGCTGTACGCAATGTGGACGTGGGCGCCGGTGATGATCCGCGCGAGCGTGCACGCCAGCGGCGACTCGCCGCGTTTCGCCGAAGCAGCCTCGTTCGCGGTGATCGGCGCGGGTGCAGTCGGATGTGTGATTGCGGGGCTGATCGCCGATCGTATCGGGCGTCCGATCGTCGCATCCGCCGCGATGGCCGGCAGCGGCGCGTGCTGCATCGCCATCGGCTTTCTCTACGGGAAGGCGCCGGTCGCGTTGTTGGCGGTGGCGATCTTCTGGGGAGCGACGGTGGTCGCCGATTCCGCGCAATTCTCCGCGTGCGTGACCGAATACGGCGATCCGCGTTATCTCGGCACCGCGCTCACGCTGCAGACCTGCATCGGATTTCTCATCACGACGTTCTCGATCCGCATGATGCCGGCGCTGGTGGAGAGGGTGGGGTGGGAGTGGGCCTTCGCGTTTCTCGCGCCCGGCCCACTCCTCGGCATCATCGCCATGCTGCGCCTCCGTCATCCTGAGCAGGCCGCCTCAGGATAACGGGCGGCGCCGCGTGTCAGTTCCAGTCCTGTCCTGCCTCGAGCTTCTTGATGCCTGCCTCGATCGACTTCCGGTTCGTGTCGTCCGGAGCCTGCGCGAGGGCGAGCTTCGCGTGCCTGAGCGCGTCCTCGTAGCGGCCCGCGGCCGAGTAGCCGCGCGCGAGGCCGACGTTGACCGGCCACTGGTTCGGGAAGCGCCTGGCGTTGAGCTCCCACACCTTCACCGCTTCCGCGGTCTTCTTCTGATTGAGGAGCTGGCGTCCGTACTGATGCAGATCGAACACGGTCGCGCTCTGATGATTGAGTGCCTTCTCGCGCGTTGCCGTCGCTTCGGCCGTCTTGCCCGCGGCTTCCTGCGCGTTCGCGAGCATGTTCAGCGTCTGGAAGTTTTCCTGTCCGATGCCGGGGCGGCTCGTCGCGACCGTCGCGAATTCGAGCGCGTCGTCCGGACGCTTCGCCGTGAGCGCGTACTGCGCGGCCGCGTTCCAGTTCTGCCAGTTGAAGCCGGTGAAGCTGCGCAGCTCCTCGCGGATCTTCGCGAGGTGCAGGCTCGTGGCGTCGTCGACGGAGACCGTGAACGGCACCTGCAGCTCTTCCCACTTGAGCGCGACGGTGGCCTTGTCGCTGCGGCGATCGGTGAACTCGTACGTGAGCCACTCGTTGTACTCCGCCTTCGACGGCTTCACCTTCACGCGCAGCGCGTCTTCCTTCACGTCGTAGTAATAGCTGCCCCACGAGTCGGCGTTCTTCGAGAAGATGATCGTCCACTCGTTCGGGTCCGCGATCATGTGCAGGCCGTAGCGGCCCGCGGGCAGCGGCTGCCCTTCGACCTTCACGTCGTGCGACACGGTGAAGACCGTGTTCTGGTTCGCGCCCGCGCGCCACGGGCATTCTTTGCACGTGCCGAAGCCGAGGTTGGTGAGACCGTAGGGGACGAGCGCGCCCCAGATCTTGCCGCGGCGGTCGTCGCCGTTGGGCGCGTGGACGTCGGGACTGCTGTAGTCGATGGTGACCTTGACGAGACCGATGTGCTGCGTGATCGAGGACTTCTGATTGTCCCCGTTCGGCGGAATGCTGATCGGCTGCGCGATTGCGGCGGACGCAAACGCGAGCACGCCCGCAAGAGACGCGAAAATTCTACGACGCATGTTCTCCTCCTGTATGGCCGAGGATCATAGTCGCGGGTGGTAGCGACGCTGTGAACGGGCGGTGAGGGTGCGGCTACAATGAACGCCTATGAGTCGCGTCTCACTCGACGAAATCCGCGACCTTCCTGCCGCCGATCGCGTGGAGCTCGCGCAGCAGATCTGGGAGAGTGTTTTCGACGATGTCGAAACCGTCGCCCTGACGGCCGCGCAAAAGGCAGAGCTCGAGCGCCGCTGGCGAGCGTTCACGGAACGTCCTGACGAAGGTGAGCCGTGGGAGGACGTGAAGAGGTCTCTCCTCGGCGAATGACACGCCGCGTCATCATCCGCCGGAGGCGAAGCGCGATCTTCGCGAGGCCATGACGTGGTACCGCAGGATTTCACACGAGCTGGCGAACGACCTCGTGCGCCGCGTAGACGAAGCGATCACTCTCGCGATCGAGCGGCCGGATGCGTTTCAGGTAGTGATTCGGACGTTCCGCCGCATTCTGCTGCACCGCTTTCCGTACGCGCTCTTCTCCCATGCCGACGAACATCGCATCGTCGTCGTGGCGGTGCTGCACCAGGCGCGGGATCCGGAAGTGCTCGACTCGCGCAACGCGTGAGCTCAACAGCTCAACAGCTCAACGGCTCAACGGCTCAACGGCTCAACAGCTCAACGGCTCAACAGCTCAACAGCTCCCTCACCCCACGAACACGAACCGCCGCGCCTCCGCGCACTCCCTCCGCAACTCCGCGCGAAAGTCGGGATGCGCGATCGAGATCAACGCCTCCGCGCGTTCGCGCAGCGATTTGCCCCACAGGTCTACCGCGCCGTATTCGGTCACGATCCAGTGCACGTGGCCGCGGGTGGTCACGACGCCGGCGCCGGGGTGAATCGTCGACACGATGCGGGACGCTTTTCCGGCGGCAGCAGTCGACGGCAGTGCAATGACCGGCACTCCGCCGGCAGACAGAGCGGCGCCTCGCATGAAGTCCATCTGTCCGCCGATGCCGCTGTACATGCGGAAGCCGATGGAGTCAGCCACCACCTGTCCCGACAGATCCACCTCGAGCGCCGAGTTCACGGCCACCACGTGGTCGTTCCTGCGAATGACGGCGGTGTCGTTCGTGTGATCCGCGGAGTAGAACTCGACGAACGGGTTGTCGTCGACGAAGTCGTAGAGCCGCCGCGAGCCATTCACGAACGAAGTGGTGATGCGTCCCGGATGCACCTTCTTCTTCCGGTTCGTGATCACGCCCGCTTCGACGAGGTCGATCACGCGATCGGAGAACATCTCGGTGTGCACGCCGAGGTCGCGCTTGTCGTGGAGACGGGCGAGGACGGCGTCGGGGATGGCGCCGATGCCCATCTGGATCGTCGCGCCGTCCGGCACGAGCGCCGCCACGTGGGAGCCGATCGCCTCTTCGGCCTCGGACGCCTGTCCGGGCGGATGCTCGGGCAGCGGCCGGTTCGTGTGCACGAACGCGGTCACACGGTCGACGTGCACGAGCGTGTTCCCGTGCGTGCGCGGCATCTGATCGTTGATCTCGGCGATGACGATGCGTGCGCTGCGCGACGCCGCGACCGCCGCATCGGCGGATGTGCCGAGCGTGCAGAAGCCGTGCTTGTCCGGCGGGGAGAGCTGCAGGAGCGCGACGTCGAGCGGAATGCGCTGTGACGTGAAGAGCGCCGGGATGTCGGACAGGAACACGGGCGTGAAATCGGCGCGGTTCTCATTCACCGCGGCGCGCATGTTCGCGCCGACGAAGAGCGCGTTCGGACGAAAACGTTGCGCGACGGAAGGATCGGCAATCGCGATCGGACCGTCGAGATGCAGATGGTAGGTCGTGACGTGTTCGGCGTCCTGTTTCGCGAGTGCGTCGATGAGTGGCGTCGGTGTGGCGGCGGCGCCGTGGATGAACACCTTCATCCCCGAGCGCACGTGCGAAACACCCTCCTCGGCACTGACCGCGCGGTTGGTCCAATGCAGCGTCATACGCCGCGGACTCTAACGCAATGCTTGCGCGCGAGGCGTTCAAGGTGATGCTCGACGCGCCGCGAAGACGTGGGACGCGTACGCGAAGCCGCCGGAGGGCCAACGGTCTCACCGTGGACGAGCCATCGAGCTGCGGAAGCGATGGATGTCATTCAGTGCGCGTGAAGAACACGTCGTAGCACTGACGCTTGGCCGTGCCGACGACGACCTCACCTTGGAACCGGAACGCGTTACCGTGCTGATCGACACGGCCGATCCAGCGGTGCTCCGTCCCGATTGCGGTGATCCCCGCCGCCCGGACTGTCTTCAATTCGGTCAGCGCGGAGTTGCCGTCGTGATTCCGGTCGAACCACAACCGCAGTTCGTTCCAGACCGCATCATTCGCGTTGATGGTCTGGTCGGCGTTTTCATCGAAGTCGGCCAGCGCGTCAAATCCATCCAGTGCTTTCACGCCGCTACGCAGAACGGTGTGATTGCCGAACAGCTCGGAGCCGTCGTCGATCCGCCCATTGCCGTTGCGATCGAGCGCGAGGAACGCCAGCTCTGCTCCGGCCCGCGTCCATGAGATGCGGTCATTCATCCCGTCCGCGTCGATGTCGAAAGAGACGCCTTCCTCGGCCGATGTGAGGTGATAGTCGCCTCGCAAGCTGATGATGATCGGCGATGGATTGCATTCGAAATCCCCACATGGAGTTGAATCAGGAGGAGGCTTCTGCTCCGTGGTGGTCGTCCAGAGCTCATCGATGGCCTGGCAATCGTCCGCAAGGATTTCACGCGTCCATGGCATCCGCGGACCCATGATGTGTCCGTAGCATTCGGAGCCGAGAACGTTGTCGAGGCCGAGAGCATGACCCAGCTCATGCGTCAGAGTGTCGACCATGTTGTCAGCACACGGGACGATCTTCCCCGCGTACGCGTCGTAACCGTATTGGTAAAGCGTAATGAGGCCGCTGCCGTCGGCGCCGCCCTGGTACAAGCCACAGCCGCTGTTCGACGAGCCGGGGTCATAGACGATCTCGACCATCGTTCCACTGGAACAGCCCACCTGCAGATCGGGCATGGACGTGCCGGTGTAGCAGGCGTAGTTCCAGTTTTGCGCGGCGAATACCATCACCCAGTCGTCCGGATCATTCGACGTGTTCAGGCAGAGGACGTCCGACTCGACGTTCGAAAACCACGGGAACTGGACCGAGCAGTCTTCGGCCACCGATGAATGCGCCCACAGCAGGACGACAAGGGCGATGGAACGAGCGCGGCGAGTCACGCGTCTCTCCTCAGTTCACCGCGGCAGCGCGGAGCGCCGCGGCAACGTCGCGCGTCGATTTGAACCTTTTGATCTCCGCGGAGCTGCGTAATGCCGGTCCGGTGACGATCGCCCCGTGGTGCTCGTAGATGATCCAGTCGCCGGACACGTGATAGAGCGTGCCGCTTGCATCAGCCGCGAGGGAAGCGGGAAAGACGATGCGGTCGCCGACGCTCGGACGCGGCGCATAGGATCGATCGATGTTGCAGATCGTCATGCCGTCGAGTTGCAGCCGCGCATCGGGATAAAGAAGAAACACCGGCGAGGACGCCCCCGACTCGATGCGCAGGACCGCGTACGGCAGACCGTTCCGCAGACCGATAGCCGTTGCCGTGACGGCTCCTTCGAAAACGGTACGGCTCGAGGCGATCCGGTGCAGGTCGTTCCAGGATCGCGCCGCGAATAAGTCCGGCGAGTCTTCGATCTGCCCGAAGAACATCACGTCACACCCGCTCGCGAACGCTGGTTCTTTCTCCCGCTGCCGCGCCGTTTGCCTGCGCCCCTTCTGCAGGAGCTCCTTCTGTGTATCGGAGAGGACGGCGCGATCTGCAGCGATCCACACGACTCGATCGAAGTGAGGATGCTGGAACTCGGTGGGGATCGAAACGATCAGCGACAGCAGCAGGCGTGCAACTGCGTTCATGAGGGTCTCCAATGCATTCTACAATCCCGTCCCATGGCATTCCGCCGTCGCGTCGTGCATGGGGCGTCCGAGGACCGGCTGCAGCGGCTCATCCACGAGCGGCTGCAGCCGCACGCGAACAAGCAGGAGATCGACCAGCACATCTGGGATCTCTTCGGGGAGGAGTGGTGCATCATGGCCACCGATCTCGCCGGCTTTTCGCGCGGCGTTGCCGAGTTCGGGATCATCCACTTCCTGCAGACGATCTACGAGTCCGAGCGCATCCTCATCCCCGTCGTCGAGCGCCACGACGGCATCCTTCTCAAAGTCGAAGGCGACAGCTTCCTCGTCATCTTCCGCAACGCGCAGAAAGCGGTGCGCGCCGCGGTCGAGATGCAGCGCACCGTCTATCGCTACAACCACTCCCGTGTGCCCGAAGAGCACGTGCTCCTCGGCGTGGGACTCGGTTACGGCAAGGTGCTGCGGATCGGCGACGAGGAGGTCTACGGGATGGAAGTCAACTCCGCCTGCATCCTCGGCGAAAGCTACGCCGCGGCATACGGCATCCTCGTGACGCAGGCCGTGCGCGAGCGCATGGGCGAGGACGTCCAGTTCGAGCCGTTCGACTACGTGCCGCCCGGCGCGGTCGGGACATACCGCGTGCTCTATTCGTCGAGCAGCGAGCCGCTGAACGGCGACTGACCGCCGAGCGAGACGACGAACGCCCACACCGCCATCACCACCACGATCGCGACGGGCACCAGCCCGTACGCGACCAGCCAGTCCGGACCGAACGGCGGCGCGGTGACCTGCACCAGGAACGCCACGCCCTGCAGCACCGCCACGGCGAGCAAGCCGAAGCGCACGGTGACGAACGCGATGAGCGCCGCTACGACGACGAACAGCGGCATGAGCGCGGTCTGCACTCCCACCGCGACCATGAAGAACGCGAAGTTGAGCAGGAACAGCAGCGCGACGGCGACTGCGCGTTTGCGCAGCAGCATCGTGAAGAGGACGAGCGCGGTCATCTCGAGGAAACCGGAGCGCACCCCGTTGTCGAACGCGAAGAACGCGCGGCTGAGCGCCTGCGCCATGTCCGTCGGCGGCGCGAACAGGCGCAGCGAGCGCTCGGAGTGGATGAGCTCCGAGAGCCAGAACGCGGCGCTCGCGAGCACCGCGTGCGCGAGTCCCGTCACGACGCCGATGAGCACGTGCCGTCCCACGAGCGGATCGCGAGTGCGTCCCGCGAGCAGGCGTGCCCACGCGATGAGCTGTTCCGGCCAGCGCCGCCGCGCGAGCGGCTCGATGGCGATGTAGGCCATGAACGCGATGCCGGCAATCACCATCGCCTCGCCGATGCGGTCCCGCACGAACGCGGCGAGGCCGCCGACGTTGCCGAGGTGGAGCGTCTGCAGGAGCGAGAAGAAGGCGCTCAGCAGGAACACGACCAGCGCCACGCGCAGCGCACCCTGCCGATCGCCGCGACGCAGATGCAGGTTGCGCCATCCGACCAGCAGCGCGAGCCCGAACACGAGGATCATCAGCACGTTGGTGAATCGCGCGGACGCGGGATTCGAGAACGGCCGCGAGCGCAGCGGATCCTTCTTCTCGTCCCACACGCCGGTGACGCGGAAGAACACGGGCGTGCCCTGCCACGCCGCGGCTTCGATGCGGATCGGCGTCGTGTCGTTCGGATACGTCCCGGTCCACGCCGCGCGTGCGTCGAACGGTGCGACCGGCGCGTCACGTGGCGCGACCGCGCGCAGGCGCGACGGATCGAGTCCTGCCGATGCGAGCAGCGGACGCCAGTCCAGCGCACGCGGTTTCGCATCCTGCGGCGCGACCAGCAGATGGTGCAGGCGTCCGTGCGGATCGACCTCGATCGTCGTCCAGCCCGGCGCATTCGTGAAGCGGCGTAGGACGTGGGACTGTCGCGCGTCGACGCCGTACTCGAGCCGGTAAGCCAGCGCCGCGGGACCGTTCTTCATGCGCTGCCACTTCGCGTTGCCGCCTTCCTCGATCAGCCACACGGCGTAGCCCGCCTGTTCGGCGAACGAGCGCAGCGGCTCGCCGCTTGCGGAGATCCCGAGCTGCTGCAGGATCTCCGTCGCGCGTTCCTCCAGGACGTCCGGGGAGCGTTCCATCGAAACGTACTTTGTGTACGACCGGTCGGTGAGGATGAAGAGGAAGAGCGTCAGCAGGACCGCGGCCGCCGCGAGCATCGCCCACGCGGCGCGCGGCGTGAGACTCCCTTCCGCGCCCGCCGCGGCGATGATGCGTGGCGACGGCGTTTCTCCCGCCGCCAGTGCCGCCGCGAGCGGATCGCCGCCGGGCAGCGCCTCGATCACCGCACGTGCACTGTGCGGGCGATCCGCGGGATCGTTCGCGAGACAGCGCAGGATCACGCGCTCGACGACGGAATCGAGATCGCGGACGAGTGAGGACGGCGTGGCGATCTCGCTCGAGAGGTCGCGCTTGCGCTCCGGCATCGTGCGCGCGTTGATGGCGCGCTTGCCGGTGAAGAGCTCGTACATGACGAGGCCGAGCGAGTAGAGATCGCTCTGTACGGTGGCCGGATGTCCTTCGAACTGCTCCGGCGCCATGTACGCGGGCGTGCCGGAGATCGTGCCGTCGTCTTCACCGGCCGCGAGTGCGAGACCGAAGTCCATGATGCGTGCTTCGCCACGCGAATCGACCATGACGTTCGCCGGCTTGAGATCGCGATGCAGGATGCCTTTCGCGTGCGCGGCCATGAGTCCCGCGGCAGTGCCGCGTGCGATGTCGACGGCCTTGTCGTGCGCGAGCCGTCCGATGCGCCGCAGCAGACGCGAGAGGTCTTCGCCGTCGACGTACTCCATGGCCACGAAGTGCGCGCCCTCCGCCTCGACGATGTCGTAGATGCGGCAGACGTTCGGATGTGCGATCTGGCGTCCGAGGCGCACTTCGTCGTGCAGGCGGCCGAGGAGGACGGGATCGCGGGCGAGACGCGCGGGGAGGAACTTGAGCGCGACCGGCTGGTCGAGCTTGATGTCGTCCGCGCGATAGACCTCACCCATGCCGCCGCTGCCGAGGATCGAGGAGATGCGGTAGCGGCCGGCGATGATCGTCCCGGGCGCGAACTGTCCGTCGCGCCGGCGTACCTGCGGCGAGGGAGTCTCGTTGAATGCGAAGACCGCGGTCTTTTCCGGATCGCTATTCATCGAGCACCTTCGCGAACGGTTTGTCGGGCGCCGTCGTGCTCCTCCGCGGCGAGAGCGCACGCGATGTCGCCGGCCTTGTCGCTGGCGAGCCTGCCGATGCGCACGAGGAGACGCGAGACGTCTTCGCCATCCGGGGTGGTCATGTCGGGGTGCCGCAATTGTACGATGCGCTGTATGGACGAGCGCGCGACGCGGCAGGAGGGGGAGTGGTTCGCGCCCAACGGTGAAAGATGGGATGCCATCGATCGCATGCATCGGCGGGTGTGGACGCGCACGCTCGACGTCGGAGTCGCCGCGGTGCCCGTGCTGATGCTGGCGATGCGGAAAGGGGAGCCGGGATGACGCCCGTCCTCTACTTTCACGGCTTCGCCTCCTCTCCCGCGAGCGCGAAGATCACGGCGCTCGAGCCGCTGCTCGCGCCGTACGGCATCGAGCTCGACACGCCGGACCTCAACGTGCCGTCGTTCGAGGAGCTCGATTTCGAAGCGGTCGTGGAACACGCGTGGAACTGTGCACAACGCAACCCGCCGCGGGCGGTGGTGGGGAGCTCGCTTGGATCGCTCGTCGCGTTGTCGCTCGCGCAGCGCGGCGTGCACGTGCCGCTCGTTTTGATCGCGCCGGCGCTGGGCGTCGCGCGCCGCTGGCAATTGCGCATTCCCGACACCGACCCCGTGACCGTGTTCAACTTTGCGCGCAACGCAAACGCGACGATCCATCGGAAGTTCTTCGAGCAGATGTCGGCGCTCTACGTCGACGACGACCCGCCGCCGGCGCGTGTCACGGCGATCATGGGGCGCAAGGACGAGACCGTGCCGTTCGACATCGTGGTGGAGACGTGGCAGCGGTGGGAGGCGTCAGGCCGACTCGTCGGAGGCTCGCGTTTCGTCGAGCTCGCGGAAGGGGATCACGGCCTCGTCTCACACGCGGACGTCATCACCAGCGCGATCGTCGAAGCGGTCCGCGCGCAGTGAGGTGACGTCGATCGACATGCGTCCGTCGACGATCCACTCCGCGGCGAGCTGTCCGAGCGCGGGGGCGTGCATGACGCCGTGACCGGAGCAGCCGGTGGCGAAGAAGAGGTTCTCGTACGTGCGTGTGCCGAGGAGGGCGCGGCCGTCCGGCGACATCTCGTACCACCCCGACCAGCATTCCTCGATGGGGACGTTCGCGAGACACGGCACGCGGCGATGGGTGAGGTGCTGCACCCACGCCAGCCAGTGCTCGTACGGCGGCTCGTCGGGCCAGAGCAGCAGCACGCGGCCGTCGCGCACGCGGAGGTGATACCAGTCGCCCGACCAGATCGTCATCGGCATCTCTTCGCGGAGCACATCGGTGGCGACCGTCGCCGCGACGTTGCGCCGCACGGGCACGACCGGCGCGCCGGACCACGCGCCCATGGCGTTGATGAAGAGGTCTGCTTCGATCTCGCCGTTCGACGTGTGCACGGCGCGCACGCGATCGTGTTCCACGCGGAAGCCGCGCTGTTCCACGCCGAAGTCGAAGCGCACGCCGAGGCGCTTCGCGGCGGCGATGTACCCGCGGAGGATGTTCATCGGACGGAGAAAGCCGTCGGTGGGGCAGAAGGCAGCGCCGACGATGCTGTCGTCGTGAATGGCGGGATTGAGCGCGCGTGCTGCGTCCGCGGAGATCATGCGCGCTTCGCTCACGCCGCACGCGTGCTGGATCTTCTGCGCGGACTGCAGCGCGTCCAGCTCCGCATCGCTGCACGCGAGAAAGAGATATCCGTGTGCGCGATAGCCGGAGTCGATGCCGGTCTCCTCCTCGAAGTTCCGCAGTTTCTCCCGCGAGAGACACGACAACCGCACCTCGGTCTCGTTATCGAACTGCGCGCGGAAGCCGCCGGTGGCTTTGGCGGTGCTTCCGCCGCCGGGCTCGGGCGCGCGGTCGATGACGACGATGTCGCGCACGCCGCGTTGCGCGAGGTGATACGCCACGCTTGCACCGATGACTCCTGCGCCGAGGATTGCGACTCGCACGATTGCCAGTTTATCCCCCGCGCCGCACGGCGTCTGCGCGGGCGATAGACTGCACCCATGCGCAAACTCGCGGCTCTGCTTCTTCTCGTCGGCTGTGCGGCCGCGACCACCTCGCGTCCGCCCGTGCCCCCGATGTCCCCTGAGATCCGCGCGCAACGCGAGCGCGATCTCGCCGCCGCCCGCGCCGCGTACGAGCAGGCGCCGAACGACGCCGACGCTCTGATCTGGCTCGGCCGCCGCACTGCCTACCTCGGCAACTACGACGAAGCGATCGATCTCTTCACCGAGGGCATCGAGAAGCATCCGAACGACGCGCGCATGCTGCGCCATCGCGGCCATCGCTGGATCACCGTGCGCCAGTTCGACAACGCCGTCGCCGATCTCAACCGCGCGGCGACGCTCGTCGCGGGCAAGCCCGACCAGGTCGAGCCGGACGGCCTGCCGAACGCGCGCAATCTCCCGCTCACCACGCTCCAGTCCAACATCTGGTATCACCTCGGATTGGCGCATTACCTCAACGGTGATTTCGAGAAGGCGCTCGAGGCCTACCGCGAGTGCATGAAGGTCTCGACGAATCCGGACGGCGTCGTGTCGACGTCGCACTGGCTCTACATGACCCTGCGCCGCCTCGGACGTCCGGCGGAAGCGGAGCGCGTGCTCGAGCCGATCAGCACCGACATGGAGATCATCGAGAACCGCGCGTACCACAGGCTCCTGCTCCTGTACCGCGGCGAGATCGCGCCGGAAGAGCTGCTGCGCGAAGACCCCGCGACCGTCGACGGCGCGACGATCCACTACGGCGTCGGCAACTGGTACCTGTCCGGCGGCGAGCCGGAGCGTGCGCGCCCGATCTTCGAGCGCATCGTGGCCGGCCCGCAGTGGAGCTCGTTCGGATACATCGCCGCGGAGAGGGAGCTATCAAGCCGGGAGCCATCAAGCCGTTGAGCTGTTGAGCCGTTGAGCCGGGAGAGGGAGCCATCGAGCCGTTGAGCCATCAAGCCGTTGAGCCGTTGAGCCTCTGAACCTCCGAGCTCAGCAGCTCAACAGCTCAATCGCTCAACAGCTCAACAGCTCAACAGCTCAACAGCCCAACAGCTCCCCCCGCCCGCCCCCCCGCCCCCCGCCCGATCGCGCAACTCCCCCAGCTCCTCTCATCGTCGTCTACAATAGCGCCCGCTCTCTCTCCGCCTCACAATCAGGAGATCCATGCCCGTACTGATGTCGGCGGTGTACTCATTCACGCCATCCGCGATTCCCGTCGCGGTGACGGCGGTCCTGATCCTCGCGTTCGGGGTGCGTGTCCTTACCCATCGCCTCACGGCGGCGACCGGGGCGTTCTTCGCCATGACGGTCGTCGTGGCGATCTGGATGGCCGCGTTCACCGGCCTCTACTCCGCGACCGATCCGTCGACCGCCGTCATGTGGGCGCGCCGCGCGTACTTTGGCGTGCCGTTCATCGCGCCGGCGATCTACTGGTTCACGATCGAGATCCTGCGCATCGAACGCCGCCGCCGCGTCGCGCACGTCGCCGCATGGAGCGGTGCCGCATTCTTCAGCGCCATCGCCATCAACAGCGGGCAGCTCATCCCGAACGTCCAGAAATACTGGTGGGGCTTCTATCCGCGTTACGACGTCGCCGTCGGCGTGGCCTTCCTCATCTTCTTCTTCGGATATCTCATCGCCTCGCTCGTCGAGTTCGTCCGCGCGTATCCGCTCGCCCACGGCGCCGAAAAACAGCGCATCCGCTGGCTCATCTTCGCGTTCGCAATCGCCTACACCGGCTGCGTCGACTACCTCCCGAAGTACGGCATCGCCGTCTACCCCTTCGGCTACGTGAGCATCCTCGCGTTCGTCGTCGTCGCGGGACGCACGTTCCGCAAGTACGACTTCGTCGCGCTGACTCCTTCGCTCGCCGCGCAGGAGATCATCGGCTCGATGGCGGACGTGCTGTTCGTCTGCGACCGCGAAGGCCGCATCGAGTTTGCCAACCGCGCCGCCGCCACCATCCTCGGATATCCCGAGCGCGATCTTGCCGGGAAGGCCATCAACGACCTCCTCGCCCAGGACGGCGATCTCACCGAGAAGCTGCAGCGCCGCTCGCTACGCAACGATGAATACGTGTTCGCCTCCGCGACCGGCGAGCGCATCGATCTCACGTTGTCCATTGCGCCCGTCGTGCACGACGGCGTGCCCGCGGGCGCGGTGATCATCGGCCGCGACATGCGCGAGCGCAAACGCGCCGAGCGCGAAGTGCTGCAGGCCGTGACGCTGCTGCAGTCGACGCTCGACTCCACCGCGGACGGCATCCTCGTCATCGACAGCAGCGGCAGCATCGTCTCGTACAACCAGCGCTTCCTCGAGATGTGGCACATCCCGCAGTCCGTGATGGATCAGCGCGACGACCGCGCGGTGCTGCAGCACGTGGCCGGCCAGCTCGTCAACACGCGCGAGTTCGTGCAGACGTTCGAGTCACTGACGGCACAACCCGATGCCGAGAGCTTCGACCTCCTCGAGCTCAACGACGGACGCCACTTCGAGCGCTACTCGATCGGCCGCGCCGTTCCGCAAGCCGGCGAAGCGGCGGAGACGATCCGCGTGTGGAGCTTCCGCGACGTGACCGCGCGCTTCACCGCCGAGGCGGCGTTGCGCGAATCGGAGATCCGCTATCGGTTGCTGTTCGAGCAGAACGCCGCGGGTGTGTGCGTGAGCCGCCTCGACGGCCTGATCGTCGACTGCAACGCGACCTTCGCGGCCATGCTCGGCGCGCGGCGCACGGACCTCATCGGCCGTTCGATGGCCGACCTCTACGCGAACGCGAGCGAGGCGGACGAGCTGACGACGCTGCTCAAGAGCGTGGGCACGCTCAACAGCGTCGAGATCGAGCTGCGCCGCGCCGATCGCCGCGCGGTGTGGGTGCTCGAGAACCTCGTCCTCGTCGGCGACGAAACGAACGGCGTCGTGCATGCCACGGTCGTCGACATCAGCGACCGCAAAAGAGCAGAAGAACAGATCGAGTTCCACGCGTACCACGACGTCCTCACGCATCTGCCGAACCGCAAGCTCTTCACCGATCGCCTGCGCCACAGCCTGACGCGTGCGAAGCGCAACAATAAACCGGCGGCCGTGATGTTCATCGACATCGATCACTTCAAGTCGATCAACGACACGATGGGTCACACCGCCGGCGACGAGCTGCTGCTCGAGATGGCGCGCCGTCTCCGCGAATGCGTGCGCGACGACGACACCGTCGCGCGGCTCGGCGGCGACGAGTTCACGATCATCCTCTCCGAGCTGCGGCAGGCCGAGGATGCGGTGCAGGTGGCGGAGAAAATCCTGGCGGCCGTGCAGGAGCCGCTCCGGATCTCGGGCAAGCCGATCACGGTGTCGGCGAGCATCGGCATCGCGCTCTATCCCGTCGACGGAATCGATCCCGAGTCGCTGCTGCGCAACGCGGACAGCGCGATGTATCGCGCGAAAGAAGAAGGGCGCAACACGTACCAGCTCTGCACCGACGAGATGAAGCAGCGCGCCCTCGAGCGGCTCGCGGTCGAGAGCCGGTTGCGCTCCGCCGTGCGCGAGCAGCAGCTCATGCTCGCGTATCAGCCGCAGATCAATCTCGTCACCGGCCGCACGATCGGCGTCGAGGCGCTCGTGCGCTGGAACGATCCGGAGCGCGGCATCGTCGGCCCCGATTCGTTCATCCCCATCGCCGAGGAGACGCGGCTCATTCTGCCGCTCGGCGAATGGGTGCTGCGCACCGCGTGCAGACAGATGAAGGAGTGGCAGGATTGCGGCGCGGGCCCGATCCGCATCGCCGTGAATCTCTCCGCACGCCAGTTCCAGCAGCACGATCTCGTGGAGATGGTGCGCAGCGCGCTCGAGGAGTCGGGCCTCAGCCCTTCGTCGCTCGAGCTCGAGATCACCGAGACGACCGCCATGCAGAACGCCGAAGCCACGGTCGAGACGCTGCACGCCCTGCGCGACCTCGGCGTGAGCATCTCCATCGACGACTTCGGCATGGGCTACTCGTCGCTCAACTACCTGCGCCGTTTCCCGATCACGGGCGTGAAGATCGATCGCGCCTTCGTGAGCGACGTGATGGTCAGCGACGGCGACGCGGCCATCGTCTCGGCCGTGATCGGCATGGCTCGCAATCTCCGGTTGCGTGTGATCGCCGAAGGCGTCGAGACCGCCGAACAGTTCGCTTTCCTGCGCAGCAGAGACTGCGACGAAGCGCAGGGCTTCTACTTCAGCCGCCCCGTCACCGCCGACGACATCACGCGCATGCTGCTCGCCCAGCGCACCTTCGTCGCCCGCGAGCCCCGCCTGACGATGTAAGTCCCCGCCAGGCCGTTCTCTCTCTCTCTGTTCTCTCTGCCCCTCTGTTTCGCTGCCCCCACCCGGGGCACGTCCTTTGCGCTGTCTCCGTCGCAGGAGGACCCTATGCCCCAAATCGATCCCCTCTGGATCTGGATTGCCCTCGGCGCACTCGCCGTGCTCATCGTCGTCGGCCTGATCGCCCGCGGCGCGCGCCGCGGCCGCACCGAGTCGCTGCGCGAGAAATTCGGAAACGAATACGACCATGCCGTGCAGCAGGCCGGCAACCGCAAGCGTGCCGAGCAGGAACTGATCGCGCGCACGCACGAGGTGAAAAAGTACAACGTCGTTCCGCTGAGCGCGTCCGATCGCGAGCGGTTCCGCGCCGACTGGCAGCGCGTGGAGAGGCACTTCCTCGAGCGTCCGACGACCGCGGTCGTCGAAGCGGACGAGCTCGTCGCGGACATCATGCGCGTGCGCGGCTATCCGATGGGCGACTTCGATCGGCACGCGGCGGACCTCAGCGTCACGCATCCGAGCGTCATCGAGCACTACCGCGCGGGACACAAAGTCATTGAAGGCGCCGCGCCGGGAAGCGCGTCGACGGAAGACCTCCGGCAGGCGATGCTGCACTACCGGTCGCTGTTCGACGAGCTGATCGACGACCGCATCGGCAACGACGTCGTGGCGGACGTGCCGCGCGCGAACGAGGTGGCCCACTCCCCGCGCCGCCGCGCGAGCCCTCACACTACGCCGTCTGAGGAACGGGATGTTTCCCGGTGAAGCACGCGGTGCAGTAGAGGTTGCGCGGGTCGTCGTCGTTGCGCTTGACCGCTTCGAGGAGACCGTCTTCGCTCAGGTAGCCGAGTGAGTCCGCTTCGATGAACGCCCGGATCTCGTCGTTGGTGTGCGAGCTGGCGATGAGGTCCTGGCGTTCGGGCGTGTCGATGCCGTAGTAGCAGGGCCACGAAGTCGGCGGCGAGGAGATGCGCATGTGCACTTCCGCCGCGCCTGCCTGCTTGAGCATGCGCACGATCTTTTTCGAGGTCGTGCCGCGCACGATCGAGTCGTCGACGAGCACGACGCGCTTCCCTTCGACGAGGCCGCGTACCGGGTTCAGTTTCACTTTCACGCCGAAGCTGCGGATGGTCTGCTTCGGCTCGATGAACGTGCGGCCGACGTAGTGGTTGCGCACGAGTCCGTACTGGAATGGGATGCCGGACTCGAGCGAATAGCCGAGGGCGGCGAACACGCCCGAGTCGGGCACGGGGACGACGATGGCGTTGGTCTCGTCGATCGGATGCTCGCGCGCGAGCTGCGCGCCGAAGCGCTGGCGCACTTCGGCGACGCTGTTGCCGAACACGACCGAATCGGGGCGTGCAAAGTAGACGTGTTCGAAGATGCAGCGCGCCTCGCGCACCGCACCCGCTTCTTTGATCACACGAACGCTCGGAATCTGCCCGCGGCGCTCGATAACGAGCACTTCGCCCGGACCGATCTCGCGCACGGTCTCCGCACTGATGAGGTCGAACGCGCACGTCTCGGATGAGATCGCATACGCGTCGTCGAGGCGTCCCAGCACGAGGGGCCGGAAGCCCTGCGGATCGCGCGCGGCAAAGATGCGTCCGGGTGCGAGCAGCGCCACGGCGAAGGCCCCCTGCACGCGCGCAAGCGCGTCGAGAAACGCGCGCTCGAGATCCGGCTCCTTCGAGCGCGCAATGAGATGCACGAAGAGCTCGCTGTCCGCGGTGGAGTTGAAGATCGCCCCTTCGGCTTCGAGCTGCCTGCGCAGTTCCACGCCGTTGGTGAGGTTCCCGTTGTGCGCGACGGCGATCGCCCCTTTCGATGTGGAAGCGACGATCGGCTGGGCGTTGCACAGCATCGATCCGCCTGCCGTCGAGTACCGCACGTGCCCGACGGCCATGTCCCCCGGCAACCGCGCGATGCGCTCCGCCGTGAACACGTCGGCGACGTACCCCATCTCCTTCTCGGAGAGGATGCGTCCCTCCCCCGACACCGACGCAATCCCGGCCGACTCCTGCCCCCGGTGCTGCAACGCGTACAGCCCCAGATACACGAGATTCGCCGCGTCCTCGCGCCCGAGGACCCCGAAAACACCGCACTCTTCGTTGAACTTGTCGAACATGGGCTCGTGCATGGTAACCGGTCCCGCGCGGCCGAAATTCGGCCGCGCGGGACCGGGGTACATCACGGATATCGGGTTTGCGTGCACTCGACGGTACCGGGCCCGAATGGTTCAAGGAACGTCTGCAGATCCACTGGCAGCATCACGGCTTTTTCACCAGCCTGAACGGAGCGCGCGTCGACCGGTACACAACTGTGGCAGCGGCGATCCGGGTTTGGCGCCGGCCGCCGGATGTCGGTGGCGTCCGTGATGTCACGAAACTCAGGAAAGTGGCCGTGGCCGGGTGCGAAATTGAAAACGAGGATCGCGGAGTTCGCGTCGATCGTCACCGTCTCCTGTCGTGGTCCATTCGAGACGGTGAGTACGACCGGGTCCGGGAGCGTAATGCTGTATTTGGTGCTGTGGGCAACGCATTCAGGATCCGACTGCTGGTGGTTGGCAAACGTGGCAGCTTCGTCATAGCAGGTGAACGTCTCGATCGTCCCTCCCTGGTAGTCGAAGTAACTGAAGGTTCCGTTCGCGATGTGTTCTTTGCGATGCACCCGCTGGTTGATCCGTTTTTTCATGGGATCGGAATCGATGAGGCACGACGTGAGTGCGACCACATGTGTGTCGAAGTTGGTGGCGCGTGTCGTCTGGACATCCGCGACGCCTGCTATATGAACATTCCAGTTTTTGATGCCGAGCGCCAGATTGCCATACGAATCAAACGTGGAGGGTGGCGCATGGGGATCGGAGAGCCGGGGATTCGCTGCCGCTGGAATGAAGATGACGGGACTGTGGCCGTGACCGTCAACGAGGACAGCACGGGTGACGTTGGTGTTTTCCACCTGAACATGAGCGATGAGACCGAAAAAGTAGATGTCCAGAGGCATATTGCGTTTCTCCTGTTTTAGTAGCTGCCGTAAAGCTGAAAAGCGCTCCATGCGCTTGGGGGTGTTCCGGCCTGAATGAGCTCTCGCTGGGACATCGCCAGCGCGTACGCGGGTCGTTCGCCGGCGATGATCCGCGCGTGAAGCGCGAGCACGAGCCGATGGGCCTGCCCATCCGGAAGGTCCCACAGCGTCGCGATCACCGACCGAGAGCCCGCAGCGAGGAAAGCGTTCGTGAGACTCGACAGCTCGTTGCGTCGTGCCCGAACCGCCGTACGGCAGCCGGCCAGGACGACGATCCCCGCGACGTGCGCGGGGTGTTTTCCGATGTCTGCAATCGTGAGATCGCCATCGCTCAACACGATTGCCGAACGCTCGGGCTGAGCTTGATGCAGCACGGCGTGCGTTGCGACATGCATCACGTCACTGTTCCTGAATCCGGATTCGAATGCGCTGCGGGTCGCATCGGCGCCGGTGAGAGGCGTGGTGCCATAGAGTC
This sequence comes from Thermoanaerobaculia bacterium, assembly GCA_035629395.1. Taxonomy (GTDB): domain Bacteria; phylum Acidobacteriota; class Thermoanaerobaculia; order Gp7-AA8; family Gp7-AA8; genus QHVT01. Next base: position 69,145 of record DASPHZ010000002.1, read on the forward strand.
TTGCAATGCGCTTGGCTTCGCGGGTCGCGCCAGGGAGTCGGGGGAGTTCTGCGTAGCGCGTTTCGTCGAATGCGGGATCGCCGACCACGCAGGCCCGCGGGCGCAGGATGGTGGTCGTCGCCGCGGAGGTGCTGCGGAGATATTCAGCTGCGCTCGACGAGACCCCGAGGATCCATCGTTCGGCTGCATACCTACCGTCGCCGCCGGCCAGTGCCGCGAAGGGTACGGTGCCGATGATCTCATCCGGCACGATGACGAGTTTCTCCGCCGTCTCGATCGAGTCGGCGATCGGACCGAGCAGGATGTTCGCCAGCGTGGTTGAAGGTGCGAGACGAAGCGCGGTCTTCGCATCGCGGAGGGCCGCTCGGAACTGATCAATCTCGCGCATCAGTCGGTCCTTCGCGATCATGACGCGTGCGTGGCGCGCGCCGCGAGAGCTCATCGCGAAGATCACGACGCGATCGGAAAGCGCCGTGTAGTGCACGATCGTCGTGTCTTCTTCGAGCGCGTCGGCTATCGCTTGCATCGTGTGCGGCGAAGATTCGCCAGCTCCTTCGAAACGTTCGCGAAAGATGCGGCCGCGCTGCCGCTCCGCCGTCTCGAAGGCGCGTTCGTAATCGCCTGCGGCTTCTGCCAGGTCGTACAACTCGTCATATGCGTCCAGCGAGCTTCCGAGAAACGTGTCGCGAAGCTCGTCCAGAGCGATCTGCAGCCGGCGAGCCTCGATGGCATCGATCGCGTCGGACAGATCTCGTGCAGCGTCGTCTCCGCGTCCCAGCAGCCGGGCTGCGCGCGCTCTCTCGACCAGTAGGCGGGGAACGTGGATCGGCTTGTTCCGTCGCGCGAACTCGATGACATCGGAAAGCAGGGCGTGGGCGGTGGCAGGATCGCGCTCCCGTTTCACCAACGCACGAACCGTCGCCACGTCGTGCAGCGCTGATTCGCGAAGAGGATCCGGAAGTGCAAGTGCCGTTGCCGAAGCGCGCGCAAGTTCGGTCGCTGCACGTTCCATGTTCCCGGCACGTGTTTCGGAGAGCGCGCTTCCCAGCAGATTGAGGACGCGCCGCCTGCGATTCGGTGGCGTGACGCGGCAATCGAGCGCGAGCCGGTAGTAAGAGCGGGCGAGATCGAACTGGCTCGTGTAGTAGGCGTCGGATGCCGCTTGGGTCAGCATCGATTCAATGGCGCCGAGATCTCCGTTTGCGCTCGCGCGCTGGAATGCGGCGTGCCGCAGCCGCGCAGCCTCGCCGTCACGTCCGAGCCGTACCAATACGTGCGCTGCGAGATCGGACAACGTCGCCGCGAGGCCGGACTCGCCGAGTCGTGCGAATGTGCGTTCCGCTTCACGGTAGGACACGAGTGCGGTGTACAGCGCGCCACCGCTGCCGATGATCGTTCCATGGAGCCATGCCACTTCCGCGCGGCGCGCCGGATAGCGTTCCGGAACGAGCCGTTGCACTTGCTCTACGAGCTGACGTGCACGCGCGAGATCGTTCGTGTCATTGATCGCGACCGCATGGAACTGCGCCGCCGTGAGTGCCATCGGGCTCCCCACAGTCTCGAATCCGGCGCGGGCCTGCTCGAGGAGCGGAATGGCGGCCGCGGCGTCGCGTCGAGCGAGCAGACGGCGCCCCGCGTCGTACTGCTTCTGCGCTGCGGCGAGCCTGGTCTGCTGCGCGGGTGCGGCATGCTCGATCGCGGCGATCGCGTCACTCAGGAAATGGTCGTTCTGCAACTGCTGCAACGCGCCGGCGACCGTGCGCACGAGGCTGAGCGCCGTCGCTGCGTCAGCACGGGCGCGTCGGTCGTGGGCATCCGCCCATTCGGTCAGGAAAGGGCCTTCCGCGTATGTCCGCGCCTGTTGTGGATACCTGCCGATGATCGCCGATACAGCGGCCGAATCGCCACCGGCTGCCGCGGAGCGCAGAGCCGGTATCACGCGCGACCATTGTTCGTCGAGCGAAACGCGATGCAGCGAGGCGCGGCGTTCTGCCATTTCTGCCAGCATCGTCTCGTCGCTTTCCAGTCGTGCCCATCGGTCGAACTCTTGTGCAGCCGCGTCGAGCAATCCCATTTTCTCGAGCGCGAGTGCGCGTGCGAGGTGTGGTGCCGGCGCCTCGGGCTGCTGGTCGATCGCGGCATCTGCCGCAATGAGCTCCTGCGCGAGCGTTTCGGGTTCCTGCGCTGCAGAGGCGGCTCTTCGCATGGAAGCAACCTTCGGAGACGCTTCGCGCCGCATCCACGTGCGCCATCCCGCCAGACCAGTTCCGACGATGAGTATCAGCACGGCCGTCGCGAGGGCGTGTCGTTGCAGTCGCATTGCGCGCAGGAAAGACTGATCCGCCTCCGTGGACTTCAAATTGCTGAGATGAGTCTGAATTCTCGCGCATTGCGTGCGCGTTGAACAGGCTGCAGCCGCTTCTGGCCTCGGTGTACCTGTGCTAAAACCACCCGACCAAAGGAGCAAGGAACCACACCATGACCGTCACCACCCCCCAGGCCCCCACCCTCCGTGAAGTCGCCGAGTCCGGCGGGAATCCGCTCCGGCTGAAGCGTGTGCATCATGTCGAGTTCTGGGTGGGGAACGCGAAGCAGGCGGCGTTTTACTACCGGAAGGCGTTCGGGTTTTCGCAGGTGGCGTATTCGGGGCTGGAGACGGGGAATCGGGAGTTTGCCTCGTACGTGCTCGGGCAGGGGAAGGTGCGGTTCGTCCTCTCGACGCCGTTCGATCCGAACCATCCGGCGAGCGAGCACATCCGGAAGCATGGGGATGGCGTTCGCGACATCGCGCTGCTGGTCGAGGACGCCGATTACGCGTACGCGGAAGCGGTGAAGCGGGGCGCGACGGGAATCGTCGAGCCGCATGATGTTGCGGGAGACCACGGCACGATCCGCCGCGCGGCCATCCAGACCTACGGCGACACCATCCACTCCTTCATCAGCTACGCGAACTACGACGGCGCGTTCCTGCCGGGCTACGTCGCCGCGCCCATCGAAGGGGAGCCCGTCGGCATCGCCGCGGTCGATCACATGGTCGGCAACGTCGAGCTCGGAAAGATGAACGAGTGGTGCGAGTTCTACAGCAAGGTGATGGGCTTCTCGCGCTACATCACCTTCGACGACAAGGACATCAACACCGAGTACTCGGCCCTCATGTCGATCGTCATGAGCGACGACAACCGGGTCGTGAAGTTCCCGATCAACGAGCCGGCCGCGGGCAAGAGGAAATCGCAGATCCAGGAGTATCTGGAGGCGTACTACGGCCCCGGCGTGCAGCACGTGGCGCTCCTCTGCGGCGACGTCATCAGCACGGTGACGAATCTCAAGAACAACGGCGTCGAGTTCCTCTCCGTGCCGGACAGCTACTACGCCGAGCTCCCGTCGCGCGTCGGCACGATCGACGAGCCGATGGAAGCGCTGCAGAAGCTCGGCATCCTCGTCGACCGCGACGAAGAGGGCTACCTCCTCCAGATCTTCACCAAACCCGTGCAGGACCGCCCCACCGTCTTCTTCGAGATCCTCCAGCGCAAGGGCGCCCGCGGATTCGGAAAAGGGAACTTCAAGGCGCTGTTCGAGTCGATCGAGAGGGAGCAGGCGAGGAGGGGGAACCTGTAGCAGCGTTGCTGGCTGCTCGTTGGTGGTTGCTCGTGACGTGTCGCCCCGGCGATGGACTCCCGAGCACCAGCAACCAGCAACCAGCAAGCAGCAACCAGCAACCAGCCACATGTACCAATCCGGCTTCAACAACGAATTCGCCACCGAGGCCATCGCGGGCGTGCTTCCGGAGCGGGGCAACTCGCCGCAACGCGTGAAGTTCGGGTTGTACGCGGAGCAGTTCTCCGGCTCGCCGTTCACGGTGCCGCGTCCGATGCAGAAGCGCGCGTGGTTGTATCGGATCCGGCCGAGCGTGCTGCATGAGCCGTTCACGGCCGCGGACGCACGCCATCTGCGCGGGGCATTCGACGAAGTGCCGGTGCCGCCGAATCAACTGCGCTGGGATCCGCTGCCGATTCCCAGCGAGCCCACGGACTTCATCGAAGGCCTGACCACGATTGCCGGCAACGCCGGAGTGGGCATCCACCTCTACGCGTGCAATCGCCCGATGGAAGGGCGCTTTTTCTACGATGCCGACGGCGAGCTGCTGATCGTCCCCGAACAGGGCGCACTGAAGATCCTCACGGAGCTCGGCATCCTCGACGTCAAACCGGGCGAGATCGCCGTGATCCCGCGCGGCACGAAGTTCCGCGTCGAAAACGAAAAAGCCCGCGGCTACATCTGCGAGAACTACGGCGCGAACTTCCGTCTCCCCGACCTCGGGCCGATCGGCTCGAACGGTCTCGCCAATCCGCGCGACTTTCTGACTCCCGCCGCCGCGTACGAAGACGTCGAAGGCGACTTCGAGCTGCTCGCGAAATTCGACGGGCATCTCTGGTCCGCACGCATCGACCATTCGCCGCTCGACGTCGTGGCGTGGCACGGCAACTACGCGCCGTACAAATACGACCTGGCCAAGTTCAACGTCATCAACACGGTCTCGTTCGACCATCCCGATCCGTCGATCTTCACCGTCCTCACCTCGCCATCCGACACGCCCGGCACCGCGAACTGCGACTTCGTCATCTTCCCGCCGCGCTGGATGGTCGCCGAAGACACCTTCAGGCCACCTTATTTTCATCGCAATATCATGAATGAATATATGGGACTGATTTATGGTGTCTACGACGCGAAGGCGGAAGGCTTCGCGCCGGGCGGCGGGAGCCTGCACAACTGCATGTCCGGCCACGGTCCCGACGCCGCCACGTTCGACGCCGCGAGCAACGCGAAGCTCGAGCCGAAGTTCATCGGCGACACGCTCGCCTTCATGTTCGAGACGCGCCACCTCATCCGTCCCACCCGCTTCGCCCTCGAGTCGCCGCTCCTGCAGCGCGACTACTGGCGCTGCTGGCAGGGCCTCCGCAAAAACTTCGAGCCTGCATGATCGCGAAGTCGCTGCGCGCGCTGCTCGAGGGGCTCGTCGACTACGCGGGCCTCTTTCCGCCCGCGGCGCTCTCGATGCAGGACGCCGTCCGCAACTACGCCCGCTACCGCGAAGGCGAGTACTCCTGGATGCTCGGGAAGTTCGTCGTCCCGCGGGAGCGCGCGGACGAGGTGCCGGGTGAGTATCCGACGAGCATCCTCGGCATCGACGAAGTGAAGGCGGCGAGCGAAGCGGAGCTGAGCGCATTCGCCGAAGGGACGTTCGTCGAGATCGCGAATCTCGACCTGCTGGACGCCATCGAGAGAAACCACCTCCGCGCGAAGATCCGCACCGGCGGCATCACCGCGGACGCGTTCCCCCCCATCGAAAACATCGCCGCCTTCCTCCGCGCGTGCAAGGAGAAAGGCATCGCCTTCAAGGCCACGGCGGGCCTCCATCATCCGCTGCGCTGCGTCAAGCCGCTCACGTACGACGCGGACGCGCCGACCGGCACGATGCACGGGTTCCTCAACGTCTTCATGGCCGCGGCGATCGTCGATCGCGCCGAAGAAGTCCTGCGCGAAGACGATCCGCGTGCGTTCGCATTCGACGACGAAGTCGCGTCGTGGCGCGAAGTCCAGGTCAGCGTGAAATCGATCGCCGAGATGCGTGAGACTTTCGCGATTTCCTTCGGCAGTTGTTCGTTCGAGGAACCCATCAGCGACTTGCGCGCGCTCGGCCTTCTCCCCTGACTCCGACTCGTAACAAATTCTGACGAGCTTGTGACGAACTCCCCACGCCGTGCGCCGTAGGATCTCTGCAGTTCAACAGAGAGGATCAGCAATGGCCACGGCAGCGGCAGCAGACTGCATCGGCCCCTACCGCGCGATACGCCAGCTCGGCGCCGGCGGCATGGGTGAAGTGTTTCTCGCGCACGACGACGAGCTCGGACGGAACATTGCCATCAAGATCCTTCCGTCGGAGCTGGCCGCCGATGCGGAGCATCTCGCGCGGCTCCGCAACGAAGCGCGCAGCGCGTCGTCGCTGAACCATCCGAACATCGTCACGATTTACGAAATCGGCCGCGACGATTCGAAGCGCGCGTTCATGGCCATGGAGTACGTGGACGGGCAGACGCTGCGCGAGCTGATGCGCGGAGGCGCGCTGCCGGTGCGCAAGGCGCTGCAGCTCGCCGCGCAGCTCGCGGATGGCCTGGCCGCGGCGCACAAGCGCGGCCTCGTGCATCGCGACCTCAAGCCCGAGAACATCATGGTCACGAGCGACGGGGTCGTGAAGATCCTCGACTTCGGCCTCGCCAAGTCGCTCGAGCTGGCGAGCGGCGACGCGAACCTCTCCGAGCCCGGCATGATCGTCGGCACGTACTCGTACATGTCGCCCGAGCAGGCCCGCGCGGCCGAGATCGACTATCGCAGCGACCAGTTCTCGTTCGGCTCGATCCTCTACGAGATGCTGACCGGCAACCGCGCGTTCGACGGCGCGAGCGGCGTGGAGACGCTGTTCATGGTCGTGCGCGACGAGCCGGCGCCGCTCTCGCTCGTGGCGTCGCACGTGCCCGCGCCGCTGCGCTGGATCGTCGACCGCTGCCTCTCCAAGGATCCCGAAGACCGCTACGTCGCCACGCGCGATCTCGCCCGCGACCTGCAGTACCTGCGCGATCACTTCAGCGAGACCGGCGTCGTCACGCCGATCCGCGAGAAGCAAACGGTCGCGACGCGTATGAAGAAGCGCTGGCCCGTCGCCGTGGCGGTCGTGCTGGCCGTGCTCGCGGGCTCGCTGCTCACCGCCTGGGTGCGCCGCGCGGAGCCGCGCGTCATCACCTCCGAGCGTTACCTCACGTACTCCGGCCACGACTACTCGCCGGCGGTCTCGCCCGACGGCAAACTGATCGCCTTCGCCTCCTCGCGCGACGGCGTGCAGCGCATCTGGATCAAACAGATCGCGGGCGGCAGCGAAGTCGCGCTCACCCCCGGGATCGACGACTTTCCGCGCTTCTCGCCCGACGGCGCGTCGATCCTCTACGTGCACGTCGACATGCCCGGCCAGCCCGCCTCCCTCTGGCGCGTGCCGGTCGTGGGCGGCGAGGCGCGCCGGCTCGTCGATCAGGTGCTCACCGCCGACATGTCGCCGGACGGGACGAAGATCGCGTTCACGCGCAACGTCACGGAGAACAACCGCACCTCGGGCGTGATCTTCATCGCCGACGCGGACGGTGCGAACGCGAAAGAGCTCGCGCGCGCCGACGTTGGCACGACCCATCCGCGCTGGTCGCCGGACGGCAAACGCATCGCCGTCGTGGCCACGCGCGGCGGGCGCGTCACCCAGGCCGTGCTGGTGGTCGACGCCGCGACCGGTGAAGCGAAGACGCTCTCCTCCCCACCGAAAGCGGGAGAGGTCTCGTCGGTCGTCTGGAGCGCCGACGGCCGCAAGGTCTTCTACGTCCGCGCGGAATCGGTCGAAGCGGTCGTCGGCAGCAGCGCGCGGCTCATCCGGCACGACATCGAGAACGATCATGCCGAGGCGATCGGGTGGGCTTCGCACAACGGCCTGGTGCTGGACGTGCTCGACGACGGCAAGCTCGTGCTCGACGTCCGCAGCCCGCGCGACAACCTGCGCGAAGTGCTCAACGGCGGCGCGGAAACGGCCGCCGAGCGCTGGATCACCCGCGGCAACTCGAGCGACCGCCAGCCTTCGTACTCGCCCGACGGCAAGTCGGTGCTCTTCTCGTCGAACCGCAGCGGCAATCTCGATCTCTGGATGGCGAACGCGGACGGCGCCGTGAAGCGCGTGACCGACGACGGTGCCGAGGATTGGGATCCGGCGTTCACCCCCGATGGGAAGAAGATCGTGTGGAGCTCCGGCCGCAGCGGCAATCTCGAGATCTGGGTGGCGAACGCGGACGGCAGCGGCGCGAAGCAGATCTCGAAAGACGGCGTCGACGCCGAGAATCCGACCGCCACACCGGACGGCTGGGTGGTCTACAACTCGTTCAATCCGAAAACGGCGGGGCTCTGGAAAGTACGCCTCGACGGCACGCAGGCGCAGCAGATCGTGAAGGAGCGCACGGCCTTGCCGGAGGTCTCACCCGACGGCCAGTACGTCGCGTATCTGTCGCAGAGCCGAACCGCGAATGCCGAGATCCGCGTGGCGCGCGTCGCCGACGGGCGGGACACCGGCTTCTTCATCCGCACGCGAGGCACGCGCCGCACCGCGGCGATCCTCGGCCGTGCGCGCTGGATGCCGGACGGGAAGTCGATCGCGTACCTCGCGCAGAACGCGGAAGGAATCAACGGCGTGTTCGTGCAGGACTTCGTGCCGAACACCGACACCACCGCCACCCGCCGCCCCCTCGGCGGCTTCGACCGCGAGCGCGCCACCGAATCGTTCGGCATCGCGCCCGACGGCATGACCATGACAGTTGCTGGATGGGAACAGCTCTTCAGTCTCTTCTCGATCGAAGGCGTTCCCGAAATTGCGAAACCGAAGAAGGAGAATCGGGCATGAGTGCATCTTCCGTCGTCCTCCGCGGCATCGACGCGCGCACGTTTTCGGAGATGGAGAATTTCGTGAAGGATCTCGAGGCGCGGCCGACCGACCGTCTCCTCCGCGACCTCGGCGAGCTGTGCGAGCTGCCGCTGACGAAGGTCTCCCTGGTGTCTTACGTGATGTACACGAAGTTCCGCGCGGCGGACGCCGAGGAGAAGGCGCGCATGCGGGAGAGCGTGGCGGCCACGTTCGAGACGGTCGAAGGCGAAGCGAAGGAGCGCGTGGGCCAGATCCTCGATCGCATGCGATAGCGCCGTCATCCTGAGCGAAGCGAAGGATCTCGAACTTCGTCGCATGCGCGTTCTGCCTAGCCTGAGACCCTTCGCCCTCTGCGGGGCTCAGGGTGACGGATAGAATCGGCCTGCATGACCGACTTTCCGATCGAAAACCTTCCCTTCGGCGTTTTCCGCGCGGCTGACGGCAACGCGCATGGATGCACGGCGTTCGAGGACCGCATCCTCGACCTGCATGCATGCGCGCGCGCGGGCCTCATCGACGAGCCGGCGCTGCTCGCGCCGCTGCTCAACGAGTTGATGGCGAAGGGACGCGCCGCGTCGCGGGCCGTGCGTGCTCGCGTGCGCGAGCTCATCGAATCCGGCGCCGCGGACGCGCACTTTGTCCCAATGCAGGGAGCGGAGATGCTCCTGCCGATGCGCATCGGCGACTACACCGATTTCTACGCGAGCATCCATCACGCGACGAACGTCGGCTCGATGTTCCGTCCCGACAATCCGCTGCTGCCGAATTACAAGTGGTTGCCGATCGGCTATCACGGGCGCGCGTCGTCGATCGTCGTCAGCGGCACGCCCGTGCGCCGTCCCGCGGGACAGACGAAGGACGATGCGAGTGCCTCGCCGAGCTTCGGTCCCTCCAAGAGGCTCGATTACGAAATGGAAATGGGCATCGTCATCGGCGCGGGCAATGCCCTCGGCGAACCGATTGCGGTCGGCGACGCGCTGGGGCACGTGTTCGGATTCTGTCTCGTCAACGACTGGTCCGCCCGCGACGTGCAGACGTGGGAGTACCAGCCGCTCGGGCCGTTCCTGGCGAAGAATTTCGCCACGTCGATCTCGCCGTGGATCGTGACGATGGACGCGCTGGAGCCGTTCCGCACGAAGGCATTCGTGCGTGCGGAAGGAGATCCGCCGCCGCTTCCTTACTTACAGGACGACGTCGGCTTCGACGTCAACGTGGAAGTGTGGCTGCGCACCGCGAAGATGACCGAGCCCGTGCGTCTCAGCCGCGGCAACTTCCGCGACATGTACTGGACAGTCGCGCAGCTCGTGGCGCATCACACGTCGAACGGCTGCAACCTCGTGCCCGGCGACCTGCTCGCGAGCGGCACGATCTCGGGTGAAGCGAAGGACGCGCGCGGCTCGCTGCTCGAGCGGGCGTGGCGCGGCACCGAGCCGGTCGAATTGCCGGGCGGGGAAACGCGCAAGTTTCTCGAAGACGGTGACGAAGTGGTGTTGCGCGCGTACTGCGAGCGCGACGGCCTGCGCATCGGCTTCGGCGAATGCCGCGGCGTCGTGCTGCCGTCATCCTGAGCGGAGCGAAGGATCTCAAAATGCGTAGGACGCGCGTGCTGCGTAGTCTGAGACCCTTCTTCGCGGCTTAGGGTGACGCGGCTCAATTCGCGATCGAGTTCGGGCCGCTGCTGCCGCGATGCTTGCGCGCGAATCCGCGCGCGACCGCGGTCTGCACCGCATCGCGCAATTCCGCGGCGAGTGAGCCGGCCCAGACGACTTCGCGGCCGTCGGTGAACCGGATCTCTGCCTGCAGGGTCTCGTGAAACGTGATCTGCGCAACGCGTGCGGTCGGGTCGGGAACGATCGGCATGGTGCAGTCATGGTAACTGAACGTGACGTGCGTCATTTGTTCTGAACGGCACCCCGGGTAGTTTTCCGCGGTCATGAACATTCGCAGCATTGGTGCGCTCGCCGCCCTTCTGGTGGGCGTGCCCGCATTCGCCGGCACGCTCCACGTTCGCCTCACCAACTACATCAACCACCTCGGTGAACCGAACTCGCAGACGTTCACGCTCGCCACGCAGCCGTTCACCGGCTCGACGAATTGCTCGAGCGGCGGCGGCGCGACGACGCTCACGCACGGCGTCGACTCCGTCACCGGCACCACGGTCAACGTGACCCCCGGCAATTCCGTGCTGCTCACGGTCGATCCCGGCTCGCCGCAGGCGATGTCGGATCAGAACGGCTACTTCGTCTCGTACGGCAGCGATCCCGCGGACATGCACACGTTCGACACGGCGACGTTCCTGCCGGGCGACGGACGCGCGATCTGCTTCGGCGGCTTCGAAGGGGCGCACGATCTGTACGCGCGCTTCTACGCGGGCATCCAGTTGCTCGACGAATGCGGCAACGAGCGCACGAACTGGGCGCCGGGCGAGACGGTGAACATCAAAGTCTCGGGTGGTCTCATCTTCAACCCCGAGCCGATGCGCCTGATGGCCGCGGGCGGCAGCGTGAACGAATGCACGTTCCTGCCGGAAGCGCCGTTGTACGCGACGGTGCACGTCACGTCCGATCCGTTCGTCTATCCATTCACGCTGCCCGATTCCGATGCCGACATCCCGAATCCCGGCTGTACGGGCAGCGGCACGCAGCACATCACCGGCAACTGGCGCGTGGTCGTGTACGACTCGTCGTGCGGCTGCAATCGCAATCAGTTCAACTTCACGGTCGCCAACGACGCGCCGCCCGCGCCGCCGTGCACGCTCGATTGTCCGGGCGACATCACGGTCGACAACGATCCGGGTGCGTGCGGTGCAAACGTGACGTTCGCCGCGCCCGCGGGTGCGACGTGCGACGCATTGCCGGGCGCGTTCTTCCCGGTCGGAACGACGACCGTGACGTGCACCTCCGGCGCGCTGTCGTGTGATTTCGACGTGACGGTGAATGACGCCGAGCCGCCGAGTGTCGGCGCGGTGAGCGCGTCACCGAATGTGTTGTGGCCGCCGAATCATCAGATGGTGGACGTGACGCTCAACTACAGCGGCTCGGACAATTGCGGCGCGGTGGCGTGTTCGATCGTGTCGATTGCGTCGAACGAGCCGGGGCCGGAGGATTGGGAGATCGTCGATGCGCATCACGTGCGGTTACGCGCGGAGCGTCTCGGCACCGGCAAAGGTCGCGTATACACGATCACCGTCGATTGCGGCGGCGCCACGAACGTCGTGACGGTCAGCGTGCCGAAGAGTCAGAAGCACTGACCAGCAAATAGCACGGGTGCATCAGGCCCGTGGGCTCGTAGAACTCATCGCGCCAGTACTCGAAGCCGAGGGCTTCGAGTACTCGGCGCGATCGTGTGTTGTGCGGATTGTGGCCGGCGTAGAGCGTCGTCGCATGGAGCGATCCGAACGCGTGGGCGATGACCGCCTTTGCCGCCTCGGGCGCGAGGCCGCGGCCCCAGAGCTCCGGCAGCAGGTGGAAGCCGAGGGCCATGATGTCGTGCTGCGGTCGAAGGCCGCAGCAGCCGGCGAATGCATTCGTCTCGAGGAGAAACAGCGGCCAGTACTGAATGCCGAGCGTTTCCTGATTCGCGATCTCGCGTGCGAGCCGCGCGCGCACCTTTTCTTCCGTGTACGGCCCGCCGATGTGTTGCATCACGTCCGCGTCCATCCAGAGACGGGACGCCAGCTCGAAGTCATTCGAGGACCAGTGGCCGAAGCCGAGACGTTCCGAACGCAGCCAGTAATTTCTCAATGGGCCATCACGTCCAGTGCTTCTTCGCCGACGCCGCGCAGGACTTCGTCGATGGTGTCGCCGCCGAGGAGGAGGCCGAAGGCGGAGCGCCACATGCGGGCGAGCTCCTGTGCGGCGACGCGCACGAGCGGCACTCCATGGCGCTCGATGAGGAACATGCCGTGTGCCGTATGCCCGAGGCGCTGCGCTTTCACGCCGTGCTTCGCCGCCGCTTCGAGCACGCGCGCGGTCTCGGTCTTCGCGCACGCGACGACGGCGCGCGCCTGCGACTCGCTGAAGAGCAGGCCCGTCGCGTCGAGCTCGTCCGCGTGTCCGGCGAGATCGACGTGGCAGCCGATGCCGTCCATCGACATCTCCGCGAGCGCGACTCCGAGTCCGCCGTTGGCGATGTCGTGCGCCGCGCGCAGCGTGTGCGTGCCGTGCAGCTCGAGCAGCAGCTCGATGAGGGAGCGTTCGCGATCCAGATCGACGCGCGGCGGTACGGCGAGCGCGTTCGCGTCGTACATCTGCTGCCACTCGCTGCCGCCCATTTCGTCGCGCGTCTCGCCGAGGAGCACCACGTCGAGATCCGCGTCGGGGAAGGCCAGGCCGCAGCCGTCGCGATCGCTGTCGAGAATGCCGACCATGCCGACGGTCGGCGTCGGATAAATCGCGCGCCCTTCGGTCTCGTTGTAGAACGAGACGTTGCCGGAGACGACCGGCGTGTCGAGGGCGCGGCAGGCGTCGCTGATGCCGCGGATGCACTCCGCGAACTGCCACATGATGTCGGGGCGTTCGGGCGAGCCGAAATTGAGGCAGTCGGTGATCGCGACCGGGCGTCCACCCGATGCCGCGACGTTGCGCGCCGCTTCCGCGACGGCCTGTTTGCCGCCCTCGTACGGATCGAGGTAGCAGTAGACGGGATTCACGTCCGAGGTCATGGCGAGGGCGCGGCCGGTCTCTTTGACGCGGACGACCGCGGCGTCGCGTTTCTCCGGCCCGGCGATCGTGTTCGTGCGCACGGTCGTGTCGTACTGGCCGAAGATCCAATGCTTCGAGCAGAGGTTCGGCGAGGCCAGGAGGCGCATCAACGTCTCGGTGCGATCGCCGTCCTGTTCCTGGTTGCGCGCGAGCACGGGCGCGAGCTGATCGGCGTAATCCGGACGCGCGAGGGGACGTTCGTACAGCGGCGCTTCGGTGGAGATGGGCTCGACGGGAATCGCGGCCACTTCCTCGCCGTGCCACATGAGGCGCACGAAGCCGTCGTCCGTCACTTCGCCGACGACGGCGGCGTTGAGATCCCAGCGCTCGAACGTGCGCACGACGTCTTCTTCGCGGCCCTGTTTCGCGACGATGAGCATGCGCTCCTGCGATTCGCTGAGCATGATCTCGTACGGCGTCATGCCGCTCTCGCGCATCGGCACGCGGTCGAGGTGCATGCGCACGCCGGTGCCCGCGCGGCCGGCCATCTCGAACGAGGAGGACGTGAGTCCCGCCGCGCCCATGTCCTGGATGCCGACGACCGCATCCGAGTCCATGATCTCGAGACATGCTTCGAGCAGCAGTTTTTCGGTGAACGGGTCGCCGACCTGCACGGTCGGGCGTTTCTCCTCGGAGGCCTCGTCGAATTCCGCGGAGGCCATGGTCGCGCCGTGGATGCCGTCGCGGCCCGTCTTCGAGCCGACGTAGATCACGGGATTGCCGACGCCGCTCGCGGTGCCTTTGAAGATCTTCTCGCGCTTCGTGACGCCGAGGGAGAAGACGTTGCAGAGAATGTTGCCGTTGTAAGAGGGGTGGAACGAGGTCTCGCCGCCGACGGTGGGGATGCCGATGCAGTTGCCGTAGCCGCTGATGCCGCGCACGACCCCGTCGACGAGGTACTTCATGCGCGGCGCGTCGAGCTCTCCGAAGCGCAGCGAATCGAGCGATGCGATCGGGCGCGCGCCCATGGTGAAGATGTCGCGAAGGATGCCGCCGACGCCGGTCGCCGCGCCCTGGTACGGCTCGATGAACGACGGGTGGTTGTGCGACTCCATCTTGAACGCGGCCACCCACCCATCGCCGATGTCGATCACGCCCGCGTTCTCGCCGGGCCCCTGCACCACGCGCGGCCCCGACGTGGGGAACTTGCGCAGGTGCACGCGCGACGATTTGTACGAACAATGCTCCGACCACATCACCGAAAAGATCCCCAGCTCCGTGTAGTTCGGCTCGCGCCCGAGGATCTGCAGGATGCGCTGGTATTCGTCTTCGGTGATGCCGTGGGAGCGGACGAGGGCGGGGGTGATCTGCATGGAGGGGATTCTAGCTGGGGGAGGAGCTATAGAGCTGTAGAGCGTTAGAGCCGTAGAGGGGTGCTCCCCTTCCCCTTTACCGCTCTACAGCTTTACCGCTCTACCGCTCTACCGCTCAACAGCTCCCCCCTGTCACACTCCCCCTCCCTCGCTCGTCCTTACTCGCCAGGAGGCACACATGCACGAATCCATCATCATTCTTGGGGGCGGTTACGGCGGGGTCATGGCGGCGGCGCGGTTGGCGCGGCGCGGGATTCCGGTGACGCTCGTCGACGCGCGGCCGGCGTTCGTGGAGCGCATCCGGCTGCATCAGGTGGCGGCGGGCGACGACGTCGCGCCGGTGCCGTATGCGCGGATGTTTCGGAACCTGCCGGTCGCGTTCGTCCAGGCGCGCGTCGAGCGGATCGATCGCGTGAACAAGCGCGTGATCACGAGCGAAGGGGAGCTGCGGTACGACAAGCTGGTTTACGCTCTCGGCAGTGAGGAGACGGGATTGAACCCGATCGCGATCCGCGAGCGGCTGAAAACGGCGAAGAACATGATCGTCGTCGGCGGCGGGCTGACCGGCATCGAGACCGCGAGCGAAGTCGCGGAGCGCCATCCGCACGTGCAGGTCACGCTCGTCGACAGCGGGACGCTCGGCAAGGGACTTTCGCCGCGCGCGCAGCGGCATCTGCGGACGTGGTTCGACGCACACAATGTCACGGTGATCGAAAACCATCGCATCGCCCAAGATGCGCATCTCGCAGCGGACATCGTCGTCTGGTGCACGTCGTTCACGCTCTCGCCGATCGCGCGCGACGCGGGACTGCACGTCAACGCGCGCGGACAGATCGTCGTCGACGATCGCCTGCGCTCGTCCGATCCGTCGATCTTCGCGGTCGGCGATGCGGCGGCGTGCCGCGACTACCGCATGTCGTGCGCGCTCGCGCTGCCGATGGGCGCGCACGTCGCGGACACGATCGCGGGGATCGCGCGCGAGCCGTTCCGTTTCGGTTTCGCCATCCAGTGCATCTCCCTCGGACGCCACGACGGCATCATTCAGCTCGTGAACGCCGACGATTCGCCGAAAGAGATGGCCATCACCGGACGCCCCGGCGCGTGGATCAAGGAGCTGGTCTGCCGTTACGCGGCCGGATCGCTCAAGCTCGAAGCGCGCGGCTTCCGCTATCACTGGCCGCAGCCGGAGCAGGAGGCGGCGTGAACGAGTTCGAGGCGTATCGCGCGCTGCTGTTTTCGATCGCATACCGGATGACCGGCAGCGCGGCCGATGCGGAGGATCTCGTGCAGGACGCGTACGTGCGATACGCGTCCACCGACACCGAGGTCGTGCGGGACGTGAAGGCGTTCCTCGTCACCGTCCTCACGCGCCTCGCGCTCGACCGGTTGAAGTCCGCGCAGAAGCAGCGCGAGGAGTACATCGGTCCGTGGCTGCCGGAGCCCGTCTTCACCGGCATCGACGGCGATCCCTACGCGCGCGCCACACGCGACGAGAAGGTGGAGATGGCGCTGCTGCGCGCACTGGAACGACTATCGCCGACCGAACGCGCGGTGCTGCTGTTGTACGAGGTGCTCGAGCATGACCACAACGAGATCGCGGAACTGCTCGAGATCACACCCGCGGCATCGCGGCAGACCCTGCATCGGGCGAAGGAGCGCGTGGCGGCGGAGAAGCGCCGCTTCACGCCTCCCGTCGAAGAACAGCGCCGCTTGATCGAAGGATTCATCGGTGCGGTGGCGAAAGGCGACGTCGACGGGTTGCGCAGCATGCTCGCCGCGGACGTCGTGTCGATTGCCGACGGCGGCGCGAAGTCGTTCGCGGCCAAGCGGCCGATTCACGGCGCGGATGCGGTGGCGAAGATGTGGGTCGGCATCGCCCAGAAGTTCGGCACCGGGTTCTCCGTCTCGATCGAAGAAGTCAACGGCGCGCTCGCGCTCGTCGGACGCCGCGATGGTGCCATCGGCAGCATTCTGTCGTTCGCGTTCGAGGGCGACCGCATCGCGGAGCTGGTGAGCTTCGTCAATCCCGACAAGCTGGCGTTCGCGCAGCGGCAGACTACTGCGCCGCGTTGAGGCGCTGCAGAAAAGCCTGGATGCCGCCGAGGTCCGCATCCGCCTCGGCCGCAACGCCCGCCGTCGCTTCGCGCACGAGATTGGCGAAGATCTCCTCGCGCGTCATCACCGTCTCGTTCCACCAGAGCGGATGGATGAGGAGCTGGCTGCGCGGATGGGTACGGAAGAACGCGTCGACGTCGGGGGCGCCGAAGCGCATGCGGCTGTCGCTGAGGTACGCGATGTCTTCGAAGAACGCGGCGCTGTACGCGTCGCGATATTCGGCGAGCCGCGGCCGGATCTTGCTCGTCGACGGTTTGTGTTGCGCGATGGAGGTGAACGGCGCGCCGACGTACAGCTCGAGGAGCTGGATCGACACGCGCACGCGCTCCTGCATCTGCGCTTCCGACAGCCCTTCGAAATACGAGCAGTCGTAGTGCAGGCCGAGCTCGTGCCCCATGGCCGCCATCTCCTGCAGCGCGCGGATGTTCTCCGGCGTCAGCGGGTTGTAGTACGGCGCGGTGAGGAGGACGAAGAACGTCGCGCGCGTACCGCCCTCGACGTCGAGCTTCGCCATCTCCAGCGCCTTCTGCACCGAGAAGTCGATGTCGTGGCGCAGGATCACCGCCGGGCCGGATTCGGGGAAATCGCGGAGCGGACCGACTTTGTAGCCGAGGTCCTGAATGCTGCGGAGCAGGCGGAGATACCCGGCGTGTGTGAAGTCGGTCATCGCGCGCGCATTCTCTGCAGGCGCTCGAGGTTTTTCAAGGGCAGCGTGCGGAACGGCTTGTCGGTGAAGATGCGGATCGCACGGCGCCGCAGGTAGTCGCGGAAATCTTCGGCGAACGGCGACAGAGAGCCTTCCACCGTCGCGGCGTCGAGGTTGAAGTAGACGTCGCCGAACGCGATCCCGAGCTCGTCTCTTTTCACGATGTCGATGGCGACGTCGGAGTCATTCCAGCGCGCCACGTAACGCCCTTCCTTCGACACGACCTCGAGGCCTTTCGACGGCAGCGTGGTGAGGTAGTCCTCGATGATGTCGACGGCGAGGCGCTCTTTCTTGTCGCGCGTCATCGGGCGCGGATAGCTGCCCGGCTCTCCCTTGATCTCCGCGGGCACGCCGGCGGCGAGGGTGTGCGGCGGGATGTCGCGCGTGACGAGCGAGCACGCGCCGACGGTGCTGTAGTCGTGGATCGTCACGCCCGGCATGACCGACGATTTCAGGTAGACGACGACGTAATCGCCGATCGTGATCGGTGCGAATTTCGTCGGATAGCCCATCATCGACGGCTGCCACGCGGCGTGGGTGAGGAGGCAGACGTCGGTGCTGAGCGCGCTGCCGTTGCCGAGCGTCACGGTCTCGGAGAGGTTGATGTAGCAGCCGTCGAACACCGACGTGTGATCGCCGATGAGGAGGTACGAGCGCGGTCCTCGCGCGCCGCCGCCGCCGACGACGACGTTGTCTTTCAGCCAGAGAAACTCGCCGGCGCGCATGCCCTGCCCCGCGATGGCGACGTTGTTGCCGACGACGGAGAAGCGTCCGATGCGGAAGTACTCGTTCATCTCGGCGGACGTGTTGGAGCCGATGCTGCTGCCTTCGCCGAGCTCGATCTCCGGTGCGAGCATCGTCGTGTTCGCGCCGATCTTCGCGTTCGCGCCGAGGATGAGGCGGTCGCAGGTGATCTGCACGTTGGGGCCGATGCGGACGCCGCCGGCGATGGAGACTTCGTCCGCTGTGATGACGCTGCCGGGGCCGAGCTCGACGCCGGCAGCGACGTTGGAGACACGCGCGTGAATCTGCATGGGCGTCACTTTACGTGAATCTCGCGAGCGCCGTCCTCGCGGACCGAGATCGTGATGTCGACGTGCGACTCCTCGAATTCGCGGAACGCTTCCTTCGGCCATTCGATGAGCTTCACGCCGGGGCCGGAGAGGAGTTCGGGGATGCCGATCTCCAGCCATTCGCGGCGGTTTTCGGAGAGGCGGTAGCCGTCGATGTGAATGACCGGCGCGCCGTCCGCGCGCGGGTATTCGTGCACGATGGCGAACGAGGGCGAGGCGACGTCGCTCGGATTCGCGCCGAGCTCGGAGGCCATGGCGCGCGCGAGGAATGTCTTGCCCGCGCCGAGGTCGCCGATGAGGTGGACGACGGCATCGGGGACGAGGGAGCGTGCGATCTCACGACCCGCGCGCTCGGTGTCGGCTTCGGTGAGGCAGAGGAAGTTCATAGGCGGCGACGCATTGTAGCGGCGAGAATTCAAGGACTGAGCGTCGCGTTGGCGTACACGGCCGTGCCTTGCGTCATCTGAAAGGTGACGGTACAGTTTCTGCGACTGTTTTCATCATGATCGAGCCCGATCGCTGCCGGCCTGAAGAAAGCTGCCAAGAGCGTAAAAAGAAAAACCGCGCGCGTGGTGACGGTCGTGTCGAAGCGCTTCAATAAAAGCGCGCAGGTCACGGTCGGAAAGAGCGTGAGCGGGAATCTGCGGCAGACGGCCGGCACTGCCGAAGAAAAGCTCGTTCAGATCGCGGAGAACAGTCTCGGTCTGGTACAGGCGTCGACGAAGCTTTCGATGCCGCCGTCGGAGATTACACGCCGAGTGCGAAGGCGGCAGTTGTACGGGTTCCGTGCAACCGCCTCCTGCTGCTCCCGAATTTTCAGTTCAGCGGCAGCCGGGTCGTACGCGGCATCGAGCAGGTCGTTCCGCAGCTCGATCCGCGGCTGCATCCCATCGAGGTCGTGAACTGGTTCACGAATCGTCATACGGACCTCGTACTGGACGGCGACCTGGTCTCGCCTTTGGCCTGGTTGAAAGCCGGCCACGACGTGCAGAAGGTGGCGGAACTGGCGAAAGAAGTGGGAGGCGCTCCAATCAGAGACCGCTCCCCACGCTGCACGCGCCGCTGACTGACCCGCGCATCGCATCACTGCTCGCCGGCGTCGCAACTGACATCGGTTACGACCTCATTTGACGCGCACCCGCTGAATGGCGTGAGGGATTTTCTCGGCGACGTCCATGGCCGCGAGGCCGGTGTCGCCGAGTTCGTCGCGCACGAGATCGCCCGCGAGGCCGTGCAGGTAGACCGCGGCGCAGGCGGCGTCGAGCGGGTCGGTGCCGCGGGCGAGCAGCGCGGCGATGATGCCGGAGAGGACGTCGCCCATGCCGCCGCTGGCCATGCCGGGGTTGCCGGTGGGGTTCACGTACACGTGCTCGTCCGGTTCGGCGACGAGCGACTGGTGTCCCTTGAGCACGACCACGCAATTCGACACGCGCGCCGCTTCACGCGCGGCGGCGATGCGGTCCTGGTTGATCGCGCGCGCTTCGGTACCGAGCAATCGCGCGAGCTCGCCGGGATGCGGGGTGATCACGCGAGGGAGTCCGCGAGGATTGAGGTCCGCCATTCGTCCCGCGAAGGCGTTGAGCGCGGACGCGTCGATGATCGCGGGGAGGCCGATCGCGGCGACGACGGCGCGCGTGTTCTCGTATGCGCGCTCGTCGTCCGGCAGACCCGGTCCGATCAGCACCGCGGATTTGCTGGCGAGGAATTCGTGAACGTCGTCCCCGGAGTACGTCATCGATTCGATCGACGCCGCGTGCACGAGCTTCGCGGTGTCGGCATCGGTCATCACCGAAACGAGCCCGGCACCCGTGCGAAGCGCGCCGCGTGCGGCCATCACGGCCGCACCGCTGCGTCCCGGCGAGCCGGCGATGATGGCCACGTGTCCGTACGTCCCTTTGTGCGTGGCCGCGAGTCGTGGCGCGACGTGCGGCGCCACGTCCTTCGGCGTGATCATCGCCAGCGTCACCAGCTCTTCGTCGATGGCGATCTCCGGGATGGAGATGTCGGCGACGATCACTTCGCCGCAGTACAGCGCCCCCGGCTCGAACACATGGCAGACCTTCGGCGCCGCAAACGTCACCGTCACCTCGGCCTGCACGCACGGGTCGAACGGCACAGGCCACGACGCGTTCGCGCCGCTCGGCAGGTCGACGGCAAGGACAGGGATGCGCAGCTCCGCCATTCCGCGAATCACGTCCGCATGAATGCCGGAAGGAGGGCGATTGAGGCCGGTGCCGAAGATGGCGTCGACGAGCAGGTCCGCATCGGCCGCATGCGCGAGCGCGGTGTCCGCGTCGTCACCGGAGTAGATGGGGATGCCGAGGCGCTCGCAGATGTCGAGATTCGTCCGGGCGTCGCCGCGGACGGCGTTGCGGTCGCCGACGATCACGACGACGGGCACGACGCCGCGATTTTCGAGATGCCGCGCCACCGCGAAGCCGTCGCCGCCGTTCTGTCCCACACCGCAGAAGATGGCCACGCGCTCGCTTTCGGGGTAGCGCTCGAAGATCGCCTCGACCACGGCGATGGCGGCGTTCTCCATCAGCACGATCGACGGGACGCCGAAGCGTTCAGTGGTGCGGTGATCGATGCTGCGCATCTGCTCGGCGCTCAGGATCTTCATGGCCTCCACCCCGTCGCCCGAGCATATCGCTCCAGATCCTCGGCCGTATCGACGTCCATTCTCTCCGGCAGCAGCGCGACCGTGCGGTTCATCGCGGCGATCTTCGCGAGCGTCGCGGGGAGCACGGAAGACGTGCCCCACTCGATGTCCGCGAAGATGCTCGGATCGAAGGAGAGCGCGCGACAGCCGATGAGGTAGTAGCCGCCGTCGGCTGCCGGACCGAGGACGTATTCACACGAGTCGAGCAACGCGAACGCGTGATCGACGAGCTCGCGCGGCAGCGTCGGATCGTCGACGCCGATGGCGATGATCTTCTGCGTGCGATGGAAGAAGAAGCGCTCGGAGAAGGCCATCGCCAGACGGTCGCCGAGCGTCTCGCCCGTCTGCATGGCCACGCTGTGGTGGGCAAAGGCGCGCTGCAGCAGCTCGCCGTTCGCGTTCGGCGTGGGAGGCCAGAGGAACTCGATCTCGAGGCCAGGCGAGGACTCGCCGATGCCGCGCACGACGTCGCGCAGCATGGCCTCGTAGATGGTGAGCGCGCGCTCGTCGCCGAGGTCCGCGGCGAGCCGCGTCTTCACGCGTCCGAGCTCCGGCAGGCGTGCGAACACGAGCAGCCGTTGCGGGGGTGGTGGAACGGTGGCGAACACGGGTCGCAGTTTATCCCCGTGGGCTCCGCGATCCCCCGTCCGCGTGCGGGATAAACTGAACGCGTGATCGCGCTCCTCACCGACTTCGGCACGCGCGACCCGTACGTCGCGGCGATGAAGGGCGTGCTCGCGTCGCGCACGGACGTCGCCGTGCACGACCTCACGCACGACCTCCCTCCCTTCGACATCGTCGGCGCTGCCTGGTTCCTCGGCACCGCCGCGAAGTGGTGGCCGGCCGGCACGATCTTCGTGTGTGTCGTCGATCCGGGCGTCGGCACGTCGCGGCGCATCGTCGCGCTTGAAGAACACGGCCGCATCTACCTCGCTCCCGACAACGGCCTGCTCACGTTCGTGTGGAAAGAAGGGCGTGCGTATTCGGTGGAAAACGAAGCGTTGTTCCTTCCCGGCGGCAGCAACACGTTTCACGGACGCGATCGGTTCGCACCCGTCGCCGCGGCGATCGCGAACGGACTCGCATTGTGCGAAGTCGGCCCGCCGCTCGAACCTCTGACCACGCTCCGGTACGAGCCGCCGTCGTACGCCGACGTCGTGCGCGGCACCGTCGTGGCCATCGATCGCTTCGGCAACGCGATCACCGACGTGGAAACGGCGAAGATCCCATTCGCACCGTTCGCGCTGCAGATTCGCGAGCTCACCATCGACCGCGTCGAACAGAACTACGGCGACGCGGCGCCGGGACCGTTTCTCATCACCGGCTCGACCGGCTGCGTCGAAATTTCGCTGGCGCATGCGAGTGCAGCGGAACGGTTGCATCTGCGCCGGCTCGAACGCGTCACGTTGCGACCGCTATAATCCGAGCGGTTCATGGCCTCACCGAAAGACCGCCGCCGCTCCGAGCGCTACGCCACCGCGTCCATCCCGGTGCAGCTCTCCGACGTCAACGGCGAACTGATCGACCTCAGTCTCACCGGTGCCGCGGTCGTGCATCGCTCGCCCGTGAAAGCCGGTGCCGCGGCGACGCTCATCTTTCCCAGCTTCGGCGGGATCTACATTCCGTGCGAGGTCCTGCGCTCGATCGTGCAGGTGCGGCGCGGCGACAACGGCCCGGAGTACGTCTTCCGCTCCGCGATCTCGTTCTCGCCGCTGGCCCCGGAGCAGGAGCAGCCACTGCGCGAGTTCCTGACCATCCAGATCGAGCGGCTGGAAGAGGTCAGGCGCGGGGCCGAGTCGCCGAGTACTCGCTGAAGATCCCCATCTCCCGCCGCCGCTCCACGTCCACGAATCCCGACTCGCGCATCGCGT
This sequence comes from Thermoanaerobaculia bacterium, assembly GCA_035629395.1. GTDB lineage: Bacteria > Acidobacteriota > Thermoanaerobaculia > Gp7-AA8 > Gp7-AA8 > QHVT01. The sequence continues at coordinate 92,088 of DASPHZ010000002.1, forward strand.
CCATGATCGCTTCCGGGCGCACGCAGTCGCGCGTGGTTTCCCAGTAGTAGCGGAAGAGTTGCGCGGTTCGGGCGCTGCGGGTACGGACGCGGATCACGGCCGGCGCGAGGACGCCCATGTAGGCGCCGAGGAACGTGCGGGCGATCCGCGATTCGGGGGCGGTGATCTCGAGGATGAGCAGCTTGCCGCCCGGCTTGAGCACGCGATGGCATTCGGCGAACACGACGGAGAGGTCGGCGAAGTGACGCAGGGCGAAACCGATCGAGATGCGGTCGAACGACTGCGACGCGAACGGCAATGCCTCCGCGGGCGCCTGCACTTTCGGCGATTGCGTGCGGCCGGAGCGCAGCATGCCGATGCTCGGGTCCATGCCGACGATCGCGTGCGGCTCGTTCGTCACTTCCATGGCCGCGCGTGCGACGACGCCCGTGCCGCTCGCGAGGTCGAGCAGTCTCATGCCGCGTGTGAGGCCCGCGCGTTTCAAAGCTTCGCGGCGATACCAGTCGCCCGAGCCGAACGACAGGAAACGCGTGGCCCAGTCGTACCACGGTGCGGTCTCGTCGAAGATGTCGCGTACGAACGTCTCGCGGCGTTCCGGTACGCCGTAGTAGTCGGTGAGTGGGGGATGGGGAGGGAGTGTGTTCATCGGACCCATTTCGCGGGCTCGCGGCGCCAGCGCTGTGCGATCGGCATGTCCCGGCCGCTGCCGAATGCCTTGGTGGAAACGCGCAGCGTCGGTGCGGCCTGCTGGCGTTTGAATTCGTTGGTGTCGACGAGCTTGAGGATGCGCGCCACGAGCTCGCGGTCGAAACCTTCCGCGACGATCGCGTCCACCTCGCGGTGCTCTTCGATGTAGAGCTTGAGGATGCCGTCGAGGACGTCGTACGGCGGGAGCGTGTCCTGGTCGGTCTGATTCGGCCGCAGCTCCGCGGACGGCGCCTTGGTCATCGTCGACTCGGGGATGAGCGTGCGGTCGCGGTTGAACCAGCGCGACACGCGATAGACCATCGTCTTGTAGACGTCGCCGAGGATGCAGAGACCTCCGGCCATGTCGCCGTAGAGCGTGCAGTAGCCGACGGCGAGCTCCGACTTGTTGCCGGTGGTGATCACCATCGCGCCGGTGCGGTTCGACCACGCCATGAGGATGTTGCCGCGGATGCGCGCCTGCACGTTCTCGTTGGTTGTGTCGAATTTGTGCTCGTGAAAGAGCGTGTCGAGTGAGGCCTCGTACGGTTTGTAGATGTCGTGGATCGGCACGAGGTGAAAGGCGATGCCGAGGTTTTCGGCGAGCGCTTTCGCGTCATCGACGGAGTGCTGCGACGAGAACTGCGAGGGCATGGCGATGCCGGTCACGTGCTCGGGGCCGAGCGCTTCCGCGGCGATGGCGGCCGTGAGCGCGGAGTCGATGCCTCCGGAGAGTCCGAGGACGACGTCGGTGAAGCCACACTTCCGGATGTAGTCGCGCAGCCCCTGCACGAGCGCGCGCCCGATCTCCTCTTCCTCGCCGAGGGACAGCAGCAGCTCGCAGGGCGAGCCCTGGAGATGCACGAGGGAGCTGTGCTCCTCGAAGGCGGGCGCGCAGAAGATGGTCTGGCCCGATTGGTCGAAGACGATGGACGAGCCGTCGAACTGCAATTCGTCGTTGCCGCCGACCTGATTCACGTAGACGAGCGGCGCGTCGTAGCGCGTGGCGATCTTCGAGAAGATCTCCCAGCGCGCGCGGCGCTTGCCGGCGTTGAACGGCGAGGCGGAGATGTTGAGGAAGACCTCGCACCCCTGGCGCGCGAGATCGTCGACCGGGTTCGCGCAGTAGAGCTTCTTGCCGAACGCCTCGTCGTCGAACCAGAAGTCTTCGCAGATGGAGACGCCGACGCGGCGGCCCGCGATCTCGACCGGCTGCACGTTGCGGCCGGGCTCGAAGTAGCGCAGCTCGTCGAAGACGTCGTAGGTGGGGAGCAGGCCTTTGTGCTGCTCGAGGAGGATCTTCCCGTTGCGCGCGACGATGGCCGCGTTGTGCAGCGGCTTGCCGCACCATTGCGTGTTGCGCACGGGGCAGCCGAAGACGAGCGTCGTGTCGCCGGTCATCGCGGCGAGCGCGTCTTTGATCTCGAGCGCGGCGTCGATGAAGAACGGGCGGTCGAGCAGGTCGCGCGGCGGATAGCCGGTGACCGCGAGCTCGGGCACGAGCACGACGTCCGCCCCGGCGCGCACGCCTTCGTCATACGCGCGCCGGATCAGCTCGGCGTTCGCGCTCAGCGCACCGATGGTGGTGTTCAACTGGCCGATGAAGACTTTCAAGAGCTGTAGAGCTGTAGAGCTTTAAAGCTTTAGAGCTTCAGGCTCCCCCGCCGTTCCCCCCGTTCACATCTTTTTACGACTTCGAACAAACCTCGACGCGAACTGCGCGTCTACTGCTTTCGACAACGACAACCTAACGCAACACGCGCGGGAGGAGAAGCATGACGCTCGCATGGCGTACGCTCGCCATCTGTTTCACGATAGCCACGGCAGTAGCCACGCTTGCGCAGGACGCAAAGGCGAGGCCTGAATACACGGCCGTACGGGCGGCGAAGGCGCCGCTCGTCGACGGGGACCTCTCGGACGAAGCCTGGGCGAGCGCGCCGGAGATCACCGGCTTCACGCAGCGCGATCCCGACGAAGGGAAGCCGGCCACGCAGCAGACGCGCCTCAAGGTGGTCTACACCGACGAGGCCATCTACTTCGCCGCGGTGATGGAGGACGACGGCAAGGTCACGCCGCTCCTCGCGCGCCGCGACAGCGACCTCAATAACGGCGACTACATCCGCATCAGCATCGACTCGCAGCAGGACCGCCTCAACGGCGCGGCGTTCGTCGTGAACGCGTCGAACGTGCAGATGGACATGATCCTCTACAACGACATCTACGACGATCCGAGCTGGGACGCGGTGTGGGAGTCGGCGACGAAGATCGGCGCGAACGGTTGGACCGCGGAAGTGCGCGTGCCGTACTCGCAACTGCGCTTCCCCGAAAAAGAGGTGCACACGTGGGGCCTCAACGTGAGCCGCTGGACGGCGCGTCTGCGCGAGAGCTCGCGCCTCGTCTATTCGCCGAAGAGCGAGTCGGGGTTCGTCTCGCGCTTCGCGGATCTCACCGGCATCACCGGCGTCCGTCCGCGGCGTGCGTTCGAAGTGGTGCCGTACGCGGTCGCGCGCACGGATCTGCACAGCCGCGCCGACAATCCGTTCGTCTCACCCTCCGAGCACCGCATGGACGGCGGCGTCGACGTCAAATACGGCCTCACCTCGAGCCTCACGCTGACCGGCACGATCAATCCTGATTTCGGCCAGGTGGAAGTCGATCCGGCCGTGCTCAATCTCAGCCAGTTCGAGACGTTCTTCCCGGAGAAGCGGCCGTTCTTCACCGAAGGCGCGGACGTGTTCCGCTTCGGCAGCGGCCCCGCGAACAGCCGCTGGGGCTTCAACATGTGGTTCCCGACGTTCTTCTACTCGCGCCGCATCGGCCGCTCGCCGCAGGGCTCGGTCGACGCCGACTGGCAGGACGCACCGGGCGAGACGACGATCCTCGGCGCGGCGAAAGTGACGGGCAAAGTGGGCAACGGTTGGACGGTGGGCGTGCTCGACGCGGTGACCGACCGCGAGGAAGCGTGGTTCCGCAACGACCTGGCCGGCGGTCCCGAAGTCGGCAAAGAGGTCGTCGAGCCGATGACGAATTACCTCGTCGCGCGTGCGACGAAGGAGTACGGCAAGAGCTCGCGCGCGGGCTTCATGTTCACGTCGGTGAATCGCAGCTCGACGGAGGCGCTCGACGGCTCCCTGCGCAAGAGCGCGTATTTCGGCGGCGTCGACGGCTACACGCTGTTCAAAGACAAGGCGTGGATCCTGGAGTGGCTGGGCGGGTCGACGCTCGTGCAGGGAACGGAGGAGGCGATCGAGTCGACGCAGAACAGCTCGGCGCGCTACTACGATCGTCCCGACGCGAGCCACATCGAGCTCGATCCCACGCGCACGTCGCTCAGCGGCTGGATGGGCCGCGTCCTGTTCGCGAAGCAGAAGGGGAAGTGGCGTCCGAACATCCAGGTGCAGGCGCTCTCGCCCGGCTTCGAGGTGAACGACGTCGGCTTCCTGCCGCACACCGACGCGATCTCGACGCACGCCGTCCTGCATTACCTCAACACCGATCAGACCCGGTACACGCGCGAGATCAGCACGTGGGTCGGCAAGTTCCAGAACTGGAATTTCGATCGCGACCTGACCGCGGACGGCGTCGCCGGCAACGCGTTCGTGCTGTTCAAGAATTACTGGTCGGCGTGGAGCTGGGGCGGGATCAGTGCCGATCACTTCGACGATCGCATCACGCGTGGCGGCCCGGCGATGATCTACCGCGGACACTGGTACGCCGGGGGTGGCTTCGGCAGCGACAGCCGGAAGAAGTTCTCGTTCTCGGTGGAAACCGAGCGCGTGCGCGACGGCTTCGACGGCACGAACGAAATGTACTGGCTTTCGCTCACGTATCGTCCGACGCCCGCCATTCGTCTGTCTCTCACGCCGCGCTACAACAATCTGCACGAGAACGCGCAGTACGTGACGACGATCGACGACACGGGCTACGCCCCGACGTACGGCAAGCGCTACGTGTTTGCGACGCTGAACCAGAAGACGCTCGACATCGGCATCCGCACGGAGTGGACGATGAGCTCGCGCCTGTCGCTGCAGCTCTTCGTGCAGCCGTTCGTCGCCAGCGGCGATTACCTCGGCTTCAAGTACCTCACGCGTGCGCGCACGGACGAGTTCACGCCGCTGCATTCGATGCAGTACGACGCGGAGGCGAATTCGTATCGCGGCGGCGCGGGCGCGAGCTCGCTGTCCTTCGGCAATCCGAACTTCAACTTCCGCAGCGTGCGCGGCAGCGCGGTGGTGCGCTACGAGTTCCGTCCGGGCTCGGCGATGTACGTGGTGTGGAACGAGAACCGCGCGGACGTCGCGCCGGTGGGCGATTTCAAGATGGGCCGCGACTTCAGCGCCCTGCCGCATGCACCGTCGCAGGATGTGTTCCTGGTGAAGTTTTCCTATTGGCTGCCGATGTAGTTCCGTGGAGTCCGCGCATGACGGGACGTCGTCTCGGTGCGGCGGAGGCGACGGCGCGAAACCGTCGTTGCGTCACGGCGAGACGTCGTAACGACAGTGGACGTGCGCGCGCGGTTGCGCACGTCCACTGTCGTGTTCTCAAAAGAGCTGCTGCATCGCGCAGCCGACCATCACGGCGAGGCAGGCGCCCGCCGCACATTCCGGCCACGCCGGACCGGTGAAACGGCAGGCCAGTGCTCCCGACCAGCAGCCGGTTGCGGTGCACTCGGCCCAGCTCTGCAACCGCCGCCGCAGGGACTGCACGAGCAGAATGTCAGCGTTGGTCGCCGCCGCCACGTCAATGCCGCCGAGGGACGCGACGCGCACGCCGTCGCGCTGCAGCATCACATAAGGATCGCTCGCACCCGGCGACGTCCGCGGCCCTTTGTAGTAGATCTCCGACTCCCAGTTCACCGCCAGCGTCGAGCTGTCGGTCTGGAACTGCCCATCGAGCAGCAACTCGCCACCGTTCGCGTAGTTGTGAATGTAGATCTGGCCTTCCCACGTGGCGTTGTCGCCGTCATCCCACGACCAGAAGATGATCTCCGTGTCGCCGTCGCTGAACGTCTGCGCCGGCTGCACCGGTCCTTCAGCGCGCGCGGCGATTCTCCGCGCGACGACGATGTCCGTCGGCGTCCAGCCGCGGCTTTGGAGCACCGAGGCCGCTTTACGGAACGCCTCGGGCCGCTGCGCTTTGAGCTCCTGAAGGCGCGCTTGCGCGGCCTTGGCGTCGAGCGGACTGACGGCGAACGAGCCTTTCGCCGTGGAAACGTATTCGACCGCGGACTGCTCGTGCGGGTGCGGGTGCGTCCCCGCAGGGACGGAGGCCTGGGTGGTCAGAGTTCCGAAGAGCGTCGCGACCGTGAGAACCGCGTTTCGTACTGCTGTTACTTTCATTCATTCCTCCCATCAATGTCGACGTATCGTCGCCGGGAATAAATGCGCTTGTTCGGATTGGCGGGCAATTCGAAAGTCACAAAGCGCCTGAACCACGTGACGAATGCGCGCGATCCGTACGTGAATGCAGTTGAGCCCGACTGCAGACAGCGGTGGCCGCAACGCAGCCGCTGGTTCCGAACCCGTGGCGCTCGGAACCCGCTCGACGTTTCCATGAAAATCCCGCGCGCCGCGCCGCGGGGTAAACTACAGAGCACATGTCCGACGACTTCGGCACGGTCCATGTCCGGCGCGGGGAGCGCGCGAGGGAGATCGAGGTGCTGCGGCAGCATTACCGCCAGCATCGCGAGGCACTCGTGCGCATGACCGCGGATGCGCCGACGGAGCATCTCGCCACGGAGTACCAGCGCCTCATCGCCGAAATCGACCGTGCCCTCGGCAAGCTCGACGAGCTCGAAGGCGCAGGTGCTGCTCCGCCCCCCGCGGCCGCTGCCGCGCCACCACCCCCGCCGCCTCCCCGCATTCCGCCGCCCGCCGAGCGACCACTCGCTGCCGCCCCGCGTCACGATCTGCCGGAGGCCGACGAAGCGCCGCAATCGCGCATGACATTGATGATCGCCGCGGCGGTGCTCGCACTCGCCGTGATCGCCGGCCTCGTATGGTGGGCGAGCCGCGATGGGCAGGACGCCGGCAATACCGTCGTCGTCGAAGACACCGCCGGCACCGCGGCCGCGCCGGTGTCGACCACGCCCGACACCATCGAAGCGGCGGCGCCTGCAGCGAGCGGCCTCGCGGCGACGCCCGCGTCGCACGACTACGGCGAGCTCCGCAAAGGCACGCGCGCGGTGCGCGAGTTCGAGATCGCGAACAACACCGACGAGCCGATTTCCGTGCAGGTCGCGCGCTCGGCGTGCCGCTGTCTGTACTACGCACACGCACCGGTCATTCCGCCGCGCGCGAAGGAATCCTTGTCCGTCACGATCGATGGCGCGCGCGCGAAAGCAGGTCCGTTGCGCGAGGCCATTCGCATCAGCGCGAAATCGGATCCGGGCGTTGCCACATCCGTCGACGTGATCGCCACAATCCGGTGACGTTCGCGTGAATTAGGAACCCGAACGCTCGTGTTCTAATGCGGCCGTGAAGCGTCCCCTTCTATTCATCGTCGCAGCCGTATTGTGTCCATTGCGTTCCTGGACGCAGGAAGCGCCGCTCACGATCGAGCGCGCCGTCGAGCTGGCGATGACGAGGAATGAGCGCGCCGCGATTGCCGATACGGCAGTGGAGGCAGCCGAGGCGCGGGTGCGGGCGGCGCGGACCCTGTTTTTTCCTCGGGTCGACGTGGATGGCGGCTACGCGACCGATTGGGGCAACGGCACCGAGCGCACGCTGTCGGCCGCGGCCACGGTGACGCAGCCGGTGTTCAACGCGCGCGCGTTTCCGCTCTATCGACAGCAACGGTATCTGCGGGAGGCCGCGGGCTTCGCGGCACAGGAAACGCGGCGCCTCGTCGGCTACGACGCGGCCGCGGCATTTCTGGCCACGCTGGGATTCGAGCAGGTGCTGCTCGCTGCCGAACGCCGCCGCGAATTCGCGCAGACGAACCTCGCCGATGTGCGCGCGCGATTCGAGGCGGGCCTCGTCAGCTCGAATGACGTGACGCGTGCGGAGCTCGAGCTCGCGACGGCGGTGCGCGGCGTCGCGCAGGCTTCGGGTGACGTGCAGGCCGCGCGTGTCGATCTCGAGAATCTGTTGAACGCGGAAGTCGACGGACCGCTCGCACCGCCGACGGCCTTGCTGGCCGCTGCGGCCGAGGCGCCCGCGACGACCGGGAACGGGATCGCGGAGGCGCAGGCTCGCCGCAATGACATCGCCGCCGCGCGTGCGGAAGTCGAGGCGCAGCGCGAGTTCGCGGACGAGCCGAACGCGCGCTTCTTCCCGTCCTTACAGGTGCAGGCGCAGACGCGCAACGTCAATGACGGTCCGGTGACCTCGCGCAACAACGACGGTTTCGTCGGACTCACGTTCGCGTGGCCGGTATTCGACGCCGGCATCCGCGGCGCGGAGCGCGCGCAACGCACCGCGGAGCTGCGCGGACGCGAGCTCGAATTGCAGGCGTCCTTGCGGCAGGTCGAGCGCGAGCTGCGCAGCGCGGGCGTGCAGCTCACGACGGAGCAAGCCGCGCTGCGCGAAGCGACGGCCGCGCTCGAAGCCGCCCGCCGCAACCTGCACGAAACGACCGTGCTCTATCGCGAAGGCCTCGCCAGCGCCCTGGAGCTCGCGGACGCGACCCAGCGCCTGTTCGAAGCCGAAGTCGCGCAGGTGACGGCGCGGTACCGGATGGCGGTGGCGTATCTGTCGTTGGAAGAGGCGCGCGGGGAAGCGCCGGTGGGGGAGATAAGAAGATGAATGCAGAATGCAGAATGCAGAATGCAGAATTGCGAAAAGGGATGCGGCTGAAGGTTCTCCTTTCTTCTTTCTGCATTCTGCATTCTGCGTTCGTCTTTTCCTGCTCCAGGGGTGATGCCGCGGCCAACGCCTCCGCTGGCGGGTCGGGGGCAAGCCGCCGCGGGGCGATGGAGTTTCCGGTCGAGGTGAAGGCGGTTGAGTCGCGTCGCGTCGAGTATTCCGTCAATGCGGTCGGGTCGCTCGACGCGTTCGAGCGTGTGGCTGTGACGGCGCGTGTGGCGGGTGCGATCGAGAAGGTGAATTTTCGCGAGGGGCAGCTCGTGTCCACCGGGTCGACGCTCGCGGAGATCGAGCCGGAGCGGTATCGCATCGCGGTCCGCGCCGCGGAGGCGGCGGTGACGAAGGCGCTGGCGTCGAAGGCGGAAGCGGAGGCGGGGTATGCGCGGCGGCAGGCGGCGAGTGAGAAGAATCCGGGGCTGATCCGCGGCGAAGAGATCGAGACGTGGCGGACGAAGGTGCAGACCGCGGCCGCGGAAGTCGCGGCGGCGCAGGCCGCGCTCGCGCAGGCGCGGCTCAATCTGCGCGACGCGTTCGTGCGCGCGCCGGTCGCCGGCACCATCCAGACGCGCACCGTCGAGACGGGACAGTACGTGCCGGTCGGCACCGTGCTCGCCACGCTCATGCGCCGCGACCCGCTCCTGCTGCGCTTCCAGGTGCCGGAGCAGGAAGCGATGCCGCTGCGTCCGGGCATCGTCGCGCGGTTCAACGTGGCCGAGGATCAGGCGCAGCATCGGGCGACGATCACGCATGTAGCCGCGGCGGCGAATCGCTCCTCGCGCATGGTCGACATCACCGCGAACGTCATCGACGCGAACCGCCCCGAGCTTCGTCCCGGCGCCTTCGCGCGCGTGACGGTGCCGATCGGTTCCGAGCGCGACGCGCCCGTCATCCCGCAGACCGCCATCCGGCCAAGCGAAAAAGGCTTCCTCGCCTTCACCGTCAATAACGGCGTCGCCACACAACGCGTCCTCACCCTCGGCATGCGCACCGCCGACGGCCAGGTCGAAGTGAAGGAAGGCCTCCAACCCGGCGAGCTGCTGGTGATCCGCGGCGCGGAAGCGTTGCGGGATGGGGCGAAGGTGAAGGTGACGAGGTGACGACGGGACGACGGGAGAGATGTTGCGCAAGCGGGGGAGCTGTTGAGCTGTTGAGCCGTTGAGCAAGGCGAGGCGCCGAGAGCTGTAAAGCTGTAAAGCTGTAAAGCGGTAGAGGGGTCAAGCCCCTTTATAGCTCTACAGCTCTACGGCTCTACAGCTCAATGCCTCAACAGCTCAACAGCTCAACGGCTCAACAGCTCAACAGCTCTATAGCTCTATAGCTCTACAGCTCAATGCCTCAACAGCTCAACAGGCGAGAACCAATGCCATGAAAATCACCCAGGTCTGCATCGAAAAACCGGTCTTCGCGTGGATGATCATGCTTGCTACCGTCGTCTTCGGCGGGGTGGCGGCGACGCGGATCGGGATCTCGCAGTTTCCGGACGTCGACTTTCCCACCATCAACGTCAGTGCGGTGTGGGAAGGGGCGGCGCCGGAGGTCATCGAGCACGACGTCGTCGAGCCGATCGAAGAGGCGGTCATGCAGGTCGAGGGGGTGCGCAGCGTCACCTCGTCCTCGCGCCAGGGCTCGGGCAGCGTCACGATCGAGCTCGACCTCGCGCGTAACGTCGACCTCGCGCTGCAGGACGTGCAGACGCGCGTCGCGCAGGTGCAGCGCCGTCTGCCGCGTGACCTCGAGCCGCCCGTGGTCTCGAAGACCAATCCCGAAGACCAGCCGATCATGTGGATCGGCCTCTCCGGTCCGTACTCGCCGCAGATGCTCGCCGATTACGCGCGCTATCGCGTCAAGGAAAAACTGCAGACCGTGCCGGGCGTCGGCGAGATCCAGGTCGGCTCGGTCGAGCGCAACATCCGCATCTGGCTCGACTCCGACAAGCTCGACGAGCGCCGCGTCACCGTGAGCGAAGTCCTCGGCGCGATCGGCCAGCAGCACGTCGAGCTTCCCGCGGGCCGTCTCGAAACCTCCGGCCGCGAAGTGAACGTCCGCGTCCTCGGCGAGGCGTTCAATCTCGAAGAGTTCCGCCGCCTCGTCGTGAAGAACGTCGAAGGCGCGCCGGTGTATCTCTCCGACGTCGCCATCGTCGAAGACGGCTTCGAAGACATCCGCCGCATCTCGCGCGTCAACGGCGAACCGGCGCAGGGCATGGGCGTGCGCAAGCAGCGCGGCTCGAACGCGGTGGCCGTCGCACGCGGCGTGAAGGAATCGATCGCCGAGATCCAGAAGACGCTGCCGCCGGGCATGCAGCTCGGCATCAACTTCGACTCGACGCAGTTCATCGAAGAGTCGGTGCACGAGATCCAGTTCGAGCTGATGCTCTCGGTCATCCTCACCGCCGTCATCTGCTGGCTTTTCCTCGGCTCGCTCGGCGCGACGCTCAACGTCATCCTCGCGATCCCGATGTCGCTCCTCGGCACGGTCGCGTGCATCTACTTCTTCGGTTTCACGCTCAATACGTTCACGCTCCTCGGACTCGCGCTCGCCGTCGGCATCGTCGTCGACGACGCGATCATGGTCCTCGAGAACATCTTCCGCCACGCCGAGATGGGCAAAGACCGAAGACGCGCGGCGAGTGAAGGCACGGACGAGATCAGCTTCGCGGCACTGGCGGCGACGCTCGCGGTGTGCGCGATCTTCCTCCCCGTCGTCTTCATGAAGGGGATCATCGGCAAGTTCTTTCTGCAGTTCGGCGTGACGCTGTGCGTGGCCGTGCTGCTGTCGTACGTCGAAGCGATCACGCTCGCGCCCGCGCGCTCCGCGCAGATGCTCAACGCCGGAGCGGAACGCCAGTCGAAGCTCGGCCACTTCGTCGACAAAGCATTCGACAAGCTTGCCGCCGCGTACGGCCGCGTGCTGGCAATGGGCCTGAAGCGGCCGGTCGCGGTGCTGATCGCCGCGTTGCTCGTGTTCGCGGCGTCGCTGTACGTGTTCAAGAAACTGCCGAGCGAGTTCGTGCCGTCGCAGGATCAGAGCCGTCTCATGATCCGCCTGCAGACCGCGGTCGGCTCCGACATCACCGAAACGGACCGCGTGTTCCAGCGCGCCGAGCAGTACCTCCTGCAGCAGAAGGAAGTCGTGCGCGTGTTCGGCAGCGTCGGCGGATTCGGCGGTGGTGGCGGCAGCGTGAACAGCGGCATCCTCTTCGTCACGATGATCCCGCCGGACGAGCGCGTGTCGCAGCAGGAGTTCGCGACCCGCATCCGCAAGGAGCTCAACTCCTATCCCGGCGTGCGCGCGGTCGTGCAGGACCTCTCGCAGCAGGGCTTCACCGCGCAGCGCGGGTTCCCGATCGAGTTTTCCGTGCGCGGTCCGGAGTGGGAGAAGCTGACCGAGCTTTCGAACGACATGCGCGAGAAGCTCGCCGCGAGCGGCTTCGCGACGGACGTCGACACGGATTACCAGGTCGGCATGCCCGAGCTGCGCATCGTTCCCGATCGCGACCGCGCCGCGGACCTCGGCGTCCCCGTCGAGCAGGTCGCGACGTCGATCAACGCGCTCGTCGGCGGCGTGCGCACCGGCAAGTACTCCTCGGGCGGACGCCGCATCGACGTCCGTACGCGCCTGCTGGCGAAGCAGCGCACGCGCCCCGAGGACTTGTCCCGGCTGCGGGTGCGGACGGCTTCGGGGGATCTCATTCCGATGTCCGCACTGGTGAAAGAAGAAGAGCGCCCCGCGTTGCAGTCGGTGACGCGCCGCGACCGCGAGCGCGCGATCTCGATCTACGGCAACGTCGCGCCCGGCAAATCGCAGAACGAAGCGCTGGCCTTCGTCGAACAGATCAGCAAAGACCTGCCGCCCGGCTACCGCGCGGTGCTCGGCGGCTCGTCGGTCGCGTTCCGTGAATCGATGGGCCAGCTCATGTTCGCGCTCGTCCTCGGCGTGATCGTCGCGTACATGGTCCTCGCGTCGCAGTTCAATTCGTTCCTGCATCCCGTGACCGTGCTCTCGATCCTGCCGCTCTCGATCGCGGGCGCGGCGTTCGCGCTGCTCGTGACGGGGAAGACGCTGAACATCTTCTCGATGATCGGCCTGCTGCTGCTGATGGGCATCGCCAAGAAAAACTCGATCATCCTCGTCGACTACGCGGTGCAGAAGCAGGGGGAAGGCGCGACCGCGCACGAAGCGATGCTGAAAGCGGGGCCGGTGCGCTTGCGTCCGATTCTCATGACTTCGCTCGCGACGATGATGGCCGCCATTCCGCCGGCACTCGCGCTCGGCCCCGGCGCGGAAACGCGCGGACCGATGGCGGTGGCGATCATCGGCGGTCTCGTGATCTCGACCGCGCTCTCGCTGCTCGTCGTGCCGGCGTTCTTCGTCGTCGCCGACCGCATCAAGACCAGGCTCGGCGAAGTGTTCGCGCGCCGCCACGAAGACGAGCCGGAAGAGGCGACGGCCCACGGATGACACGCATTCTGCTGCTTCTCCTTCTCGCGTTTCCTGTCGCCGCGCAGTCGCTCGGAAAAGTGGTGGAGGGGGCGAAGCGGCAGGTCGGCGTCACGCGCTCGTACGATCCCGCGTACCGCCGGCTCGCCTATCCCAACGGCGATGTGCCGCTGCACACGGGCGTCTGCACGGACGTGGTCATTCGCGCGTACCGGCACGCGGGCGTCGACCTGCAGGTGCTCGTGCACGAGGACATGAAGCGCAACTTCTCCGCGTACCCGAAGAACTGGGGACTGCGCACGACGGACCGCAATATCGATCACCGCCGCGTGCCGAATCTCGCCACGTTCTTCAAACGCAAAGGCGCCTCGCTGCGCGTGACGAAGAACGCACGCGACTACCGCGCGGGCGACGTCGTGACGTGGCGACTGGCCTCCGGCGTGCCGCACATCGGCATCGTGTCCGACGTCGTGCGCCGCGGCCGGCCGCTGGTCGTCCACAACATCGGCTCGGGCGCGCAGCACGAGGACGTGCTCTTCGCGTACGAGGTGACGGGCCACTACCGCTTCGGACGGTAGGTACGCCGGCGCTCCGCGGCGCGGGCACTACCGTTTCGGCCGGTACCCGGTGACGAACGCGCCGATGGCGCGGTTCACTTCCTCCGCCTTTTCCACGTTCGCGAGGTGCGCCGCTCCCGGAATGCGCACCACGCGCGCCTGCGGCATCGCCTGCGCCATGCGCTCGGCGTCGCTCGGCGGGGTGATCGTGTCTTCCTCTCCGACGACGATCAGCGTCGGCACGTCGATCGCCGGCAGCACGGCCGATGAATCGGCGCGCTCCGCCATCGCCTTCAGTGCGGCGATCATTCCTTCCGCCGAAGACGAAGTCATGATCTCGCGAACGCGATCCTTCAGCTCCCGCGGCGCGGCGGCCGTCAGCATCTTCGGCAGCATCGCATCCGCGATCGGCTGCACGCCCTCGCGCTGCACTTTCTCGATCGACTCGTAGCGGCCTTTGCGCGCTTCCGGCGTGTCGGGCGTTTCGCGCGTGTCGAGGAGGATCAGGCCGCGCAGGCGATGCGGTGCGAGCCGGGCCGCGGCGAGACAGATGTAGCCGCCCATCGAAAGTCCGGCGAAGATCGCCTGATCGAGTCCGCGCTGATCGAGCACTTCGAGGAGGATGCGCGCGTAGTCGTCGATCGTGACGTCGCCCACGTTCGCACGCGACTGCCCGAAGCCCGGCAGGTCCGGCATGATGTGCCGGATCCCGCGAATCGCGAGCTGCTGCTCGAACACGCTCGACGCGAGCGGATAGCCGTGGACCCACAGAACCGGAATGCCTTCGCCGAGGTCGGTGACGTTGAGCATGCGGGAAGCATAGCGAAGGAATGAAGGTCTACGCGCGCGGAGTGTGAGACCCTGCGCGCGTGACGCTCGACCTCGTCATCATCGTCGCGTACATCGCCGCCGTCCTCGCCGCGGGCGTCTGGTTCGGGCGGCGGCAGAAAACGACGCGGCAGTACTTTTTAGCGGGGCAGGACGTGCCGTGGTGGGCGATCGCGGCGTCGATCGTAGCCACCGAGACGTCGACCATCAGCTTCATCTCCGTGCCCGGCATCGCCTGGGCCGCCGGCGGGGATTTTCGTTTCCTGCAAGTGGTCCTCGGCTACGTCGTCGCGCGCCTGATCATCGGCACGATCTTCATGCCGTGGTATTTCCGCGGCGAGCTCGTGACGGTGTACGAGCTGCTGCAGACGCGCTTCGGCCCCTCCGTGAAGGCGCTCGCGGCGTCGCTGTTCGTGGGGATGCGCACCATCGCCGACGGCGTGCGCCTGCTGCTCACCGCGTACGTGATCGTGGCGCTGTTGCCCGCACTCGACGTGACGACGTCCATCCTCGCCCTCGGCGTGATCATGATCGTCTTCTCGCTCATCGGCGGCATCGAAGCCATCGTCTGGATCGAGGTCGTGCAGCTCGCGATCTACGTCGGCGGCGCGGTCGCGGCGATGCTCGTGCTGCTCGACGTCACCGGATTCGAGCCCGCCATCGCGGCAGGTGTGGCGGCGCAGAAGTTCCGCGTCTTCGATTTCGGCTTCGACCTGACGAAGGTCTACACGTTCTGGTCGGGACTCATCGGCGGCACGTTCCTCACGCTGTCGACGCACGGAACCGACCAGTACATGGTGCAGCGCTACCTCTGCACCGACCGTCCCGCCAGTGCATCGAAAGCGGTGATCGTCTCCGGCGTGGTGGTGTTCGTGCAGTTCGTGATGTTCCTGTTCATCGGCGTGCTGCTGTTCGTGTTCTACGGTGCGAACGCGCCCGTGACCGCGTCCGATCAGATCTTCCCGCACTTCATCGCCAACCATCTGCCGGCGGGACTGTCGGGACTCGTGGTGGCGGCGATTCTCGCGGCGGCCATGTCGTCGTCGCTCAATGCGATCGCGGCGACGATCGTCGCGGACCTGATGCGCACACGCGACGACGCGCACGCCATGCGCCTCTCGCGCGTGCTCACCGTGATCGCGGGGGTCGCGCAGGTGGCGGTCGGCGTCGCGATGCAGCACACGCAGCGCTCGGCCCTCGGCGTCGCGCTGTCGATTGCCTCGCTCATCAACGGTCCGATCCTCGGCGTCTTCTTCCTCGGCGCGACGAAACGCGCCCGCACACCCGCGGCGCTGGCGGGGATGGTGGCGGGATTGCTCGCGGTGGCGCTCGTCGCGTTCACGACGAAAGTGGCGTGGCCGTGGTTCGCGGTGGTGGGGTCGGTGACGACGTTCTGCGTCGGTATGATCGCGTCGTGGATGACATCGGACAGCTCTTCGTCGTCGACGCCCGCGGCGGATGCAACGTAGCGGAGCTCGAGCGGCACGTTCGCGAGAATCACATCGGCGGCATCATCTGGTTCGCGGCGGACTCGCGTGAAGTCGCGACGATCAACGCGCACCTGCAGTCGATCGCGCAGACGCCGCTGCTGATCAGCGCCGATCTCGAGGCGGGGGCGGGCATGCGCTTTCCCGATCTCGACTGGTGGCCTCCGGCGATGGCGATCGCCGCGACGGGCGATCCGTCGCTCGCGGAGGAGATGGGTCGCGAGACCGCACGCGCCGCGCTGGCGATCGGCGTCGATCACGTGCTCGCGCCGGTCGCCGACGTGAACGTCGATCCGCGCAACCCGGTGATCAACACGCGCAGCTTCGGCGAGGATCCGCATGAGGTGGCGCGCTATGTCGCGGCATTCGTACGCGGCGTGCAGAGCGAAGGCGCGCTCGCGTGTGCGAAGCATTTCCCCGGACACGGCGACACGCACATCGACTCGCACCGTGCGTTGCCGGTGCTCGAGGTCACGCGCGAGCGGCTCGAGCAGATCGAGCTCGTGCCGTTTCGTGCGGCCATCGAGGCAGGCGTGGCCTCGGTGATGGTGGGACATCTCGCGGTGCCTGCGATCGACGACACGCCGGTGCCGGTGCGCGCGTCGTTCGAGAACGCGTATGCCATCGAGCACGAAGAGGTGACGCGCGGCGGGACGATGCCGGCGACGTTGTCGCGCCGCGTGATCGATCTGTTGCGGCGCGATCTCGCGTATGACGGGCTGGTCGTCACCGATGCGATGGACATGGGCGGGCTGGCCGCGCATTTCGATCCGGGCGAGGCGGCGGTGCGAGCGCTCGAGGCGGGGTGCGATCAGGTGTTGTTTTCGCCCGATCCGGATGCGGCGATTGCGGCGGTGCGGCTCGCGGTGCAGACGGGTCGCATCGAGATCGAGGATGCGTTGAGAAGGGTCCGCGCGGCGAAGGAGCGGCGGCGGGACGCCAGCGCTCCGCGTCGTGCGGCGGAGCGGGCGGTGCGCGTCGTGCGCGATACGAACCACCTGCTGCCGCTGCGCAGCAGCGTGTGCGTGATCGCGGTGAGTCCGCACGACGATCCGCTCGACGACGCGCTCCACGCGCTGCCGCCGAGTCGCGACGATGGTGAGGTGATCGTGTTGTTGCTGGCGCTGCGGCCGAAATCAGGAGCGGGGCCGATCGTGGTGCCGGAGGAGATCAAGCGCATCGCGCGCGAGCATCCGCAGCGCACCATCGCCATCTCCTTCGGCAGCCCCTACATCCTCGCCGAGCTCGGCGAGGTCAGCACGTTCGTTTGTGCGTGGGGCGTGCAGCCGGTGCTGCAGCGCGCGGCGATCGCGCGCGTGAAGGAGGGCAGGCCGTAGCGGCCTGCCCCCGGAACGTCACTTAGTTCTTCGCGGCGCAGGACTGGATCGCGCCGTGCTCGGCGCCCGAGATCAGTCCGAGCTTCTTCGCTTCGTTCGTGATCGCGGAGACCTGCGACACGAAGTCGCCGTGGTTCTTCGCCACGATCGCGCCGATGCGGTCCATCAGCGTCGCGCCGTTCGGCATCACGGCGTTCGACGCATTCGAGTTGCACGTGCCGATCGTCACCGTCGCCTGCATGTTCGAGTGCGGGTACGCGTCGTTGGCGTCGGCCACGCCGTCGTTGTCGTCGTCGGCGTCGCACGCATCGCCCTGCGCGTCGCCGTCGTAGTTCGCCTGGTCGGCGTTCGCGGCGGCCGGGCAATTGTCGTCACCGTCTTCGACGAGATCGACGTCCGCATCCGGGTACCAGCCCACGTCACGGAGCTGCGCGAGCGTGAGGTCTTCCGGAGCCTTGACGCTGTGCGTCAGGTTGCCGGTGATGTTCGGCTCCATGAGCACGTTGCGGAACGACGACACGTCGAAGTGCGACGTCGACGAGCCGCCGATGAACGGATTCGGCGCATACAGCAGCACGCGGCCCGCGCTGTCCATGCCGCGGCGGACCGAGTTCGGATCGCCGCCGATGGTCACGTTGACCGTGCCGGCGAGGAGAGCGTTGCGGACGACGTCGCCCGTGGCCAGCGTCACGCGTCCCGCGGGGATCGTGATCGCGAGGTCGAACGGACGGTTGCCGGAGCCGGCCATGTCGATCGCCGGACCGGCCGCGTTGTCGGCGATGACGACGCCGATCGCGCCCGCGACCTGCGCGTTCATCACCTTGATCGCGAAGCCGCACGTGCCGCGGTTCATGAACGCGATCTTGCCCTGGACGTCGTTGAGGATCGCGGTGCAGCCGTCGGTGGTCAACGGTCCGGCCGCGTTGGCCGCGTCGATCGCGGCGACGAGCTCTCCGGCGAGGCCGGGGAAGTCGAGACGCGCGCCGAATTCGGCGCCGCCCATCGCGTAGTTGCCGGTGCCCGGCGCCGAGGTGATCGAGAACTGCGGCACGAGATCGAGCACGCCCGGCGCCTCGGCCATCACGGTCGCGCCGGCCCACGAGAGGTTGCCCGTGTTCACGCGCGAAGCGAGTCGCTGCGCGGCGCTCATCTGATCCCAGTACATGTTCAGCGTGCGGTCGAAGATGCGCTTCTGGTAGACGTCCGGCCACGGGAAGGTGGGGAAGCCGAGGTTCTGGCCGTTCGTGCGGTTGACGAAGGTCGAGAAGCCGAGGCCGTGCGCGAACTCGTGCAGGAGCACGGCGACGAGGTTGATGCGCGAGCCGCCGTTCGGCGCGGGCGTCTGGTTCGTGTCGAAGCCGTAGTACCAGCCGCCCGAGCTCTGCAGGCAGCCCGGCGTGCCGATGTTGGCGTTGAAGCTCGCGGCGAGGTCGACCTCGTCCGCACCGTCCGGATTGCCGACCGGCGCGATGTCGTAGCCGGCCTGCTTACTCGCGATCGCCACGTGATACCAGGTGTCGATCTCGCGGATGTTGTCCGTGTTCGCCCAGATGCTGCGCGCGCCGGCGGAGCCGAGCGTCGCGGACGTCGCGGTGCAACTGAGGGGGCCGAAGTTCGCGCGGACGCGAATGGGAACGGCGCTGTCGATCGTGGCGCCCCAGATGCTCGCGGCGTAGTAGAAGGCGTTGATGCGCTGCTGGCCGAGGGTGGTGCCGGGGTTGCCGCCGACCGGCGCGGCGGGCGTCGGGTCATTGAAGCCGATGCCGGGAGGATCGTTGTTGACGATGACGATGTTCGCGTTCGCGAACGCGGTTACCGGCACGAGCAGGGCGGCGAAAAGAGCGAGCGCTTTGAACGTTTTCATCTGCGCTTACTCCCTCTCCGCGATGCGGACGCGCTGCGTCTGCGGCTTGATGCGGAGGACGGTGTCGACCGCCGCGGTCTTCGCCGCGAACGCCGCCGCTTCCGAATGATCGTCCGTGCAGGTGAAGACGAAGTTGCCTTCGTCATCGGTGCGCACGACGTACATGTGGTCGAAAGACTCGTCGAGTGCGAGTCCGACCGCTTTGCCGCTCGTCAGCACGCGCATGACGCTCGGACGCGCTTTCGGCGCGAGCGCCTGCATCTCGGCCGCGGTCGGCTGCCGGAGCTGGCCGTTTTCGTCGACCGACACCTGCATGCCGTCGGGCTGTTTGTCCCGAACTTGTCCGAGAAGCGGTAAGGAGAGAAGACACAACGCGAGAACCAATGGACTCCGCCTGATCATGAGGGCCCCCTGAGAGAGAGGTAAGGGACCGAATTTCGGCAGCCGGACCGTCGCTGCGCCGACGCGACGCAGGATTCCTGGCTTTGCGCCACCGTCTCGCGACGGTTTTGCCTTTTCGATTCGGTGGTTCAGTTGTACGGGACGGGGCAGATTTTAGAGACGGCCGGAAGGAAGTCAACTCAAATTGTCTGTCAGCGCTGGCGTAGCATGCCCGCGTGCGCCGCGCAGCCGCTTCAGCCGCCATCTTCTTCTTCCTCGCCGCCGCCGCGTTTCACGACTACAAGCTCGAGGAGCTCGACGTCACCATCCGCGATGCCGTCGCGGAGCAACGCCTTCCGGGTGGAGTGCTGCTCGTCGAGCATGACGGCGAGCGGTATCTGCGCGCGTACGGCAAACGTGCGCTCGTGCCGCGCGTCGAGCGGATGACGACGGACACGATCTTCGACGCGGCCTCGATCACGAAGGTCGTGGCCACGGCGCCGTCGATCTGGTTGCTGATCGAGCGCGGGAAGCTGCAGCTCGATCAGCGCGTGCAGACGGTGCTGCCGGAGTTCGGCGATGCCGAGGTGACGGTGCGGCATCTGCTCACGCACACGTCGGGATTGCGGCCGGGCATCGACGGCGGCGGGTGGAGCGGGTACGACGAAGGCGTGCGCCGCGCGCTCGCGGAGACGCCGCGCAATCGTCCCGGCGCGATCTTCCGCTACTCCGACGTCAACTACATTCTCCTCGGCGAGATCGTCCGCCGCGTTTCCGGCGAGCCGCTCGACCTGTTCGCGAAGAAGAACGTGTTCGCGCCACTGGGGATGCGCGATACCCGTTTTCGTCCGGCGCAAAGCAGCCGCATCGCGCCGACCGAGGACGGGCTGCGCGGGGTCGTGCACGATCCCACCTCGCGCGCGATGGGTGGCGTGGCGGGACACGCCGGGATGTTCACGACGGCCGAGGATCTGGCGAAGTTCGCGCGGGCCGTATTGCGAGGCAATGTGTTTCCGCGCGCGATGACGGAGGTGCAGTCGCCGGACGCGGTGGCCATCCAGCGCGCGGGCGGGTTCGACGTCGACTCCGCGTATGCGCGTCCGCGCGGCGATCTCTTTCCGCATGGCTCGTTCGGCCACACCGGCTGGACGGGAGGCTTTCTCTGGATCGATCCGTCGTCGAAGACGTTCTACGTCTTCCTCTCGAATCGCGTGCATCCGGACGGCAAAGGGAACGTCATCGCCCTGCAGCGCCGCCTCGGCACGCTCGTCGCGGAGTCCCTGCAAGGGCACTCGTTCGTGCCGCCGAAGCGCCGCGTCAGTCTCGTCACCGGCGGCGGCGACGCGCAGAACGGCATCGACGTCCTCCACGCGAGCCGGTATGCGGCGCTGCAGGGGATGCGCATCGGCGTGATCACGAATCACAGCGGCATCGACCGCGTCGGCAATCCGACCGTCGATCTGCTGCGCAGCGCGCCGGGTGTGACGCTCGCGGCGATCTTCTCGCCCGAGCACGGCCTGTTCGGCACGGAAGACCACGAGAACGTCACGAACACGAGCTATCACGGCATACCGGTGTTCAGCCTCTACGACAAATCGCGCGCGCCGACGCGCGAAGAGCTCGCGAATCTCGACGCGCTCGTCTTCGACATCCAGGACATCGGCACGCGCTTCTACACGTACATCTCCACGATGGGCATGGCCATGGAAGCGGCCGCGGAGTCGAAGAAGAAGTTCATCGTGCTCGATCGCGTGAATCCCATCGGCGGCGACCTCGTCGAAGGCCCCGTTCTCGAAGGACCGCAGCACTTCACCGGCTGGCATCCGCTGCCGGTGCGTCACGGCAAAACGGTGGGCGAGCTCGCGCGGCTGTTCCGCGACGAGCGGAAGATCGACGTCGACGTGACGGTGATCGAGGTGAAGGGGTGGAAGCGCGAGCAGTGGCAGGACGAGGCGGGACTGCCGTGGGTCGACACGTCGCCGAACATGCGCTCGCTGCAGGCGGCTGGTTTGTATCCGGGACTGGGCCTGCTCGAGCGCGCCGTCTCCGTCGGCCGCGGCACCGGCACGCCGTTCGAGATCCTTGGTGCACCATACATCGACGGCGCCGTGCTCGCGCGCGAGCTGCACGGATTCCCCGGCGTTGCCTTCACGCCCGTGCGCTTCACTCCGACCGCGAGCGTGCACAAAGGGGAAGAGTGTGGAGGCGTGCGCGTGACGATCACCGATCGGCGCGCGTTACGCTCCGTCACGCTCGGTCTCACCATCGCCTCCACGCTGCGGCGGTTGTACGGGGAGAAGTTTCCGGTCGACGAAATCCAGCCGCTGCTGCGGCATGCGGCGACGCTCGAGCAGATTCGTAACGGAACCTCATTCCCCATTCGTCCGTAGATCCATCGACATGCCCAACGCACTCGCAGTGCTCGTCCTCGCCGCCACGCTTTCCTCCCCGAAGCTGCTGACGGGCCCCACGGTGCAACTGCAACTGCGCGACGGCGACGCGATCACCATGCCCGCGCCGCGCGCGCAGAAAGGGCCGCGTCCGCGCATCGTCGAGTTCCGCGAGGCACCGGGCATCGCGCGCGGGACGACGTTCGAGCGCTTCCGCAAGGACGCCGCCGCGGCATCGCGGCTCGCGACGCATGGCGGTGCCCGCATCTGGATCCCCGCGCCGAAGCACGAGTTTCATCGCACGTTCCGCGGCGTCGCCGTCACGCTCGACGACGCGTCCGCCGAAGCGGTGCGCAGCTTCGCGTACGTGAAGGCGGTGCACGAGGACACGGAGATGCGCACGTTCGCGGAAGACACGACCCGCATCACGCGCCTCGGCGTCGATCGCGTGTGGTCCGAACTGAAAACGCGCGGCGAAGGGATCACCGTGGCGGTGCTCGACACCGGCGTCGACTACAACCATCCCGCGCTCGCCGGCAAGGTGACGAAGGGCTTCGACTGGATCACCCACGACGAGGATCCGATCGACGAGCACGGCCACGGCACACATGTCGCCGGCATCATCGCCGGCGACACCGAAGACGTGCGCGGCGTCGCGCCGGGCGCGCAGATCCTCGCGCATCGCGTGCTCGACCAGTACGGACGCGGCTCGTCGTCCGGCATCATCGCGGCGATCGAGGCGTCGTTCGATCCGAACTACGACGGCGATTTCTCCGATCGCGCCGACATCATCAATCTCTCCCTCGGCGGCGACGGCGATGCCGACTCGCCGACGTCGATCGCGGTCGACAACGCGGTGCGCGCGGGTGTGGTGGTCATGCTCGCCGCGGGCAACACGCCCGGCGGTCAGTCGATCGGTTCGCCCGCCGCGTCGCGCCTCGGCATCACCGTCGGCAACGCGGGTCCGGACGACCGCATGCACTTCACGTCGTCGAGCGGTCCGTCGTTTCCGGAGCTGACGCTCAAGCCGGAGATCGCCGCGCCGGGAGAGTCGATCCGTTCGGCGAAGCTCGGCGGCGGCACGCTCGTCGCGAGCGGCACGTCGATGGCCGCACCGCACGCGGCCGGCGTGGCGGCGCTGCTCCTCGCGCTGCATCCCGACTGGAAGCCGGAAGACGTGAAGGCCGCGCTCATCGCGAGCGCGAAGCAGAACGACGCCGACGAAGTGATGCGGCAGGGCGCGGGACGTATCGACGCGTACGCCGCCGCGCTCGCGTCGAGCGCGATCTCGCCCGCGGTGGTGACGTTCGGCCGCAGCGCGTCGGCCAGGGCCTGGTCGTCGACGAGCACGGTGCGGATCACGAACCGCAGCAGCGAGGACCGCACGTTCCGCGTGAATGCGATCGTGCCGAAAGGTGTGCGCGTCGTCGCGGATCCGGTGGCGTTCGGACTCGAAGCGGGCGGCTCGCGCGACGTGGTGCTCAGCGCGAGCATCGACGGCGAGGCCGACGCGTCGTCGATGACGATGTCCCTCGGCGGCCGCATCGAGTTCGCCGCCGGCGACGCGACCGTGCACGTGCCGTGGATCGCGATCCAGGGGGCGCTGGCCACGGTCACGAACGCACGACCTTCGACCGTCGTCTGGGGCTGCGATCAGACGTCGGCCATCGCGCGAGAGAACGTGAACGGCGATTACGTCGCGCTGCTCCCGTACCGCGATTGCGGCGTGGTGGTGATGGGCCACGCCGCGGCGATCAGGCTCCTCGTGCAGTCGCATCAGGTCGCGCACGATCTGCAGCTCGACGGCAATCTCGACCGCGGAGCACCCTTCGAGGTGAAACTGCGCGGCGCCGGTCCCGAAGGCACCTTGCTCGCCGACCGCGCCGACGAGACGGGCTCGTATCAGGCGTCGTACCGCTTCGATTTTCCGCGCCTGGCGTTCCGCACGATCGCCATGACGACCGTGGACGCGGCGCCGATCTATCTGAGCGCGCTGCGGGAGGACGTCACGATCTCGACGGGCGAGGCGCTGTTGGATGTGGCGAACAGGCGCCTCGTGTCCCTGCAGCATCCGGCGTTGCACGGGCTCGACTCAGCGGAGACCCTGACCTCGCCGTCCGGCGATCTGCGGCACGCGCGCGTGCAGGTGCCGGCGATGCCGGGGATGACTCTGCAGGGCCTGGCCGTGCCGTTCGTCGCCGACTATGGCGCGTTCGCCTACGTGCCGGGCGGCTCCACGGTCCCTCTGGACCAGGGTTGGACGGGCGACGTCTACGTCACCCGCGAGCGCGACACGCCCCCGACCATCGCCACGGCACTGTTCATCGGCCGCGAGGTCCCGGGCGCCCTGAGGGCGATGTCGCGGGCGTTCCGCGCCATCGACGGCCGCATCCTCACGTCCAGCGACGTGACGCCGGCGCCGCACGCGTACGGCGTGGACGAAGGAGGAACGCTCACCCTCTTCGGGCGTCCGCGCTTCGCGGGCACGTACGTCGACGCGCTCGCGACCAGTCTGTTCGCGTACGTTTCGTTCTACGGGAGCGCGGACGAGTTCGACTTCGCGTCGGGCGCCGGGCTTTCGTACAAGCTCATGGACGGCAGCGGGCGCGTGCTGACCGAAGGTGTCACGGATTACGTGGTGGGCGGCGACTTCGGGCATCGCGGTGCGTATCGCCTCGAGGTCACCAGTTCGCGCGCGCAGATCGCGACGACGTTCGACACGTCGCGCACCGACTACAACCCGCCGACGCTTTCCTCGATGCGGTTCGAGGGCGGCACCGTGCGCTTCTCGGTCGCGGACATGCAGCTCGGCGAAGACTGGATCGTGCGCGAGGGGGGCACGCTGCAGAGCGCGAAGCTTTCGTGGCGCAACGGCGCCGGCCCGTGGCAGGAAGTGCCGGTGACGCAGCTCTTCGTCGACCGCGGCACGTACGAGGACATCGGCCACAACCCGACCGGCGTGCATTTCGAGGGGGACGTGCCGGAGAGCGGCCACATCGACCTGCGGTACGAGATGGTGGATACGAGCGGGAACACGTCGGTCGTGACGCTGAACGACATTCATGGTGCGGCAATGAAGGGGCGCGCCGTGCGGCACTGACTCCGAGACGCCGTTACAGCGCTGCCTCGACCGCATCCACTACGTCGAACGGTGAAGTCCCCACCTCGGCCAGATCGCGCTCGTGCTGCTGGCGCTCGACGGGCGGCACGGGCGTTCCGAGCCGCGTGCGCAGCGCCGCGGCGGCGCCGAGGAGGCGCGGGTCGCGGCGCAATCCGCCTAATGCTTCGAGCACAGACGCGCTGCGCCAGCGGTCGCCGAGCTCCCAGTGCAGGCGCAGCGAATCCTGCAGGATCGACTCCGCCCGCCACAGTTCATTACGCGCGCGCAGCACGTATCCGAGGAGATTGAGCGACCAGGCGATGCCTTCCTTGAACCCGCCGGCGCGCGACCAGGAGAGACATTCGTCGAGCCGCTCCTCCGCGCGATCGAACCTCCCCGAATACAGCGACGCGGCCGCGAGATTCAGCAGCGACCACGCCACGCCTTCGGTATCGCGGCGCTCGCGGAACAGTTGCAGTGTCGCCTCGCACAACTCGAACGTGCGCGCGAAATCGCGATTGAGCCACGACGCGAACGCCACGTAGTTCAACGCGCGGCCCGCGTTCGCCCGGTCCTCGAGCTCGAGCCATAGCGTGCGCGAGAACTGGTGCAGGTCGATGGCGTACTCGTATTCGCCGCGCTCGCGCGCGATCGAGCCGCGGAACTGCGCGGCGCGCGCGAGACTCATCGGGTCGCCGTGTTTTTTCGCCAGCGCGATGGACGACTCGAGCAGCTCGATGGCCTTGTCGTAATCGCACTGCAGGAACGCGAGCGCGCCCGCGCCGGCCTGCGCCTTCGCGCGCACCGGCACCTGCTCGCCCCTCGGCATCGCCAGGATGGCGTCGAGCGCGTGGCGCCCTTCCGCGTACTGCCCGCGCACATACCACGTCCACCACAATGCGGCGCCGAGGCGCAGCGCGAGCTCGACATCCTGCGACTTCGTCGCGTACTCGATCGCGGTGCGGAAGTTGTCGCCATCACATGCGAGCCGCTCGACGTCCAGCTCGTTCTCTTCCGCGATCGACATCATCAGCGTCGCATGCGCCCGCCGCACCTCGGCATCGCGACTCGATTCGCGCAGCAGCTCGAGCCCGTATTCGCGGATCGTTTCGAGCATCGTGAAGCGTGGCGCGTCGTCGGTCGACGCGGGATCGCGGCGCAGGAACGCTTTGTCCATGAGCGACGAAACGCCGTCCACGACGTCGTCGCTGCGCGGCGCCTGAAGCCTCTCCGCCTGTTCGAGCGTAAACCCGCCGCGAAACACGGAGAGTGCGGCGAACAACGCCTTCTCCGAATCGTCCAGCAGGTTGTATCCCCACGAGATCGCGGCGCGCATCGTCTGCTGCCGTTCGGGGAGATCGCGCGAGCCGCCGCTGAGCAGCTTCAAGCGATTGTCGACGCGCGCGAGCATCGCCTGCGGCGGGAGCACTTTCACGCGCGCGGCCGCGAGCTCGATCGCGAGCGGGAGTCCGTCGAGACGCACGCACAGTTCCGCGATCGCCTGCGCGTTGTCGACCGTGAGTTTGAAATCGCTCTTCACCGCGGACGCGCGGTCGACGAACAGCGCCACCGACGCATACGCCTTGAGCGCCTCGGGTGCGAGCGGCAGATCGAGCGGGGGCGTGGTGAGCGGCGGCACCGCGTATTCGCGCTCGCCGCGGATGCGCAGCGGCGCGCGGCTCGTGGCGATGGCTTTGACGCGCGGCGCGGCCGCGAGGATCTCGGCGATGAACGGCGCGGCGTCGAGCACCTGCTCGAAATTGTCGAGGATGAGCAGCAGCGATTTCTCGCGCAACGCGTTCTTCAGCACCTCGAGCTGCGACGCACCACCTTCGTGCACGTCGAACAGCGCCGCGATCTCGGAGACGACGAGACGCGCGTCGCGAATCGCGTCGAGCGAGACCCACCACACACCGTCGTCCATCGAGCGCAGCATCTCCGCGCCGGCCGCGAGGCCCAGTCGCGTTTTGCCCGTGCCGCCGGGACCGGTGAGCGTGACGACGCGCGTGTCGTCGCGGCGGAGGAGCGAGATCACGTCGTCGCGTTCCCCGTCGCGGCCGACGAGCGGCGGCAATTTCAGTGGCAGGTTCGTCGGCACGGACGTCTCGATCGGCACCGACTCGGTCGTGGCAACGCGCGTCGCCATCGGATCGGTCGTGCTGTCGCGCCCGACCTCGCCTTCGAGCGCCTGCAGCTCTTCGAGCAGATCGCGCGCGCTCTGGTAGCGTTGCGCGCGATCCTTCTTCAGCAGACGCGTGACGATCGCCGCGAGCTTCGCCGGCACCGGAGCGCCGTTCGCACGCACGAGCAGCGGCGGCTCGGTGCGCAGGATCGCGGCCGCGATATCCGAGGAGCTTTCGCCCTCGAACGGGAGGCTCCCGCTGACCAGCTCATACAGCAGCACGCCGACACTCCACAGATCGCTGCGCGTATCGAGCGGCCGTCCGCGCAACTGCTCCGGCGACATGTAGAACACCGTGCCGCGCACGACGTACGGATCGGTCTTTTTCACGTCCGGCGCGGATGCGGTGACGTTGCGCGCGAGACCGAAGTCGAGCAGCTTCACGTAGCCGTCGCGGCGCAGCATGATGTTGTCCGGCTTGATGTCGCGATGCACGAGCCCCGCGGCTTCCGCGGCAGCGAGCGCGGACGCGATCTGCAGCGCCAGGTCGACCACTTCGTGCAGAGAGGCGGATGCGCGCAGCATCCGCTGACGCAGCGTCACGCCGTCGACGTACTCCGTGGCGATGAAGTGCGCATCGTCGAGCCGGCCGATGTCGTAGACCGTGAGGATGTTCGGATGATTCAGGGCGGACGCCGCGCGTGCCTCGTATTCGAGTCTTTTCTGCAGCTCCTCGTCGTTGCGCGCCGCGGCGCCGAGGATCTTGAGGGCCACGGGACGCTGCAGTTGCTCGTCGTGCGCGAGATAAACCTCCCCCATCCCACCGGCGCCGATGAGCGAGCGAATCTCGTAACGTCCGAGGCGAGAGCCGGGCAGGAGCATGTGCGGGAGTCGAATTGTAATCGTTCGCCCACGTCACGTTCCCGCAACAGCTGACCGATTGTTCTTGCCTGCTGACCCTTGTTCTGGTTCACTGACCAGCCGTTCAGCGTGCTGAACCAGTCCGGATCGCATGGTCACCACAAAATCGAAAGAAGAAGTCGTTCAGGAGTATCGCATCCAGTCGATCCAGGAGGCGACCATGCGCGTGATCGCGCGCAAGGGAATGGCCGCCGCGACGATGCAGGAGATCGCCGAGGAGGCGGGCGTCGCCAAAGGGACGATCTACCTCTACTTCCGCGACCGCGACGAGCTCGTCGAGAAGACGTTCGAGAGCGCGATGTGCCAGTTGCGCGAACAGATCGACGAGGTCCTCGACCGCGAGGCGCCGTTCGACGAGAAGATCCGCGCCGTCATGGCGGCGCAGCTCGCGTTCTTTGCGAACAACCGCGAGTTTTTCCGCCTCTATCTGTCATTGCGCATGCCGGACGGCACGGCCGTCCGCCAGCGGCGGCAGAAGCGGACCTGTCATCCGCAGTATCGCGATCGCGTGCAGAAGTTCGCGAACGTGCTGCAGCGCGCGATGGAACGCGGCGAGATCCGCGAAGTCGATCCTTACCGCATGGCGTTGTTCATCATCGAGGGAAGTACGGCAATCATCATCGAACGCCTCACCGAAGACGCCTCGCCGTCGCCGGACGGGGAGGTGGAGTTCATCACCGGACTCATTCTCGACGGCGTTCGGAAACGGAGTGCAATTGAAACGAGCAAGTAGTGCAGTACTCATCGCGCTTCTCGCGTCGGCGGCGCCCGGCCATGCGCAGGCGCCGGCCGGGACGCCGGCGGCCCAGACGAAGCTGACGTTCGACGGCGCGTTGCGCCGGGCGCTCGAGGTCAACACGACCATCGAGCGTGCGCGTGAAGAGATCGGCGTGGCGGAGGCGAATCGCAGTTTCCTGCTGTCCGCGGTCATGCCGCGCATCGGGCTGAACGGCGACCTCACGCGCAACAGCATCGAGCAGACGTTCGGCGAAGGTCCGGAAGCGATCGCGATCCTGCCGCAGAACGACTGGGCGTACCGCGTGACGCTGTCGCAGCCGATCTACGCCGGACGCCGCGAGCTGCGCGCGTACTCGCAGGCGAAGATCGGCATCGAGAACGCGCGCGAAGGCACGCGGGCGACCGAGGATCAGACGCTGCTGCGGGTCTCCTCGAATTACCTCGCGGTCGTCAATGCCGATCGCCGCGTCGAAGTCGAGCTCCGCAACATCGAGCTCGCCGAGCGCCGTCTCACGCAGGCCCGCGCGTTCTACGAAGCGGGCGAAGTGACGAAGGTCGACGTGTTTCGCGCGGAGACCGCGCAGAAGGCCGCGCAGCGCCTGCTCGCCGTGGCGGAGCAGCAGCGCGAACATGCGGTCGCCCAGTTGCGCACCGATCTCGACATCGACGGCGACATCACGGTCGAAGCGCCGGCGCGCGAGCTGCCGCCGCTGCCCGCGGAAGGAGAGCTGATCGCGCGCGCGACGACCTCGCGCGCCGACATCGACATCGCCGAGAACAACGTCCGCATCGCCGAGCTCGAAGTGCAGAAGCAGCGCGGCTTCTGGTTCCCCACCATCCGCTTCAACGGCGGCTACATCCAGCAGCGCACGCCGTTCCCCGCGAACTCGTACGCGTACGGCGGCCTGAACTTCGACGTCCCCATCTTCCAGGCGGGCGAAGTGCAGGCGCGCGTCGCCGGTGCGAAGAGCCGCGAGCGGCAGGCCGAGTCGTCGCTCGAAGAAGCGAAACTGGTCGCGCGCGAAGACGTGCGCCGCGCGCTCGCGGACCTGCAGTCGGCCGAGCGTGGCCTGCAGCTCGCGAGCGAGCAGATCCAGGCCGCGCAGGCCGAATACGAGCAGGCCTTCGAGCTCTATCGCGCCCAGGAAGCGACGTCGCTCGACGTCGCCACGTCGGAGGCCTCGCTCGCGGATGCGCGCCGCGCGGTCGCCGAAGAAACTCTCAATCTCGATCTTGCCCGCCTGCGCGTGTGGTACGCCGCGGGCGCCATCAAAGAAGCTGTCGGAGTGACGAAATGACGAAGCGCCACCTGATCCTCACCCTCGCCCTCTCCACGCTCCCGTTCGCGGTCATCGGCTGCGGCGGTGACGAGTCGAAGGCCGAAACCTCGACCGCGACCGCGACGGCCGCGTCGACGACTGCCGCCGCGCCGGATCTGCCGGCCGACGTGCAGGACATCGCCAACGCCACCGCCGCCGCGACGGAGACGTCCGCCACGGCCGCGGCCGAGTCGAACACGTTCTCCGCGACCGGCGAGTTCGTCTCGCCGGTGCGCTCGGAGCTCTCCGCCCGCATCCCCGGACGCGTGGCGAAGATGTACGTCGACGAAGGCTCGCGCGTCCGCCGCGGCCAGCCGGTGCTCGAGCTCGAGACGGAGTACTCGCGTCTCAACCTGCAGGCCGCGAACGCGGAAGTCGCGCGCGCGAAAGCCGCGCTCGACGAAGCGGGACGCGACCTCGAGCGCAAGCGCGGGCTGAGCGCGAAGGATTCGATCCCTCGCGCGACGCTCGACCGCTCGCAGGCGATGTTCGACCAGGCCAACGCCGCGCATCAGGCCGCGTCCGCGCAGGCTGCGTTGCTGCGCCAGCAGATCGCCGACGCTACGCTGCGCTCGCCGGTCGACGGCATCGTGGCCGAGAAGCGCGTCGACATCGGTGCACGCCTCGGCGACGGCGGCGTGGCCTTCGTCGTCGTGCAGACCTCCCCCCTCAAGCTCCGCTTCGCCGTCCCCGAGCGTTACCTCGGCCGCATCACCGCCGGCGACCAGGTCACCGCGCGCGTCGACCCGTACCCGAACGAAGCCTTCACGGGCGTCGTGAAGACCATGGGCGGCGTGATCGACCCGAAGACGCGAACGATGTTCGCCGAGGCGGAGTTCGCGAACCGCGACGGACGTTTGCGTCCGGGACTGTTCGCGAGAGTGGAAACGAAGCTCGATTGATGTTGCTGGGGGCTGGTTGCTCGTTGCTTGCGATCCTCGCGAGACCTCACGAGCCACCAGCAACTAGCAACCAGGAACCTTAGCCATGCAAAAGCTCGCAGAAATTTGCGTCCGCCGCCCCGTTTTCGCGACCGTGATCATCCTCGCGCTGGTCGTGATCGGAGCGTTCTCGTACCTCAAACTCGGGGTCGACCGCTTTCCCAACGTCGAGTTCCCGTTCGTCATCGTCACGACGGTCCTGCCCGGCGCGGCCCCGGAAGAGATCGAGACCGAGCTCACGGACAAGATCGAAGAGGCGGTCAACACGATCAGCGGCATCAACGAGCTGACCTCGTTCTCGTCCGAGAACGTCTCGGTGGTCATGATCTCGTTCGACCTCGAGAAAGACCGTGACGTCGCCACGCAGGAAGTGCGCGACAAGATCTCGACCATTCTCTCCGCGCTGCCGACCGACGCCGATCCGCCGATCGTCCAGAACTTCGATCCGGGCGCGATCCCGGTCGTCACGATCGCGGTCTCCGGCCCCGGCTCGCAGCGCGACATTTCCGAATACGTCGACAAGAACCTCCGGCGCCGTCTCGAGACGGTGACGGGCGTCGGACAGGTGCTCGTCATCGGTGCGCGTCCGCGCCAGATCAACGTCATCGTCGACAACGCCAAGCTCTCGTCGCACGGCCTCACCGCCGCGCAGGTGGTCAGTGCGCTGCAGTCGCAGAACATCCAGATCCCCGGCGGTAAAGTCGAACAGGGCGTGCGCGATCTCACGCTGCGCACGTACGGCCGCGTGACGTCGCCCGAGGAGTTCGGGAACATCCCCGTCGCCAACGTGAATGGAACGCCGGTGCGCGTGCGCGACATCGCCCGCATCGAAGACAGCATGTCCGACATCAAGTCGGCGGCCACGGTCGGCGGCAAGTCGGCGGTCGTGCTGCAGGTCCGCAAGCAGTCGGGTACGAACGCCATCGCCGTCGTCGACGGCATCAAAGAGCGCGTCGAGGAGATCCGTCCGCAGATCCCCGCCGGTTACAAGCTGGACATCATCCGCGACCAGTCGGAGTTCGTTCTCGCCGCCGTCGGCGCGGTGAAAGAGCACCTCATCCTCGGCTCGATCTTCGCCGCGCTCATCGTCTGGCTCTTTCTCTCCAGCCCCCGTTTCTGGACCGTCCTCCTGATGGTCGGAGCGACGCTGCTGCTCTACACGCTGGTGTGGGGTCACTCCATCCCTGTGCCGAGGAGCATCGCCATTCCGCTGGCGCTGGCGATCGGCATCGGCATGTTCATCTACTTCGCCAAAAAGTCGCGGCCGACGCTCATCGCCGCCGTCGCGATTCCCAGCTCGCTCGTGGCCACGTTCGCGGCGATGGCCTACATGGGCTTCACCCTGAACGTCATCACCCTGCTCGCGCTCACGCTGGCCGTCGGCATCGTCATCGACGACGCGGTGGTCGTGCTCGAGAACATCTTCCGGCACATGGAAGAGAAGCGCATGAGCCCGGCCGAAGCCGCGGTGGCCGGAACGAAGGAAGTCGGCCTGGCCGTCATGGCCACGTCGATGTCGCTGATCGTCGTCTTCCTCCCGGTCGCGTTCATGGCCGGCATCGTCGGACGCTTCATGTTCTCGTTCGGCGTGACGATGGCCTTCGCCATCGCGGTGTCGCTGCTGGTCTCGTTCACGCTGACGCCGATGATGGCGGCGCGCTACCTCCGCCGCGAAGACCTCAATCAGGCGGAAGGGGAGAGCACGCGCAGCAAGGGCCTCTATGCCATCGTCGAGCAGCTCTACATGAAGATGCTCGACTTCTCGATGGCGCACCGCTGGGTGATCGTCGTGGCCATGGTGCTGGTGTTCTTCTCCACGATTCCGCTGATGAAGGTCGTCGACAGCAACTTCCTTCCGTACGACGACGAAGGACAGTTCGCCATCACGGTGCGTGCTCCGGAAGGGGCGAGCGTCGAGACGACGATGACCATCCTGGAGTCGATCGCCTCGCGCGCGCGTCAGCTCGACGGCGTGACGAACACGGTCGTGACCATCGGTGACGATCCGCAGCAGACGCTGAACCTCGGCTCGGTCTACGTGAAGCTCGGCCCCGCCAGCGAGCGCGACGACCAGTACGCGATCATGGACCGCGTTCGTACGCAGATCCTGCCGCAGTACAAACGCCTCAACCTCGTCACGCAGGTCGCGCCGGTCAACGAGTTCGGCGGCGGCACCGACGCGGAAGTCATGTTCTGGATCGGCGGCCCCGATCTGAACGCGCTCGACAAGTACTCGCGCCAGCTCACGGAATCGATCAAGGACCCGAAGCTCGGCACGACGGACGTGCAGACGAACTTCATCGTCGGCAAGCCGGAACTGGCCGTGCGCATCGACCGCGACAAATCGACCGACCTCGGCGTGCGCGTGCAGGATCTCGCCGCGACGCTGAACGTCCTCGTCGGCGGGCAGCAGGCCACCAGCTACTACGAAGGCGGCGAAGAGTACGAAGTGCACGTGCGCGTCGACGAACGGGCGCGCGGCAGCATCTCCGGGATCTCTCAGATCGAAGTGCCGTCGGCGACCGGAAGCACGGTCAAGCTCGCGGACCTCGTGCAGATGAACGAAGGCACCGGCCCGTCCGTCATCAACCGCTACAACCGCCGCCGCATGGTCATGGTCCTCGCCAACATGCAGCCGGGCTACTCGTCGGCCACGGTCATGGCCCTTCTCGAGCAGAAGGCGAAAGAGCTGAACATGCCCAAGGGCTTCTCGTACGGCTTCACCGGGCGGGCGAAGGAGCAGCAGGAGATGGGCATGAACTTCATGCTCGCCTTCGCGCTGTCGATCGTCTTCATGTACCTCATCCTCGCGGCGCAGTTCGAGAGCTGGGTGCACCCCATCACCATCCTGCTCTCGCTGCCGATGACCGTGCCGTTCGCGATCCTCTCGCTGGTGCTGCTCAACGAGTCGATCAACATCTTCTCCGCCCTCGGCATCGTGGTCCTGTTCGGCATCGTCAAGAAGAACTCGATCCTGCAGGTCGACCACACGAACCAGCTCCGCGAACGCGGCATGGCGCGCCCCGAAGCGATCCGCGAGGCCAACCGCGATCGTCTGCGCCCGATTCTCATGACCACCCTCGCCTTCGTGGCCGGCATGATCCCGCTCGTCGTGTCGAGCGGTACCGGCGCTGCCACGAACCGCGCCATCGGCGCCACGATCATCGGCGGCCAGACCCTCGTGCTCCTGCTCACGCTTCTGGCAACGCCGGTGCTGTACTCCATCTTCGACGACATCCAGGAATGGTTCCGCCGCCGCAACCCGGCGCGGGTCGAAGAGGACGAGACGCAGGCCGAGCCGGTCCACGCGTAATCCGCTTTCTGGAAGGACGAAAAGGCCGGTGCTTGCACCGGCCTTTTTCGTTTTCACGCGGGAGGTCTCACGCTCGATCGGCGATCTGCGAAGCCTATACTTTGAAGGGATGGGCTCGTTTTTCGCGAACGTGCAGGTCCTCGCGCCGCGCGACCTCGTGCGCGAGCGGCTGATC
The DNA here is from genome assembly GCA_035629395.1 of Thermoanaerobaculia bacterium. Lineage (GTDB taxonomy): Bacteria > Acidobacteriota > Thermoanaerobaculia > Gp7-AA8 > Gp7-AA8 > QHVT01. Next base: position 126,490 of record DASPHZ010000002.1, read on the forward strand.
GCGCATGCGCGCGCCGGCGTTTACGAGCCGGCGCACGATGAATCGGATCGCGGCTGCGCGATGGCGACCTCCGGAGAGGGCTGGACGGTCGTGTACGACCAAGACATGGACGGACACGACCTGAAGTCGATCGAGGAGCTCGCGGCCACACTGTCGTTCGCGCCTGCACAGCTCGCGGTGAGCATCCTCGTCAGCGACAGCGACGAACTGGTGCTGTCGCTCTTCGAGGAAGGGAAGCGTCTCAACCGCCTTCGCGTCGTTCCCGGCAAGGCGGTGAAGATCGGCCCGAAGTGGCGCGCGGCGTTTCCGAAGCTGCCGGCGATTCTCCCGCCGCCGGAAGCGTTCGCCGAGGAGGTACTGACGCCCATCGCGGATGCAATGGGCGTCAGCGTCGATTCCCTGTCCGGCTCGTACGAGCACCGCGACGAGTTGCAGACGCCGCTCGAGGAGCTCCGCTTCGTGCTCAAGCCGGAGTACCGATTCATCCGCTGGGCCGAGGGTCCGCCGCAGTTCTGGACGCCGCAGGGCTCACGGCGCGACACCGCGGCCATCGGGCGCGATCTCTTTCTCAGCGCCACACTCCACAATAGAGGCGGCCCGTGCCGCGGCCTTTCCGTCATCCTCCTGCCTGGCGAGTGGCTGGAGCTCGTCGACGTGCAGCGCGTGCATCTCAGCATCGGCGCAAACTGCACGACCTTCGAGGCGGAGCCGCAGCTCGTCGAGAAGAACGGCGGGCGCGCTTTCGTGGTGACGTTCGAAGAAGCGACGCTCGACGCCTGGCCGGAGGAAGCCGTTGCGGAGACGCCGTGGCAATTCCGCAAGGCGCAGCACGCGTACGACCAGACGCGCATCTGGAGCTCGATCGTCGTGACGCCGAGGAGAGCAGGCAGTGCGACGCTCCGCGCCTTCTTCGTGCCGCGCGAGCATCCCCGCGGCGGCATGATCATCGACTACCAGCTCACGGTGACGGATGCGTGAAGGCGAGAGGCTTTTGCCCGCGCCGTAGTGGCTGATATCGGTCCCCGCATCCCGCGCAGGGCGTCAGTCGCGTGAAGCCGTCCGCTTCCGCGGAAGCAGGACGTGCCCGGGTGATTGCAGTCGCGGATATACCCGCTCGAATGAACACGCGTGGATTTCGTGCATCACGCCATTTGCGAATTGCACATCAGTCTCGCTGAGCCGCTGATCAATCTCGACGTGACGCCGATTTCCCCACAAAAGTCAGGGATTGGTGTCTTTGTTATCGATGGCAGCTCACTGCGAGAGTGTGTTCCGGCTGCAGCGCAGCGTTTTGGGCCGGCAACTGAGCACCGTGAGGCAGACGATTTTGGCGGCCAGCTCCGCTCCGGCAGCCTTCGCACTGGTATTCATTATTTCGCAGCTAAGTGACGTGACCGGCGTACGCGTCGCGTTCTGCATTGTGAGAACGCTTATCGGGATTCCATGTCCAGGCTGCGGGATCACGACCAGTATTGCGGCACTGACCCGCGGCAATGTAACGGCGGCTCTCGATGCGAATCCCGCTGGTCCCTTCGTCACTCTTTTCGTAATGGTGCAGGTGCTCCTGCTTCTCGCGGCCGTGACTCGCTTCCTGCCGGATGCTGCAACCGCTCGATACTCCCGGCTGAACGATCGGGCTCTACTCACTTTCCTGCTACTTACCTGGCTGATACGTCTTTTCTAAGGAGGCTTCGATGGCACAAGTGACATGCCCCAAATGCAACACTCTCACGCAGCAGGGCGGATTTCCCTCGTGGACGATCATCGTGTCGATCTGCTTTTTCCCGGTAGGCCTGCTTGCGCTATTAGCGGGCCGGAACCCGGCGGTATGCCCGAATTGCGGCAATAGTTGGCAAAGCTGACGACATAGAAGCTTCGCGGGTCATGTCCGTCGGCGGGTCCGAGCCGACATACACATCTCATGATGTGGCGGGCGCACGTCGGGTGTGGCGGCGGCGCTGCATCGCGTAGCATGAACGCTTAGTTCGGTTGCGCTGAAGCTGCGCGACTTGACGCACGCGTTCACCCTCGATCGCGCGAGACTTCGACGCGAAAGTCTCGAGGTACATGAAGAATTGATGAAGGCTGCTTTGGATTCGATTCAGTCAGCGCGCATGCCGAGGTCTGAATTGCTCGATAACGCCGTCGCCAGCGCCTCATTGAGAACCGGAATCCACGTCGCGTAACCGCGGTCGTTGGGATGGAACCGGTCGGCGGCGAAAAGGGAGGGGTCGTGGCGGAAGAGCGGCCCGGTCACGTCCGCGATCGGGGCGAAGATGAGTCCCTGGCTCGCCGCCTCGGCGCGGAACATCCGGTTCGCCTGCACCGTCCGCCATGCGGCGATGCCGCGGAGGATGCGGGGGATCCGCGGCGGCGACCCCATGTCAGGAGCGCCCGTGACGACGATGCGCACGTTCGGATTCGCGGCAGTCAGCGCCTGCACGATGGCGCGCAGATCCGCGCGCATGCGGGGCAGGGGCGTCAGGTGCGTGACGTCGTTCGCTCCCGCGGAGAGCAGGACGAGGTCGGGGCGGAGACTCGCGGCCACCGGAAGCTGACGCCGGCGTACATGACTCATGCGGGCCCCGGAGACGGCGAGGTTCGTCATCGTGACGGTGTGCCGCGCCGCGAGCGATCTCTCGGTGGCGATCGCGATCCCGAGCTCGTAAGTGCCGCCGACGCCGGCCGCCGTACTGTCCCCCAGCACGACGTAAGTGAGTGGCGGCCCCGCTGCCGTCGCGACGTCCACGCGCAGGAGAAACATCGCCAGTGCGCCGATGATGACCCTTCGTTTCATGGAGATGCGACCGAGGTGTGCAGGTTGAAAGCCACCCGCCGACCTCCCGGTGTATCCTTTTCTCCTTCGGTCCGTCACGAAATGAGAAAAGCGATCCTACTGGTGCTGCTGTGCGCGATGCCTCTGGCCGCGCAGAACAATTCCATCGACGTCCTCCACTACCGCATCGAGCTCGAGCTTCGGGAGAAAGACGTCGCCGCGGCGACGGAGCTCACCATCCGCCCGGTCGCTGCGCCGCTCGAGATGCTCCTCCTCGACTTCGGCGAGCTGACCATCGACAGCGTGACCGTGGACGGCGAGGCGGCCACGCACGAGCGGCGCGAGAAGCAGCTCGCCATTCGCGTGAATCGCACGAACACCGAGCCCTTCCGCGTCGTGATCCGTTACCACGGCACCCCCACGGACGGCCTCCTCCTGCGCGAGAACAAGTACGGCGACCCGAGCGTGTTCGCCGACAACTGGCCCGATCGCGCGCGTCTCTGGATCCCCTCCGTCGATCACCCCTCCGACAAAGCGACCGTCGACTTCATCGTCACCGCGCCCGAGAACTTCGGTGTCATCGCCAACGGCGCGCTCGTCCAAAGCACGCCTCTCGAAGGCGGGAACAAGCGCACGCACTGGCGCGAGACGACACCCATCCCCGTGTACACCATGGTCATCGGGGCGGCCGAGTTCGCGGTGGTCAACGCGGGCGCGGCCTACGGCACGAACGTCGAGTACTGGCTCTACCCGCGCGACGCGGAGCTCGGCCGCCAGTTCGGCCGCGTGCCGCGCATGGTCGCGTTCTACTCCAGCCTCGTCGGGCAGTATCCGTACGAGAAGCTCGCGCTCGTCCAGTCGTCGACGCGCTTCGGCGGGATGGAGAACGCGAGCGCGATCTTCCTCGACGAAAAACGGATCAACGGCGAGGCGTCGCTCGAAGGGCTGGTCGCCCACGAGATCGCGCATCAATGGTTCGGCGACTCCGTGACGCAGCGCGAGTGGCACGACATCTGGCTGAGCGAAGGCTTCGCCACGTACTTTGGCAATCTCTTCTTCGAGCACGCGGACGGCCGCGACGTCTTCCTGCGCCGCATGCGCACCGACCGCGACGAGTATTTCAAGTCGCAGCGCAGGAACGCGTACGCCATTCACGAGCCGAAGATCACCGAGCCGCGCGAGCTCCTCAGCTCCATCACGTACGACAAGGCCGCGTGGGTGCTGCACATGCTGCGCGGCGTCATGGGCGACCGCGCCTTCTTCGCCACGGTGCGCGACTACTACAACGCCTATCGCGACCGCAACGCGAGCACGGGCGAATTGCGCGTCATCGCCGAGCGCCATCACGGCCAGCCGCTGGACTGGTTCTTCCGCCAGTGGATCTACGAGCCGGGACATCCGCAGCTCGCCACCAAATGGACATGGCGGGACGGGAAAGTGACGTTCGGCGTCGAGCAGAAGCAGAGCGGGACGGTATATCGCATCCCCACCACGATCGAGGTGCGCAACGGCAACGTCGCACGCCGCGAGACCGTGCTCATCGACGAGCGCACCGAGAACTTCGAGATCGCCGCGGACCGCAAGCCCGACGCGGTGACGCTCGATCCGGAGGAATGGGTGCTGAGGGAAACCGCGCAGTAGTCCTTGACAGCTCTCCGTAACCGACTTACTGTATTAGTCGTCTAATACAGTAAGTCAGGATGAGCATGTTCGATATCAACCCAGCCGATGCTTCCCCGATCTGGCGCCAGATCGAGGAGGGGATGCGGCGAATGATCTCCCTCGGTACGTTGCACCCCGGCGCGGCCGTGCCGTCGGTGCGCGACCTCGCGCAGCAGTTGCGCGTCAATCCCAACACCGTTGCCCGCGCCTACCAGAGGCTCACCGACGCGGGCGTCTTCGCGGTGCGCCGCGGCGAAGGAACGTTCGTCGCCGACGCGCCCGCACAACTGAGGAAATCCGAGCGCAACGAGACCCTGCGCGACGCCGCCACCCGCTACGCGGGCACGGCGCTGTCCGTAGGCGCCTCGCTCGAAGAAGCGAGCGCGGAGCTGGAGCACGGCTTCAGCCGACTCGTGCGCGAGCACAGGAGAAAAGCATGAGCACTGCGATTCAGGCGGCGAACGTGAGCGTTCGCTACGGCAGAAAGACCGCGCTCGAAGACGTCTCGCTGTCGGTCGCACCCGGCAGCGTGTACGCCCTTCTCGGCCGCAACGGTTCCGGCAAATCCTCGCTGGTCCGCACGCTCCTCGGGCAGTTGCCTCCCGCGCAGGGACGCGCGACGCTGTTCGGCGAAGACGTGTGGCGCCATCGCACGCGGCTCATGGAGCGCGTCGGTGTCGTCCCGGAAGACGCGGACGCACCGCCGGAGATGCGCGTGCGCGAGCTGGCGTGGTTCTCGTCGCGGCTGTACCCGCGCTGGAGCCAGGCCGCATTCGACGCGCGCATCGACCGCTTCGGCATCGACGCGAACGCACGCAGCGGCAATCTGTCGAAAGGGCAGAAGAAGCAGGTCTCGCTCGCGCTCGCGCTGGCCGCCTCGCCCGAGCTGCTGATCCTCGACGACCCGACCCTCGGCCTCGACGTCGTCGCACGCAAATCGCTCTTCGAGGAGGTCATCGCCGACATGGCCGATCGCGGCATCACCGTCTTCATTACCACGCACGATCTCGCGCCCGTCGAGGCGATCGCCGATCGCGCGGCGATCCTGAAGAACGGCCGCATCGTCCTCGACGAAGAGCTGGAGACGATGAAGTCGCGCTTCCGCAGGATCCGCTTCGCCAGCCAGCCGCTCGCCCTCGCGCAGGCGAACCTCATCGCCACCGCCGTGCGGCAGTGGGGGACCGGCACCGAGGCGGTGGTGACGAATTACAACGACCTGGAGCTGGCGCGGTTGCAGGAGGCGGTTCCGACCGTCGACGTTGCCCCGCTGTCGCTCGAAGAGATCTTCATCGCCGTCGCCGGCGAAGAAAAAGGACAACAGTCATGAGCACTGCCCTGGTCATCGCGTCGCGCGAGCTGCGCGACCGCACACGCGTTCTCATCGTCGGCGCCGCGCTGGCGATCCTGCCGTTCCTCGTCGCGCTGATGCCGAGCGCGGAGTCGAATCGCGCCACCGTCATCTCCGCGCTCGGCGGCGGTGCGGCCATGGCGTACGGACTCTGCCTCGCACTGATGTACGGCGTCAGCGCCCTCGGACGCGAGCTGTCGGAGAAGCGTCTCTCGTTCTATTTTTCCAAACCGATCGCGCCGGTGGCGCTCTGGCTCGGCAAGACGGGCGCCGCGCTCGTCACGGTCGCCGGCGTCGCATTGCTCGTCGCCATTCCGTCGTTCCTCGCCGCGCGCGAGGAGTGGCTGGTGTTCTGGGGACGCGAGGACTGGTTCGTCTGGAAGCTCATCGCCGTCGTGGCGCTGTTCCTCTATTTCGGCGGACACGCGCTGTCGACGATGGTGCGCTCGCGCTCCGCGCTCGTCGCGCTCGACCTGGTGTGCGCGGTGGCGACGGTGATGCTGGCGTTGATGCTCGTGCGGCCGCTGCTCGAGCGCGGCGCCGTGGAACGCGTGTTCGCCGTGTGGGCCGTGCTCGCCGGAGCGGCACTGCTCGCGGCGGCGATCGTTCCGGTCGTCCAGCTCTCGCGCGGACGCACCGACGTCCGCCGCAGCCACGCGGCGTATTCGAGCGTGCTGTGGCCGGTCATCGGGGTGTCTCTGCTGATCGCGGCCGCGTACACGATGTGGGTGACGTCACCGTCGTTGAAGAGCATCGACAAGATCGAGAACCTCGATCAGTCGGCGTCGGGGCAATGGGTTTTCTTCACCGGGACGGACAGCGCGCGCGGCGACGTCGCCTCGTCATTCCTGCTGAACACCGCCACCGGTGCGAGCGAGCGCATCCAGCCGCTGCGCTGGTCGAGTGTGAAGTTCTCGCGCGACGGCAGGACGCTGGTGTGGGTCGAATCCGATGAGCTCCTGCCGCGCTTCGGCGCTGCACGCGTGCACACGCGCACCCTCGACGGCAGCGGCGCGGATGGCGAAACGTCGATTGCCACCGGCATCAGCGACGCGTTCACGGTGTCGGACGACGGCACGCGCATCGCCATCCTCGGCCGCGGTCAGTTGCGCGTGCACGAACTGGCGAGCGGCAAACTGCTCGCCGCCACACGCATGAACCAGAGCGACGTGAGGTCGCTGTTCTTCGTATCGCCGGCAACCGTGCGCATCGTGTCCGCGCCGCGCCTCGAAAAGACCGCTTCGATCCTCGAGCTCGACGTAACGCGCAAGGCGCTGGTGAAGACCGGCCAGTTCGCCGTGGGCGAGAGCTTTGGCTTCAACGCACTCACCGCGACGCCCGACGGCGCCGCGTTGTACGTGAATCGCGCCGGCACGATCCGCGACGGCCGCACCGGCGCGACGCGCGTGCAGTTGCCGATCGCGCCGAAGACCCATCGCGCGAGCGTCATGCTGCGCGACGGGCGGGTGGTGTGGGTGCACGACGGAGTGCTGGAGCTCTACGATCCGAGCGGCGCACGCGTGCGCGAAGTGAAGCTGCCGGTCAGCGGCGGACTGATCATGGGCGAGACCGAGAATGGCCATGTGCTCGTCACGGGCCGCCTGGGTGCGCCGGCACCCGGCGTGCGCGGACGGAAGTTCGTGCGCGTGGATCTGCAGCGCGGCGCCGTCGTCAGCGTCAAGGAAGACGTCTGGGGCGCGGTGCGCTGGTGGGGCATCGATCCGCGTCTGCCCGTCTACACCGCGGACGCGCGCTTCAGCGGCATGAACGTGGAGGACCGGCTCACACACTGGCAGCAGTAGCAGAGAGGCCGGGCGGCAAAGAAAAACGGCGGGCTTGCAGCCCGCCGTTTTTTCGCATCGCGAAGGCGTCGTGGTTACGCGTTCTTCTGCTTCGCCAGGCCGCCCTTGGCGGCTTCGGCGAGGGCGGTGAACGACGCCGCGTCGCGCACGGCGATGTCGGCCAGGACCTTGCGGTCCATCGTGTTCCCCGCGGCCTTCAGGCCGGCGATGAACTGCGAGTAGGACATTCCGTTCTGGCGTGCGGCCGCGTTGATGCGGGCAATCCAGAGCTTGCGGAAATCGCCTTTGCGGTCCTTGCGGCCCGTGAACGCGGCGTTGAGCGCCTTGTCGACGGCCTGCTGGGCGATGCGATGTCCGCGCGACCGCATCCCGTAGAAGCCCTTGGCGAGCTTCAGGATCTTGCCGCGGCGGTTCTTTCTTTTTGGACCTCGTTTGACTCTCGGCATGGTCTCCTCGTTTCCTTTCTTTCGAGCGGCCGGGTCAGGAGTGGGTGTTCACCCGGCGCGCTCCGGTTGGTCCGTACTATTTGTACGGAATCATGCGGGCCACGGTCTTCGCGTTCGCGGGCGAGACTTCGACTTCACCGGCCAGCTTCGACTTACGGCCCGGCGACTTCTTGGTCAGGATGTGCGAATGGAAGGCGTGATTCCGCTGCAGCTTCCCGGTTCCCGTCTTCTTGAACCGTTTGGCAGCGCCACGGTGCGTTTTCATCTTAGGCATAGCTGTCCCCTTAAAGCCTTGCTGGAAACCAGGTTGGCCGTTGGTTGATTCCAACTACTTGTTCGGCGCGATCACGACGGACATGCGGTTGCCCTGCAGGTCCGGATTCGGCGATTCCGACGCGCCGAACTCCTTGACCTCCACGAGCAGCCGGTCGAGCACGGCCTTGCCGAGCTCCATGTGCGTCATCTCACGGCCGCGGAAGCGCACGATCGCCTTGACCTTGTCCCCGTGCTCGAGGAAGCGAATGACGTGATTCTTCTTGAAGTCGAAGTCGTGCTCGTCGATGCGGGGGCGGAACTGCACCTCCTTGACGACGATGATCTTCTGCTTCTTCTTGGCTTCGCCTTCCTTCTTCTTCTTCTCGAAGAGGAACTTGCCGTAGTCCATGATCTTGCAGACGGGCGGGTTCGCGCTCGGCGAGATCTCGACGAGGTCGAGGTCTTTTTCGCGCGCCATTTCCTGCGCCTGCGCGATCGGGACGACGCCGACCTGCTTGCCTTCGGAGTCGATGAGTCGAACCTCCGGCGTGCGGATCAGATCGTTGATGCGGTTCTCGGGCTCTACGGGTCTACGGTCGAATCGTGGGTTGCGGCGTGGCGGAAAAATACGAAAGTCCTCCTGAGTCGGTGGTCAAAAATACGGATAAAGACGCTACAAAGTCAACGCGCGGCTCGACACGAGCTCGCGCGCCTGCTGGATCAGGTCGTCCAGGGAAACGCTTCCCTGATCGCCGCCGGTGCGCTTGCGCAGGCTCACCGAGCCGCTCGACGCTTCCTTCTCGCCGACGATCAGCATCCAGGGGGTTTTCTTCAGTTGTGCGTTGCGGATCTTCGCGCCGAGCTTGTCGTTGCCGCGGTCCACTTCCGTACGGATGCCGGCCTTGCGCAGTTTCTCGCCGACCTCGTCCGCGTAGGCGACGAACTTCTCCGACAGCGGCAGCACCGCGGCCTGCACCGGCGAGAGCCAGAACGGAAACGCGCCGGCAAAGTGCTCGATGAGGATGGCGATGAAGCGCTCGAACGAGCCGTAGATCGCGCGATGCAGCACGGCCGGACGATGCTCCGCATTGTCCGCGCCGACGTAGGTGAGGTCGAAACGCTCGGGCGCGTTGTAGTCGAGCTGGATCGTGCCGAGCTGCCACTTGCGGCCGATCGAGTCGGACACGTCGAAGTCGATCTTCGGACCGTAGAACGCGCCTTCCCCTTCCTTGATCTCGAACGGACGTCCGAGGGATTCGAGGGCGCTGCGCAGAAGCGATTCGGCGCGATCCCACAGCGCGTCCTCCCCGATGCGCTGCGGCGGACGGGTCGAGAACTTCGCGGTGTATTCGAGACCGACGGTCGCGTACACCGTGTCGAGGAGGCCGACGAAGCGGCGTACTTCCTCCGGCACGTCGTCTTCGACGCAGTAGATGTGCGCGTCATCCTGCGCGAACTGGCGGACGCGGGTCAGTCCGCCGAGGGAGCCGGTGAGCTCGTTGCGGTGCAGAACGTCCTGCGCGTGCAGGCGCAGCGGCAGATCGCGATAGCTGTGCTTCGACATCGCAAAGTACAGATGATGCGAAGGACAGTTCATCGGCTTCATCGAGAAGTCATGCTCTTCGCTCTCCTTGTCGAGAACGAGAAACATGTTTTCGCGATACTTGCCCCAGTGCCCGGAGATCTCCCACAGCCCTTTGTTGTAGAGCAGCGGCGTCTTCACGTTGTCGTAACCGTTGCGCAGCAGCGTGGTGCGCATCCATGTC
>DASPHZ010000003.1:0-88862 GCA_035629395.1 Thermoanaerobaculia bacterium
TGATCCGCGACTTCCATCTCGCACCATCCGCACCACAGCGGGCGCGCCTGCCAGAAGCCAGCGGCCTCGCGAAGAATGGCGACGAATTCGGCCGTGCAGTCGTGCTCCAGTTTCGCCAATGCTTCAATGGCGGCTGCAGCAATCATGGAATTAGGCGTACAAACTGCCGTGAGGATTTCGGTTCTCAAAGAGTAGCGCAGCTCCGAGGAGACGTACGCGAGTCCTTCGAATACGCCACGCAGGCGCCAAGGACGCTGGCTGCCGCTCTTCACGCGTTCCCGGATCAGCCGTTCTGCCTCCCCGGTTTCGACGATCTGTGGGATGACCTGCACCAACTCCCGCGCTGCGCCGTACGCCGCAGCATCGAGCGCACCGGCCAAGACATCGCTCTCCGCGCCGGCCGCTGCGCCTTCTGCAACCAACTCGAACGCGGCGTGCCGCACGATCGAAGACTTATGGATCAGGGCGCGGCGCAACCGATCCGCCTCGATCGGCTCCGCCGCGGCAACCCGCCAGTTCACGGCTACCGCAACCTCGCGGACATGCGCAAAGATGCCGCGCGCTGTTAATGCATCGGCCAGCCGGTACCCGCTGGCGAGCTCCTGCCGCAAGGCATCGCGATCCATGCGCATTCCGCGCAACACGCGCTGGATCACGAGCTCGAGCGACTCCTGATCGTCACGTTCAGCCAGACCCTCCAGGTCGAGCCGCCAGACCTCGAGGGCACCGAACACGCGAGAGACGAGAGGAAGTGTCTGCCGCGATGCATCGGCACCCGCCTCGGGCGCACCGATCGATGCGGCGATCGCGTCCAGAAAAGCCAGCAGCTCGTCGCGCCTCTCGGGCGCGTCGAACCGAAACCACGGGGACATCAGTGTCGCTCGCCACTGGTTCACGTGCGGCTCTATGACGGCCCATGCATCATGGCGAAGGAACGATCTCTGGAGCGCATGCAGCATCGGTCGGTCTGCGCGGGTCGCCACAAAATCGCTCGCAACAGCCAGCGCCTCGTCACGCTCTTCCGTACGGAACAACGCATCGATGGCGGCAGCAGCCGTTTCGTTCAGCAGCGCGGCCGCGGGCTCCGGCAGCGGGAGCGTGATGACGAGTTTGCCTCCCTCGCGTTTCGGCCGCTTCGGTTCAAGCTCCTCCAACCATTTCCGCGGCAAGCCTGCCGGAATGCGTGGCGCGTCACCCGCGAACACGACCGCCGTCGCAGCCTGACGTGTGGCATCCGAGGGATGCGACAGGAGCGGCAGCGCAACGTCCGAAGCACGCCCGGCCGCCAGGCGCGCCAAGCGGATGAGTACGAGCGCCGCTCCGGTGCGCCGCGTACGAGTCAGCCGTGCGGCCAGTGCGTCGATCGTGCGCTCGACAATGGCTTTCGTGGGAGGGTCGTCCATGGCCTCGAGACACTCCGCCGCGAGAAAAGCCTCCGACGATTCATCGTCGCTCGCATCGTCGAGGTCGAGCAGCATCGAGGCAATACGTTCTGCATCCTTCAACGCCGCCGCGAAGAGAATCACCTGACGCCACTGCGTCCGCCGTCGCACGCGCTTCAGCCATGACGCGGTGGCATCGTTGCTCTCGTCGACGACGATCCGCGCGGCGGCGTATTCGCCGAGGTTGAGATGCACGAAGGTGAGGTACTCGCGCGTTCCGCTGCGCAGCCGCTCCACGAGGCGCCGTTCCTCCCAGAACGTCAGCGCCTCATCGGCTCGCTCATGCGCGACGAAGCGACTGACACCGAGGTCCGAGGCAAGTGGTCCGCTGATCGCGCCTACGAGTTCGTCCCGCGTCGACGCAGGAGCTTCAGCGAGAAACCAGCCCGCCAGATCCGCGACGCGACGCGCAATCCGAGCATTCAGCTCCGGCACCTTCGGAGTTCGATCGTGCGGCGGCGTGCGATGTAAGAGGTCGAGGATCTCCCCGATCAAAAACGCTCGACGCCGCGGCAGCGGCCGACCTTCCAGCGCGAGAGCGACCAGGCAACTGAGAAGCAGCGGATTGCGTGCGGCAAGCGTCGCGGCGGGATTCGTCGCCAGCTCTTCTTCAAACCTTTCCAGCACCTGCTCGGCGCGATCGGAATCGTGGAGCGCCGCGTGGAAGATCGCACGCGCGACATCATGCGTACCGCCCGCGTGCAGCGCCATCAACTCGACCGACGCGATGCCTGGCAACAGCGCTGACGAATGGCCGACCGGACGTGTCGTAATGATCAAGGCGACCCGTTCGTGACCTTTCATCCAGTTGCGGAGCTGCTCCGCGACCGCGGCACGATCGGTCTCATCGAGCCCATCTGCGACGAGAAAGTCCGCACGCGCCAGAAGCCGTGCGGCTGCTCCAACGTCGATAGCGCTTCCTCCGAATGCTGCTTCGATCAGTGCCCCGTCGATTGATTTTCCGGCTGCCAGCGCGAGGCCGACTTGTCGCAGCGACACACGCATCGCCACGAGCCCGCCTTCGCAGGCTTCACGTACGAGCCGATGCGTGAGGGTGCTCTTGCCGCTGCCCGCGCCACCGATGACGATCGCGCTCTGCTTCGCCTCGAGCAGTTTGCGCGCGGTGTAAGTGTCCCGTGCGCTGGTGCCGTCGCGGCGCTCTTCCCACGCGTGGTATTTGCGGATCGCCTCGGCATCCGGCTCTGGCGTGGTTTCGACTTGCGCGGGCGGTGTCAGCTCATCCCACGCTTCGAAACTATCCACCCCCACGTCTGGCAATGCCGCAAGCACGAACTTCGCGTTCGTTTCGATCGCCCAGTCGAGGTATGCGTCGAGTTGTTCGCGTTCGGGCGTCGGACGAGGATGGAAGCGCGCGAGCACTGCGAGCAGAGCGTCGCGATCGTAGTGACGCTTGTGCGCCATCGCACGGACGCCTTTGTGACCGAGGCTCTCCCAGGCGTCGACGACGAACGAAGCATCGCGGAGAACGGACGCGAGAAGTTTCTGCGCCGAATCCTCTCCCATCGAGCCTTCGCCAAGATTCAGCTCAACGAGGCGCAGGCGCTCCATCACCGTGCGGTCGAATGGCATCGTCAGCTTGGCGAGAACCTGTTCCATGACCCGCCGCGGCTCGAACGGGTCGCCATCGACGTAGCGCACGCGGTCCTCTTCGAAGTCGACGCGAACCGTGGTCGTCGTCAGCCCGGTATTCACGAGCAGGACGCCGCGTAACTCCGGGTCGGCGAGAAGTCCGTCGATCAGCCGCGCGGCGGATTCGAAAAAGTCGGTGTTGCCTTTCGCGTTGAGCTTCGCCTGTACTTCGATCACGCGCCCATTCCGCATCGTGACGCGAAGATCGTCCCCGGGACCGCGGCGTTCCATGCGAATCGAGACCGGTACGTCCTCGGGATCCTGGAACCACGGCAGGAAGCGTTCGGTCAGGACATGCGCCGCCACGTACGCGAACGCGTGTCCCTGATAATCGACGCCGCTTGCCGTGCCTGCTCCGCTCATGAAGAGCGGAAACACTACTCCGGGCGTTTCCCCTTCGCCAGCGGGTCGAGAGAGCGGAACGCGCCACGGATCTGCTCGTCGGTGAGTTGGTCGAACTGATCGATGGTCAGGTGCGGCGCGTTCGTCTTCATCCAGCGCGTGAGGTCGCGCACGAGCTTCGCGTTGGCGCGGCCGTGAGGGGTGTCGTCTTTCGGACCAGCGAAGATGTCGGCGGCGGAGACGCGCGCGGCGGTCTCGGTGAGAGCGACCTGCGAGAGTTTCGCGCGGTATTCGAGCTCCCAGGTCTGCAGGTTGACGTGCAGCGCGTCGTCGATGGCGTGCCGCCCTTCGTGCAGGACCATGATGTAGTGGAACGCGTCGCGCTCGATGCGGGCGATGAACGCGTCGCGCGTTTGCGTCGCGGCGAGCACCTGCTCGAGATACTGCAGTTGCAGACGCTGGCCGACTTGGGTGGCGGGCGTCTTCGCCTGCACGCGATCCCACATCCACAACGGACCGTCCGCGAATGGCGGGCGCACCTGATAAATCGCTTTCGAGTTGCCGGTGCCGCCGATCCGATCTCCCTCGCCGTTCGATACGACGCCGTCGAGCACCACGAAACGCACCCGGCCTTTGTGTCCGTATTGATCGACGAGGAGCGCCTTGTCGAGGATCTTGTGCGCGATGAGCGCGTCGCGGCCATGCACCTGGAGCACGCCGCCGTACTCCTTTTCCATCTGCGCGACCGCGGCGTCGAAGGAGAGCTTCGGCCACATCGTGGCGAGCTCGCGGCCGAGCGCTCGACGCAGTGCGGCGGGCTCGCGCTGTCGCGCGTTCTGCGTGAGCGCACGCATGCGCTGCAGCATCGCGGCGTAGCGCGCGACGTCGGAGTCGGGTGCGGCGATCAGCGCCGCTTCTTCGAAGAAGCGCACGCCGAGGAGGGCGCGCGCCAGCTCGTCGTTGTCTCTGGCGGTGGCGAGCCGCACGTACGCGTCGGCGATGAGGTGCGGCGGCGGGTTGTGCTCGGAGACGTGGTAGTACGCGGCCACGCCTTCGACGATCTTGGCGCGATCGTTTTCCACGACACCGGCGCGTACCAGGGCGCGGGCGTCCTGCAGTGTGAGGAGAATCAGCGCGAGCAGCACACGCTCAGTGTGCCAGCGGGTCGAGCCTGCGAAATGCCGCGCGGATCTCCTCGTCGCTGAGTTTTTCGAGTTGTTGCACGTCGATCTCGCGGCGGATCTTCGCGTTCGCTTTGCCGTGCGGCGAGTCGTCGACGGTGTCGCCGAGGATCGCCGCGACCGAGGCGCGCGGCGCATCGCTGAGCGCGACCTGCGACAGCTTCGCGCGATACTCGAGCTCCCACGTCTCGAACTCGTCGCCGTCGATGGCGTGCCGCCCTTCGTGCAGGAGGATCGAGTAACGGAACGTGTCGCGCTCGACGCGGGCGAGAAAGGCGTCGCGCGTCTTCGTCTCCACGTACACGCGATCGAGATACTGGAGATTCAACCGTTCGGCAAGATCCTTCCCATATTTGGCGCGCACCTCGGGATCGGTCACGCGCAACCAGTCAACCAGTGGACCATCGGCGTACAGCGGGCGCACCTGAAAAATCTCCTTCGGCGTGCCCCAGCCACCGTCACCGCTCCTGCCGTCCGACCGCCACTGCTGAAAGCCGTTCGACACCACGCCGTCGAGGACGATGAAGCGCACCGTGGCTTTACGGCCGTACTGTTCGACCGGCATCGTGCGATCAACGACTTTGTGCGCGATGTGCGTGTCGTGAAAGCCGCCCGTTTTGCCGGTGATGAGATAGCCGCCGAACTGCCTCCCCATCTCCTCGACCGCCTCGTCGAAATCGAGCTTCGGCCACATCGTGCGCAACTCCGCGGCGAGTGCTTTCTTCAATGCGCGGCCGTGGTCCTTACCGAGGGCGATCTGGCGGTAATGCTCGTCGGCGATTTTTTCCATGCGCTGCAGCATGGCCGCGTAACGCGCGATGCCGGACCGCGGCGGCGCGACGAGTGCGGCTTCGTCGAAGAAGCGGATGCCCGCCAGCGCACGTGCGAGTGAGGCGTCGTCGTTTGCCTGTGCGAGTTGCGCGTATGCGTCGGCGATGAGATGCGGCGGCCCGCTGAACGGCGACACGCGATAGTAGCCGTCGATGCCTTCCATCATCACCGCACGATCGCGCAGCAGCACGCCTGCACGCGCCAGCAGCCGCATCGTCCGCAGGCGCGGCCCCTCCTCGGCGGCGAGGGAGCGCAGCAGCGGAATCGCGTCGCGCGCGTTGCCCTGCTCGACGAGCATCCGTGCCCGCGCACGCGCGACGGCGCGACGATCGGCCTTCGTCTTCGCGAGCCGTTCCGCGTTCGCGAGTGCGGCCGGATCGATGCGCGCGAGCTCGAGGTACGCGTCGAACGTGCCGAGCTTCGTGAGCCGCGCCCGCGCCGCATCGGCGTTCTTGTCGACCCGCCACTCGACGTTCGCCAGCCGCAACTCCTGCTCCGGTGAGCCATCGCTCGTGCGATCGAATACCGGACGGGCACCGCACGACACGAGGAGCACGAACAGCGCGACGACGATCGGTCTCATGTCCTGAGCGTACGCCGCGCATGGCGAAAGGATCTTGCACGCGATTAGCGCCGTGGAACGCGCTGAACCGTGCGGCGATACGACGCCGGCGCCACACCGACGCTGCGCGTGAACGCGCGCGTGAAGTGGCTCTGGTCCGCGAATCCCGCCTCGGCCGCCACGATGTGCAACGCCACTCCCGCGGCGATGCGCTCGCGCGCGTACGCGATCCGCAACTGCCGCACCGCGTCGCCCACCGTCATTCCGAAATGCCTGCGAAACGCGCGGGCGAGCGACACGGGATGCACGCCCACTTCGCTCGCCAGCTCCGCGAGCACGAGCTTGCGCTGAAAGTCGCGCTCGACGATCGCGCGCGCCTCGCCGAGCCATGCGGGCACACGCCGCGGTTCGTCTTCGCGCCGCGACAACAATCCGAAC
Source organism: Thermoanaerobaculia bacterium (assembly GCA_035629395.1). Taxonomy (GTDB): domain Bacteria; phylum Acidobacteriota; class Thermoanaerobaculia; order Gp7-AA8; family Gp7-AA8; genus QHVT01. The sequence goes on from DASPHZ010000003.1 coordinate 6,447, forward strand.
AACTCCAGCACCAGCCCTTCGACGATCAGCGGCGCCGCCGCGTCGGTGCGACGCAACTCCGCGGCCACGCGGTGCCCGATGCCCGCCACGTTGCCATCCGCCACGACACCACCGCGCGCCAGCACGTGCACGGCGTCACCGAGTCGCGACGCGAACGCGGTACCGAGCGTGAGATTGAGACAGCGCGCGCGTCTTTCGGTGAAATCGTTTTCGTGCGCCTCGCCGGGCGCATGCACCACCAGCGATCGCGCCGCGCACGTGCGCGTCTCCGACTGCACGCGCTCGCGATAGGCACCGTCGAGGACGAACGTGAGGTACGCCTCCTCGTGACTGTGCCGCGGCAGAAACGCGCCGCGCGCGTAGCTCGTCTCCGACAGCGCGAGACCGCCCCATTCGCCCGTCGCAATGGAACGGCCGAAGAACTCTCCCCGCTTCAACGTGATGGACATGCTTCGAGTGTACGGCCCGCGGTGCTACGCTGTTTCAGGAAACGGGAGGGTTGGGCGTGACGAACGAGATCGGAGAATTCCTCGATTACCTGGCGTACGAGCGGAACGTGTCGCCGAACACCATCGCCGCGTATCGCGACGATCTCGAATCCTTCATCGGCTTCCTCTGCAACGACTACATGACCATGGCCCGCGACCAGCTCGAGCTGCGCCGCGTCGACCATCTCGCCATCCGCTCGTATCTCGCGCACCTCTCGCGACGCAAGCTCGCGCGCGCGTCGGTGGCGCGGCACCTCTCCGCGCTGCGCACGTTCTTCAAGTACCTCGTGCGCGAAGGCGCCGTCGAGGCGAATCCCGCGCGCACGGTCGCGACGCCGAAACGCGAGAAGCATCTCCCCGCGGTGATGCAGACGTCGGACGTCGCGCTGCTCCTCGAACAACCCGACACGTCCACCACCCTCGGTCTTCGCGATCACGCCTGGCTCGAGCTCCTCTACGCCTCCGGATTGCGCATCAGCGAGCTCGTGAACATCGACATCGACGACCTCGAACTGCGCGCGCGGCTCGTCAAAGTGCACGGCAAAGGCTCGAAGGAGCGCATCGTTCCCTTCGGCACGAAAGCGGAAGCCGCTCTGCGCGCCTGGCTCGCCGTGCGCGGCGAGCTGGCCAAGGACGCCGACGAGCAGGCGGTCTTCGTCAACTACCGCGGACACAAGATCACCACGCGCAGCGTGCGCCGTCTGTTCGAGGTCTACCTGCGACGCGCGGCATTGCAGTCCGGCAATTCGCCCCACACGCTGCGCCATTCCTTCGCCACCCATCTGCTGAACGCGGGGGCCGATCTGCGTGGCATCCAGGAGCTGCTGGGACACGCCTCCCTGTCCACGACGCAGAAGTACACGCATTTGAACGATTGGCAACTCATGGCGGTGTACAAGCGCGCGCATCCGCGGGCGTAGGGGTCGGGAGCCGAGGGCCCAGGGCCGAGGGCCGAGGGCCGAGGGAGAAACAGCCCCCCACCCGTCGTCCTCCCCCTCGGCCCTCGGCCCTCGGCCCTTGGCCCTCATCCCCGCCCCTCCCCGTCTACAATCCCTCCGTGATCCGGGCGATCGTCCACCACGGCTTCGTCGGAGAGGCCATCGAGTATTTCGCGGTCGTCGTCGGACCCGACGTCGATCGGCGGTTTTTCTTCGAGCAGATCAGCGTCGCGCGCGGCGACGTCGTGCGTTACTTCGGCGGCAATTCGGAGATCGTGCTCAATCCCGAGGGTGTGCGGTTCCGCGGCAATGGCGGGATCTTCGGCGAGTACATGTTCGGCGGCCATCTGCCCGTCGGCGATCTGCTCAACGAGGAAGTCGTCAACCGGCTCGTGCTCTTCGGCACCGCGGTCAATCCGAAAACGCACGAGCTGCGCTTCACGCCGAACACGGAAGGCTTCGAGCGCTGGGACAACCTCTTCCTGCAGGGCAACGCGGTCGCGAACTACTTTTTCTTCATCGACGACCGCAAGAAATACCGCGATCTCGGCGACCGTCAGGAAGCGACGCTCAAGACGATCGGCAAGCTGCTGAAGCGCTCGAAGAAAGTCGGCACCGGACAGTTCCTCGCGCTCTCCCACGAGATCCTCGACAGCCTCGGCGAGCCCGAATCGACGCTGGTCGTGCTGCGCATCGTGCACCGCGCGAATCAGCGCTTCGCCGATTTGTGCGAGGGTGCGTACGCGACCACGAAGTCGCTCGACGACGTGGCCAGCGCGCTCGAGGAGCTCGGCATCGAGCCGTACCAGCGCGAGCGCATCCAGATCGACGTCATCTACCACCACCCCGACAACCAGCTCCTCATCGACGAGTACAAACGCATCCTCGCCTCGTGCGCCGGCTCGACCATCGACTCCGCCGCACGCGCGCGCCTGATGCGCCTGCGCACGCTGTCGCTGCGCAATGAAGTGCCGCTGTCGATCTTCGACACGCTCGAAGAAATCGTGCTGCAGGAGCCGCGTGCCGTCGCGCGCAAGGAAGACGAGCCCGATTACATCCAGTCCACCCGCGAGATCCTCGGCGGCTTTCTTCTCGGCCGCAACATCACGCGCAAGCTCTCGTCGCTCGACCTCGTGCAGCTCATGGAGAACAAGCAGAAAGCGGCGGCGAATCGCGATCAGACGTTCGAGGAGCTGCTGCTCGAAACGGGCCGTTTGATCGACGAGATCGGACGCGAGGAAGAGGACTTCGAGCGCCTCGAGTCCTTCGGCGAGCTCGTGACGCTGTTCGATCGCATCGATCACTCGACGACCCTCGTCAACAAGCTCGCGTTCATGGACGACGTCGAGCTGTCGCCGGAGCAGGTGCGCTCGCTGCTCGGCAACATGCAGGTGTTCGAAAAGCTGCGCCGCGGCCTGTTTCAGCAGCTCTTCATCGATCCGGTGGTGAACAACGAATACGCGCTCGCCTACGGGAAGAAGAAGCTGTACGCGCTGACGCTCGGCATGATCTCGATCGAGAACAACGAGCAGTCGATCGCGGGCGTCGCGGATTCGATCGCGTCATTGAATCGCCACGAGCGCGCGTACTTTGCGGCGTACAACCTCGCGCGGCGGCGCATGGCGAATTTCTATCTCGAGCTCAATACCCCCGAGGGGCGGGAGACGTTCCGGCGGGAGATCCGTGCCGAGATCGCGCACGATCCCGAGCTGCACGAACTGCATGAGTTCATGACGGAGGGGCTGCTCGAGGAAGTGATCACCAAGATCCGCCTCGAGGCGTTCTACATCAACCAGCTTCTGCCGCGGATCGTCGAAGATCAGGACTCGCGTCTGCGCAACGACTTTCTGTCGAACTCGGGGCTGGACCGGTTCCAGGTGGAAGAGCTGGAGAGCGAGTACTTCGAGATGCGTGCGTTCCCGCCGCAGTTGCTCGAGGTGATCCAAAGGCCTTCGTAGCGCGTGAGGCCCACAGGCGCGGCGCGTGCAGCGACGCTGGGCACCCGTCTCGCGAGGGAACCGGAGATCCCCGCCTCGGCGCGCGCGGATGAACTGGTAAAAAAATGAACCGACTGAAAAACGAGACCTCCCCTTATCTCCTCCAACATGCCCACAATCCCGTCGATTGGTATCCATGGGGTGAGGAGGCATTCACCAAAGCGAGGAGTGAGGACCGGCCGATCTTTCTCTCCATCGGCTACTCCGCGTGTCACTGGTGCCACGTCATGGAGCGCGAGTCGTTTGAGGATCCGAAGATCGCGGAGATCCTCAACGAGGACTACGTCTCGATCAAAGTCGATCGCGAGGAGCGGCCGGACGTCGACTCGATCTACATGCAGGCCGTGCAGATGATGACCGGGCACGGCGGCTGGCCGATGTCGATGTTCCTCACGCCGGACGGCAAGCCGTTCTTTGCGGGAACGTATTTCCCGCCGGAGGAGCGGCATGGGATGCCGAGCTTCCAGCGGGTGCTCGAGCACGTGGTGAACGTGTATCGCTCGCGACGCCAGGAAGTGGAAGAGGCCTCGAGTGAGGTGCAGCAGGCGTTGTCCGCGCAGTTGCGTCCGCGCAAGCGCGGCAGTGTATCGATCGATCACGCCGCGCTCGACGCCGCGGCGGCGCGCATTGCCGGAGGCTACGACGCGGTGCATGGCGGCTTCGGCGGCGCGCCGAAGTTTCCGCCGTCGATGTCGCTCGAGTTCCTGATGCAGGTCTCGCATCGCACCGGCGATGCGCGTCTGCGGGAGATCATCGTCAACACGTTGACCAAGATGGCGCGCGGCGGAATCTACGACCAGGTCGGCGGCGGCTTTCATCGCTACTCCGTCGACGCACGCTGGCTCGTGCCGCATTTCGAGAAGATGCTGTACGACAACGCGCTGCTGGCGCGGCTGTACGTGCGGGCCTGGCAGTGGACGAAGGAGCCCCGTTTCGCGCAGACCGCCCACGAGATCCTCGGCTACGTCATGCGCGAGATGACCTCGCCCGACGGCGCGTTCTACGCGACGCAGGATGCGGATTCCGAGGGGGTCGAGGGGAAGTTTTACGTATGGTCGCGGGCGGAGGTAATGGAGCTCCTCGGCGCCGACGAAGGACGCGTCTTCTGCGCCCTGTACGACATCACCGCGGGTGGGAACTGGGAAGAGCACAACATCCTGAACCTCCCTCGCGATCCGGAGAGCGTCGCGGCGGATCTCGGACTCACTCTCGATCAACTCGCCGACGTCGCAGCGCGCGGCAAGTGCAAGCTGTACGGTGCGCGGGCGCAGCGTGTGTGGCCCGGGCGCGACGAGAAGATGCTCGCCGGATGGAACGGGTGGATGCTGGCCGCGTTCGCCGAGGCGGCCGTTGCATTCGACAAGAATGCGTATCGAGAAGTGGTCGCAAAAAACGCCACGTTTCTATTGACGAGAATCAATGACGGTAACTTGACACGCCACGCAAAGATCCCCGGGCTGCTCGAGGATTACTCCGGCGTGGCGTGGGGACTCACGCTCGCGTACGAAGCGACGCACGAGCGGCGCTTCCTCGAAGGCGCTCGCGTACTGGCCGAGGAGATGCTGTCGCGCTTTCGGGACGAACAGAACGGCGGCTTCTTCGACACGCCCGTCGATCACGAGCAGCTCATCACCCGTCCGCAGGATCTGTTCGACAACGCCACGCCCGCGGCCACGTCCGTGGCGTGCGACGTCCTGCTGCGTCTCGCGCTGCTGTACGGCGACGAGCGTTACGCGCGCGCGGCGACGGAGGCACTGGAGTCGGTGTGGCCGGTGGCGGAAAAGTATCCGTCCGGGTTCGGCTTTCTCCTCGGCGTCGCGGAATGGAGAGCCGGACAGCCGAAGGAGATCGCCATCACCGGCGAGAACGACGCGCTGCGTCGTGTCGTCGGAGAGACGTTCCTCCCGCATCGCGTGCTCGTCGCCGGCGATCAATCGTCCGACCTGCCGCTCATGCAGGAGCGCGCGCAGGATCGGACGATGGCGTACGTGTGCGTCGGGTACGCCTGTCAGGAGCCGACGGCGGATCCGGAGAAGCTGCGCGAATTGCTCGCTCCGTCATCCTGAGCCGCGACGACGGCGAAGGATCTCGCATGCGACGAACCGCATGGTCTGCCCAGCCGAGACCCTTCGCAGTCTCAGGGTGACGGGAGCTACGGCGTCTTCGGCACGATGATCGTCTCCGACTTCACCGCGGCGCTCTCGTTCCCCGAGGCGTCGATGGACGTGACCTCGTAGTGATAGGCGATGCCGATGTCGAGGGAGATGTCGGTGAAGTTCGTCTCCTTGATGATCCACGGCGCGAGGCGCAGACGGATGGTGCCCTCGATGCGATAGACGATGTAGCCGTCGAGATCGGGCGCGTCGACCGCGTCCCAGATCAGCCGCACGCGATTCGTTTCGAGGAGCGGTGTGACGCTCGCCGGGACCGGCGGCGGGACGAGATCCTTGAACGTCGCACGCACCGGTTCCGAGAGATTGCTCTGCACGCGCGGCGGACCTTCGACAGCCACCGCGGCGACGCGGTATTCGTGCTCGCCGTAGGGCGGCGTGTCGGTGTAAGTCGTTTCCTTCACCGGCGCGTTGTTGATCGGCGTGACGAACTCGTTCAGCGCCTGTCCGGGAGCGGTGCGATAGATGTGATAGCCGTGAATGACGGGCGGGACGCCGGCACCGCGGACGGATGCGGTCGGTGCCGCCCACTTCAGCGTCACGCCGCGTGCCGCGGGCGTCGCGGCGAGATTCACCGGCGGAACGGCGACGGGGAGCGGCACGATGATGGCCAGGTTCGAGTACTCGCTGCGCGCCGTCTCTCCCTCGGTCACGACCGCGTAGGTGACGCGTACGGGGCGGCCGTCGGTGGTGGTGAACGGCGGGCGATCGACGAAGAGAAGCTTCGAGCCGGCGGTCGCGGCCGGCAGGTTGGCCTTTTCTATGCTCTCTACCCGCGTGCCGAGCTTCGCGAACTGCGCCTGCGGGAGGGTGGGCAGTTTCGAGAAGAGGGCCACCGGCTGGGGGACGGTCGGGTCGATGTTGCCGGGCATGAGCGCGTTCGGATCGCTGCCGGTGGCGGAGACCGGGAGGTCTTCCACGTACCGGAAGACGGAAATACGCTCGACGGCGGTCAGCGCGCGGCCCGTGGTCGTCAACGAAGGATAGCTCCAGGAGAGAATCACCTGATCGGCTCGCTGTGTTACAACCAGGTCGCTCGTGGCCTGGGGGATGATGGGCACGGGCGGGCGCGGGTCGCCGCGTTTGCCGCAGGCAAGCAAGGCGACGAGGAATGCTGCGGCACCGATTCGACGGATCATGCGTCGCGGATTGTAGCGATGAACGATGAGAGATGAGCGATGACCCGGCTTTTCATCGCTCCTCGCTCATCGTTCATCGCTCGTTAGGGAGAGAAATTACATGTGCGGAATCATCGGATACGTCGGCACGCGTGAAGTGGTGCCGGTTCTGATCGGCGGTCTCAAGAAGCTCGAATACCGCGGCTACGACAGCGCGGGCGTGGCGGTCGTCAACGGCAACGGCGTCGACGTGGTGCGCGCGGAAGGGAAACTGTCGAACCTCGAAGGGAAGCTCTCGGAGAAAGAGCTCCACGGCACGTTCGGCATGGGCCACACGCGCTGGGCCACGCACGGCAAGCCGAATGAGAACAACGCCCACCCGCACCGCGACTGCACGGGCAACGTGGTCGTCATCCACAACGGCATCATCGAGAACTTCCTCCCGCTCAAGCAGCGCCTCAAGTCGCAGGGGCACGAGTTCAAGAGCGAGACGGACACGGAAGTCGTCGCGCATCTCATCGAGGAGTACCGCAAAGGCGGGCTCTCCTTCGTCGACGCGGTGAAAAAGACGCTCAAGGAACTCGAAGGGCACTACGCGCTGGTGATGATCGCCGGCGACGAGCCGGGCACGATCATCGCCGCGAAGCACGGACCGCCGCTCGTCGTGGGACTCGGTGAAGGCGAGAACATCATCGCCTCCGACGTCGCGCCGCTCCTCGCGTACACGCGCAACATCATCTATCTCGAGGACGGCGACTACGTCGTCGTCGACGACAAAAAGGTCGAGCTGTTCGGCGCCGACGACGCAAAGGTCGAGCGCGAGACGAAGAAGATCCTGTGGGACGCGGTGGCGGCCGAGAAGGAAGGCTATCGCCACTACATGCTCAAGGAGATCCACGAGCAGCCGCGCGCCGTGCGCGACACGTTCAACGGCCGCATGTTCGAGGAGTCGGGCGAGATCTTTTTCAACGACCTGCAGTTCACGCCCGAGGAGTGGGCGAAGTTCCAGCGCATCCACATCGTGGCGTGCGGGACCTCGTGGCACTCGGGCCTGGTCGGCAAGTTCCTGCTCGAGTCGGCGTCCCGCATTCCGGTCGAAGTCGACTACGGCTCGGAGTATCGCTATCGCGATCCGATCATCGACGAGAACACGCTCGTCATCGGCGTCACGCAGTCGGGTGAGACGGCGGACACGATCGCCGGCATGCAGGAAGCGAAAGGGAAGGGCGCGCGGCTCGTCGCGATCTGCAACGTGATCGGCGCGGCCGCGACGCGCATGTCGGACGGCGTGATCTACACGAACGCGGGTCCGGAGATCGGCGTCGCGTCGACGAAGGCGTTCACGACGCAGCTCACGGCGTTCTACCTCCTCTCCCTCTACATCCGCCAATTGCGCGGGCAGTCGAAAGACGAGATCCGCAAGGCGATGCACGAGCTGTCGACGATCCCGCACAAGATCGAGCACCTGCTCAAGACGCAGGAGAAGAAGATCCAGCAGCTCGCGAACCGCTACCACAACGCGCAGGACTTTCTGTTCCTCGGCAGAGGCGTGCACTACCCGATTGCCTTGGAAGGTGCGCTCAAGCTCAAGGAGATTTCGTACATCCACGCGGAAGGCTATCCAGCCGGCGAGATGAAGCACGGGCCGATTGCGCTGATCGACGAGAACATGCCGATCGTGGCGGTCGCCACACGCACGCCGGTGTACGAAAAAGTCGTCTCGAACCTGCAGGAAGTGAAGGCGCGCGACGGGAAGCTGATCGCGATCTGCGACGAGGGCGACGAGGCGATGATGAAAATGGCCGACGAGTCGATCGAGGTCCCGTCGACCATCGAGGAGCTGCAGCCGATCCTGGCGGTGATCCCGACGCAACTGCTGGCGTACTACATCGCGCTGCGGCGCGGATGCGACGTGGATCAGCCGCGCAATCTGGCGAAGAGCGTGACGGTGGAGTAGGCGCGCGCTAGGCGCGCGCCGTGGCCGTCCTTACCGTCCGCGTCAGGAAGCCGGCGATGAGGTAGATCGCGCCGAGGAGGATGTGGACGATGTGGTCCATCGTCCCGAACTCGAGCGTGCCGGGAATGAGCTTGAGCAGACGCGCGTCGTGCGGTCCGGGGACGCCGGGCGCCGCATCGCTGCCCGCCACGAATCCGGCGACGCCGAGGAGCAGATAGACCGCGCCGAAGACGATGCAGAACGTGCGCGCGGCCGAGGCGGAGCCTTTGAGCCCGAGCCAGAGCGAGACCGCGCCGGTCACGAGATGCACGATGTTGTGCGCGACCGACAGGTGCATGCCGAGGATCTCCGGCGCGACGAAGCCGAGCACCCCGACGAGTAGAAACCCGATACCGAGAATGGTTGCGACACGATTCGCCATATCCCTCTCCTTATTAGTGGTGGAGGGATGGAATGCAAGAAGCGGGCAGGGCTGCTGATCAGGGACGGGTGGCGCCGTCGAGACGGCTCAGCATCCTGTCGAACGTGCCGAGCGGCAGATGGCCCGCTTTGCGGGCGATTTCGAGGACGAGGCAATCGGAGAAGCCGATCGACGGCTTCGCGCGGTAGTGGTCGAGAGCGGCTTCGACGACGTCGACATCCTGAAACGTCAACTGCTGTTGGTTCAGGAGCATCTCGATGGTCGTCGCGATCTCCCGGTGCTCCGTACCATATTTCGTGCGCAGCACCCACGTGGCCTCGGCGAGCACCAGGTGCGATACCCATACACCCCTGGCAACGAACTCCTCGGCGATTCCGGCCTGCTTTTCATCATCGCGGACGACGAGGCGGACAAGGACGTTCGTATCAACGGCGCGCATGCTTCTCGCGGATGTACTCCTCGATCCCTTCCTTCAATTCTTCGAGCGTCCGCGGCGTTGGCGGAGTCTTGAAGACGGCGCGGTGAATGTCTTCGAACGTGTATCGTCCCGCCTTGCGCACGACGACACGATCGCCGTCTTCCTCCCACTCCAGAACGGAGCCGGGTCCGATACCGAGTTTGCGCCGGATCTCCGCGGGAACGGAAATCTGGCCCTGAGCGGTGACCTTCGATCGCGGCAGTGCCATGGCGGCATAGTACCACGGTAATGAATGGATTCGCCGTCACCGGCTGGCCTCATCACGCGGTAGCGTGGAACGTCAGCGCGAGATCCACCCGCCGCCCAGGCAGAGGTCGTTCTGGTAGAATACGACCGCCTGGCCGGGGGCGACGGCGCGTAACTTGTGCGCGAATGACACACGGGCGCGGGTCTCACCGAGCGGAGTGACCGTCGCGGCGACGTCAGCCATGCGCGAGCGCACGCGAGCCTGCACCTCGACCGGCCCGGAAGGCGGCGTACCGGAGATCCAGTGCACGCGCTCGGCGGTGAGGTCGGAGCGCTCCAGCACCGACGCCGGCCCGACCGTCACACGCTTCGTGAAAGGGTTCACGTCCACGACGTACGTGCGCTCCGCCGATCCGCCGAGGTCGAGACCGCGGCGCTGACCGATGGTGAAGTGGTAGTAGCCGTCGTGCGTGCCGACGACGTTGCCGTCGACGTCGACGATCTCCCCCGCTCCTTCGCCCGGCGCAATCCCCGCCTCGCGCTCGACGATCTTTCCGTAGCCGTCTTTCTGCGGCACGAAGCAGATCTCGTACGACTCCTTCTTGCGCGCGACCGACAGCCCCGCGGTCTCCGCGATGTCGCGCACCTCCGGCTTCGTCAGGTCGCCCAGAGGAAACAACGCCTCGGAGAGCTGCGCCTGGGAGAGCTCGAACAGAAAGTACGACTGGTCCTTCGCCAGATCGAGCGCCTTGCGCAGCTCGAGCCGGTCGCCGTCACGGGTGATGCGCGCGTAGTGACCGGTGGCGATCTTCTCCGCGCCGATGGCGATCGCCTTCTGATGAAAGAGGTCGAACTTCACGTGCGTGTTGCACAGCACGCAAGGGCTCGGCGTAGTACCGGAGAGGTAGCCCTGCACGAAAGGCTGGATGACCTTCTCGTGAAAGTTCGTCTCCATGTTCAGCGTAAAGTGCGGGATCTCCAGCCGCCACGCCACGCGGCGCGCGTCGGCGAGGTCGTCGATCGTGCAGCATCCGCCGTACGTCGAGTCCGCGGCGGTGAGGTTGTCGTACATCTGCATCGACAGACCGACCACCTCGTGGCCCTGGGACTTGAGGAGATACGCGGCCGTCGACGAATCGACTCCGCCGGACATCGCAACGGCGACTTTCACGCGGAACCGCCAACGGCTCGCCAATCAGGCATAATTCCCCCGCGGTGGCAGGAGAGATTCGCAGTTTTTCGGTGTTGGTGGTCGACGACGATCCGAGCATTCGCAAAATGATCATCGCCGCCCTGAAGCGTGACAACGTCGGCTATCGGTTCGCCGAGGCGCCGAATGGAAAAGAAGCGCTCGACCTGATGCGGACGGACCATCCGGACGTGGTCGTGCTCGACCTCATGATGCCGATCGTTTCGGGATGGGACGTCCTGCGCGAGCGCTCCGCCGACGCCGAGTTGAACAAGATCCCGGTGATCGTCGTCAGCGCGAATCGCGAGCCCGAGCTGGCCACGGCAGTGAACGCCGGCATCTGCGCGTTCCTGCCGAAGCCATTCGACATCGGCGCGCTCAGCGCGCTGGTTCGCTCGTGTATCCCGCCTGCTCCTCCAGCTCCTGCGCGTCCAGAACCGCAATCGCCGCCATGTTGACGATGTCGTTGACGTCGACACCGCGCTGCAGGACGTGCACGGGTTTGGAGATGCCCTGCAGGATCGGCCCGATCACCTCCGCGCCGCCGAGCCGCCACAGCAGCTTGTAGGCCGCGTTCGCGGCGTCGAGATTCGCGAAGACGAGCACGTTCGCATCGCCCTGGATCGCACTCCACGCGTAGTCGTGCGCGGCGATCTCCGGGCTGACGGCGGTGTCGGCCTGCATCTCCCCTTCGACGATGAGGTCCGGGCGGCGCGTCTTGAGGATCTGCACCGCGTCGCGCACTTTCTCCGCGCCGGGATGGCGCGTCGAGCCGAAGTTCGAGAACGAGATCATGGCGATGCGCGGTTCGAGGTGGAAGCGCTTCGCCGTCTCCGCCGTGAGCTCCGCGATCTCAGCGAGCGTCTCGCTGTCGGGATCGATGTTCACGGTCGTGTCCGCGAGGACGACCATGCGGTTCTTGAACATCAGCAGGTACGCGCCGGAGACGTTCTTCACGTTCGGGCGCGTCTTCACGATCTGCAGCGCGGGTTTGATGGTGGCCGGGTAGTACGCGCGCAGGCCGGCGATCACGCCGTCCGCGTCGCCGCCGTCGAGCATCATCATCGCGTAATAGTTACGGCTGTTGAGAATGCGGCGCGCGTCCGCGAGCGTGATGCCGTGACGGCGCCGCAGCTCGTGGAAGCGCTGCGTGTACTGCTCGTATTTTTCGCCGCAGTCGAAGATGTCGACGATCGTGATCTTCGATTCGTCGATGTTGTACTTCTGCAGGAGGGGCGCGATGACGTCGCGGCGCACGAGGAGGATCGGGTGCGCGAGGCCCTCGTCGATGAGGATCTTCGCCGCACGGATGATCTTCTCCTGATCTCCCTCGGGGAAGACGATCCGCTTCGGATTCTTGCGCGCGCGTCCGTACATCTCGTGCATCAGGCCGCGCGAACGGCCGAGCATGTTCTCGAGCCGGCGGCGATATGCGTCGTAGTCCTCGATGGGCTGCTTGGCAACGCCCGTCTCCGCGGCCGCGCGCGCGACCGCGACGGGAACGTTGAGCAGCACGCGATAGTCGAACGGCTTCGGGATCAGGTACTCGCGGCCGAACGACAGGCGGTCCTGCCCGTACGCGCGCAGCACGGAATCGGGGACGTCTTCTTTGGCGAGATCCGCGAGCGCGTGGGACGCGGCGAGCTTCATCTCGTCATTGATCGTCGTCGCGCGGCAGTCGAGCGCACCGCGGAAGATGAAGGGAAAGCCGAGGACGTTGTTGACCTGGTTCGGGAAATCGCTGCGGCCCGTGGCCATGATGACGTCCGCGCGCGCCGCGACCGCTTCGTCGTAGCCGATCTCCGGCGTGGGATTGGCCATGGCGAACACGATCGGATCCTTCGCCATCGAGCGGATCATGTCCTGCGACACGATGCCGCCCGCGGAGAGTCCGATGAAGACGTCCGCGTCGACGAAGGCGTCGGCCATCGTGCGCCGGTCCGTGTCCGCCGCGAACTCCTCCTTGTACGGAGTCATGTCTTCCTTGCGGCCCTTCCAGATCACGCCGTGGCGGTCGACCAGGAGGACGTTCTCCTTGCGCAAACCGAGCTTGATGTAGAGGCGCAGACAGGCCATGGCCGCGGCGCCCGCGCCGGAGATGACGACGTTCACCTTCTCGATCTTCTTCCCCGCGACTTCGAGCGCGTTCACGAGTGCGGCCGCGGAGATGATGGCGGTGCCGTGCTGGTCGTCGTGGAAGACGGGGATGTTCATCTCCGCCTTGAGGCGGTCTTCGATCTCGAAGCACTCCGGCGCGGCGATGTCCTCGAGGTTGATGCCGCCGAACGTCGGCTCGAGCAGCTTCACGCAGCGGATGAACTCTTCGGTGTCGCGGGTGTCGATCTCGATGTCGAAGACGTCGATGTCCGCGAACCGCTTGAAGAGAACGCCCTTCCCTTCCATGACCGGCTTGCCCGCGGCCGCGCCGATGTTGCCGAGGCCGAGGACGGCGGTGCCGTTGGTGATGACCGCGACCAGGTTTCCTTTCGCCGTGTACTTGTAGACGTCGTCGGGATTCGCGGCGATCTCGAGGCACGGCACGGCGACGCCGGGCGTGTACGCGAGCGAGAGGTCGCGCTGCGTGGCGGTCGGTTTTGACGGGATGACCTCGATTTTTCCGGGGCGTCCCCCGGAGTGGTAGTCGAGAGCTTCGTCGCGATCGTTGTCGGCCATCGTCGGGTCTCCTTGCGGCGCCGGAGTCTATACGACAGCGCGCGCCGAGGAGCACGTTCGCGCCGGACTAGAAGCGCACCCCGATGGCGATGGAACCGTAGTCGTCGATGTCGCCCGCGGACGTGAGCTTGCCCTGCACGTACGGGTACCAGCGTCCGCGGCGCGTGCCGGCTCCGGCGAGGAGGTTGAAGCCGCCGTCGTAGTCGCCTTCGTCGGGATTGACGAACGCCAGTCCGGCGCCGACCCAGAACTGGGTGGTGGGGTTGATGTCGAAGTCGTAGTGCACGTCGGCGTTCGCGCTGAACAGCTCGGACGAGAATTCGAGATTCGGATTGAGCACGAACCCGGCGCCGATCGGCATGAGGAACTCGCCACCGATCATCGGCTCGCCGTCGGTGATGCCGGCGCGCACGCCCCAGCGGAGGTTCTGGGCGGATGCGGAGACGGTGAGGAGGAGGAGAAGAAGAACAGGGAGCAATCGCTTCATGGAACGCGGCTTCAGCAAAACGCGTGCGACTTAATCTGCGATCGCGAGCCATACCCACGCGAAGAACGCGACGGCCGCCGCGCCCTGCATGACGGCGAGACCGTAGCGGCCAAGCGTGGGAAGCTGATGGCGTCTGGATGCCTCCCACAGCCTCAACGCCGGCGTGAGGAGCACGAAACCGAGGATGAAGCCGGCGGTCCAGCGGATCGGTAGAGAGCCGGAGGGAATGAGCTCTTTGATCGCGTAGACGGTTCCTCCGGCCAGCGCGGCATAGGCGAAAAGCACGAGTTTGAGGAGGCGGCGAGGGACGTTGACTTCGGAGCTCATCGAGACCTCACTTCAGATTGTCGAGACAACCGACACCGTTTGATTCACGGCAACGCCGGCTCCCCGATCGGCGCTCGTGCAGGTCGATCGCAAGGTTCCGCGGGAGCGCCACAGTTCTCTCGTTGCCTTGCCGTTGGAGCGATACAAAAGGAATGCCGGACCGAGGTCTCCGATCACGCGCCGCACCCACGCGAATCGCGACGACGCTGCGGGACGGTGACGTGAGAATCGACCGAACCCATTACGGTCCCCCTTCCGCAGAGATGCATAAACAAACCGCATCCCTTCCGAAACGGTTCACGCGTTCGCAGCAGAACGCGCGCGTCCTGTCACGTGCACTTGACGTTGCCGACACCCACGAGCCCGCTTTCGGACGCACATCGGACTCATGCGAAAGATCGGACTGCTTCTTCTCCTCTTCCTCACCGCTGCAACGGCCGCGCGCGCGCAACCCGTGGAGCTGAAAGTGCGGGTGAGCGCGCAGGACACCGCCACCCGCAAGCGCGATCCGTACTTTGAGATGAGCTTCATGTTCGGCTACTCGGTCAACAACGTGGCGGGGCAGTACTGGCTGAACGCCACGTCGAACATCGAACGTCGTGCGTGGAACTCCGCGGGCACGGGCATGTACGACCTCGTCTTTCCGAACGCGAACAACGTCACATGGTGCCCCAACTGCACGCACTGCGATCCGACGAGGAAGCCGGCGCTGTGGGATTCGCGCTGCGGCGACGCCGCGCACGTGATGTGGAAGAGCGTCGCGGCCACCGGGCCGAAATGGAGTTACGTCGACACACGCACGAACACGACCGCAACCGTTGATCCGTATCCGACGCTGAGCACGTGGCCCTACGTTTGGTCGTCGACGACGCAGCAGACCGGCATCCCCGGATGGCAGGCGGCGATCAACTTCGCGAAGGTCAACGCCGCAGTGCCGAACATGGTCCAACCGGTGATGAACCCGCCCGACTGCCGCCGCGAGCTGTGGAATACCGACTTCGACGCCACCGGCGCCTCGAATCCAAGAGCGGTCTACGTGAACGGCAAGTGGTACATGGCCTTCACCGGCACCGTGTTCAATCCGACGGTCGACGCGCGCTGGACGGCCGAGGATCTGTTCAGCGTGTACTGGGCCACGTCGACGGACGGCAAGAACTGGACGGTGCGGCGGCCGCTGTTCCGCACGACACGCGAGAGCGTCGACTGCAACCACGGCGTTCACCTGACGCAGCTCTTCGTCGACAACGGCTATTTCTACATGCTGATCCAGGAGCTCGGGAACGGCACGATCGCGGCAACTCTGCTGCGCGCGCCGATCGACTCGTCGACGACGGACGGCTTCACGTCGTGGCAGATCGCGGCGCGCGATCCGAACAACGCCAACCGGTTCCTGTGGAAGGCCACGCCTGCGAACGGATTCCTCGACTATCCCACGCTCGACCCGTATCCGCTGATGCAGAACGCGGGCGGCTACGTGAAGCAGACGGTGATCACGCGCGTGTTCGCGTCGTCATCGCCGTTCAGCCCCTCCATGCTCGTCGCCGTCTCCTCGCGCCTCGGCGGCGACTCGCAAACGCTCGACATCTGGACTGCACCCGACCTCGACACCCCGTTCGTCTTCTCGAGCAAGATCGACACGGCCTTCGTGAAACCAAAAGGGACGTGGGGTTACGAGCCGCAGTTCACGCACTATCCCGACAACACGCCGTCGACGCCGCGCGTCGTCGGCAATGAGCTGGACTTCTGGATGGTGGGCAACATGAACCCGGCAGGTACGGACAACTTTGCGAAGCGACTCGTCGTCTATCGCATGACCGGCACGGTCAGCGGCGGCATCTTCGCCCCGCGCGGAGCACTGCGCACCGTGCTGAACAACTACGTCTCGGCGGTGAACGGCGGCGACGGCGCGGTGAACGCGACGCCGGCGACGATCGGTCTCAACGAACGCTTCGTCATCATCGACACCAACGGCGGCTCGCTCAACAGCGGCGACCCGGTGTACCTGCAGGTGCGCAACGGCAAGTACCTGACGGCCGTGAACGGAGGCGGCGGCTCACTGACGGCGAGCCAGATCGCGCCCGGCACGAACGAGACGTTCACGATCGCAAAGGCGAACGGCGGAACGGGTGCAATCGTGAACGGCAACGCCATCACGCTGCGCTCTGCGCTGAACTACTACGTCGTGGCCGAGGGCGGCGGCGGTCAGGCGCTGAACTGCAATCGCACCGTGGTGGGGCCGTGGGAAACGTTCACCTACGTGGCTCACTGAAAACAGAAGCGGCGGGCCCGAGGGCCCGCCGCTTTTTCGTGCAACGTAAGAAGCGTCAGTGTTATGACGCGCGGCGGCGGCGGGCGCCGGTCGGCGCGTCCACCACGGTCGGCTCGACGCGCGCGGCGGCAGCCGCCGGGCGGCGCGAGCCCTGCCACTTGTCCCACGCCACCGCAACCGCGGGGACGATGAGCAGCGTCGAATACGTACCGCTGATGACGCCGATGGTGAGGATCCACGAGAAGCTGCGGATCACTTCGCCGCCGAAGGCGAGCAGCGCGAGAAGGACGAGGAACACGGTGCCCGAGGTGAGGATCGTGCGCGAGAGCGTCTGGTTCATCGCCAGGTTGAGGTGCTCGGCGAGCGACATCGGCTTCTTGATCTTGCGCTTGTTCTCCCGCACGCGGTCGTACAGCACGACCGTGTCGTTGATCGAGTAACCGACGATCGTCAGCAGTGCCGCAACGACGTTCAGCGAGAACTCGAGGTTCATCACCAGCAGGAACACCATGGCGATGGCGACGTCGTGGATGATGCAGACCATGGCCGAGAGGCCGAAGATGAAGTCGAAGCGCAGCCAGATGTAAACGCCCATCGCGATCGACGACAGGAGGATGGCCCAGATCGCCTTCTGCTGGAGCTGGCTGCCGACCTGCGGACCGACCGTCTCCTGATTGAGGACGTTGAAGTCGCCGAGGAACGCACGCTCGTTGAGCACGCGCGCCACGCCGGCCGAGGTGCCTTCGACGGCCTGCGACATCTGCGTGAAGATGCCGAGCTCGGAGCGCTTGTCGATGATTTTGCGCGCGAGGTCGTTGTAGTACTGGACCGCGGCCGGGTTCGAGCCGCGGCTGTCCGGATCGTTCTGCTGGAGGAGCGCCGCGAGGCGATCCGTGCCGAGGAAGTTCAGGTCGTGCTTCGACGCCCCCTCGGGGTTGAACTTCCGGTGCACGTCCTGCACGACCGCGCCGGCGTAGTCGCCTTCGCGATCCTGCTTCGGCAGGCGGATCAGCACCGAGTTCTCCTGCGGGCGGCCGTACTGCTGGATCGTGGCGTCGCCGAGCGTCGTGCGCAGCTCGTTGAGCGGCACCTCACCCTTGAACTTGAGGATGATGCTCGCGCCGCCGGCGAAGTCGATGCCGAGGTTGATGCCGCGCGTCAGGAAGAGGCCGAGACCGGCCGCAATGAGGAGCAGCGAGATGACGACCGCCTTCCAGCGGTGCTTGATGAAGTCGTAATTCGGGTTCTCGAAAAATCGCATGTGATTTCCTCGGCCGAGCTCAGATGCTCAGTTTCTCGACGCGCTCGGTCGGCTTGTAAATGATGTCGAAGATCATCCGTGACACGAAGAAGGCGGTGAAGACGGACGCGCCGAGACCGATGAGCAGCGTCACGGCGAAACCTTGAATCGGGCCGGTTCCGAACTGGAAGAGGAACAGCGCCGAGATGATCGTCGTCAGGTGCGTGTCGATGATCGTCGCGAACGCGCGGGCGAAGCCCTGGTCGATCGACGCGCGCGCGGTCTTGCCCTCGCGCAGCTCCTCACGGATACGCTCGAAGACGAGCACGTTCGAGTCGACGGCCATGCCCAGCGTGAGAACGATGCCGGCGATGCCGGGCAGCGTCAGCGCGGCCTTGAAGTAGGCCATCATGCCGAGCAGGATGATGAGGTTCAGCAGGAGCGCGAGAACGGCGTTGATGCCGGCGCCCCTGTAGTAAGCGATGATCGCGAGGACCAGCAGGACGAAGCCGATCGCGGTGGCCATGAAGCCCTGGCGGATCGAGTCACGTCCGAGCGACGGGCCGACGGTGCGCTCTTCGAGCGTCGTCAGCGAGGCCGGGAGCGAGCCGCTGCGCAGGATGAGCGCGAGGTCGGCGGCCTGCTGCTGCGTGAAGCTGCCCTCGATGATGCCCTCTCCGTCGATGCGGCTGTTGATCCGCGGCGCGGAGACGACCTTGTTGTCGAGGATGATCGCGAGCTGGCGGCCGGTGTTGTTGCCGGTGAGCTCACCGAACTTCGGAGCGCCTTCCGGCGTGAACGAGAAGCCGATGACCGGCTCGCCGACCTGACCCTTCTGCACGCGCGCGTTCTTCAGATCGCGGCCGCTGACGGGCACGTTCTTGTTGACGGCGTAGTACATGGTGCCGGTGACGCGGCCGAGCTCGTCTTCCTGGTTGCCCGGGATGATGTCGACGTTCGCGCGCACCGCGGCGGGGAGCTGGTCGTACAGCGCCTGGGCGGTCGGCGCGGTTCCGTTCTCGACGAGGCGGAACTGGAGCTGCGCGGTGGTCTTGATGATGTCTTTGACGCGGGCCGGATCGTCGACGCCCGGGAGCTGAATCGCGATGCGATCCTCACCCTCGGGGACGATGTTCGGCTCGGCGACGCCAAGGGCGTCGACACGGCGGCGGATCGCTTCGACGGCCTGATCGACCGTGTCGCGATGCAGGTCCTTCGCGGCCTGCGCCTTCAGCGTGTAACGAAGGTCGTTGCCGACGCGCGTGACTTCGAACGACGGCAGGAAGTCGCGTCCGATACGCTCGTACTCGGCCGTGCCGACACCGGCGGGCGGCGTGGCCAGGAAGGCCGTGTCGCTCAGGCGGCGCGTGGCAGGCGCGGGGAGGTTCTGCGAGGTGGCCTGATTGCGCAGCGAGTTCATGGCCTGGTCGATCTCGAGGCGTGTGGCCTCGTTCACGTTCACGCGCATGACGAGCTGGATGCCGCCCTTGAGGTCGAGGCCGCGTTTGATCGGCTCGGGATTGTTCTTCGTCGGGATGATGGCGACCGTGAACACCACCATTACGGCGAGGATCAACACAATTTTCCAGATGACGTTTCTATTCAAGATTCCTCCGACCAGGCCTGCTCTACGATTCCGATTCTCCGGTCACGACTCCGGAAATGGCAGAGCGCGCTACCTTGATTTTGACGTTCTCGGCGATTTTCAGGTAGACGGCTTCGGGCTCAACACCCTGAATCGTTCCGTAAATCCCACCGGTCGTAAGAACGCGATCGCCTTTTTTCAGCGCACCCAGCATTTCCTGCTGTTTTTTGCGCTGTTTGTTCGCCGGCGCGATCACGAGAAAGTAGAAAACGAGGCCGATGGCGACGATCGGCAGAAAATTGACGAGCGCGGCGGTCGTGCCGCTGCCGCCCGCTGTCTGGAGCAGAGCTATCGCATTCATGATTTTTCTTTGTTCGAAAGCCGCGACAGGAACCCTTCGCGGAAGGTATTGAACGAACCGGACTCGATAGCCTGCCGGATGGACCGCATCAAGTCAAGGTAAAACGAAATGTTGTGGATCGTGTTGTAGACCGACGCGGCGATCTCGTCGTTGACGTAAAGGTGCCGCAGATACGCGCGCGAGACCGTCGTGCACGTCACGCAACCGCAGTTCGGGTCGAGCGGTCCCTGGTCCGCCGCGAACCTCGCGTTCTTGATCGACAGCTTCCCTTCGCTCGTGAAGATCGTGCCGTTGCGCGCGTTGCGCGTCGGCATCACACAATCGAACATGTCGATGCCGGCCGCGACGCCATTCACCAGGTCTTCGGGTGTGCCGACGCCCATCAGGTAGCGTGGGCGATCGGCGGGAAGCAGCGGCGCCGTGTGATTCACGACTTCGAACATCTCTTCCTTCGGCTCGCCGACCGACACGCCGCCGATGGCGATCCCGTCGAAGTCCATCGAGGCGATCTCCTCGACGCTCCGTTTGCGCAGGTCGAGATGCACGCCGCCCTGCACGATGCCGAACAGCGCCGAGGTCGTGCGCGTCGCGAGCGAGCGTTTCGCCCAGCGGTGCGTGAGCAGCATCGACTTTTCGACTTCCGCGTGCGAGATGCCGTACGCCGGGCATTCGTCGAAGGCCATGGCGATGTCCACGCCCATGCGCGTCTGGATCTCGATCGCGCTCTCGGGACTCATGAAGTACGGAGCACCGTCGATGTGGCTGCGGAACTCGACGCCTTCCTCGCGAATCTTGCGGATCGAGGCGAGGGAGTAGAGCTGGAAGCCGCCCGAATCGGTGAGCACCGAGCCGGACCACCCCATGAACCTGTGCACGCCGCCGAGCTTCTCGACGAGGTCCACACCGGGGCGCAGCATGAGGTGATAGGTGTTGTTGAGGATGATCTCCGGCCCGAGCCGCGCGAGCTGGTCGGTGGTGAGACTCTTCACCGACGCGCGCGTCCCCACCGGCATGAACACGGGGGTCTGGATCGTTCCGTGCGGCGTGGTGATCACCCCGCGGCGGGCCGGGCCGTCGGTGTGGAGCAGATCGAAAGAGAGGCGGGACATCGTCAGGATGCTGTCGAGCGATTGAGCCGTTGAGTTTTGAGCCGGCGGAAGCGCTGCCCTGCGGGCTCAACAGCTCAACGGCTCAACAGCTCTCTTCTCACTGCACCTTCATCTGCTCCACTTTGACGCTCGGCGGGAGCGACAGAGCGAACTTGCTCGCCGGGACGGGCTGGTTGATGCGGATGTTGGTGAACTCGTAGCGCGTGATGTCGCCGTCCCCTTCGACGTACTCGATCTTGTTCGTGAGGAACGTCTTCTTGTCGATCCACAGCTTGATCTTCTGCACGCGCTTCGAGACCGCCCGCGTCTTCGGCGTGAGGTCGAGCACGTACACCGGCTTGGCCTTCGAATCAGTGATCGTGAAGTTGAAGTAGCGCGCGAGCTCGTCGATCGCGCCCGTGGCACCCATGTACTTGAAGATGCGGTCCTCGAACTTCTTCACGTCGATCTGCTCGGCCTTCTTGAGGTCGGCGTAGTACGTGGTCAGGAGGCCGTTGGCGATGACCATCTGCACGCGCTTCGGCGCCTCGTACGTCCAGAGGACGTTGTTCGGCTTGGAGTAGACGAACGTGCCGGTCGAGACTTCAGGCCTGGCGAGAAGGGCGAGCTCCTTCTCCTGACGGAAATCGGCCTGGAGGGTGGTGGTCTTCTTCTGCTGCTCCTGGACCTGTTTGATGATCTCGGAGAGCGTTGCATTTCCCGCGGCGCGCATCGGCGCGGCGGTCAACGCGACCACGCACAGCGCTGCCACGAAGAACTTGCGGTTGGACATGCCCCCGCCGAACGGCGCGCGAGGCGTCGAAATTTCCCGTGTATACTCAGGCGAAAGCCGAGGTTATTGAAATGAAAAGACTGCTGGTCACGGTAGCGCTCGCGATCTTCGCGCTCCCTTCGTTCGCCGCCATCCAGTACGAGTTCACGGTCAAGAGCACGAGCGACGACGCCATCGTGCCGGCGACCGACCTCTCCGGCCGCGCCACCGTCGACGGCGACCGCTCCCGCGTCGACTTCCTCGGCGGCAACATGTATCCCCCGGGCACCTACGTGCTCACGAGCGACGCCTCGCGGCGTCTCACGTTCGTCGATCCCACCAAGCGCTGGTACACCGAGGTCAACACCTCGGGGATTGCCACGGCGATCGGCGCGAGCAACATCACCGTCGAAAACTTCCAGTCCAACGTCGAACCGCTCGGCGACCGCCGCACGATCGCGGGCATCGAAGCCGATCACTACCGCGTCACCATGTCGTACGACATCACCGTCGTGAAGTCGTCGATGCCGCTCAAACAACACGTGCGCACCGAGATCGACACCTGGACGACGCTGCAGTTCGGTCAGGTCCACCAGAGCTTCATCACCGGCGGCTTCCGCACCGGAAACGCGCAGCTCGACAAGATCATCGAGACCGAAGCCACCAGGGTGCAGGGATTCCCTCTGCGCCAGACCGTCACGATCAAGACCAGCTACGACCTCCCGGTTCGCTCGAACCTCAACAAACCGACGCAGCGCACGATCACGCGCGAGACGTGGGTGAACGCAATCCGGGAGATGAAGAGCGATCCGGCGGTGTTCGTGCTGCCGGCGAGCTACCGTCGCGCCGATACGCCGGAGCTGCCGAAGGCGGCCGCGCAGACGCTGCAGTTCGAGCCGGCTGACGGAACGAAGTAATTCGTTGTAGTACCATCGCCCTCGCAGTCCGGTTCCCTCTTTTTCCGATGAAGATACTTCGCGCCTTGGGTGGACGTCTGGGTGGGGTGGCCAAGCGGCCGCGGGTTTACGCCGCGCTCGCGCTTCCTCTCGCCGTTCCGCTGTTCATCGCGGCCGTGCGTCAGCAGGAGCCCGGCACCTCGCACCTCGCACCCCCTCCCGTCCTTCGCTATCACGACCTCCGTCAGCCGGAGCCTGCCGAGCTGCCGGAGCACGCGCTCATTCTCACGTTCGAAAAGAACGACACGCTCCACGGCGTCCTGACTGCGGGCGGACTGTCGCGCACCGAGAGCGCGCTCCTCGCGCGCGAGCTCGGCAAGTCGCTCGACGTTCGCCGCTTCCGCCCCGGACACATGGTCCGCTTCCACTACGACCAGACCGGCACCGTCGACGCGGTGCAGATGAAAGTCACCGGCTGGGGCGAGCTCAACGCGGTGCGCAACGGCAGCACGTTCGACGTCACGACGCGGCAGGCCGTCCTGCGCGAAGTCGAGACGGCGATCTCCGGCAGCGTGAACCGCTCGCTGTACGAGGCGGTGCGCGAAGCGGGCGAAGGTCCGCAGGTCGTGCAGCAGCTCATCGACGTCTTCCAGTGGGACATCGACTTTTTCGAGCTGCGCAAAGGCGACGCGTTCAGCTTCGTCGTGACGAAGCAGTTCGCCGGCAGCGATCTGGTCGGCTACGGGCCGATCACCGCCGCGCGCTTCACGCATCGCGGACAGACGTATGAAGCCTTCCGCCACGAGAACGCCGACGGCCGCGCCGGCTACTACGCCGCGGTGGGCACGCCGCTACGCAAGCAGTTCCTCAAGGCGCCGCTCAAGTTCTCACGCGTGACGTCGGGCTTCACGAAGAAGCGCTTTCATCCCGTCCTCAAGTACTTCCGCCCCCACTACGGCGTCGATTACGGCGCTCCGGTCGGAACGCCGGTCATGAGCACGGCGGACGGCGTGGTCGTCGAGGCGCGCTACTCCGCGGGCGAAGGCAACTTCGTGCGCGTGCGTCACTCGTCGCGCATCGACACGTGCTACCTGCACCTGTCGCGCTTCGCCAAAGGCCTCAAGAAGGGGACGAAGGTCGCGCAGGGCGACGTCATCGGCTACGTCGGCATGACCGGGCTGGCGACGGGACCGCATCTCGATTACCGCGTGTCGGAAAACGGGAAGTGGCTCGATCCCCTGAAGCTGAAATCGATCACGCCCGATCCGCTCCACGGCGCTTCCCTCGGCCGTTTCCGCGCGAATGTCGCCCGCCTCAAGCCGCGGCTGGCCTCGCCGACGCAGGAGGTTGCGGAAAAACAGGTGCAACAGCGGGCACTCTTCTAGCAAAATCGCTCCCCCGCAGATGAAAGGTCTCTCCAGTTCCTCCCGCGCGCAACGGGACAACCGGAGATTCTCCGGCGCGGCGCGCTGGGGGATAAACTGTCAAAACCCATGAACAAGGTCACCGTCCGGGCGCCGGTCCGCGCCGATCTCGCCGGAGGCACTCTCGATCTCTGGCCGCTGTATCTCTTCCATCCCGGTTCTCGGACCGTGAACGTCGCCATCTCGTACTTTGCCGAATCGGAGGTCTGCCAGACCACCGACGGCGCGATCGAGATCCATCTCACCGATCAGCAGTACCGGCAGCGGTACGAGTCGCTGCAGGAGATGGCCGCCGACCCGAAAGCCGCGCTGCTGCATCGCGCGCTCGAGCACTTCAAGCTCAACGGCATCAAGATCACGACGCGCACGGATGCGCCGCGAGGTTCAGGGCTGGGCGGTTCGTCCGCGCTGTCGATCACGCTCGTGCGGGCGCTGTCGGAGCTCGCCGGCGAGCCGGTCAAAGGCGAAGACCTCATCCATCTCGTCCGCGATCTCGAGACGCGTCTCCTCGGCGTGCCCGCCGGCATCCAGGATTACTACCCGCCGGTCTTCGGCGGACTCGCCTCGCTGCATCTCAACCCCGGCAAGCCGTCGCGGCATCCGCTGCAGACGTCGGTGCAGGAGCTCGGCGCGCACATGCTCATGCACTACACGGGCGTCGCGCATTTCTCCGGCACGAACAACTGGGAGCTCTACAAGCGCCACATCGACGGCAAGAAGAAAGTGCAGAAGGGGCTCGCCAACATCGCCGCGACGTCGATCGAGATGGAGCGCGCGCTCGACTCCGGCAACTTCGAAGCCGCCGGCGCGGCGCTGGCGAAGGAGTGGGAGCATCGCAAGGCGCTGATCGACGGCATCTCCACCCCCGAGATCGACGCGGCCATCGCCGCCGCGGCGAACGCTGGTGCGTGGGGCGGCAAGGTGTGCGGCGCGGGCGGCGGCGGATGCATCGTCTTTCTGTTTCCCCCCGATCGCCGCGAGGCCATCGTGCAGGCGCTGGCTGCCGTCCCGGGCCGCGTGCTCGACGTGGCTCCGGTCGCGAACGGGATGACCGTCGAGCAAGATCGCGACGCTCAGGCGGCGCCGATCCGCCCGCGTCTTGCGTCGCGCCGCGAAGCGGAGTCGGTCGACCAGCTCTACGTCTACGGCGGAAGCGGCGATTACCGTCCGTACGTCCTGGCGGAAGGCATCGTCAGGCACGTCGAGGGTCGCAGCGGCATTCATCATCAGACCGTCCGCTCCTACATCGCGCCGATCGGTCTGAATGACGGCCGCGTGCACTGGCACCAGGCCTCGCTCATCGATTCGGAGAAGCTCGACATCCGCGCCGTGCCCGATCCCTCGCGCAATCTCGATCCCGCGATTGCCCCCGAGGCGCTGGCCCGGAACGCGGCGCAGGGAGAGGAAGGGTTCAAGCAGTTCCTCGAGCAGAACGAGCGCCTGCAGATCTTCCACAACCCCGCGTTCGGCTTCTGGAGCGAGCCGGCGGAAACGCGCGAGTCGTTCATCGAGCGTTGCATGGAAGAGGCGAACCGGCAGGTCGAGGACCAGCAGGAACGCCTCGAGAGCACGTTCCGCCGCCGCTTCGACCAGCTTCGCGAACGCTCCGAGCGCGAGCAGCGCGTTCTCGAGGAAAACGAAGACGCCACGGAACGCGAGAAGCAGGAAGTGAACGTGAACTGGGGTCAGGCGCTCTACAACATCACGAGCGGACGCCCGGCCGCGGTCGCCGATCCGACGGTGTCCGTGCGCGAGACGGACTACCTCGAAAACATCGCCATGATCCAGCGCGCATGGGACCGCGAGCTTCAGGCTTTGCGCGAAGAGCTCACCGCGAAAGCGCGCTCGATCGAGGACGTGTCGATCGTCCCCACGTCGAAGAACATCGAGGTGACGAAGTACCTGATTCTGTGGGCCGCGCAGTTGCCGTGACCGGAATACTTCGCCCCTGGAACCGTTAGTCACACCGCGCGTGGTACGATCCCACGCCGAGTCGGGCAGTAGCGCAGCCTGGTAGCGTACCTGAATGGGGTTCAGGTGGTCGCCGGTTCAAATCCGGCCTGCCCGACCAAATACAACCCCAATCCCCCCAACAGCTTAGCTCCCACCCCTCTTTTCGACGCTCGCGCCGAATCGGGCTCCGTGCCTGGTTGCGCGCCTAGTGACGCTTCCGCGTCTGCCCCTTCGACTTCGTCCGAGTCGGACGATCTCGACGGCGCGGCTGCGACGATCCCACCGAAGGAGAAGAACGATGAAGAAGGATTTCGTGGCTCGCCACATCCTCGCCGAGGAGCTCGGCGTCAACACCCAGACGATCGCGAAGTGGGAACGGGACGGCTGGTTCCCGCAGCCCGAACACCGGATCTCGGATCGCCTGATCCTCTACCGCCGGACGGCCGTGGACGCGGCGATCGCGGAACGGCGCGCTCGGCAGGTGCTGCGCCGCCCTCCGAGCCGCGTGGCGTAACGCCGAAGAAGCGTCTCAAGCTTCGGCGTCTCGCCCGCGGGCTCTCGTACGACAAGACCACACGCACCGCGAAGCTCTCGATTTACGCGCGGGGCGGCAAGGGTGAGCGGCGCGTCCGCCGCACGCTCCACAACGTCTCGGCTGAGGAGGCCGAGCGGGCGATGGAGTCGTTCCGCGAGCGCGTGAATCGCGAGCCCGCGCAACCGCCGCCGCTCATCGCACCGACGTTTCAGGAGTTCTACGAAAGGTACTTTCCGCTCATCGTCGAAGGTCTCTCGCCTTCGACCGCGAAGGACTATCGGCTCGTCGCGGAACGGTGCCTCTTGCAGCGCTTCGGAACGTGGCGGCTTTCGGACATCACGGCCGGTGCGGTGAACCTATGGATTCGTGAACTGAAGCTGGAACGGCGGGCGGCCGGCAAACGACCGCTCGCCGGCGCCACGATCAACGGGTACGCGAACATCCTGCGCGCACTCGTGAACTACGCCGTCCGCTTCGACGTGCTGGAGGAGAGCCCGTTCAAGAAGCGGCTCGAGCGCGAGAAGGTGAACCGCCCGAAGAACGAGCTATCCGATCGCGAGTGCGCGGCGTTCCTCGCCGCCTTCGATGACCTCGAGGCCTTCGTCGCGGATCTTCGCGGCAAGTACCGGCGCGGCGAGGTCGTCCCGTGCGAACGCTACCCGACGCCGCGCGTGTTCGGCGGCAGCCGCCGCTGGGACAGTGAGGCCGCAAACGAGATCTGGGAGCACTTCCACGCGCTCAAGCCGTTCTTCATCGTCGCACTCACCACTGGCCTCCGGCTCGGCGATCTCTGTCGCCTGACGTGGAAGGACATCCGATGGACCGAGGGCTGGATTCAGCTCGTCATGGAGAAGACGGAGCGCGAGGTCGTCGTCCCGATCAGCGCCGCGTGCGAGGCCGCCCTCAAGGAATGCCGCGCGCGGCCGGTCGTCGGGGAGTTGGTCTTCGTCGATGAAGTGGGCGCACCGCTCTCCGTCACCCGCATCCGCCGCGGCTTTGCGCTCGCAAAGAAGCTCGCTGGCATCACGCGCAAAGTTCGCTTCCACGATCTGCGGCACACGTACGGCTCCTCGCTCGCGTCGGACGGCCTATCGCTCGCCATCATCAGCAAGGTCATGGGCCATGCGAGCCAGATCACCACGGCTCGCTACGCCCGCCCCGACACCCGCGTCTTCGAGGCCGTTCGAGAAGCCCTCGATCGCCGCCACGGCGGCAACTCCGACCGCCGATGACCACGCGCACACCTGAAAGGAAGGCTCCATGCACGCACAACCTGTCCGGTCACCCCTCCGGTTCTACGACTGGAGGGATAGTTTCTCCTCCTCGTATCGCGCGCCTCGCCGTACCCCGCAGACGACGCAGGAGTTCCGCGATGACAGGAGGTGCACTGTCTCTTCGTTTTCTCTCACGACTTATCCCTCCCCGCCGCGCCGCAGTCTCCACGGCGGCGACTCTACCCACCGTAGAGCCCACATGCGCCATCCGTCGCCGAGCTACAATCCTATGAGCCATCCTATGCAGCAAACCGCGCTCGCTTTCCATAACGCCGAGGACTTTCTCCGCGGTATGTCTCCGCTCCGCGAGCTCGGCGCGTACGAGTGGCTCTGGACCCAGCCAGGAGCGACCTTCAAGACGCTCGCGAACAAGTTCCGAGCGCACCCGGACAAGCTCCCGTCGGACTTCGTCCCGGCCGAGATCGCGGACGCGACCGCCGTCGAGGTGCGCGATGTCCTCGCTGCGCACAGCGTCCCGCACTTCGGGGTGCAGCTGCGTCGAAGCTACGACTACCCGCAGGCGCTCCGCGATGCGCGACATCCGCTGGAACTGCTCTACACGCTCGGCACTTGGAACGTCATCGAGACCGATGCCGTCGCCGTCGTCGGCACGCGGAAAGCCTCGCCCGAGTCCCTCGCGGAGACCGACGCCCTCGTCCGCGCGCTCGTCGCCGAGGACTGGACCATCGTCTCCGGCCTCGCGGGAGGCATCGACACGCAAGCCCACAGCTCCGCGCTCGATGCCGCCGGCCGCACCATCGCGGTGATCGGCACGCCCATCTCCGAGACGTACCCCCGCGCCAATGCGGAGCTGCATACGCGCATCGCACGCGACTTCCTCGTCGTGAGCCAAGTCCCGGTGCTCCGCTACTACCAGCAGACGTGGATGCAGAACCGCGCGTTCTTCCGCGAGCGGAACGTCACCATGGCCGCCCTCACCCGCGCGAGCATCATCGTCGAAGCCGGCGAGATGTCAGGCGCCCGCATCCTCGCGCGCGCCGCGGTCGAGCTGAACCGGCCGCTCTTCATCCTCAATCGCTGCTTCCGCGATCCCGCCGCGCGCTGGCCGCACGCGTTCGTCGAGCAGCACGGCGCGATCCGCGTCCGCGACAGCGCCGAGGTGTTGGAGGCCCTCCGGGGTGTTCGTCGCAATCGATGACCTCCTGCGCCCGCTCTACCCGCACCTCACCGCCGCTGATCAGTGCTACTTCCTCCGCGACTACACCGCAGGACGCGGCTACGCCGGCAGTGAAACGAACCAGCTCATCCTGAACCTGAAGAAGCCGCCCGGCCGTCGCGGCACGCCCGAGTGGCGCTACAAGGAGCGCGCGATCCAGCAGGTCGCCCGCGAATTCCGCGAGTCCGTCAACCTCACGGCGCTTCGCCGTGTGACGCTCGTCCCCATGCCGCCCTCGAAGGTGAAGGGCGACCCGCTGTACGACGACCGAATGCTTCAGATGCTTCGCGCCGTCGATGTCGAGCACCAGCTCGACATCCGCGAACTGCTTCTCTCCACCGCGAGCATGAACGCCGCACATGTGTCGAGTACACGTCCCACGATCGCCCAGCTCATCGCGAACTTCGTCGTGGATGACGCACTCGCGGATCCCGCGCCGACCACCATCGCGCTCGTGGATGATGTGCTCACGACCGGCGCGCACTTCGCCGCCGCGAAGG
Source organism: Thermoanaerobaculia bacterium (assembly GCA_035629395.1). Classification (GTDB taxonomy): domain Bacteria; phylum Acidobacteriota; class Thermoanaerobaculia; order Gp7-AA8; family Gp7-AA8; genus QHVT01. The sequence goes on from DASPHZ010000003.1 coordinate 35,951, forward strand.
CGGTGCTCACCAAACGCTTCCCCGGAAGCTCCATCCGTGGGCTCTTCGTCGCCCGGCGCGTGCACGACGAGCCGAACCGCGTCTAACGCCTTCTAACGCGCTTTTGACTTCGACCGGCTCCGCGCGCGAGCGCCGCAGACGCGCATCGTTCGAGTCGCGGGTGCACATCCGGCGCACTCGCGGAAAGGAGCTTCACTTATGGCTACACCACACGTTGTTCGACCGCCTGTCGCTTCGTTGCAAGCGACAGGCGCCTTCCCGTGTCCCTCCCTCTGCGCACGAGTCGTTGCCGCAGCCGGCTTGGTGCTCGCGACGGCCGCATGCACTGGAGGCGATGACGGCGCCCCTCCGCGCCTTCTTGTCCTCACGCTGCCAACGAGCGTCCTCGTCCTCGCGATCGCGGCGATCCTCTGCGTTCTTGGCGGCATCGGTGGCGGCGTCACCCTCGCGCTCCTCCTCCTCCGCGCCGCGGATAGCGCTGCCGCGAAATACCACGGTGCAGTCGTGGCGAGCGTTCTCGACGCCTCCCGCGACCTTCATAACGCGGTCGAGGACATCGTCCGCCATACCCGTCGCCGTATCGACCAGCTCCACGCAGAACTCGCGCGTCTCCGGGAGGCCCGGCGATGAGCGCGAAACCTCCCACCACGATCATCCGCCGCACCACTTCCGACACCACGGCACGCGACCACTTCAATCGGTCCGCCGCTGCGGTCGGGCAGCGACTCATCGACGACGCCGCGAACGGCACCTTGACGGGTCGACAGGCACGGCGCATCCGCCGCACCACCCGCGAGCTCACCGGCGTCATCTCGGATCTCGGCAGCGTCGCCGAGCGCGGCCACGACCTCGTGCGTTCCGCCGCGGAGCTCACGCGCGACCTCGAGAAGATCGCGACCGAGATCGACGAGTTCCAGACGAAGCGCGCCAGGAACGAAGCCGAGCGCGCTGCCGCCAAGGTCACGGCCGCGAAGGGCGCGACGGTGCTCGATGCGCAACTCGACGTGCAACTCCTCACGGCGCAGCTCCAGCGTGCGGAGCTGCGCGAAAAACTCGATGCCCGCAAGGCTGCGGCCACGGAGGCGAAGAAGCAGGTGAAGACCGTCCGTGAAACAGCTCCTCCGCACATCGACGCCAAGCAGGCCGCGAAGGACGCACGCGCGGAGGCCGCACGGCGGAAAAACGACGACGCGGCCGCGCAGATCGTTCGCGACGTGCAGATCGGGGCGGTACCCAGCGACGCCGCGCACCCGTACCACGCCTACGCTGCGTGCGTGTACCTGACGGCGAAACTTGAGGATGATCGTTCCAGCGCGGAGGCCGCCGGCCTCACCCGCGACGCCGTGCTTGCGATGATGCTCGGGACCGAGGTCGCGGCCGCCCAGGTCGAGGTCTACCACGCCGCCTATCTAGAACTGAAAGATCGCGCGGCCGCCGCGGCCAAGCGACGCGAGGCGACGGAGCTTTTCGCGGCCGTCGACACGTTCGCGGGCGGCGTCCAGTGAGCCGCCATCGGTTCGCTCGCAACCGCGTCGCCGAGCCCGTGATCGTCCTCGGCACCGAGGTCGCGAACGGCAAGACCTATGCGCTTCGCCACGCCGCGTTCCAGCGCGGCGTCCACATCCTCGGTGCCATCGGCGCGGGCAAGACCTCGCTCCTCCTCCGGTACCTCTACGCTGTCGGAACGCGGCTCCCCTGGGTCCTCCACGACTTCATCGGGACCGGTCATCGGGCCATCGCCGCGTGGGTCGCGCACCTCGGAACGACCCTCGCCCTCGCCGAACGCTGGTGCCCGGAGCTCGCCGGCCGGACGGCGCGGTTCCTCTCGCGGTATGCCTTCCTCACGATCGGCGACCCGAATCCCGCCGTGCGGGTGGATCTCCTCCGCCGCAGGCGGCTGCCGGACGGCACGTACGAAACAGTCCGCGACGTCACCGGGCGCGCGCTCGAGATTCTCTTCGCGAAGCTGAACGACCCCGACGCGGCGCAGCGCGTCAGATTTCGCCGCGTCGCCACGGCGCTCCTCGCGTGCCTCGTTGCGGCCGAGCGGCCGATCACCGAGGCGTTTCGCGTGCTCGACGACCCACTGTACGTATCGTTCCTCGAACGCGAACTCGGCGCACGGCGGTTCCGCCGGTCCGACCGCCGTTTTCTGGTGCATCAGCTCGCGGAGCTCCACCACGTGCTCGCGCTCCGCCCGACCGACCCGTCGAAGAGCTGGCGCGCCTTCGAGGACATGACGGAGTCGACGCGCAACAGCTTGTCGGACGTCGCGCCGGGGACGCTCCTCGGCGAGCTGTTCGGCGACGAGACGTTCCCGCTCGAGGCGGTCGCGTTCGGCCGGACCTCGCTCGCCGTCACGGCCCGCTACGCGGACGAGACGCTGAAAAGCCAAGCCTTCCAAGCGCTCCACGCGATGCTCCACGCGCTCTTCCTTGCGCGGCCGGACGTCGCGAGCCTGCCGCCGCTCACGTACGTGGTCGACGAGCCGCGCTGGGTCCGCCGCAACTTCCCGGGTGTCCTCGCGATGTCGCGCAACCTCGGCGTCTCCTACGTTATCGCACACCAGGCGCGCAACCAGTTCGAGGACGTCGGCCTGCCGACGTTGCCCGACCAGCTCCGCTCGCTCACGAATCTCCAGATTACGTTCCGACCGACTTCGTTCGCCGACGCCGAGGACGAGATGCTCCACACGCACGAGATCCGGCCGGACGGGCTCGTGCAACGCTTCACGGTGTCTGGCTGGTCCGAGTCGACGTCGGACGCCTACGCGGTGCACGCGGCGTGGGATCGGCTGTTCCAGCCGTTCGGCGGCGGCGATTCCACGGACACGAGCGGCTCGAGCTCCGTCATGAGCTCCCACGAGAGCGTCCACCCCGTGGGATTTCAGGACCAGGTCCGCTACCTCGCGGCCGCCGCGCTCCGACGCCCGCGGTTCACCGGCGCGGTGACAGTGGACGGGATCGGCACCGAGGTCGCGTTCCTGCCGGCGCCGGCGATCGACGTGATGCTGTGCGGTGTTCCGGTCCTCGACTACTTCCGTTTGTGGCACGACCGCTACTGGTGGAGCCGCGTCCTTCCGCGGACGCCGTACGCGCCGGGCGGGCTGATCGTCCTCGACAGCTCCCGTGCATCCGCCGACGACCCGGCCGGTCCGGACGCGCCGATGCCTGCGGCGTCATCCATCGTGCCCCCGCCAGACGGCGCCGCACCGGTCACGCCGGAGGCAACGCCGGGCAGCGCGGTGCAGACGCCCGTCGCGACGCCCGCGCGACCCGTGCCGCCGCCGACGTACGCGCCCGGGCGCCGCGGCGAATCCCGCCGCCGCCATCGCCCTCGGCGGCAGACAGGCGGCGCGTGATGGCGGCCGTGTCGCGCCTGCGCCGCGATCCCGCGCTCGCGTCCCTCGTGCTGCAGGACCGCGACCTCGCGGTCCTCGCCGATCTGGCGCTCTTCCGCTTCGCGTCCACGCCCGCGCTCCTCCGCACCGCCGCGTGGGTGGCGGGCGGCGACGGCCTCCAGTATTTCGCGAAGCGCCTCACGGCGCTCTGGCGGGCCGGCGTCGTCGAACGGTTCGCTGGCCGCCAAAGTTCGTACCTTTCCGGGTCGACGTGCTTCGTCTACACGATCGGCTCCGGGAAGGCGACGGCGGCGGCGCGCACGGGCATCCACCCCACCGCGCTCTCCGCCGACCGGTGGCGCGACGTTCTGCGGGAGGCTGCGCCCGCGCGTGATCGGGCGCGGGATGCGCTCCGCTGCATCGGGATGGAGGCGCCCGCAATCGAGCGCCTGTTGCACAACAACACGGAGCTTGCGCTGAAGTACTACGCCGGCCAGACCTCCGGCGTTCGCCACCGCCTGCTCGCCGCCGACGCACTCTCGCGCATCTGGTTCGACGCGCGGATGCACGGCGACGCCGTCGAGGACATCCAGCCGGACGGCGTCGCCGACCTCTCCTTCCGCGACCCGGACCCGCGGCGCTCCCACGACCTCATCACCCGCGAGGGGCTCGTGCCCATCCGGCCGGACTGCCTCTTCACGATCGCGCGGACGCGTTACGCGCTGGAGGCGGAGACCGGAACGGTGAGCGCGGCGAAGCTCCTCCTGAAACTGCGTCGGTACGCGCGGAGGCTTGCGCTTGATCCGACGGTGCGCCTCGTCCTCGCCTGCGCGTCGGCCTTGCACGCTGCGCGTGTGCGGTTCCTCCTCGCGCAGGTGTCCACCGACTTGGAACGAGCGGCGCAGGTGCACGTCGCGAACGCGACGTGACCCTGCGCCGCTCGTTCCGTCATCGCGCGCGGTGCTGCTTCCTGCAGCCCACGCCGCAGTCGGCGGTATGGCGGGCGCTCTTTTCGCGGCGCGCCATCCGACGCCAGCGGGTGCGCCGCACCATACTCCCGAAAACGAACTCGCGCAGGAACGTCGTCGTCTCGACCTTCACGCGCCGCACGCCCGGAAGCCTGCCAGGAAATCCGGCAGACTGCGATTGGAACGCGCTCGGTGACAGGCCGGTCACGTAGTAGAGATCCTCGCAATCGAGGAATGGCTGCGCGATCAGCCACGGGAGACGCGCACCAGTCATGGGATCGGTGCCTGGGACGTGGCACGCATACTCTCGCACGTCGCCGTCGTAGCGCCGAAACGGGATCAGGAGATGCGCGTCGCTGTCCACGCGGTACTGCGCTCGTAGCTGCCCGCCATACAGCGGTCCCGCGTCCAGCGCTCTGCTTCGCCGTTCATGCGCGCGCGGATCGGGACAGCCCTCGGCGCCAACGAATACAGTCCCGCACCCAGGGCAGGTCACCACGGCCGTGTCACGCTGCATCGCGCACCTCCGCGCCCGGAACACGCGTGCCGACGTGGAACGCGCCATCCTCGCACACGAGCATGATCCGCAGCCCGTCGAGGGTCTCAAAGATCCATACCCGAACGCCCGTCACGTCGCTGGTTCGCTCGTGCGCGTCGCCTTCCAGGCGTTCGCGGCAGGCCGCAATGATGCCGAACGCCGCGCGCTCGGAGATGGGGATGAAGGCGAGCGCCATCCCTCGAAAACTTGACGGAAATAAGGCTAATGTGCTTCTTTTGTGTCGGTCAATCCACTTCATTGGAATGTGACTCCTTTCGAGGTGGTGCGGCTTGGCCAGCCGAGTCGTTCGGCAGCCACAGGCTGATAGGTGTGAACGACCTGTCAGCTTGAAACTGGGTGCCGAAATCGAGGATGCACATCCGCGGATATGCCGTCGACCGCGGGAGCGCTTGTTGGGCCGTGTTTCGACACGAGCACCGTCGAAACCGTCGAGAATGTCGAAACTACGCCTGTCGCACGAGGACTATCTCTACGCGCTGCACCGCGCGCTTGAGGTGTGGATCGCAGTGGAAAAGAGCGGCGATGCCGTAGGCGATACGCGAATCCCGACGGCGGCGCTGGCCGTCTTGCTTGATGCGCTGCACCTCATTGCACTCCGTGCGAAGCATGGGGAGCACGTCCGCGTGTTCGCGTCCGCCCGACACGTCCGCGTCTGGCTTCACGATCATGAAGTCGAGTACCGCAACGAGCGCGATCTCCTGGGGCAACTTCGGGCTCGTCTCGCGGCTGATAACGACCGCGGTCGCGAGTCACGTCGTCTTCTGGGGGTATTTCCGAAGCAACATCCGTGGACGCACTTCGGCGCGCACGTGCAGGTACTCCGCGTCCCGCCGCACACGAGGATCGAGGCGTGGCTCACCGCCGGGTCGCAGCAGACGCAAGAGCGCGTGGAGTGGGATGGGCCTACCGCGGGTGTACCGCTCGCCGAGTTGTCGTCGGGTTCGCCGCAGAACGACCCGGAAGAGGTGGCGCTCTGGCTCGGGCTTGCTTCCCACTATTATCGCCGTGGCGATACCGCCCGCTATACGCACATCGTCCGCGAAGCACGGCGAAACGGCGTGCAGCTGCCGACGATCCGCGCGCGGACACTTCAACTCATTGCAGAAATCTTGCGGCGACGCTATCGGCGTCGCTTCGGTTCCCTGGACGTTGCCGATCTCAGCGACGTCCAACGCGTTGCGTTGGAGAAGTGGTATCAGTGGGCGCTCTTGCGGTGGGAGTCTGCGGAGTGGGAACAGACACTCGAGACTGCTGGCGCACTCGCGCGCACGGTAGGGCACGGTGAAGCACCCGAGCACCCAGACGAACTCCTTGCGGCGGCCGCGAAGCGCGAGCATGTCGCCGCGCTCCAACAGTGGGCGCTTGCACGCGTCTCACAGTCAAAGACGGAGGTCGACGAATGGACGGCGATGCTCGAACGTGCCGCCAAGGTCACGAGTCCCCCCTTGGAAGGCATTCTCCGCCAACTTGAGGAGCTGGGGATCATCGATGACGTCGAAGGGTGGTTGGACGAGCAGCTTGCTTCCGATGAGGTGGTGGAGAGCGAAGCGGGGCGTGTCGCCGCGGAACGACGTATGCCTCCGCCGATGGTGCAGCGCGCCGTCCGGCGCCTCGCTCGCCCCCGGCTGCAATCATGGCCGGAACGAGAAGCGCGGAAGATTGCGGCGCGGACACCGTCGAGCACCGCAGAAGAACTTCTCGTGAAAGTCGTTAAGCAGTATCTGCAACTGTTGGATGTCCCCCGCTTGGACGGGCGGCTGGAACTCTATTTGGAGAGGCAGTTGCGGCTCTTTTGCGCGATCCATCGCCTCGTTGTGGCGGCGAATGACGCGGCATGACCCGTAGGAGTCACGTGCTTCTGCCCGGCGACGCGCACCCGTCGCCGGGCCCTTCGTAGCCGAGCCATCGCGTCAGAAGCGACGGAGATTGCCTGCGACGCTTCTGGAAGCTGTGCTTCCTGTGTTAGCTGGCCCGCGCGAGCGCTGCGGTTACACCGCCGCTGTCAGCGGCGGATGCAGCAACCGACGCCGGAATGGCCGCAGGAGAGCAATCGGCCGGAACGAAGCGGACGATTGTGCCCTGCGGCGGACCGCCCGCGCCCACGTGCCGGATGGTATCGGCGCGCACCGCGCCCTCGAAGCACGGAACCCGGCGCAGGAACGCGCCCTCGATGCGCACCCGCTGCCCGGTCCGCAGGTAGAGGTCCGCGAACCGCGCAGTCGTGCCGTACGCCGTCACGAGATAGTAGCGCGTGCGGATCGTTCCGACGCGGACGCCAAACGTGCAGCGCGGCTTGCCGGAGGGTGTGTACGTCAGGCGCCGGACGGCATCGGTCACGCTGCCAAGGAGTCGAAGCTGGATGGCCATGGGAGTGGGAGTGATGAATTGAGAAAGACCTTGGGGCGGCGGCGCCCTGCGATGGCTTGCAATCTCCGTCGCGCGGGCAGCATGCACGTGTCGTCGCTCGACGCCGACGACTCGGTCGAAGTGCCGTCGACTTCGACCGAGTCCGCCCGGCGCCGTCCATGTCGGCCACGATGGCCCTGCGAGGTTCGTGAGATTGCACCGGCTCAGACGCCAGCCGCTGACGGCGTTCTTTCTCAGCCTTCACCCCACTCCCATGCGTAGCGTCAACAAAGTCATCCTCGTTGGGCATCTGGCCGGCGACCCCGAGCACTCGACCACCGCGGCAGGGCGCATCCGCGTGACCTTCCCCGTGGCGACACACCGCGATACGACCTCCGATGGCGCGAACAAGGAGGTGACGGACTACCACCGCGTCGTCACTTGGGGCAGGCTCGCCGAGATCTGCCAGCGCTACCTCTCGAACGGCCAGGGCATCTACGTCGAGGGCATGCTCCTTAATCGGGCGTACGACAAGGACGGCATGCGACGGTACGTCACCGAAGTCCGCGCGGACGAGGTGAACATGCTCACGTGGACGAAGAAGGACGGCGTCCCGAAGGTGACGCTCGACGATTCTGAACCGGCTGGCGCGGCGTAGCGTCGGCCCGATCGGGAGCGGGCGCTCTGGTGCAATCTCACGCCCGCACTCACTTCGACCGACTCCCGGACCGCGCAGCGTGCTCGTGGTTTGCTCGTCCCGCGGACGACTTCCACGTTCGACGGCGTGCGATCCACGCCGCCGCGTTCCTTGATAACCGGTGCACACCCACACCGACATGGCCCGCTCGGATCTTGACCTCCACCACCATGGCCTCTCCCTACACGCACGTGATCCTAGACGAGGACTCCGGCGAAGCGGTCGGCGCGGTGCGCAACATCGACGCGCTCGACGACGGCACCGAGTTCGGCGTCGTCTGGATCTTCGACGCGCCTGATCCGCCGACGTACATGTGGCTCCGCGGCCTCCTGCTCCTGCCGGTTGCGGAAGCCACGCGCCACGTCCGGACCCACCTCGCGTGGGCGCTCCGTGCCGCCGCGCACGCATGATCGCGCTCGAGCAGCAGCACACCTACCGCATGACGCTCACGCGCTGCCCGCGTTGCGCCGCCCATGCAGGAAGCGACGCGTGGTCCGGCGGCGCGTGGCTGTCGCTCCTCACGATCGATGACGGCGTGCAGAGCGTGGCCGCGGTGCTCTGCCGCCGCCCGCAGTGCGGCTTCGCCGAGCTTCGCGGGCTCACGGCCGCACCGGCCGCTGCGCCGGCCGCGTCGCGCCTCCGCGCGTTCGCCGGACGACACCCGCTGGCGTTCGCTTGTGTGGCCGTGCTCCACGGCAGCGCGATCGGACTCCTGCTCACGCTCCGGTAGCGCGCCCCCTGGTGCGGTTTCGATGTGGAAGTCGCTCCGCACCTTGCGCCGGCGTCCCGGAGCCGGAGTGTCAGCGCGCCGCGTGCAGTCGCGCAGTGCGGCGCGACGCCGCGTTCGCTTCAGGTGCGGTCGATCACCGTGGCATCGGGCGCGTTCTCCTTCACCGACGCAATCCCACCCTCCATCGCGGAAGTCGAGGAGTACATCTCGCTCGTGCCGATCACTTGTCCGTTCGTCGCCGTCAGCACGAAGTACGGCTTTCCGTCGCTCGACGTCTTGCGGACGTACCGAGCATCATCCTTCGCGTGCCGGCGTACGGACTCGATGCCGCCTTCCGCACCCGCCTTCGTCTCGTACGCCTCGCTGGTGAGGATCTTCTCGTAGTTCCCCCCTGCGCGCAGGTTGAACCGGTACTTGCCAGTGCTGCCCTTCTCGATGACGAACGATCCTGCCATTTCTGTTCTCCTTCACGACGTGAGGGATTCGTTCGCGGACGTCCTCGTGCGGACGTTGCCGCTCCCTCCGGCGTGAAGAGACACTGGCGGGACGAGAAGGTGGCGTTGCACCGGCCGCGGCCACAGACGCACACCCATCACCGTACGACGATCTGCATGGTCGCGCTCGCCGAGCCGCACGGGGTGTCGACGGTGAGCGTCACGACGTCGGTGCCGGGATTGGTCGCGGTGTACGTGCGGCGGTTCTCCGGATGCGGATGATGAACGACACCGCCGATCGGATTTCCGAGCGACGACGTCACCGCGCCGGCGAATTCGCTGTGCCGTTCCTGCGTGATGTAGGAGACGTACGTGCTCTGCCCCCGGTCGAGCGTCGTCGCCCCCGCCGTGAAGGACTCGATAAGCGGCCGTGCACAGTTCCACACGGTCTGCGTCGTCTGATAGCCGCGGATGCCGCAGGCGTCATCCGCGAAGAATCGGATGGTGGCCTCTCCTGCGCGCGCCGGCGTGTACACCGTCTCGACCTCGCCGCTCGCCGACCTCCCGCCCGTCGCCGGGCTCAAGGTGCCGTTGTCGGTGAAGGCGAACCATTGGGTGACCTCCGGCGCCAGCAGGAGGAGCCATGTCTGCGTCTGTCCCGCCGCAACACGTCCGGAGGCGTGGCCGATCTCGATTGGCGGCGAGCTCGGCGGGCACGTCTTGACCGACGTCTCGGCGACCGCGGTGCCGCACGGACCGGCAACCGTGAGCACCGGCGCCGCAGGTACGCCTTCGAACCATGCGCGGACGCTTCCACCGTACGGGCTCACGCCTGCAAGCGGCTCGTCGAGCGGGTGTGCGCCCGCGATCGCCCATTCCGTTCCGTGCTCGTAGCTGAAGTGGAGCGTGGTCGCGGCGTATGGCGCGAGGCGCTCGTGCTCCGCTGTGAAGCTCGTGATCAGCGGCGGGGGCATGGTCGCGACCGATGCGGTTGCCTCCGGGCCAATGCCGCACGTCGTCGCAATCGCGCGGAGCGTCAGGTCGGCTCGGGCGATGACCGTTGTCGATCCTGCAGCCGGAAGATCGCAGGCGACACCTTGAATATGGACGCGCGCGTTCGGCTCCGACGCCTGCCACGACACCCGCACCGCCTCACCATCGCAGGCGTTCTGCGCCACGGTCAGCCGGACGGTCGGGTTTGACGCGCAGGGTGGACCGCCTTTCCCGACCGCGCGACGCCTCGTTTTCGGCCGGGTGAGGGGATAGCACGCGGCCGTGCGATTGGTGTTCACGACGACGGGTGGTGTCGCGTCGTCGCGCTCACGGCGCCATGCTGCTTCCGGGAACTCATCGCGTCGCAGCGGCTCGCTCGCGCGCGCCGGCTCGCGCATGCCGGCGAGCAGGAGCAGCACCGTGGCGAAACGTGCACCGGCACGAAGCGTTCGCCATACTGGCGGTGCCCCTCCTTGCCCCCTACCGCCCTCTCGAAAATGCTGAAAAGAGTCAAACTCTCCGGCCTTGTGTCGGCAGAACGAAATGTCCCGACGACGCGCCCGACCGGCGTCCGCTACGTAACGAAGGAAGAGGTCGAACGGTTCTTCGCCGCGATCCCGAAGGAGAATCTTCGAGATCGGCTGCTGTTCGACCTCACCTACCGTCATGGCCTACGGCGTCGCGAGGTCGCCTTGATCAGCATCGACGACATCTCGCTCCGCGAGCGCTCGATCTGGATCAGCCGCGTGAAGCAGGGCATCCCGGGAACCTATCGGCTGCACCCGAAGACCGTCGCGCTGCTTCGGGCGTACCTTCCGACAAGGAGCGTCGGTGCCGGCCGCTTTCTGTTTCAGAGCGCCCGCCGTCCGGGCTCGGCGATCTCGCCATCCCTGATCTACTACCTGTTCCGGCGGTACGCGACCGCAGCGAACCTGCCGGAGGGGCGGCGGAATGTGCACGTGTTCCGACACAGCATCGCCGTCCATTTCATGAACGAAGGCGTCGACTCCGCGGACGTGAAGGACTGGCTCGGCCACCGGAGCATCTCCTCCACGATGATCTATGCCCAGGTGACGAACAAGCGGCGAGACGCCACCTATCAGCGCGTCCGCGTGTCAAAAGAGATCGCGAGGACCTGATGGCCATTCACGCTTTTCAGCAAAAGCGTCAATGGCCCTCCTGTTCCACCCGCGAAGTCTTGACAGAGCCGCCGTACGCTCCGTACGCTTACGACATGAAAACTCTTGGAGAGCGGATCAAGGAGCTTCGCGATGCCGCTGACATGTCGCTTCGGGACCTTGGGAAGCAAGCCGGGGGGCTTTCGCCTGTGTTTCTCTCCGATATCGAGCTTGGCCGGCGCTTCCCATCTGAAGATGCCCTGACACACATCGCACGCGCATTGAATACGACCGTCGCTGACCTTCGCCAGTACGACACCCGCCCTCCGATCGAAGAGATGAAGCGACGTACAGCGGAGAATCCCGCGCTCGGTGTCGCCTTTCGGAAAATCGTTGACCTGCCACCAGAAGAACTCTTGAAGATCGCGAACAAGGGTACCCGAGGCAAGAAGTAGATGAAGAACCTGCGCCAAGCGAGCGGCGGAACCCGCCCGTATTACACGGAAACGGACGTCGAGCATATGTGCGAAGACGCGCTCCGCGAGTTCGGCTACTACCCGTCATCGCCACAGCGTGTGAACATCGACCGGTTCATCGAGAAACGATTCAAGTTGTCTCTACGCTTCGAGGATATGCCGCAGGGCGTCCTCGGCTTTTCGAAATTCGGCGCAAACGGCATGGTGAGCATGCACATCTCCCAGGCACTCGCCGATGAGGACAGCCGGGCCGCCGAACGGCGTGTCAGCACGACCCTTGCCCATGAGGCCGGCCATGGACTCATGCATAGCCACCTCTTCGCGCTTCCGGACTACGACAGCACGCTCTTTGGCCACAATCAAGATGTGGAGGCGCAGAAGATACTCTGTCGAGACGAACAGGCGACGCCCAAACGAAGCTATGACGGACGTTGGTGGGAACTCCAAGCGAATATGGCGATCGGGCCTCTCCTTATGCCCCGGAAGCTCCTTGCCGAAGCCCTGAGACCCTTTCTCAGATCGCGGGGGACCTTTGGAGCTGAGGAGATCATCCCGACGCGCCGCGAGGAAGCGGCGCGTCAGCTCGCCGAGATTTTCGAGGTGAACCCGGCGGTCGCTCGCATCCGCATCGATAAACTCTACAAACCAGCGGGAAACCAGTTGACGCTCTAAAAAAATTTGCCTACGCTGTACGCACGGTTCGCGTACACGCGTACGACGCGTATAGAATTACCCCAAGGAGACCGCCTAGATGTTGCAGACCGCGCCCAAGACACCCTCCACGAAAGCGTGGCACCTCGATGCCGAGGGAATCCTCGACAGTCGCCACCTCCCTGATGTGAGCTTCGACGCGCAGTGGAACGCGATCGTGGTCGATTCTGTCCTGAAAGATGAACTGCTCGCGCAAGGAGTTCTCAACTTCACGCTTCGGCCTCGCGTCGATCGCGCCCTCGTGCCGCTGCACGGCATCATCTTGTTGGTGGGCCCTCCCGGCACGGGCAAGACATCACTTGCTCGCGGGCTTGCGTCCAGAATCGCCGACGCCATCGCCGGTGTGGGAGCTTTTCGGTACATCGAAGTTGAGCCACATGCCCTCGCCAGTTCCGCCCTTGGCCGGAGTCAGAAGGCGGTTACGGAGCTCTTCGCGCAAACGATCGCGGAGAACGCAACCAGCCCTCTCATCGTTCTCCTCGACGAGGTCGAGACACTTGCCGCCGACCGGTCGAGGATGAGCCTGGAAGCGAACCCGATCGACGTCCATCGCGCGACGGATGCGGTGCTTGCGCAGCTCGACCACCTCGCCAGCACGCACCCCAACCTCCTCTTCATTGCTACCAGCAACTTTCCGCAGGCCATTGACGATGCCCTCATCTCACGCGCCGACATCGTGCGCACGATCGGCCTCCCGACCGCGGAGGCGTGCCGCACCATCATCCTCTCAACGCTCGATGCATTGGGTGCTGCCTATAAGCCGATCTTGGCGCTGAAGAACGACCCGGACATCGCCAAGGCCGCGAAAGCCTGCGAGGGCCTCGATGGCCGCCAGATTCGAAAGCTCGTCGCATCGGCGTGCGGGCGCCGGAAAGAGGTCGCCGTGAATCCCGCGCTTCTCACGGGCGCGGATGTTCTCGCGGCGGCAAAGGCGGCGCAGGCGGAACGAAAAGCGAAGGACAAGAAATCATGACTGTGATCGCCCGAAAGGTAACCGCGATTCCTGCACGTGCCGCGACCGAGTCCTGGCAGCGGATCATCGACCTTGTTGCACCGTCGAATGCTGCGGCGCAAGCAGAACTCGCCAGCGTCGCAGGCGTCGCATCCTCCCTCATCGCCGACGAAGCCATGAAGTCGTCGCCCATCATCGTCACCGGCGACGGTCCGCGCCTACGGATCTACTGCCTTTACGGTGAGGACGCAATCGAGGGAGCGAAGACGAACGAGTCGTCCATCCCCGACTCGCCTGCGGAAAACGGGGGCGGCTGGAAGATGTCACTCCCCTGCCCGTCTGATGATCTCGAATGGGTCCGAGCGAGCCTCAAGAAGCGCTCGGCACGTATTTCCGCGCGAGATCTCAGCGAAACAACTCTGCCGGACGAGACGGCCGAAGAGACATCGACCTCCGCTCAAGCCGCGAGTATCAACATGGAGTCCTTTCTACGCCCATGAGCACCTTCGTTACCGTCAACACCTACACGCACTCCGTCACGTATGTCGCGGACAACCTGCTCCGGTGCCTGAAGGACATCGTGCTGCGGAGCGGGCTCGATCCCGACAAACTCACGGAGGACTGGACGATCCTCGAGCGAGGATTCGCGAAGTGGCTTGAGACGAAACACTTGGAGACCGTGACCCTCGAAGTGTTCAACCCGCAGACCGACGCGCTGGTCGGGCGATGGGACTTCTCGATCAGTTACGGATGGAATGGCGGGACCGGCTCATTCTGGGTCGATGCCGATCAGATCAAGTACCACATCATCAAGCAGGGATTGTGGCCGTCCAGTTGCCGTTATGGCGTCATCGTTCATAACAAGCCAGGCCGTCCAGACGTACTCGGCTGGTCCGCCGCCACGTATCGATCAACTGACGGTTTCGTCCGCCAGAGCATCGGCACCACGATGGACGCCAGTGGCCTCGGCGCCGCCGCCACCTACTACCGGAAGAAATGACCATGCTGACGATCGACGAAGCATTCGCGAAGTTCAAGAGCCGCCTCGAATTGACGGAGAAGGAGCAGAAGGATGCCTCCCGCCGCCAGAAAGAGATTCGGGAGCACATGGACACGAAGTTCGACATCGCCGACGATTTCCTCACCGGCTCGTATCGTCGCTGGACGAAAACGAAGCCGCTGAAGGATGTCGACATCTTCGAGGTCATGGGCGAAAAAGAGCGGCACTACCGTTCGAAGTCACCGTCCGTCCTTCTGGAGGCAGTGCGAAAAGCACTGGCGGAGAAGTACGGCGACGACCGTGTGACGACGCAGCGCCGCTCCGTCAGCGTCGACTTCGGGGTGTCAGCACCCGACGATGAGACTGAGGAGATCATGAGCATCGATGTGGTGCCGGCGTTCGCGAAGAATGACTACTACGAAATCCCCGACGCGAAGACCGGCGACTGGACGAAGACGAACCCGAAGATCCACTATGACAAGGCGGTCGCGGCCAATGACGCCTATGACGGTGAATGGAAGGCGCTTGTTCGGATGACGAAGTACTGGAACAACCACCACGGCAAGCCGATGGTGCCTTCGTTCCTCATCGAGGTCATGGCCCTCGATGTGCTCCATCCTCCGTACGGCGGAACCTTCGCGCGCGAGATTCAAGGATTCTTTCACACGCTCGCGGACCGTCTCGATGAGACATGGCCTGACCCCGCAGGGCTCGGACCCGCAATCAGTGACAGCATGGATGCCGCTAAGCGCGAGAAGGCGAAAGCAGCCTTGCGGGATGCCGGCGACGCCGCCACGGCGGCGATTCAGCTCTCGCGGACCGGACGGAATGGCGACGCGTTAAAAGCGTGGCGCACGCTCTTTGGCCCGCTGTTTCCGCTCTCATAACATGGCGAACCAAGTAGCAGCGCGGCTTGCTGGCGACGACTATCAGCATCTCTTAGCCTGGGAGCGCATTTTGCGAATCCTAATGCCGAGCCATCGCGTCGAGACCGTCACCGTCGAAGACCCGGACGCCGGAGCTGTCGATGATGTCACAAGCCAACACGAGGCTTTCGCCCCGGAAGCGGACGAGTTCCTCCAAATCAAGTACCACGTCGATCACCGCGGGGAGTACTCGACGGCCGTCCTGTTCGCGAAAAAGACCGCGGCGTCAACGAGCCTCCTGCAGAAGTTCCATCGGTCGTGGCGCGTGCTCGTGGCCAGGGGTCGACCGGTGGAACTGCGACTGATCTCCAACTGGACCTGGGATGCCGCTGACGCGGTCAAGCGCTGCATCAGCGGTCAGAACAACGCGCTGACGGAGGAGTTTTTCTCATCTTCCGCCGCGTCGGCGGTTGGCAAAGCCCGCGAGGAGTGGCGTGCGCATCTAGGACTGGACGCGGCAGAGTTCGAAGCGTTCGCGCGGACACTGCGGTTTCGGCTGGGTTTTGACTGCTCCGACGAGTTGGAAGCGCGCGTGACGGAACGCATGGAGTTTCTCGGGCTGAAGCATGACGTGGCAGCGCTGCTCATCGGAGTCGGGATCATCCGGACGCTCGTGAAGGCCGGCAGTTCCACCGTCGATAAGGCAAAACTCCGCGAACTCCTGGACGCCTACGATCTCCACGCCGCTCCGGAGGAAGCCGCAACAACGGTCTACCTCTCCACAGTGAAGCAGCAGCAGTTCGAACTCCCACCGGAGTTCCTGCTCGATTGGCGCGCCTACTTCGAAGGCACCGCGCACAAGCGCGGACACAGCGTAATCGACCCGGCGTCGTGGAACGACCAGATGCTTCCAGAACTACTGCAACTCGAAGCGGACTTGAATGCGCGGGGGGCGCCGCGATTGATTCGCGCACGCGGTCTGGCCCGACTCTCAGCGTGGTTTGCATTCGGCCACACCTTCTCCGACGTCGCGAGGTTCATTGTCGAGGTCGACCAGCAGGGAAAACTGTGGCGAACCGACGTACACCCCTCGGAGCTTCAAGTGATCGAGGAATCGCGCGAGACAATCCCGAATGGAGACGGGTCAACAGTTGCGGTTGGCATCAGCGTCACAGGTCCGCTCACAGATGATGTTCGCTCGCACTTGGGCACAAGCCCAACCGCACACAAACTTCTCCTTCTCCGTCCCGATCGAGAACTTGGGCCTAGCTGCTTTCAGTCCGCCGCCGACGTCACGGCCTTCGCACGCAATGCGAAGGAACGGGTACGCGCATTTGTGAAGGAGCATGAAGCGATCCGAGTCATGCTCTTCTACTTCGGGCCGCTGAGCGGCGCATGCTTCCTGGGGCATCAACTGAACGCGGTGGCCCGCGAGATTCAGATCATGGAGGATCAGCAGCCTGGGTACGCGCCCGCATTCTTGCTGACGTAGCCGAGCACATGCACTGATCGCAGATCACATGAGTACAGGTGACGAATATCTTCGCGGGCTTATCACAAAGTACGCTGCCCCGACCGGGCCGAACGCCCCGGTGCTTCAACAACTCACTCCTGTGTACGCGACAATTCGATCCTGGGCAGGGTCACACCTTCTCAATCTCAGCCTCTCTGGCTCGTATGCGAAGGGCACGGCGGTGCATGGCGACGCCGACGCTGATCTATTTATCTCTCTCGCGTCAACGGCGACCCAAACGTTGAGAGAGATTTTTGAGAGTCTTCGGGACACGTTCAGCCAGAAGGGATATGCAGTCCGCGAACAGAACGTGTCTATACGTCTGAGCATCGGGAAATTCAGTGTCGATCTCGTTCCCGCGAAGAAACAGGCAGGCAACACTACCGATCACAGCCTCTATGTGCGTAAGCACCGCTCGTGGCAGCAGACCAACATTCAGACACACATCGCGCTCATTACAAGTTCTGGCCGTCGCGAGGAGATCCTACTCCTGAAGATTTGGCGTGCCGAACAACAGCTCGACTTCCCATCGATCTACCTGGAACTATGTACGCTACGTGCTCTGTCGGGGAAGCCGCGCGGCGACGTCGCGAATAACGTCTGGGCAGTTCTTCACTTCCTTAGAGACGATCTAGCAACTGCCCGGATCGTGGATCCTGCCAATACGAACAACATCATCTCTGATGATATGACGGCCCGCGAGAAGGCTTTTATTGCCGCTGCGGCTAGTCGTTCTCTAACGAAGAAGTATTGGTCAGAAGTCATATGGTAGCGCCCAGATCTGGACTGGGGGGTCTCCTGTTACACCGAGTAGGCTCTCAGCGATCCTTCCTAAGGTACTGAAGATGGGAACAAGGCCGCGACCTTGTGGCCCTAAACCGATCCTGCACCCAGCATTCGTCGCTTCCCCTCGCGCAAAGGGCCGCGGACCATCCGCTGACAAGTTGTGGCCTTGGCGGCCATCGCTCTCGAATACCGTTGCGTCTCAACAAGTTCATTCGAAAGAGAGCTTCTGAAGGTTCTCGTGCCGATCCTTCGCGAACACCTTCGTATAGAGGAGCGTCGTCTCGATATGGCTGTGTCCCGCAAGATCGCGGGCAACGTAGAGCGGCACATCGGAGCGCAGCAGGTGCGTCACGAACGAATGACGCAGCATGTGCGGCGAGAAGTGAACGCCGGATGCGCGCGCGAGCGTTCGCACGATGAAGGAGAGCGTCGTTGTCCCCATCGGACCCGTCGCTCGGGTTGATGAGAAGAACTCCGGCGCTTCGTCGGTGACGCGCCGACGCGCACGCTCCTTCAGGTACGTGCCGAGGAGCCCTATCAGTTCCCCGTGAATGGGCACGAACCGTTGCTTTCCGCCCCAACGCCCCTTGCCTTGTCGCACGCGGATTTCGCGTGTCTTGAAATTCACGTCGCTCACGAGGAGGGCCAGCGCCTCGCTCCGCCGCAGGCCCGCGTACAGCATGACGCCAATCACGGCTGCGGCGCGGGCGCGCTGAAACGCGTCCCATCGCCGGTAGTTCGCGGCCGCAAGGAGGATGCGGGTGCAGTCGTCCGGCGCGAGCGCCTTCGGGTCCGGCGGCTGAAATCCGGGCGCTTTCTGCCCCGCATACGGATTCGGTGCGCCGGTCCGCAGCGCGCGGTCCTTGAAGAACGTCCGGAGTCCGCGCCAGTACGTGTTCGCCGCGAGCGGCGAGACGCCGCGTCGAAGGTTCCACTCCGTGAACTCCTCGAGGTTCAGGACTCGCGCCTCCATGCTCTCCGCCGTTACCTCTTCCACATCCTCGAGGTAGAGACGGAACACTGCGAACGCGTGTTCATACCAGCGGATCGTGCTTGGGCGATGCGTGACCTCGACGTGGCGGAGAAAGAGTTGGAAGTCCCCTTCGAGGCCCTCCACCACACGCTGCGCGTCCGGCGGGACCATTGGACGCTGCACGCGTCGAATGCGCGGCGCGCGCGGCCGCGGGCCGGTCGCTCCGGTGGAATCCGATCGTTCGAGGCTGAAAATGCCTGGAGACGCGAGATCGGAGGGGTTTGCCATGGCAGAAAATGGGAAGTGATGGCTTGGGAGAGCCTTTCTTCACCGATGGCACATGCGCGAATTCAGCGTGCCCCACGCTGATGCACTCCGGCAGGGCCGGATCTGAGCGCGGATCGAGGTTCCGTGGCGTCTGGACGCCATCGCGAGCGGGAGACGGGAATCGAACCCGCATAGTCAGCTTGGAAGTCTCAACTCTCATTCCTGCAAGCGATACATCCCATCCAGAAGCCCCCGCACAGACGAGCGATCATCATGACCATCATCAGCTTGTGCGCTCGCACTGCCTTAGCGCTCCCACGCCAGCAATGCCGCGCTTACAGATATTGATCCGCTAATCGGGACGTTGCACCGACAACGTCCTTTAAGCGGTCTTCCAGCTCATTGATCTGATCATCCGCAAGGGCGAGATAGCGACGGGTCCGGCCTATAAGCTTCAAGAAGATCTGTGCTGACGTGCTCATTAGCTTGATCGAGTTTAGCGACTTAGCATGCGCGTCATCTGTCGTCTCGCGCCTCTGCAGTCTCGGAATCGCCACGTGGTGTGCGTCCCATGAGAGCACCCCGTAAAACGTTCGGTACATCGCAAGCATGCCTGTCTTTTTAGCGCGGCCTTCTATAGTCGGCAGTGCGGACCAGTGACGCGGATGATTCTTCCAGCCAAATTTCTTGTTTAGCTCATCCACGAACGAGACTTTCTGGAGCAACTCCACTTTTGCGGCGGCGTCATTATCAGGAAAGCTGATAGCTTTCCTATAGGCGTCGCAGAAGAAGTGCGCCTCTTTCATGATGACGTTCTCGTGCACAGCGCCGTCGCTGTTCTCTCCGAGAAGCAGTCGCGCTTCGACCGTACCCTCGAACTGTGCCCGCAGAAGAATCGCTGCGACACGCAGGCGGCCCGACGCAGTCGTATCAGCGATCTCCTCAAGGTAAACGAAACTGTCTTTCAAAAACTCCGACGCCTCGCGCTGCAGGAATCTGAATAAACCGTCGCTAGAGTAGTCAGTGCGAAATGATGACGCCCACCTAAGCAGGTCTCTAATCCTTTTTCGCATCTCCTCGTCGACCGATTCAAGCAGATGGACATCCTCAGCTCTCACCCGGAATTATGGTTCGGTGCCTCGTGGAGCGGGAGACGGGAATCGAACCCGCGTACCAGGCTTGGAAGGCCCATGCACTGCCACTGTGCTACTCCCGCGTACAGAAACATAATGCGCAAAAGTGCACATTGCGTCTACCGCCACAGGCAGGACAGATTCATGATCAGTGCATGGGCTGGTGTTATTGTGTCCGCATGCACTTTAAACACGCGTCATGCTCTGTGGAGATAACATTCGACAAACAGTCGGCGGTCGTGCACTTCCGGCGCACGATTGATGACGTTTCGCCGCAGTATATGCAGTGAACATTCTTGGCTTTCGAACTTCTTAGCGGGGTTAATTGCGCAAATTCTGGCGAATAGTCCCACTCTGACCAGTCAGAGCCGAAGTAGCATCCGGGGCATGTATATGCGCGGGCTCGATTGTTAAAGCCGAAATACTTTAATGTATCGGCAGGCGCGAGACGCTTCAGTACAGATTCTAACTGTCTCGCAACGCCAACGTTGTTATCATCGTTCCCATAGAGATTAGCGAACGGCGCGTCAATGTGACGCTTCGCAATTTCTATCCACGCTCGACCGCTACTGAACGCATGCGATAACCTTAGGGTGGTCGTGACGATCTCAAGCGCGGTAAGTCGCAGCGAACTATCTACCGTGTGTGATATTCGGTTTCTAATTTCCCGGATGTCTGACAGCTCGCGGCGCAGATCATCGTTCAGTTGCGTCGCACACGCCACGGAATGAATTTTTAGTAGGTCTTCTGCGTCAACGGTTCTGAACTTAGAAAATGGCACACCATTCCCCGCATCAGAACGAGGCCACTTTGAGGGATCATTCTTAATGAGTAAGTATGGGCTGACCGAACATATCTCGCTCTTCAGAAAGAACTCGGCTGCCTGCTGCAGAAGCACAAACGCGTTCAAGAGGTTGGTCTGCGCAGCCGCCCAGTATTGGTCCTCTTCGACATCGTCGGGGCCAACTTGAGATGTAAACTCATCGAGATGAACGAAGAAGCCTGCTGCACTGTCCCACGCAAGACAGAGGAGCTTCTCTGCCGACGTGTAGAACTCCTGCGATGTTGGTACGTCCGTGATCACTCAGCGTAAACGGGATGGCCCACTTAGAATACGCCAACTTATCCTCAGGAATGGTGCGCTTGCGATAACAGGATGGCACTCTCACCGTGCGGGAGAGCCACCTCGCAGCGCCACAAGCTCACCTCCGGAACGACAGCCTCTGAATACTGTCATGCCGATCCTTCGGGAACACCTTGGTGTAGATGAGGGTCGTCTCGACATGACTATGTCCGGCGAGGTCTCGTGCGATGTAGAGCGGTACGCCCGAGCGCAGAAGATGTGTCACGAACGAATGGCGAAGTGCATGTGCTGAGAACTGGACGCCAGATGCGCGCGCAATCGTGCGGACAATGAAATGCAGGGTACTTGCGCCCACGCCTCCACCCGGTCGCGTGGATGTGAAGAATTCGGGCGCCTGATCAAGATGATACCGCCGACGCTCACGAAGGTACGTGAGAAGCAGCCGTCCGAGCTCGTCGCTGATTGGAACGTGGCGCTGCTTCCCTCCGTATCGACCTTTGCCGTGCGAAACCAGGATCTCTCCCGTGCGGAAGTTCACATCCTGATTCACGAGCGCGAGCACCTCACTCTTTCGAAGACCTGCGTACAACATCACGCCGAACATGGCGGCCGCACGCGCCCGCTGGAACGAGGTCCATCGGGGATAGTTCGTCGCGGTCAGAAGCACTCGCGCACATTCATCTCTCGGGAGTGCTTTCGGCACGGGGACCTGGAACCCCGGTGCTTTGTGCGCTTTGTACGGATTCGGGGCACCATCGAACTCTTCCCAGTCGTTGAAGAAGGCGCGGAGTCCGCGCCAGTACGTATTCGTCGCAAGAGGCGACACACCGCGAGCGAGGTTCCACCGGTTCCATGCGTCGAGATCCTGAATACGATCATGGAGCGCCTCCGGCGTCGTTGGTACTGCGTCTTCAAGGTATCGGCGGAAGATCGTGAACGTGTTCCGATACCAGCTCATTGTGCTTGGGCTCCGCTCCATCTCAACCCGCCGCAGGAATTGCTCGAAGCGAGCGGTCAGCTCATCGAGGAGCGCCGGCGTCGTATCGCTCAGGAGCGGAAGCCGCATACGTTGCACGCGACGCTGCTGGTGAGGCTGCAGCGCTGATGGAGTAATCGGAAGCGAAGAGGCTGACGCATCATGTGAATTCTCTGGATGCATGCGATTGGGGTTACGAATGGCTCGAGGATGCCCACCACCGACAGATCACCACAGGCCGTCGGAGTACGCCTGCGTGCGCCACGCTGATGCACTCCGAGGCGCTCTCATGGAACGCTCAGATCGAGGATTTAGGAGCAGCGGAAGCCATCCGTTACGAAACGCCAGTTCGCACCGGGCTAACCCTGATTGGAAGGCCCCGTCAGCGCGCGATTACTCGGACATCGGCATCCACAAGACACGCGCGTGTGCTACGCCGCATGCACGCTTCGTCAGCGTGCGCGCTTCGCATCCTCGATTGGTGAAGAAGAGCCAAGGATCAACAACTACAAATGGTGTAGCACCCAAACCACACGTCGCGCAACACGTGTCCGTTCGGTCACTCCTGTCCGTTGCCACTCCCACACCGGGAGCTGGTCGCGCTCGCGCCCACTCGAGCTCTTCCTGCCGAGCGAAGGTCCCGAGCTACTTTGAGTAGTCGCTGGGTCGACGCAAATTCCCGCGGATAATAACGACTCCAACCAGAAGCGGTGCTCCACCCGTCGCAGGTGCGATCGACAGAAGACCGATGTCATTCGATGGGAGACCAGGAGGCGAGTCCTTTTTCGAGAAATCCAGGATACTGATGATGCCGAGACGCCGGTCGCTGCCCGCGACGTACTGCGCCTCTTGGCTGGAGTACGAGCGCGCATCGTCGACCGACACCGCCTTTCCGCCCTCCACCTTCAACTCGGTTCTAATGCGTTTGTAAGACAGGTCCGTTGAACCCGCCGCTACATCCGGATGCTCCTCAAGATCCGATCCGATGCGCGGGTCCGTACGCAACTTGTCTCCAATCTCCGACTGAAAACGCTTCTCGGGCCAGTCGTCGCCCGGAAAGAGGTGAGACGAAAGCGCTCGACCGGCGATGGACCCAAGCGCCGTCATCATTCGCATGAATGGTGCGATGTCCGCTTCCGGCACTTGCGCCCGCCGCACCTCGGTTCGAATCGCCAGAAGCTTTCGGTCGATGTCCGCGAAGCCGGTCTGCGGATGCATCGCCGGATCGTGGGCGAACAGGCGGACACTTCGTTGACCCTCAAGCGAGATCGCAGCCGCTTCGGATTCTGGTGTGGCGTACGCCCGGTACTGGAACTCGAGAGGCCCGGTTTCTAGCGATTGCGGATGATGCAGCACGAGATGCCTGGTCTCTCGCCAGTGGTACGGCTGACTCGATGGACGTTTGAGCGTGAACGTCGGCATCTCGTGAGACGATCGAGGAACGACTGACAAGGGGTCGATGACGATGGCATCCGCCCCTTCGGGCCAATCGGAAAGCGATGCGTCAACGGTGAACTCGTGGAGCGTACCCGGTGCGATTACCTGGGGATCGTCCACAGGCCGCCCCTCGAATTCAAAGCGCACAAACATGACGGAAAGCGCCTGTGCAGCTTCCGTCTTCGGCGCAATGCCTCCAATGGGCGGGGTTCCCGGGCGGTACGGGTACGGGTCCTTCGCCAGCGGAAGTGGAATTCGGACACTGAGGGCAGCCGTCGCGACGGCGTCGATCTCGTCGATGTCGGCGATCTTCGTGAGACGTTCAGCAACGCCGGCCGCGACGAACCGACTCTGTTCTTTCTCGATATCTCGACCCGCGAGTGCAGCAGCCCGTCGAAAGCGGTCAGCGTCCATTTCGGCGCCGCGAGCCGCATCGCGCCACCGAATGAGATGCTGAATCGCTTCCAGCACGCGCGCGAACACCATGTACTCACGACGAATCGCTGCATCTTCGATCGAGGGCGCACTTGCCTTCACCGCGTCGATCGCGGTGGTGAGCAGAGCCACGTCGCGTGCGCCGAGGGCGAGAAGGCCATCGAAGCGCGCTTGGATGACCGCCGCCATATCGAGAATTTCGTTCGCAGGGTCTTCGCGCCACTTGCGAGCAAGAGCGAGGCGCTGGTCGGGGTCTTCCGCTTCCTCGACATCGAGGGCCGCGAGCTGACGTGCCGTGACCTTCTGCCTGCCGTGTGTGAGCGTCGCTTCACCGAAGCGCTGTTCGGCAGCTGCGAGCATCGCACGGGCCGCCGGCCACGCCTCAGCGAGCATGAACCGCTCGACGAGGGCTTCGAGAAAGTCGTCGTCTCCAAAGGTTCTCGGATAGGGCAGCTCCGCAAGGCGGAGGAGAACCGCCGATTGAAGATGGTCCGCATGCTTCGCGAGGAGCATGACATCGCTTCGCATCAATACGCGAAGAGCATCGAGTCTCTCGAACTCCGACAAGTTTGGGTCGGCCGCGTATTCGGCTGTGACGGCGACCCACGTCTCTTCATCCGGAATGTAGCTCGCCAGGTCCAGCAAGGTCTTCACCGCTTGATCGGGGTCCATCCCACGTGCGATTGCGATGAGTCGATCCGCGGTCGTTGCAGGGATCGGACGACCGTATTGCGTCGTGAACGCCTCGATGCACGCTCGGGTAGACGAGTGATTACCCGACGTCGTTCCGTACACGTGTACAAGCTGTGCGAGTGACGCGATCGCCGTCGTGCGATACGGTTCTGGAAGGCGTAGCTCCTTGAGCACCTCGACGACGGCAAGGTGGACGATGACGTAGGGGTCGAGGAGAAGACCGGCCACGAGCTCGTTGAGAAGGGGCGGGAGATCCTCAATGCCATGCTTTGCGATCACCCCGTACGCGGCGACGGCGGCAGCGCGGACGCGCTGGGAGTTGTCGGCGAGAGCACTGTAGATATACGGCAGGAGATCCACGAGTGCGGCGCGGTCGTGTGCTGCGCCCGTAAGCATCCGCACGACGTAGGATCTGAGGTGTTCCTTCTCGGGCGGCGTATTGTCGAGAACATCCTTGAAGAGCGGAAGCACCGTTGCGAGGTCCGTCTTGAGCGCAAGCCCGAGGAGCGATGAGAGCGAATTAAGAATGCCGCCCAGAAGCGTCAGACGGCTCCGTTTCTCAAGCGCAGTCAGCGGATCGGGTGTACCGATCGCGAGCGGACTCGTTGCGGTCTTCAGGTCATCAATCCTGTCGATGAGGAGCGCAAGGACTCCGAGCAGCGCGCCGGCGTTCTCCACGAGAAGATCGTCCCGACCCTTCGCTTCGCTGCGCAGAAAGTTCAAGATTGTGCGGAGCTCGTCGAGCGTGAGGCTCGGTTCCAGTATCGCTTGCGACAATCGCGAGAACGCAAGCCGCACGGCGTCCATCGGCGCTGGCATCCCGATGCGACGGGCATCGTTCACGGCGCAGACTTCAGCATAGGCGTCGAGGAGCACATCGCGCGCAATGCCGCGCGCGTAGGCGTCCTGGAGAATCGCATCCATCTCTCCCGTCCGATGCTTCATGGCCTCGGCGAGTGCGTACGACGCTGCCCGACGAGCGCCGTCAACAACGCCAAGTCTCTCGTCTCGTAACGACAGCGAATGGATGGCGTCCGGTGCGATGCGCGGCCCGATATCACCATCGACAGCGATGAGAACCTCCCAACTGCCGGCCGCGAGGACACGTGTCAGCTCATGGTCGGTGGCGAAAAACTTCTGCAGGACGCGAACGCATGCGCTCGGGTAGAGCGTGTACGCCTTTTGGAGCGCCGCGACCTTGGGAGCAAGGCGCGGCGCGAATGGCTCGCGAGTGGGACTCGCGAGCACGAAGAGGGCAGGCAGCGCTGCCTCGATCAACTCCTCGTGTGTCGCGTCGAGGTGCTCCGCGACAATGTCCCCCGCCAGCTCTACCCCTTCGTGCCGCGCGAGAGCCCGAAGCGCGGCGGCCGTGAGATCCTGCCGTGGCACATCCGTGCGCACGAGTGCCTCGAGCGCAGCCCGTGTTCGCCCCTCACCGCCGGCGTCAATGAGTGCGAGAAGTAGTCCTTGGACCTTCGCATCGAATTGCTGCGGTACGGTCGCTGCGAGCTTCCCGAGACGCGCATGCGCATCCTCGGTGTATTCGGTGTCGAGCTCAGCGATGAGATCGATGATGCCCACTGTCGACGGTTTCGCACCATCACGGATTTCCAGACGAGCGGTGTGCCGCGCGGCGAGCGCTTGCGCCGCCACCTCTGCTTCGTGCTGTTCTCGCTTCGCCTGTTCGGCGGCCGCGCGATCGCGCTCCGACACAATCTGCGTAAGGTTCGGCAGGCGAACGGGTGCCCGGTGCGGGCACCCGTCACAGTTGTTGTCATAGAAGTGGAGCGCCACATGGCGTAGGTCCATGGCGCCGATCGTCGTACCTGTCGCGTGCTTACAGACGAACGACCGCATTCCGATGGGAAGACCGGTCTCCTGCTCGATCAGTCCGACACCACCCGTCTGTGCCACTTCTAGATGCGCGCACCAGTTCCGGGCGAGCTCGATGATCTCTCGATTCGCGAGGCCGAGCTGAATGTACTCGTTGATCTCCTCATCATGCATAGACGTACTCTCCCAGTCTGGGGACGAATGTCAACCGCGCGACTTATTTAAGTCGCGCTGACGACATGAAGGTGGGCTACCCACTTCGCGTACCTCGAGTTGCTGCGGGAGTTCGCGGCAGATCCGCTCTCGCCAGAACGCTCGCTCTGTTGCGTCGCAACCGGAGCAACTGCCGACCACCTCCAGTCGGAGGAAGCGGATCGCTGCCGCACGCCGCTCGCGTCGCGCAGGAATGACGTCGCACCCACCCGATCCGATACGTAGACGTGCCCTAACACTGCTTACGCGCTCACAGTCCGCAGGCGGCGCGCTGGCGCTGCGGACGCGTTCGGACGCGGGAAGTTACTCTCCGAGCTGAAGTCGGTCGGCAGCGCGCTGCGGCTCTTCCGCTTCGACATGTGAGTACCGCAGGAGCATTCGCAAGTCAGCATGTCCCATCAGCTCCATCGCGATCCGATCAGGAACGCCTGACTGCCGCAGAAGCGTCGCGTACGAGTGCCGGAGCATGTGTGGTGCAACCACAATCCCACTTTCGCGAGAGATGATCGCGCACAGCCGGGTGATCGCGCCAGCGGAGAGCGGCGCGTTTCGAGCCGACGTCAGCAGCTCGGGATGACGCCGCGGCGCCATCGTGCGGAGGATGTCGAGATACTCCCCCACCACCGCGCGCAGTTGCGGCGGCATGTGCGCCATCCGGGTCCGCCCACCGTTGCGGCCTTTCGCGCCGCGCAGGAGCAGCGCCCCTGTCACGATATTCACGTCTCCGCGCCGGAGGCGGAGCACTTCCCCGCGCCGGAGGCCCGCGAGCAGCATGAGCCCGACAACAACACTATTGCGGGATCGCTCGAATTCGGATCGCCACAGGCGATTGTGGACGAACCGCCAGACCTCCTCCGCGGCGTCGCGCGTGAGGAACGACACATTCGGCCGTCCGGCTTTCGGTGCATCGACAAACCGCAGCGGATTCACGATGCCGCTTGAGCGCGTGAGCCATCGGAAAGCGGCCGTGAGGCCGCGCCACGTGGTGTTGATGCCCCCGCGCTGCATGCCTCGGCCTCGCATGGCGATGATCCAGTCTTCCAGCACCGCCACCTGGCTTTGAAGATCCCCACGGAGGAACCGCTGCCGGGACTCGTGCGCCGCAAGGAACGTTCGGAAACGCCGGTAGGAGGCACGGGCCCATGCGGCCGTCGTGGGACTGATTGTCTGCAACTGTTCGCGTCGATCAATCGCGGCGCGAATGGCGTCGTCGAGATGTTCCAGCGACGGGTACTGTAGTGGCGCAAGCGGCACGTCTCGGGCGATTGCGTACGCCGCAAGATGCGCAGTGCGGGCATCAGCATCACTCGGCGTCAGATTGACTGGCCTGTCGATCGGCTCATGCATCTGCCGCCTCGTGAGCAATCGCGGCACTCGGCAGCGCCGATAGGCGACGCACCTGAATCCTCCGTGCCTTGAACCGCCGCCGCTTCAGCAGCCAGTAGCAGGCGCCGACTGGCAGGTTCGCAAGCTCCTGCGTACGCGCCTCCAGCTCTTCCGGCGGCGTGAGCAGCGGATCGCTCAAATCGTCGTACGGGCGCACCGGTTCGCGCCGGACGGTGCCGAGCGGCTCGAAGATCTCCGGCGCGAGCGTCCGTGCTTCGACGAACGGCATCTGGAAGAAGAACTGCCGCGCAGTGTTGCCGAGGAGGTGCGGCCGGAAACGCGGCGGAAAGAGTGACAGACCCTGTGCCGCGAGCGTCAGATACACGCGGTACTTGCGCGCCGCGACGAGAAGCTCTTCCAATCCGCTCTCCGGTGCCGCAAGGTTGTGCGCCTCGTCGAGGAGGATGGAGAACGGCTCGCGATCCGGCGGTGCCAGACGCTCTCGCCGGAGGGCCGCGAGCTGGAGTGCGTTCACGAGGAACCGTCCCAGCACGTCCGCCGTCGGGCCGAGATGGCCCCGCGCGAGGTTCACCAGCACGGTCGCGCGCTGATCGACGGCGGCGAACAGGTCGAACGTCGAGGTCGGGCGGCCGAAGAAACGCTGCACCGCGAGCGATCCGAGGAACGGGTCGAGCTTGTTTAAGACCGCCGAGATGTACATCTCCTCCCGCGCGCCGAAGCGGTGCGCGAAGTAGTGCTGCGATTCCGCGCTCGCGGTCGCGAGGGTGTCCCGCCGCACGGTCGGGATGAGGAGGAACGACCGGACGTCGATGATCGTCGCGGGGACGCGGCTCTCGATGAGCGCGCGCAGCGTCGCGCGGATGATCTCCTCGACCTTCACGCCCCACGCCCACGACGCCGCCTCTTCGGATGCGTACAGGCGCTTCAGGACGCCGACGAGCAGATTCACGTGCCGCGATGTCTCGACGTCGGCGAGCGGCGCGAGCGGGTTCCACGCCGGGAGGGTATCGGGGCGGGTGAAGTCGAGCACCGCGAGCCGGAGCACCCCGCGCTCCGTCGCATACGCGGAAACCCGCGTGAAGAGATCACCGTGCAGGTCGAGGAGCGCGACGCCCTGCCCGGCCTGAAAGTGCGCTCGCGCGATCTGCTCCAGCAGCGACGACTTGCCGGAGCCGGTCGCGCCGAGGACGAGCGTGTGCTGCCGGAGGTCATCGGGGGTGAGCCAGCAGACAATGTCCGCGCCGTCCGGCCCACGGTACGTCGCGAACGGCAGGCCGAGGCCATGCCGCCGGAGCTGCTCGTGGAGGAACCGGTCGCGCGCGAGGTAGAAGTCACGGAGGCCCCGAAGCGTCCGTGTCCGCGTCGTGTTGTGCCGGAGGGCGATCACGGGCGTGTGCCGGTACGGACAATGAGGAGCGTCAGCACGAGAACGACGGTGAACACCACCACTGCCGCCAACGCCCACGGCCGTGACATGTCCCCGTGACGCTTCCTGCGGAGCCATCGCCGTGCGTTCGCCGTCAGCGGCGGCGGATCGGAGACGATGAGCGCATCGTGCTCGGCATCACGCGTCGCGAGTCCAAACCGGCGGAGTCGTCGCAGGTGCCACCACGCGTGCAGCGTCGTCGACAGTGCCGCATCGCGCGTGAGCGCCGGGAGCGTGAGCGTTGCAGGCGCGCTCGTGCCGTCACGGTGCAGCAGGTAGAGGTAGACGACGAAGCCTGTGCGCCCGACACGGGGCAGGACGTGCAGGAACCAGTACGTCGGCAGCTCGTGCCGGACCGGCAGAAGCGGCGGATGCACGTCGGTCCACGTGAGCACGTCCGGTTCCGGCAGTTCGACGTCGATCGAGCCGTTCGTGCTGTCGTAGACGAGCGTCCCGGCCCGCGCGAGCTGATCGAGCCACGTGCGGAGACGCGCAGGTCGTGCGCCGAGCATCCACGCGAGGTCGCTCAGTTGCAGACGTCCGCCACCACGCTGCCGGAGCGCCCGGATCGCCAGCAGGAGGAGCGCCGGATCACGACCGTTGCGCCGGACGTGGTCGAAGAACTCACCGAGATCGACACGGACGGTCGTCATGCCATCCGGCGGCGTACCGTGCTGCTGGAGGATCCGAATGGTCACGCGGTCACGCTGCGGCATGGAGAGGCGGGGAAGGGATGGAGAGCAAGAGAAGGTCGCCCGGCACCTGCGTTGCGGCGACTGCCGTGACCACGACCGGCTTTCGCACTGCCGCACGCGCCTCAAGAAGCGCGCGGAGGGTGGGAGAGATGAAATCGACACGCTCGACGACGAGGAGCGGCGCGGCGAGCGCGGCCTCACGCTGGGAGGCGCTGATGCGTGCGTTGCCCGCGAGTACGACGGATGCGACACCCTGCGCATCGAGTGCCGTGCGCACGTACACGGCCACGTCCCGAAGCAGGGCCGCATCGGCGACGACGGAGAGACCGCGACCGATCGTGAGACTCCGGCGGAGGAACTGCGCCACGAAGGCGCGAAGCTCCCGCTGCGCCGCTGGCGGGAGCTCGCGTAGCTCGTCAAACATCACACGCGCCGCAGTCGGTGCAGCGTCCAAGCGCCCACTGCGCGCGACCGGCAGCTCGTGTTCGAGGAAATGGAGCACGAGCTCGCGGACGCACGCGTGCTCGCCGAATGACCGCAGGATCGCGCCGAGCACCTCGCGCGACGGCACGTGTGTGCCCGCGCGCAGCCGGTTCAGCATCGACAGGCTCACGCCGAGTGCTTCGGCGAGATCGCACGCACGCCACTTCGCGCGGCGGGCGAGCTGATCGAGTTCGCGGATGACGAGCACGGGTCGCGGCACGGACGGCGGGGGAAAGCGCGGTCAATGGTGCCGAACGAGCCGCCCGGAACACGACGCACGGGACGCGATTGACGCACCGCGTGCGCGTGCATTGTGGCGTCTGGATGCCATCGGACGCGCGCAGCGCCTGCGCGGTCGGGCAGCCATGCGGAGAGGCGGCGGGGTACGTCTGCCTAGCATGTGACGTTCGGTATTTTTTCTTCAGCCTATGACCGATTCGGCGGTTGATCCAGAGTCGGAGCACGGAGCCGCGGACGCTGCGCGAGCGAGACCGCGTGATCGCAGCCCGGCGATGGCGCGCGATTCGCTTCCCGAAGCCGCAAACGCCGCATCCTCGCTTTCGCCTACAGCTCCGCGGCCGCGAAAGCCGTCCCGTCGTCAAACGCGACGACAGGTTTCGACGCTTTCGCCACTTGATCGCGCGGTGCTCCTCGCGATCATGCGCTGCCGCCTTCTTTCGTTCGACCAGGTGCGGCGCGCCGTCTTCCCGCAGTTGTCGCCGCAGCGCGTCGGGCAACGGCTCCTCGCGCTCGCCGAGGCGGGATGGCTGACGACGTGGGAGGACGTGTCACGGCTCGGCGGCCGTCCGAAATACGCGTTACCGACGCGGCGTGCGCTCACGGTCGCGCATGCGCTCCTCGCGGCGGAGGCGCTCGCCACGCCGGCCGCGCGCACGGCCTCGCTCCTCCTCCGCAGCGCTCCGCGTCGTCCGCTCACGCTCGCGCCGCGAACTACGCCCGCGTTTCTTGCGCACCAACGCGAGTGCAACGACCTGCTGTTCGCGTTCGCGACGATCCCTGACGCGCGGCTCCACTGGGCGACGACGCTTGATCGCCCACTGCCGCTGCGCGCCGGCGGCATCGCGCTCCCGCAGCCGGACTTCGTCCTCGTCATCGAGCATGCCGGAGTCGCATCGCTCGTCTTCGGCGAGCACGATCGCGGACACGAGTCGCTCGCGCACTTCCGGCGCACGAAGGCCGAACGCTACGCGGCGCTGGCCGCACGGCCCGCGCTCGTGCGGGAGCTCTTCGGCTTCGACCACTTCATGGTGTGGGTCACTGTGCTCGACGCGCGGGCGGGGGCACCGCTCCGCAGGCTCGCATCACTCGTCCAGGTCGCGAGCCGTGCCGCTGCATCCGACGTGATGGCGTTCACGCTCGCCGGGTGGGCCATCTCATCGCCGGCGGCGCCGATCTGGTTCTGCGATGGAACGGCACCGGACACGCGCGGTCTCACCGCCGCGAAAGCGTCGCCGTTGCTCCGCGCAGTCCCCACGTATCCGCTGCAACATGGCGATCGCATGGCCGCGCCCTTTGCGCTGCGCACGGCGTGCGCGACCCCGCCGCCGACGTGCGGGGCGGACGAGGTGCGCGTGGTTCACTGACGACCTCCCGGCCTGCTCCTTCACATCCCGGTCCTCTCCCGCCACCGCGAGAACGCTCTCGCGCGGCCGATCCGGCCCTCGGCACGACGTCGCATCTCTCGCTCGCTTCATGCGGAGCACCGATCGACCGTGCAGTGCTCTGCAGCGCGCCCGTGTCGGCCGCTCGAGGGTGCGCTCGCGGATGTGCGGAGAGGAGGACGTGCGCTCCCTGAAATCACGATTCGAGGTGTGTCATGTCCGAAGTAGTCGCGTTCAAGAGTGGGAAGGATCTCGCCCCGGAAGGAGATCTCGCGGAGGACGATGGTGTCGCGTGCTCCGATTGCGGCACGCGCGCGAGCGACGAACGCGCGTACGTCGAAGGGTGGCAGCTCGACCCGCCGGTCTGTCCGCAGTGCTTGCGCTGGGTGGCGACGGATGCTTGCTGCCAGGCGGTTCCGGAGGTGCGCAATGCTCAACATTGAACGGTATCGCGGCACGCGCTTCTGGGGGCTGTACGAGGCGGGGCAGCTCCTCTGCGTCACCGTCTACAAGAAGGGGGCGGAGGCGGTGAAGACGCGCATCGAGCGCGGGGAACCGCTCGCACCACCGCCACCGCCGCCCGTCATCGAGCCCGAGCCGCCGCGGCGCACCCGCCGTCGAACCTGATCAGCCCCGCGCGCCTGGTTCGAGCGTTCTGCACCCATGCGCGACCGAAACGGCGCTACAATGCGCGCCTGGAGAGGACTGTACGAGGAGGTAACCCTAGATGGTTCAACAGTTTCGAGAGCATGGGGTTCAGGTGGTCGGGGGTTCAAATCCCCCCTGCCCGACCAGTTTCCTTCCCCCAACCCCACCCCTCTCCTCCCACCGCAGATAAGAAACTGCGTCTCCGCTCACTCCTAATGAGTTTGAGTAAAGTGCTTCTGGTTCGCGATTCATGACAGCCGGAGGAAGCGCGATTCTCCAGGTCGCCTCATGCGACTGACGCCGGCAAGCCCACGCTCTGCTCACACATGGGCGATGCGGCCGGCCGCGGTGCGATCGCGCTGCTCGTGGCGTTGCTCCTTGCCCGCGCGCGCAATTCGCGAGCGGTAGAGCTGCACGAGGTAGTCGTACAGCACCAGCTCGTGCTCCGGGCCCGCGGAGCGGCTCAGGCGATTGACGAACATGTGCACGAGGCTCGGGAGGATCGTGAGCGCCGGATCGATTCGACGCAGCTCGTGCGCGATCGGTGCGATGTGCGACGAGCGCAGCGAGAGCACCTCGTGGCCGGTGAGGAGCGTGCCGCGCGCGGAGCGGAAGCGATCGGCCAGGCGATCGCGCAATGCGTCGTAGTGGAACTGCCGCGCGAACGACGTGCGTGCGGATTCGGCGAGACGCAGGCGGGCCGGGACGTCGAGACCGAAATCGGAGAAGAGTGCGTCGATGCCCGCGAGCATCAAACGCCAGCGGAGGTCCGAGCCCGCATCGCCGCTGCACGACGACAGCAGCGCGATCACGGCTTCGCTGTCGCGATGGAAAATCTCCTCGCACCACTCGATGCCATCCGCGCCGCCGTAGCGTTCGACTTCGCGCTCGTACGTGTCGTACTGCACTTTCCACACGGTGCCCGATTCGACGAGACGCTGCGCCGCGGCGTCGAGCATCTCGCGCACGTGCGGCGACGCGCGATGAAAACGCACGCGGATGTGCCACTGCGGATCGGCGTAGCGGATGAAGAACCAGCGTCGCGCGGCGCCCGAGGCGACGGCTTCGAACGCGAGCGGCCCGATTTCCTCGCAAAGCACGCGGTCCGCGGTCGCCGTGCCGCAATAGAACTTCGCGTACAACCACTCCGATCCCGGGGGAAACGTGCGCGCGATGGACGAACGTGGAGACGGCGCCGTGACGGCGGGCGTCGCCGCGCGACGCGTGAACGGCACGACGAGCTCATGGAAGAACCGTCCCTCCGGCCCGGATGCGCACAATTCGGCGGGCTCCGGATACAACTCGGTGAGCACGATCTCCTCGCGTTTGCGCAGGACGTCGAACACCGCGTCGAGCATCAGCGCGTTGTCGAAATCGACGAGCAGCTCGTTGTCGCCGTCCGTCAGCAGGACGTAGCGCGGCATGCGATGCGTCGCGCGAAACTGTTGCGCGAGCTCGTACCGCGCCGCGCCCGAAGCTTCCGCGATGGGACGAAACTCGGGCGCCGCCAGACGCCACCGCGCGCGCGACAGCACGATGCGCCCGCTCACGATGCGCGGCAGAAACGGCGCGACCTCGAGCGGTCCCCAATCCCACTGCATCCCGATCGCGCGCTGCATCGCCGCGAGAAAGCGATACACGCCGAGACTCTCGTTCATCGTGTTGTGGGCCGTGCTGAGACGCGGGACGACTTCGCGATCGAGCGTGCGCGAGCGCAACTGGATGCGATCGCCGGACACGGTCACGACGAGATCGTCGAGTGCGATCTGTTTTTCACGCGGCACGCCGGGACGCCCGAGGAACGCGATCTCGTGGTCGCGGAGCACGGGCCTCGCCAGGATGTTGCCGATGCGCCCCGCGGGCAGATGCACGATCTCCGCGAATACCGCCTCCGGCCGCAAAGCCTCCTCGGCCGCAACATGCCGCGCCACGCCCTCGCGAATCGCGTCATCGGCGTGGCAGAAGCGTCCGAGCATGCGCGCGCCGGACGGCCCCATCGCCGAGTGCAGCAGCAGACGATAGTCGCCGCGCCCGATGGCATCGGGAGATGCCGCCGCGAGTGTGGCCATCGCGTGGAACGCATCCGGGATCGGCGGACGGTCCGGATTCTCGAGCAGCTTCATGTCCTCGGCGGTGAGCGCGACCTCCATTGCGCCGTCCATCAGTCCGCGCGTGAGGATCTGCAGCAATGCGGCTTCGGTGTTGCCCCAGCCGAGCTGCCTGCGCCCGCGGCGCGACGCGAAAGGAAGCCCCGCCAGCAGCGGCGACGCCTCCGCGCCCGCGCTGCCGGAACGCTCGAAGCCGATGCCGCTCTCCTCGTCGAGCGCGTCGAGCAGCGGCACCTCACGATCGGGCCCGTAGCGTTCCGAGAACGCGGAGCGGAACTCGTCGAGCGAGCGTTCGAAGCGCGAACGGGAGAAGCGATGGAGGATGTCGACGCCGCGCAGAATCTCTTCGACGACCGGCTCGCCGAGGATGAGATCGGACGCGGGCTTGGTGAGGTCGACCTGGAAGAGACGCGACAACTCGACCGGCACGCCGAGCGGCTCGAGAGTTTGCGCGATGGCGCGGTACTGGTCCGTGGATGCGCCGACGCCCGCGGCGTCGATGGAGGCGAGCGCGCGTTCCGCGTGCGACAGCACCGCGTGCACCGCGGGAAACGGCGCGAGCTGCGGCAACAGGCTCTCCTCGCCCGTCACCGGCAGCGCGAGATCGGCCACCAGCAACTGGTTCTCGACGAGGTCCTGCAGAAACGCGTCCGCCTCTTCGCGGGTGATCTCCTCGTCGACGAGTGCCGCGGAAAGTGCGTCGAGCGTCGCGCCCTCTTCCGCACGCGCGAGCGTGTCACGCAGCGCGTCGAACGCGTCGACGGCGACGAGGTGATACGAACGCAACCGCCCCTGCACGCGCGACTCCGCGAAACGCAGACGACCCGCGGCTTCGTAAAGACTGCTGTTCGGACGGAACTGCAGCTCCGCGCGGACCCGCGGGTCGCGCACGAGCTGCTCGCAGAGCGCGAAGAGGTAATCCATGTCGAGACGGCTGTGCCGCCGGTACGCGGACCGCGAGGCGAGCGAAAGCGACGTGCGCGAACCGATGCGACCTGCCGTGCATCCGGCAAAGAGGCCGAACGGGGTCGGCCGCGACGCCGAGCGCACGAGGTAGCGCACGAGTCCGAGCTCGGTGCGGCGTCCTTTCTTCGAGTCGGGATCGCGCAGCCACTGCTCAATGCTCGCCGCGAGATCGGGCGAGGCGAGAAAGATCGCCTCCGCGATCTCCGGCCGCGCGACGAGCTCCTGCAACCGCTCGCGCGAAAGTCCTTGCAACTCTTCCATCGGGAGGAGCGGCGTGCGCATGACGACCAGGTCGTTGGTCGTGAATTCACTCATGGAAGAACCTCGTGCCGGACGGAAGCCGGCGGTACGGAGACGAGCATCACGCGATCCCACGACGGCTCGACGTCGCTGACCGCGGCGAGCAGCGCGAGGCCGATGCCGGCCGCGCCGGTGAGAAAGCCGCGGTCCGCGACCCACTCGCCGCCGGCGGGCGGCATCACCATCCAACTGAGAAAGCCCGCCACGCCTTCGCCCGGACGCCGCAGCGCGAGCGCGCGGCGAATCCACTGATGCGCCGCATCGCGCATCTCTTCATCGCCGGTCGCCTGATACACGCGATTGAAGATGTGTGCGATGCCGGTCGCGCCGTGACAGAGTCCGACGTCGACGGTCTTGGTGTCCTCGAAGGGCCTGCGCGCGGCGACGCGGGCGATGTCGAGCGCGTGCTCGCGCCAATCGTCGCGCTCGAAGCTCTGTGCGGCGGACAGCAACACCGCCGCGATGCCGAGGTCGCCGTAGCACCATGCGGTGCGTGTCGGACGCGGATCGCCATCCGGCGGAACGTGCGCGGGAAACACCGAGCCTTCGAGCGAATCGTCGCGCTGGGCGAGCGTCCAGCGCACCGCGTCTGCCGCGAGTTGCGGGATGCGCGGATCGCGGAAACCCTCCCGCCATGCGGCCGCGAGGAAGCCGATCACGCCGGGGATGCCGTGCGCGACACCGGCATTGTGATAGCCGGCCGGCATCAGCTCGCGCTGCCAGTCGGGGAGCCATGCGGGATCCGAGAACCACACGCCGGACGCATCGCGCGATCTCGTCAACCTGTTGACGATCTCGTGGAGCAGCGTAGCGGCACCGGGATCGGGGAGGCGTTCCACGAGATAGGTGCCGTAGCCGGCGAGGCCGCCGATCAGTTCGAAAGGAACCGAGCCGCTGGTCTCCGCGAGCAGATGCCGCAAGGCCTCGTCCACTTCCGCGGCGAGATCGGCGTCGCCTTCGAACAGCTCGCGCGTGAGATGCGTGACCACCCAGCCGACGCCGAAGAAGCCGGTGTAGAGCGTCGGCAGCAGACGGCGCTCGGCGAGTGCACCGAGACTCATGCCGAGGGCTTCGAGGGCGTGGTCGCCGGCGGTCTCGCTCGTGCCGCTGGCGTGGAGATACGAGAGGAACAGCGCGATGCCGGCGTCGCCGCCCGCCATCGCGGGATTGCGCCGAGAGCCGTTCTCGAGCGAGTCGGTGAGGGCGCGCTCGATCTCGCGGATCGTCGTCCAGCATTCGCTGGTGGTGCGTGGGTCGGTGATGGGCTGCCACATGACGGAACGATCGTTTCCCCTCGCCAGTCCCTCTCCCCGCAGACGCGGGGAGAGGGCGGTGGGAGTGAGAATCAGCAGCAGTTCGCGCCGCCGGTCGGGCAGCTTCCGCCGGAGAGGCACGTTTCCGTCGGGCACGGATTGCAGTCCGAGACGCCCGTCGGTTCGCAGTAGTTCGTACAACGGTAGGTGGCACCGCCGACCGCGCCCGACAGGTCGCGTTCGGACAGGTTTCGGAGCGTTTCCTTGCTGAGGTGGAGCTTGCTGGTGATCTGCTTTTTCATGGGGAGTCTCCTTTCAGAGCGGTAATGCGTGGGAGCCTCGCCTCGACCCCATTTGGGGCGTGACTCGTCCGCGGGTTGACCGGGGTCGCTTCAGCCGCGCTCTCGAGTTGCGCGGCAACAAGTCGGCGATAGAGACCGTCGCGCGCGGCGAGTTGCGCGTGCGTGCCGGTGTCGGCGACGCGGCCGCCGTCGAGGACGACGATCAGGTCCGCGTCGCGGATGGTGCTGAGACGATGCGCGGCGACGATGCGCGTTGCACGCAGATTGCGCAGGTTGCGCTGGATCTTCTGCTCGGTGACGGCGTCGAGCGCGCTCGTGGCCTCATCGAGGATGAGCACCTTCGGACGATTGGCGAGAGCGCGCGCGAGTGCGATGCGCTGACGCTGTCCGCCAGAAAGCGACGAGCCCGCGTCGGCGAGGATCGTCTCGTAGCCCATCGGCAGCGCGACGATCTCGTCGTGGATCTCCGCGAGCTGCGCCGCTTCGACGATGCGCTCGAACGGCAGATGCGGATCCTGCAGTGCGATGTTCGCGCGCACGCTCGTGCCGAACAGGTACGACTGCTGCGGCAGATACGCGAGCTGCGTGCGCAGCCATTCGCGCGGATACCCGGCGAGCGGCTTGCCGTCGTAGAGCACGCGTCCCGACTGCGGCACGAGCAGGCCCGCGACGATGCCGGCCAGCGTCGACTTGCCGGAGCCCGACGGACCGACGACCGCGATCAGCGCACCCGACTCGAGGTCGAACGACACGTCGCTGAGCGCCGGCGCGACGAGGACGCCGTAGCGGAACGACACGGCTTCGACCGTCACTCTCCCCGCGAACGACGCGGGCCGCGGCAGGTCGTGGCCCTGTTCTTCCGCGGGCGTGGAGAGAACGTCGTCGAGGCGTTCGAGATAGCTGCCGAGGAGCTGGAACTGCGCGGCGTTCGCGACGAGCGCGGAGAGCGGCGCGAGGAATCCCGCGGCCAGCGCGGCCAGGCCGAGCATCGTGCCGAGGGAGAGCTCGCCGCTCATGACGCGCGTGCCGCCGTAGAGCAGGATGGCGACGGGCGACGCGATCTGCAGCGCGTCGAGCAGCGACTGCACGAGCGCGTCGAGCCGTCCGCGGGAGAGGTTCACGTTGAGCTGGCGCACGAAGAGGTGCGACCACGAATCGACCGCACGACGCTCGGCGCCGCACGCTTTGAGCGCTTCGATGCCGGAGAGGAGCTGCACCTCGTACGTCTGCGCGGCGGACTGCGCCTGCAACGCTTCGGACGTGAGCCGCTGCCGGCGTTTCAGTGCGCCGACGAGGATTGCCACGCGCAGGATCGCCAGTGCCGCGACGACGACGCCGAGGCGGATATCGGCGACGAGCAGCAGCGCGAGATAGGTCACGACCATGAGGCCGTCGAGCGCGCCGGAGAGAACCGCGTTCGTGAGCGTCTCGCGGATCGTGGCGTTGCTGGCGAGCCGCATCATCAGATCGCCGGTCGAGCGCTGCTGGAAGAACTCGAACGGCAACTGCACGAGGTGCTCGAGAAAGTCGGTGCTGAGCTGCGCGTCGAGGCGCGTGCGCAGCGCGAGAAGGATGTGGCCGCGGATGAGCGTCGCCAGCGCGGAGAACACGATGAGCGCGGCGGCGCCGCCGGCGAGGAGCCAGAAGAGTTGCCGGTCGGCGCGCGGAATCACGCGGTCGATCACGACGCCGGTCAGCACCGGCACCGCGAGGGCGAAGAGCTGCAGCAGGATCGAGAGCAGCACGATGCGCACGAGCGCGGCGTTGTGGCGGAGGACGCGTTTAAGGTAGCGGCCGAGGAGCGAAGCGCGGCGATCGTTGCCGCCGCGCTCGAAGTCGGGGCCGGGCTCGAGCACGAGCGCGACGCCGGTGAGCGAACGCTCGAGTTGTGCGCGCGAAACGAAGCGCCGGCCGTTCGCGGGATCGACGACCCACGCCCCTTTCTTTTCCGCGCGCTCGAGGACGACGAAGTGGCGGAACTCCCAGTGCAGGATGCTTCCCGGCTCGAGGTACGCGAGGTCGTCGGGCGTGCGCACCTGCACGCCGCGTCCCCGCAGCCCGAAGTGCTCGGCGGCAGAGAGGAGGCGGCGCGCGTCGACGCCGTGGCGCGAAAGGCCGGTGACGGCGCGGATCTCGTCGAGCGGTACGACGCGACCGTGGAACGCGAGAGCCATGGCCACGCACGCGGCACCGCAGTCGGCGGCCGCGTTCTGCGCGACGAACGGCACGCGGCGGCTCATCGCGCGGCTCCTTGCAGCGCGTCCAGGAGACGCAACGTCCCGACGCGCACTTCGGCTTTGCCGCGCGTGCCCGGCACGCCGCCCTTCGCGGTGATGACGATGCGCTGTGCGCCTTTCGTGTACGCGGTCTCGATCGGCAGCGACTGGTTGTGGAAGCGCACGGTCATGCCGCGATCGATCGGTGCGGTCGCGGCGAAGGACGCGACGACGGCACCGTCGCCGCGCACGATCGCGCGTCCCGTTGCGTAGGCCGGGACGCGCACGAAGAGCAACGCGAGGACGACGGCGACGAGTGTCGCCAGCGCGAGCCACGGTGCACCGCGCGTCCACGCGGAGTCGACGCGCAGCGGCTCGGGGCCGGCGCCGGCGGGCTGTTCGCGCTCGCGCAGGGCGTGGCGGCGGAACGGCGTTTCGTCGTCGGCGTCGAGCAGCCACGCCGCGAGATACGGACTCGCGTGCGTGGCGATGGCGTCGAGTGCCGCGAGCTCCGCGGGCTCGAACGGTGGTGACGTGCGCGCGGCGACGAGCACCGCGATCGCGCGGCCGCGGGCGAAGACGGGCGTTGCCAGGAAACGATCGGATGCGTCGCCGTCGAGCTCGGGATCGAAGCGGGGATCGTCGCCCGCGCGTGCGATGCACAGCGAGACGCCGGAGCGCAGCGCGAAGCTCACCAGTCCGGCCGCGGCGCTGTCGCCGTCGGATTCATCCGGCGTCCACAGGACCTGACGACCCGCGTCGAAGAGCACGCAGCGCGCGCGATCCGCTTTCGTGGCGCGCACGATGGCCGCGCGCAACGCGTCGGCGAGCTCGCTCACGCTCTGCGCGAGCGCGACGCGGCGCAGTTGCTGCGCGTCGAGATAGCGGTCGAACGAGACTTCGCCGCGCGGTGCGAGGAGTTGCGCGAGCTCGCGCTCGGAGAGGATGCCGCGCGATAGATAGAGGATGCGATCGGTGTCGAGCAGGGTCTGGAAGGGTGCGGCGTCGTCGACGCCGTGCACGATCGCGGACTGGTGGGGCGCGAGTGCCGCCGCGACTTCGGCCGCGGTACATCGCGGTCCGAATACGCGCACACTTTCCCCGGGGACGGGCTCTCGCCGTTCTTCGTCCAACGCGTTACTCCCACGCCTTCGGTCTTATGATTTCTGAATGCCATCAATATAGGTCTCGGTGTGGAAGTACTGCGTTACATCCGTCTGAACAAACTGCTACCCGCGCGTTGCGTCGCTGTGAACGGATACGATGCGCACATGCTCCAGACCATCATTCCGGCCGCGGAGGCGCGGCAAGCCGACCTCGCATCGCTCCTGCCGCGCGCGGCGCAGCTCGCGCGTCCGCCCATCTCGAACTATTTCGTCGGCGCCATCGCCCGCGGTCTCTCCGGTGCGCTCTACCTCGGCGCGAAC
The DNA here is from genome assembly GCA_035629395.1 of Thermoanaerobaculia bacterium. Lineage (GTDB taxonomy): Bacteria > Acidobacteriota > Thermoanaerobaculia > Gp7-AA8 > Gp7-AA8 > QHVT01. The sequence continues at coordinate 77,277 of DASPHZ010000003.1, forward strand.
ATCGAGGTGGCGGGTGAGGCGCTGAGCTTCACCACGCACGCCGAACAGTCGGCGGTGACGCACGCGTGGATGAACGGCGAGGAAGGGATCGACCTCATCGCCGTCACCGCGCCGCCATGCGGCTACTGCCGGCAGTTCCTCAACGAGCTGTCGACGGCAGACCGTCTCACGATCTCGATCCCCGGCGCGACGCACACGCTGCGCGAGCTGCTGCCGAGCAGTTTCGGTCCGCGCGACCTCGGCGTCGAAGGCGGTCTGCTGCAGCGCGACGATCACGGTCTCGTCATCGACGAGGACGACGAGCTCGCGCAAATGGCGCTCGTCGCGGCGAACCGCAGTTACGCGCCGTATTCGAAGTCGTACGCCGGCGTGGCCGTGCGGGCGAGCAACGGCGCGTGGGCCGCGGGCGCGTACGCGGAGAACGCCGCGTTCAATCCGAGCATGGCGCCGCTGGAAGTCGCGCTGTCGGAGCTGAACCTGCGCGGCGGAGCGTTCGACGACATCACCGACGCCGTGCTCGTGCACGTCGACGGCCTGCACACGAACGCGACGCGCCTCGTGCTCGCGGCCGTCACGGGGGCGCCGCTGCGGACTATTTCTGCCCGCGGCGCACGTTGAGGGTCGCGATGGAACAGCCGCAACCGCAAACGATCCGCATCGTCCTCGACGACAACGTCGCCCAGGGGGAGTACGTCAACTTCGCGAACATCATCCATTCGCCGAGCGAGTTCGTGCTCGACCTCGGCCGCGTCGTGCCCGGCCGCAACGACGTGAAGATCTACAGCCGCGTCATCCTCACCCCCCTGCACGCCAAGCAGCTCCTCGAAGCGCTCGGCCACAACCTCGCGCTGTTCGAACAAAAGTACGGCGAGATCCGCGGCGACGCGAGCGTGCAGTTCAACTCCAACGAACCGTCCAATTGAAGATCCGCGTCATCGGCGCCGGCCTCGCCGGCAGTGAATGCGCGTACGGACTGGCGCGGCGCGGGCATCAGGTCGAGCTGTTCGAGATGCGGCCCGTCAAGTCGACGCCCGCCCACGCGACGTCGAACCTCGCCGAGCTCGTGTGCTCGAACTCGTTCCGCTCGTCGTCGCACACGAACGCCGTCGGCCTGCTGAAGCGCGAGATGGCCATGGTCGACTCGCTCGTCGTGCGCTGCGGTGAAGAAGCGCGCGTGCCGGCGGGCGATGCGTTCGCCGTCGACCGCGATCGCTTCGCCGCCGCGGTGACGCGCGAGATCGAGTCGAATCCGAACGTCACCTTGCGTCGCGAGGAAGTGACTTCGCTCGATCGCGGCGATGCGGATGTTCTCGTCGTGGCCACCGGCCCGCTCACCAGCGATCCGCTCTTTCACGCGATCGACGAGTTCCTCGGCCGCGACGGTCTCTATTTCTACGACGCCATCGCGCCGATCATCGCCGCGGACTCGCTCGATTTCTCGAAGCTGTACTGGAAATCGCGCTACGGCAAGGGCTCGGCGACGGACTACCTCAACGCGGCGATGACTCGCGAAGAGTACGAGGCATTCGTCGCGGCGCTGCTGTCCGCGGAGCTCTTCGCGCCGCACGATTTCGAGAACGCCGTGCATTTCGAAGGCTGCCTGCCGGTCGAAGAGATCGCCTCGCGCGGCATCGAGACGCTGCGCTTCGGTCCGATGAAACCGGTCGGGCTCGAGCATCCGGAGACGAACGAGCGTCCGCACGCGGTGGTGCAGTTGCGCAAGGAAGATCTGTCGGACGAGTACTTCAACCTGGTCGGCTTCCAGACGAAGATGCGCATCCCCGAACAGCAGCGCGTCATCCGCATGATTCCGGGACTCGAGAACGCGACGTTCGCGCGCTACGGCTCGATGCATCGCAACACGTTCATCAACGGCCCGAAGCACCTCACGCCGATCTTCCGCACGAAACGCGACGAGCGCGTGTTTTTCGCGGGACAGATCACAGGCGTCGAAGGGTATGTCGAGTCATCCGCGGTGGGACTGCTCGTCGCGCGCTACATCGATGAGATCGGACGCACGGGCGACGCGAAGCCGCTGCCGTATCACACGGCCCTCGGCGCACTCGGACGTCACGTGGCCGAGTCGTCGCCGGAGCGGTATCAGCCGTCGAACGTGACGTGGGCGCTGATCGAGGATGTGGTGGGGCGGGTAAAAAAGACCGAGAAGCGCGAGCGGCAGGCCGCCCGCGCCCTCGAGGCCGTTTCGGCGATCGCGTCACCCTGAGGCGCAAACGACGCTCAGACTCCGCCGCGGATCGCGCCTGTGGCTCGACCTGCGCGGCGAGATTCTTCGCCGTCTGCGCGGCTCAGAATGACGCCCGCACACCCAGCACCGCGCGCCGCGACGGCGAGACGTAGCCGCGCACTTCTTCGTACTCGACATCCGTGAGGTTCTCGATTTTGACGTACGGGGTGAAGCGGCCGAGATCCACCTGCACGTTCACGTCGGCGGTGGTGTGCGCTTCGCTCGTGGTGCGCGAGAACGGGAAGACGGGGAGGACATCCGGCCGCGTACCGGTGCGCAGCACGACGAGGTGCACCTCGGTGATGCCGTACTGCGCGTGCACGAACGCGGAACCCGAATGCTTCGGCCGGCGCACGAGCTGTGCGCCCGTCGCGAGATCCTCCGCATCGGTGTACGTGTAGGTGAGGCCGCCGAGGATGTTGCTCGTGAGGCGTGCGTTCGTCGACAGTTCGACGCCGCGCGCACGCGCCGCGCCGATGTTCGCGAGCACGAAGCCCTGATTCGTGATGAGGTCGCGGTACCGATCCTGGAAAAGCGTGAGGCCGATCGTGCCGCGCGCGAACGTGTGATCGACACCCGCCTCGATGCTGCGGCTCCGCTCCGCGCGCAGATCGGGATTGCCGCCGAACGGCGAGAACATCTCGCCGACAGAAGGCGCTCGGAACGCTTCGCCATACGCGGCGCGGAACTTGTTGCTGCCGGCGATGTACGCCGCCGCGATACGCGGTGAGGTCTCGCTGCCGAACGTGTCGTAGTCGTCCCAGCGGATGCCCGCGCTCAGCTCGAGCCGCGATCGGCCGATCGCACCGGACCAGCGGTCCTCGACGAAGAGCGAACGCTCGTCGCGTTCCTTGTCGAGAAAGTTCGGGCCGAAGTTCGTCACGTCGTCGACGACGGTGCGCTCCGTTTCCGCGCCGGCCACGATCGTGCCGAATGGGGTCTTCGTACGCGTGGTCAGGCGCGCGCGGCGGGTCCGCGAGTCGGTGGTCTGGAAGAACGGACCGAACGGATCGCCCGGATCGTCGAGCGTGTCTTCGCGGCGGTTTTCGGCGAGCAGCAACTCGTACGTGAAGGCGCCGAGGGTCTGCTCGATGGGGATGGCGATCTGGCGCTCGCTGCCGTCCTGCCGGCGCTCGAGGCTCGGCACGAGCTGGTCCAGCGCGAAGTTGAGGTTCGTGGGGATCCCGAGCTCGTACGTCGTGTAGCGTGCGGTCAGGCCGAGGGAAAGACGGGAGGCGGATGTCCAGCGCAGGGCGACGTTCGCGCTCTGCTGATCGAAGTCGTCGTTGGCCGCGAAGCCGTCGTCCCTGCGCGACTCGAAGGCGCCGCTGAGTGTGAGTCCGCCGCTCACGTGCGCGCCCGCGACCTGCGCGTTGAACAGACCGTGTCCGCCGCCTTCGACCGATGCGTGCACGCCGCTGCGCTGCGGGATGGTCAAGATGTTGACGACACCGGCCATGGCGTCTGAGCCGTAGAGCGCGGAGTACGGGCCGCGCACGACTTCGATCTGTTCGACGCCCGACGTCGAGAACTGCCCCCAGTCGTAGCCGCCGAAGAACGGTGTGTTGATCTCGATACCGTTCCACATCACGAGCGTGTGCGCGGGGCTCGCGCCGCGGGTGAAGAGCGAGGTCTGGTGACCCGACGAGCCGATGCGCGCGACGGTGAGGCCGGGCACTTCGCGCAGCACGTCGGCGACGTCGCGGGCGGCGCGGTCTTCGATCTCTTCGCGCGTGACGACGGTGACGGTGGCGGGGGTGTCGTCCACTTTTTCCGGCAGTGCGGACGCGGTGACGACGATTTCCTGGTGGACTTGTGCGAACGAAGAAAGGGCTGCGAGGAGAGTGAGAAAAAGGATAGAGAAATGCTTCATGACGACTCCTTCCCTCCGAAGAAGGCCGACGGGCAGTTGATGCTCGACGGGCCGGTCTCCTGGCTTCCGGGTCGTCCTTCTCATGCCCCCTTCCCGCTGTACGCAGTGGGGATCCGTTACGGATCAAGACATGAGTCGTCTCCGGTTACAGTGGCGGGGGCCGCGCCGGTGTCACACCGGCTTCCCGTTCACCACGTCGAACGCGAATTGGGAAAGAACAGGGAGGCGGATTCTACACGATGCGCCGCAGCGCGATGGCCGTCACGAGCAGCGTGAGCGCGATCGGCGCCCATTGCGAAAGCGTGGGCACGTTCGCCATGCCCGCGGCCCCGAGGGCTGCGGTCCAGGCGTCGAATGGGACGATGGAGGTGGCGTCGTCGACACGCGGCGCGTCGAGCTCGAACGAGTGTCGGTGGCGAGATCGATCTTTTCGGACCTTCACCGCGCGGAGAGCGCCGTTCCCGTACGAGCTGCGGTTCGGTGCCGGACTGCGACGCCAGAACGCCGCCGTCTCACGCGTTGAGCTTCCAGAGCGCGATGAGGAGTGCGAGCGCGGCGAGCGAGATCAGGCCGGCCATCGACGCGGTCGGGATCTCCGTCGCCGCGAGCGCGCCGATGGCCGCCGAGAAGCCGGTGGCGGAGACGAGCGATTCGACGAGCGTGATCTCTTCGAGCTCGACGACGCGCAGGACGCCGCCGTTGACGAGATCGATTTCGAAGACGCGGCCTTCGCAGCCGTCGGCGACGAGCAGGGAGCGGCCGTTGCGCGCGAGCGCCACCGCCTGCGGCTCGACGTCCGCGGGCAGTCCGCGTGTCGAGAGCAGCGTGCCGTCCGGCGCGTACATGCGCAGCAGATCGGTGCCGGCCTGCTGCTCGACGAAGAGGATGTGGTCGTCCGGCAGGATGCGCGGGAAGCCGCCGTTCCCCGGCGCGATCGACGCAAAGTCCGGCAGCGGCGTGCCCGTGCAGACGTTGTAGCGCGCGATCGCGCCGTTGCGCGTGTAGAACAGCGTGCACTGATCGGCCGCGAGGTCGATCCCCGCGGCGGCGGCCGGCAGCGTCATCGTGTCGCGCAGCGTGCCGTCCGCGTTGACGGCGACGATCGTCATGGCCGGCTGGCCGGTGAGGACGTACACGTTGCCCGCGCCGTCGGCCACGATCTCGCGCGGAATCTGGCCCGGTGCGCCGCTGAAGAACGGCGTGCGCGTCCGATCGGGGCGCAGCTCCACGAGCTCGGCGCCGGTCGCCTCGAGCGCGGCGAGGATGCGACCGTCGCCGAGGGCGGCGATGGTCAGGACGTCGGTCGGCGATTCGTCGAGTCCCGGCACGAACTCGAGCACCGGCGTGACGGTCGGCGTGCCGATGCCGCAGGCGATGCTGCGGCCCGCGGCCGCAAAGTCATACGACTGCGAGAACGCGGAGAAGGTGAACAGGCAAGCAGCGGCAAGAGTCCCGAGCAGGCTGAACTGGCGTCGCATGCCGCGCAGCCTAGCACGTTTTATGGGATTACAGCATTTTAATTGGCTACTTTGGCCTGTTCGAGAACTTCTTGTAGAGCAGCGTATGTCGTGAATCCATATCGATCTCCTCGCCGGCGATGAACACCCGATGCACGTTGGTGCGGATCTCGAGCGGGTCGCCGTCGGTGACGATCACGTTCGCCTGCTTGCCGGTTTCGAGGGAGCCGAGGCGGTCGGCGACGCCCCAGATCTGCGCGGGGTAGAGCGTCACGGCCTTGAGTGCTTCCTCTTTCGGCAGACCGAACGCCGCACACGACGCCGCCTGATACGGCAGGTTGCGCGTGTTGTGCGCGTCCGCGGTCTGGATGGCGAAGCGGATGCCGGCATCGTGCAGCGTCTTCGCGTTCGTGAAGCGGAGATCGTACGGATCGTCCTCGCGCGACGGAAGCGAGAGGATTGGTCCGAGAATCACGGGGATGTTGCGCTTCTTCACCTCGTCCACGACGCGCGCGACGTCCTGCGCGCCGGAGAGGATCACCTGCAGTTTGAACTCGTCCGCGACCGCGAGAGCCGCCCGGATCTCACGCGCGAGGTTCGCGTGCATCACCACCGGTACGCGTCCTTCGACGACGGGCACGAGCGCTTCGAGCAGGAGGTCGCGATCGACACGCTGCACGCGCGCGGACGCCGCTTTCGCGTACGCCTGCGCATCGCGGAACGTGTCGCGCAGACGATCGAGCTGGCGTGTGTAGGTCTTGCTGCGCTCCTTCTCCGCTTCCTCGTCCTGCGGTACGTCGACGAGCGGCGCGCTGCGCAGTCGCGGGAAACGAATGTGCATCGCGGCGGGCGCCTTCACCACCATCTGCGGCGGCGTCCAGCCACTGAGCTGAATGAGCGCGCTCTGTCCCGAGATGATTCCCCCCTCCGGCGTGCTGACGACGTGCGTCACGCCATTGACGCGCGTGACCGGCACGAGCTCGCTGTGCGGATTCACCGCGACCGCGGCCTGCGCGTTCGGATTAAAATCGCCGAGCTCCGTCGTGTCGACGGTGCCGGCGACGGAGTCGACTTCGATGAGGCCGACGTTCGACCCGGAATCGATCATGCCGGGGTAGACGGAGAGGCCGGTGCCGTCGATGACGGTCGCATTCGCGGGGACCGGCACGTTCGTGCCGATCGCGGTGATGACGCCGTTCGCGAAAACGATGGTGCCGTTCGCGATCGGCGCACTCGTGACGGGATGGATGGTCGCGTTGCGGATCGCGATCGCGGCCTTCACGCCGGGATTGTTCGGGATGGTGGACTGCGCGAAGGCGGACGCAGACGTCATGCTGAGGAGCAGCGCGACGAAGCAGCTCCGAGTGCGCGTCGTGCGAGACCCTTCGCTGCGCTGAGGGTGACGGGTCTTCATTTCGACTCCTTCTTCAGCCGTTCTTCTTTTTCTCTGCGCATGTCTTCGCGACGCGCGAGGTCCTCGGCGCGATCGAAGTAGATCTCCCCTTCGATCATCGTCGTGTCGACCCGCGCGTAGGTCGACAGCGGATGCGCGGTCCAGATGACGAGGTCCGCGTCTTTGCCCACTTCGATCGAGCCGAGGCGGTTGTCGAGACGCAATTGCTTCGCGGCGTTGATCGTGCCGAGGCGCAGCGCTTCGTCTTCGGTGAGCCCGCCGTACTTCATCGCCTTGGCCATGTCGTGATTGAGATGGCGCGCGAGCTCGTCGGAATCGGAGTTGACCGAAGTGAGCACGCCGTTGCGCACCATCAGCGCGACGTTGTACGGAATCGCGTCGTAAGCCTCGGCCTTGTAGCCCCACCAGTCGATGAACGTGCCCGCGCCCGCGCCGTGCGCCGCGATTTCCGGCGCGACTTTGTAGCCTTCGAGCACGTGCTGCAGCTCGCGTATTTTGAATCCCAGCTCGTCGGCGAGATTGAGCAGCATCACGATCTCGTCGGCGCGATAGCTGTGGGCGTGGACGTCGATGTTGCCGCGGAGGATGTCCGCCATCGTCTCCATCAGCAGATCGCGGCGCGGCGGAATGGCGGCCTCATTGCGTTTGCGCTTCGCCTCGTACTCGTCCCACCGGGCGAGGTAGTCGCGCGCGTCGACGAACGATTTGCGGATCACTTCCTCGACGCCCATGCGCGTCGCCGGATACTGCCTCGCCTGCCCCTCGGGCGGGCGGAAGTTCGCGGACTTCGGATTCTCGCCGAGCGCGAACTTGATCGTGCGCGGCGCGCCGGTGACGAGCCATTCCGAGATGGGACGTCCCCACTTCCACTTCACGATCTGACTCTGCCCGCCGATCGCGTTCGCGGAACCGTGGAGCACGAGCGCCATCGTCGTGCCGCCGGCGAGCTGGCGGTACGCGGAGATGTCTTCGTTCGTGAGCGCGTCGGCGATGCGCACCATCCCGGTGTTCGGCAGCGAGACTTCGTTGACGCTCCCTTCGACCGCGGTGTGGCTGTGCGTGTCGATGATGCCGGGCGACACGAACTTGCCGGTGGCGTCGATGACGCGCGCGCTCGCGGGCGCGGTGACGTTCGCGCCGACCGCGGCGATCTTGCCGTTGCGCACCAGCACCGAGGCATTCGGGAGCGTGCCGTTGGTGATGGTGAGCACGGTGGCGTTGCGGATGAGGAGGTCCTCCGCGAGTGCGCCGGTCGCGATCGTGCCGAGGAGCAACGCGACGAAGCATCGCGGAATGCGAGGGCTTTGCGCCGGACGAGACCTTTCGCTTCGCTCCGGGTGACGGGGATTCGCGTGCGGTGTGCTCATTTGCTCTTGCTCCCGCTGAATTCGAAGTTGCCGATCGTCGTGGCGACGGTGCCGTTCATCGTGTCGCCGGAGAGCGTGCCGCGGAACGCCCAGTCGCTCGCTTCGGCTTCGTTCTGCGTGTTCGCGGAGATGGTGAACTCGAACGCGCTGTCGGTGATCGTGCCGTTGCGGATCTCGCCGCTGCCGCGATCGCCGGAGAACGTGCCGGTGAGGCGTCCGTCCTCTGCTTTCAGCGTGACCTGCATCGAGACGCTGCCCTGCGGCGCGCGCACGGTGACGGACCATGTCCCGTCGATCGGCGCGGCCGCGGTGGCCGTTGCTTTCTTGTCCGGCGCGGGAAGGCGCACTTCGCGTCCGTCGACGAACACGCGCGTCACCTTCGCGTTCTCCGCGAAGAGCGGCCGATCGGCGATGACGACGTTCGCGATCTTGCCGCGCTCGAGCGATCCGAGCTGGCGATCGACACCGAACATGCGCGCCGGTGCGAGCGTCGTCGCGCGCAGTGCCTGCTCGGCGCTGAGACCGTTCTCCATCGCCTTGCGGATGCCGGGGATGAAGTCGCCTGCCTTGCCGGGTGCGCTGACGAGTGCGAACTCGACGTTGGCTTTCGCGAGCACCGCGGGCGTGGTCGGCGCGAGCTGGCGATCGCGGATCAGGCGCAGCGGCTGATCCTCGCGATCCTCTTTGTCTGCCGGTGCGGCCGGCCACTTCACCGACACGAGCACCGGCACGCCTTGGAGCGCGTCCGCCAACTGATAGCCCTGGCGCGCGCCGGCGATGACGTAGCGGAGGTTGAACTCGCGGGCGATGGCCTGCGCGCGGCGGATCATCTCCGCGGAATCGGCGACGAACACGACCGGCACCTCGCGCGCGAGCGCGGGCTGCAAGGCCTCGAGCGCCGCACTCTCCGCGGGACGCTGCAGACCGGCGGGATTGCGCTCGTATACCGTGCGCGCGGCGGTGTACTGCTGCGCGTCCATGAGCGTCTGGCGGATGTGCGCAATGACGCCCATCAGGCTGTCCGGAAACGTCCACGTGGGGCGGGTGCGGAAGGCGATGTGCTGCGCGGCGGGACTCTTGATGACGCGCGATTCCATCGGACCCGCGCTGAGATTGAGCACCACCGACTGGCCGCTGAAGATGCCCGTGTTCGGCGCGGTGACGACGGTCGTCACGCCGACCGAGCGACCGGCGTCCAGGTCGTCGTCCGTGATCCTGAGGTTGCGGATCGCGAGCGAATCGGGCGCCGGCTCGGGATCGCCTTTCTTCGCGGCGGCGAATCCGAGGAACGTCTGTGCGTCGATGAGGCCGGGATAGACGTGCGCGCTGGTCGCGTCGATCACGGTCGCGTCGCGCGGGACCGTCACGTTTGCGCCGACCGATTCGATCAGGCCGTCGCGAATGACGACGGTGCCGTTCGGAATCGGCGCGCCGGAGACCGGATGCACGGTGCCGCCGGTGATGGCGTACACGCCGGGCGCGTCGCCGTGGAGTGTTGTAGCGGAAAGGAAAAAGAGAAACGCCGCGAGGCGCCTGAGACGCATTCCCACCTCCGAGGCGCGGCATGATACCCGTGGAACAGTTGACCTGTTGCCAGTTCCCTGCGTACTCTCGTCGCCTTCGGAGCCACGATGGTCCTCTTTAATTACGCCACCAAGGAGATCACGGCCAAGATCGTGTACTACGGTCCTGGTCTCTGCGGCAAAACGACGAACCTGCAGTTCGTGTACGACTCGCTGCCGTCGAACAACAAGAGCAAGATGCTCTCGCTGGCGACGAAGACGGACCGCACGCTCTTCTTCGACTTTCTCCCGCTCGACCTCGGCAAGATCCGCGGCATGCGCACGAAGCTGCAGCTCTACACGGTGCCGGGCCAGGTCTACTACAACTCGACGCGCCAGCTCGTGCTCAAGGGTGCGGACGGGATCGTGTTCGTAGCCGACTCGCAGGACTTTGCTCTGGACGCCAATCAGGAGTCGCTGCAGAACCTCGAGGACAACCTCAAGCGCCAGGGCATCCGCATCCGCGAGATGCCGATCGTGATCCAGTACAACAAGCGCGATCTGCCGAACGCGATGAACGTTCCGGAGATGGACAAGGAGCTGAACAAGCTCGGCGCGCCGTGGTTCGAGTCCGTCGCGACGACCGGCCTCGGCGTCGAGGAAACGCTCAAGGGCATCACGCAGCTCGTGCTCACCCACCTCGTCAAGAAGTACAACCTCGAAGGCGCGGAGCCGCTCGAGAAAGAGATTCAGATCCTCAACGCGCCGTCGCCGAGTTCCGCGCCCGCGGAGTCGCTGTGGGACGACGACGAGGAGCCGTTCGGCGATACGGCGATTGCGCCGCCGCCGGCGCCACCCGCGCGTCCGGCCCCGATGCCGCTGGCTGCCGCGGAGCCGGAGTTCGAGCTCGACGACGTGGCCGACGAGAGCATCCCGCTCGTGGCCACGGAGCTCGTGTCGTCGTCGAAGCCCGCCGCGGCGCCGGCGCTGCACGCGAATCCGTTCGACGACGTGACGGACTACTTTTCGACGCTCGGTCCCGCGAGCATGGACCCGATCGAGGTGCCGACGGCGTCGATCGAGATCCCGCTGCCGGCGGGCATCCTCGACTCGCTGCCGGTCCTCGGCGAGCAGCCCGCGATGACGACGATCGCGCCTCCGCCGCCGGAGCGCCGCGCGAACGACGGGCTGGTGAAGGAAGTGAGCATCCCGCTGAATCTGTCGATGGACGAGCTGCGCCAGCATCGCCGCCTGCGTTTGAAGATCACGCTCGACGTGAATCTTTTGCCGTAGCGGCCTGTTTCGCGATTTTCCGGAGGAGTGGTCGAGTGGTTTAAGGCAGCGGTCTTGAAAACCGCCGTACCCTCACGGGTACCGTGGGTTCGAATCCCACCTCCTCCGCCATTCGGTCTCCCAGGGACGTTCGACAAGGCACGCTACTGGTGTGTCGGCTGGGAGAGGGAGCTGTTGAGCTATTGAGCCGTTGAGGGGCTCGGGAGCACAACAGCTCAACGGCTCAATAGCTCAGCAGCTCAACAGCTGACAATGTGCGGTACGCAGAAAATGCGAAATTGAAAATCGAAAAAACGGAGAAGCACCGTAGAATCGCGTGCGGCCGGAATTTCGATTTTTGATTTTCCATTTTCCAGTTCGCTTCAACCAGCCGGAGAGATGGGTGAGTGGCTGAAACCAGCGGTTTGCTAAACCGCCGTAGGGCCTTAAAGCTCT
>DASPHZ010000004.1:0-43777 GCA_035629395.1 Thermoanaerobaculia bacterium
CCTGCCCCGGTTCCGTGCACAGGTTAACGGTTGAGCGTCGATGTCATAGCGGATCGACGCGGCTTCGATGATACGGCACCGTGGGTTGGTGTGACTTGCGATGCCGCAGCGGTCTCGCGGCGGCGAGCTTCCTCCCCCTCCCGGTGCGTTCGCCCATGCACGCTCCTGCACCTCTTCCGAGGAGCGGGCGGCAAAGAGCGTTTGCGTCACACTGCAAAGTGAGTGGGGCTCGTCCCTCTCATCGCAATGCCGGCCGCGGCCGGATAAGGAGGGTTTATGCGTCGTTTCATTGGTGCGGTCACGGTGTCGGTTCTGGTTTTGAGCGCTCTTCCGGCGCGGGCTCGGGTGTTCACCGACAGGGAGACCTCGTGGATGGATCGCGCACGGACGCGGGTGATGCTGTTCATCAAACGCTTCGAGCCGAAATCTCTCGGCGACATGTTGACCGTGCCGCGCCCGTAGCTCATCAGGGATCGTGAACTCTCGCTCCGGATGGGCGGAGCGAGCGAATGGATTCGCGAACGATCGTCGATGGGACTGCCCGACGCTCGTTGCTGCCCCGCCGCATGCCGGCATGTGCAGTCTCCTGCACCCTCACCCCGGGGGCATAAGTGCCATTTGCGTCACACCGCGAGTGAGAGGGGCCCCTCCTCACATTTCAACGCCGGCCGACGGCCGGACGAGGAGGGTTTATGCGTCGTTTTGTTGGTGTGGTCGTGGTGTCAGTTCTGGTTTCGGTCACTCTTCCCGCGCAGGCGCGGGTGTACACGGACAAGGAAACATCGTGGATCGATCGCGCGCAGACGCGCGTGGTGCAGTTTTTCAAGCGTTTTGCGAGCAGGTCCTTCGGTGATGGCTTGACCATTCCCCGGCCCTAGAACTCATGCGTATGCGACGAACTCTCGCTCCGGAAAAGTCCGGAGCGAGTGGATGTAGTCGCGGACCGTGCCCACCGTGCGTTCCGACGCGGAGCGCGCGGCAATCGCCTCCGTGAGGTAGCCGAGGGCCGTGATCGCGCGGTCGCTGAGCCGCGCATCGCTGAACTCTGCCACGATGCGCCGCGCGAGCGTCTCGGCCTCCGACGGAGCGCCAAGCGCGATGTGGGCCGCCACCATGTCGAGGCCGGACAGCCCTGCCTCTTCCACCAACCCTCGGCGCAGGAACTCGTCCCGTACGGCGGTGAGATGTGGAAGCGCCTCGGGATAGTCGCCTCTGCGGAGCATCATCCGCCCGCGCGCGAGCTCCGCGCGCGTCGCATGCAGCGGCTGCTGCAGTTGGACGAAAAGCTGAACGGCGCGACCGAGGTAGCGCTCCGCGTCCTCGAACTGATTGAGCTCGACCGAGCAGTAGCCGAGCACATTCGAAAGACAGGCAAGCGACTCCGTGTCTTGCAACTCGGTTGCAAGCTGCAGCAGCGGTGCGTACGTCTCGCGGGCTTCGCGATAGCGGCAGAGGCGATGCAGCAACGCACCTTCAGCGATTCCGCAGATCAGCCGGCGTCGCAGATCGCCGTGCTCGCGGAACGTGTCGCGGCACGTGTTCAGGAGTTGCAGCGACTCGTCATAGCGCCGCACATTCTGAAGCGTCGTAGCGCGTACAAAGTGCACGATCGCCAACTCATGTGCCAGCGTCCCGGACACCGCCAACTGCTCCTCCGCCCGATCGAGCGCGGCGAGCGCTTCGTCGTACCGGGCGAGGTAATCCAGGGCCTGGCCGCGATCCTTCCATGCCTGCGCCCGCATCTGGGCGAGGACGACGGGGGGGTAGGCGTCGTCCGGAATGGCGTCCGCGATCACGGCGGCGACCTCGGCGATCACCAGCGCTTCACGCGGCTCGCGGTCGAGTTGCGTCTCCACGCGTTTCGCCAGCTCTTCGAGTGCACCGTTCGTGTGCAGTTCCGTCCTTCGCGCCAGCCAGGGCCACTCGTTCTTCGGCGTTTCCCGCAAAAGGCGCTGGACCACTTCCGCCGCACTTTCGCGCTCGCGCTGGAGCCTTCGGGCGGTGGCGGCGAACTCCGCCATGCGTGCGGGATCGGGGGCGCGGTAGGTGCGTCGACGTTCTTTCACTTTTTCCGTCCCTTCTCGCCGTACAACCGCTCGGCGCGGCGAAGGCATCTCGTGATCAGCTTCTGCGCGTACTTGGTCTTCACGCCCAGCCGCGACGCCACCTCGGCCACGGTGCACCCTTCGAAGTACCGCATGTGCAGCACTTCCTGGCACCGCGGCTGGAGACATTCGAGCGCCTGCCGCGCCGCGAGCTGGTCGGGAAGGCTGTCGACGATGCGCAGCGACGCGGGATCGGCGCGATCGAGCTCGCTGTCCACGTCGGTGCCGACCGTGCGTCCGTTCAGCCGCCAGTAATGCCGGCTCGCGTAGCAGATCGCGCCGATGAGCCACGGGCGCAGGTCGATCACGGTGGCCGACTTCCGCAGATAGCTCATCAACACATCGTGGACGAGTGCCTCGGCGTCGGAATCCGGCACCTGAAACTTGAAGACGGCGATCTGCATCAGCAGGTCGAAGTACTGCTCGTAGATCGCTTCGAAGTGCTGGTCGTCGTCCCGAGGACTGGTGAGCGGCGTCATGGCTGGTGCAATTTCCTTCACCTTAACACGGGGTGGAGGTAGGTAAACATGGATTTCCGCACACTCCGTTGATGAGGAGCGGAGCGTGACGCGGATAGGTGTCAAAAAGCTGAAAAAGCGGAACTTAAAGGAGCTCGGGAACGTCGTCGAGATGCCCGTGGGGGACAATTCGGTGGTCGCGGATTTCCTGCGCTATCACGTCCTCGTGCGCGTGCACGACGGCGATCCCGATGCGTGGCTCGCACACATCGACGCCAACGGGGGCGAGGGCGGAGACGTCCGCTTCGCGCGCTGGATCCGTTCGCGTCTGCGGCAGGACCCTCATCTCATCCATTCGATCCGCCGCATGGTGGACGCGACCCCGTTCTGGCGCGCCGCGGAAGCGTGATGTACCTTCCGCGCCGCATGACCGAATCGGAGCTCGTCATCAATCCGCGGGAGAGAGGGTTTCACCGGCTCGATCTCGCGCAACTCTTCGGCAACACGAACCCGGTGATCCTCGAGATCGGCTCGGGCAAAGGACGGTTTCTGATCGCCACGGCAACCGAGCGGCCGGACCTGAACGTCGTCGGCATCGAGAAATCGCTGCACTACCACCGCGTCATTCGCGACCGCGTGCTCAAGCGCCATCTGACGAACATCCGCCTCATCAACCACGACGCGTTTCTCGTGCTGCAGAAGATGCTGCCGGACGCGTCGCTGTCCGAGGTCCATGTCTACTTTCCGGACCCGTGGCCGCGCAAGAAAGAGCAGAAGCGGCGCATCATCCGCCCCGAGGTTCTGGTGGAAATGAAGCGCGTGCTCGTCGAGGGCGGCAGCGGCATCTACGTCACCGATCACAAGGAATACTTCGAAGCGGCGGCGCCGCATGTCGAAGCGGCGTTCGCGAAAACGGAGCGGCGCGTGCCCGGACCGGACGATCCGCCGCGCACGAACTACGAGGCGAAGTATCGCGAGGAGGGGCGGCCGATCTACGAGATTCGGTTCTGGAAGTGAATGCCCTCATAATCGCCGGGTGCGCATCCTCGGGATCGACCCTGGCTCCGTGACCACCGGCTTCGGCGTCATCGACTACGAACGGGGGCGGCTCTCGCTGGTCGATCAGGGGGCGATCACCACGCCGCGCGGCGCCGAGCTCGCGGACCGCCTGGCCATCATCCACGAAGGACTCGGCACGGTCATCGCGCGCACGAAACCCGAGGCGGCGGCGATCGAGACGCCATTCGCGGGGAAGAACGTCAACAGCCTGATCCAGCTCGCGCACGCGCGCGGCGTCGTACTGCTCGCCGTGCGTGCCGCGGCGCTCGAGGTCTTCGAGTATGCGCCGCGCTCGGTGAAGAGTGCCGTCGTCGGCTACGGCGCCGCCGAAAAAGAGCAGGTCGCGAAAATGGTCCGGATGCTGCTCCCCGGATGCGCGACGCTGAAGCTCACCGCCGACGCCTCGGACGCGCTCGCCATCGCGATCTGTCACGCGCACACGGCAGGGACGAATGCGCGTTTGAAGATCCGGGCGTAGACGCATCCCGGCGAGAGCAATGAGTACCTCTTTATCCGAAGAAGAATGCCTCGAATCCGAGGCACAGAGGCCGCCGGCCGGACGCCTCGCTCGCACCTTCAGCGCGCTCCGCTATCGCGATTTCCGCCTGCTGTGGTTCGGCGCGTTCACCTCGACGACCGGCACGTGGATGCAGACCGTCGCGCAGGGGTGGGTCGTCCTCAACATGACCGGCTCCGCGTTTCTCCTCGGCGTCGACGGATTCCTCGCGACCGGGCCGATGCTCTTCTTCTCGCTCTTCGGAGGCGTGGTTGCGGATCGCGTCGAGCGCCGCAAGATCATGCTGCTCTCGCAGTATCTGCAGATGGCGTTCGCGCTCATTCTCGCGGCGCTGCTGTTCTCCGGCACCGCGAAGGTGTGGCACATCTTTCTGCTGTCGTTCCTGACGGGCAGCGCGCAGTCGTTCAGCGGACCGGCGTACATCTCTCTACTGCCGTTGCTCGTGAAGCGGGAGGACATGCCGAACGCGATCGCAATGAACTCGATGCAGTTCAACCTCGCGCGCGTCATCGGGCCGATCCTCGCCGGCCTCGCGCTCGCCGCATGGGGCGCGGCGGTGTGCTTTCTGGTGAACGGCCTCTCGTTCTTCGCGGTCATCGCGGCGCTGCTGCTGATCCGCTCGCCGGATGTACGCGTGGCGCGTCCGAGCGGCGGCCTGCTCGACGAGATGAAGGAAGGCTTCCGCTTCGTCGCGCAGCGCCGGAAGCTGATGACGCTCACGTTCCTCGCGTTCGTCGGCACGTTCCTCGGCATGCCGCTCGTGACGATGCTGCCGGTCGTGACGAAGTCGGTCTTCGCGCTCGACGCGAAAGGCTTCGCGTGGATGATGACGACGTACGGCTGCGGCTCGGTGACGGGCGCGCTCGTCATCGCGGCGACCGCGCATTCCGCGCGGAAGGGGAAGCTCGCCTTGCTGCTGCAGCTCGCGTTCGCGTGTCTGCTCGTCGGTTTCGCGCTTTCGCGCTCGCTCGTGCTCTCGCACGCGATCGCGTTCTTCGCCGGCATGTGCATCGTCGGCGTCATCGCGCTGTATTCGTCGCTCGTGCAGCTCACGACGAGTGACGAGATGCGAGGCCGCGTGATGTCGATCTTCATGCTCGCGTTCCGCGGAGGCATGCCCCTCGGCAGCCTCCTGGCGGGTTACGTGTCGCAGCGCTGGTCGGTGACGTGGGCGCTGGGCGTGAACGGAAGCGTGCTGGCGCTCGTCGCGCTGTTTTTCATTCTGCGCGGGACGAAGCTCGACGAGCAGGAAAGTCCGTCACCGTGAATCGCGACGGCGAAGGTCTCGTGCGACGAGAACGTTGCGTAGCTCGAGCTCCTTCGCCGCGCTCCGGATGACGAGGAATCAGCGGGTCCCGTTGCCGACGATCGTGTACGCGTCGCCGGTGTCGTTGCGTACGATCGAGCCGTAGGCGTAGAGCGGCACGTCCGAGATGAGGCGGATGGTGAGTCCTTCGTCCGTGGCCATGTTGAGGTAGCCGAAGATGTCGTTGATGAGGACGACGTCCCACGGCTGGATCGTGAACGCTCCGGCGCTGCCGTGCGAAGAGCCGTGCTTGTCGTACCAGGTGATCGTGTAGTGGGCGGGTGTGTTGTTCGGGTTGGCGATGCCGATGTTGGCGCGATTGCCGAGGAAGCCGATGAGGCCGTGGAGCCAGACGGTGCGGGGAAGCTGTTCGTGGGGGAGCGCCTGGATCAGTTGCCCGAACTCGCCGGAGGCGTTGCCCACGTTGTAGACGCGCGCGTGGGCGGCGATCGGCGCGCTCTCGTTCGAGGAGCCGAGCCAGAGCGTGCCGTACGACTGCTGCGTGCCGAACTCGGTGCGCAGGATGTCGATGAGCGTGACGGTCATCAGCGGATCGAGATCGAACTTGCGCTGGATGGCTTCGCCCGGACCGGCGGGGTCGTAGATCATCGAGACCTGCGTCGGGAAGATCTGGTTGCGGTTCGTGAGCGTGACGTCCGTGCGCCACTGCGTGCCGTTCGCACCGGGCACGCGCGAGATCACCGGGATGACGAGCTCGCGGCCCGCAAAGTCGAGCGCGGCGGCGGAGCAGGCGAGGAGGATGGCGGAGAGGAGAGAGGCGAGACGGACCGCGTGCATCATGGGGCGGAGTCTGCGCGCGGGTGCTTACGGGGTGCTTACGCAGGTGGGGCCGGTGGTCCGTCGCCGCGTCGTCTGCGAGGCCGTCGTCCGTCAAGCCGATCACTGACGAGCGGCAACTTGTATAGAATCCGCCGCCACGGCGCACGATGTGCATTTGGGCCGTGCGGAGAACATGGCAAAAGCAAAGAAAGAAAGCAGTTCCGCGGTCGCCGATCCGGCGTGCGCACCGGAGTGGACCGACATCCTGCGCGAGATGATCTTCATCCGCCGCTTCGAGGAAGCGACCGAGCGGGAGTTCCGCAAAGGCAAGATCGGCGGATACCTCCACGTCTACATCGGTCAGGAGGCGATCGCGTCGGGGATCATCAGCGCGCTGAACGACGACGACATCGTCTTCTGCGGCTATCGCGATCACGCGCAGGCGCTCTCCCTCGGATCCGACGCGAACAAGGTCATGGCTGAGCTGTTCGGCAAGGGCACGGGCGTGTCGAAAGGGAAGGGCGGCTCGATGCATCTCTTCGACGCCGAGCACGGTCTCTACGGCGGCTACGGCATCGTGGGGGGGCATCTCACGCTCGCGGCCGGCGCGGCGTACGGCCTGCGCTACCAGAACACGGACCGCATCGTCGTCTGCTATTTCGGCGACGGCGCGATGAACATCGGCTCGTTCCACGAGGCGATGAACATGGCCGGCCTATGGGGCCATCAGGGCATGTGCCCGATCATCTTCATCATCGAGAACAACGGTTACGCGATGGGCACGAAGCTCGAGCGCCACTCCGCGCTGACCGATCTGTCGGCCCGCGTTCGCGCGTACGACATCCCCACCGAAAAGGTCGACGGGCAGGACGTCTTCGCCGTGCGCGGCGTTGCGGATCGTGTCGTGCGTCAGGTGCGCGAGACCGGCAAGCCTTACTGCATCGAAGCCGTCACGTATCGCTTCAGCGGTCATGGTGCCGCGGACGTCCTGCAGCCCTATCGTCCGAAGGAAGAAGTCGAGAAGCACCGCCAGCGCGATCCGATCACGATCCTGCGCACTCGTCTCTCTGAGGTTTGCGGTCTGTCCGACGACGACGTGAAGGAGATGGACGAGTGGGCCACCGCGAAGGCCGCGGAAGCGGTGAAGTTCGCGGAAGAGAGCCCGTTGCCGGAACCGGACGAGCTGCTGACCGACGTCGTGGCGGAGCATCAGCCGCGATGGGTGCGCGAGAGTGAGACTGAATGAGCGGCAGGTCACAGAGCGGCGGAGACGAGCTTTGTGACTGTGACGCTTTGAGACTTTGAGCCTATGCCTGAAAAGAGTTACCGCGACGCGATTCGCGAAGCGATGATCGAAGAGATGGACCGCGACCCGAACGTCCTCATCATGGGTGAGGACATCGGCGTCTACGAGGGCACGTTCCGCATCACGGCGGGCATGCTCAAGAAATACGGACCGAAGCGTGTGATCGACACGCCGATCGCCGAAGCCGGCATGGTCGGCACGGCAGTCGGCATGGCCATGCTCGGCCTCCGTCCGATCGTCGAGATGATGACGATGAACTTCTCGATCGTCGCCGCGGACCAGATCGTCAATCATGCGGCGAAGGTGCGCTACTTCAGCGGCGGACAGGTCGACGTACCGGTCGTGATCCGCGGACCGCAGGGTGTGGGCGTGCAGCTCAGCGCGCAGCACTCGCAGTCGTTCGAATCGTTTTACGGACACTTTCCCGGCATGCACGTCGTCGCGCCCGCGACGCCGGCCGACGCGAAGGGGATGCTCAAGACCGCCATCCGCGGCAAGGATCCGGTGATCTTCCTCGAAAGCGCCGCGTTGTACGGCATGAAAGGCGAAGTGCCGGACGATCCCGATTTCACGGTGCCGTTCGGCAAATCGCGCGTGGCGCGCGAGGGGAAGGACGTGACGATCGTCGCGTACAGCCGCATGCTGCAGCTCTCGCTGATCGCCGCGGAGAAGCTGGCGAAGGAAGAAGGCATCGAGTGCGAGGTCATCGACCTGCGCTCGCTGCGTCCGCTGGACATGGGGCCGGTGTACGCGTCGGTGGCGAAGACGCATCGCGCGGTCGTGACGCAGGAGCAGTGGAAGCCGTTCGGCGCGGCCGCGGAGCTCGCGGCGAGCATCACCGAGGCGTGCTTCGACCAGCTCGATGCGCCGGTGGCTCGCGTGACGGGTGAGGACGTGCCGATGCCGTACGCGCGCAACCTCGAATTGCTCGCGACGCCGCACGAACCGCAGATCATCCAGGCCGTGAAGAAGGTGATGTACGTCAATGGCTGAGATCATCATGCCCAAAGCGGGCGACGCGATGACCGAGGGGAAGATCGTCCGCTGGTACAAACAGCCGGGCGATGCGGTGAAGAAAGGGGAGCCGGTCGCGGAGATCGAGACCGACAAGGTCAACCTCGATCTCGAAGCGGAAGCGGACGGCACCCTCGGACAACACAAGGCCGGCGAAGGGGAGATGGTGCCGGTCGGCGGCGTGCTGGCGATGATCCTCGCCGCGGGTGAGAAAGAAGAAGCCGCCGAGGCGAAGCCGGAGAAAGCGGCAGAGCCGAAGAAAGAGGCAGCGTCGGAGACGAACGCAGAGTCGGGGAGAGAGGGAGAGGCGAAGAGCGGCGAGCCGCCCTCGCGCCGGTCGACGGATCGAAAAGAGTCGGTCAAGCACACGACGGGCGAGTATCAGGAAGCGATCGAACAGCGCGGCCCGCGCCGCGACCGCACCGCGCCGGAAGCTCCCGCTGCTGCCGCGACCGCACCGAGTGAATCGGGCGATCGCCGACGCTCCTCGCCGCTCGCGCGCCGCATGGCCAAAGACATGGGTGTCGATCTCGCGAACGTGCAGGGGAGCGGTCCGCAGGGACGCATCGTCGCCGCGGACATCAAGAACGCCCGATCGGCCCCACCCGCTGCCGCTCCGGCGCAACAGCAGGTCACTCCGCAACAGCCTGTAGCCGCAGGTGTCCCCTCCCTCGAGACGAAGATCATTCCGCTCTCCGCGATGCGCCGCACCATCGCCAAGCGACTGGCCGAGTCCATCGGCCCGATCCCCACGTTCTATCTGACGGCCGATTACGACGTGACCAACCTCATGTCGGTGCGCCAGCAGCTCCTCGAGATCTCGGGGACGAAGGTCAGCCTCAACGACTTCATCATCCGCGCGATCGCACTCGCATTGCGCCATCACCCGAACGTGAACGCGAGCTGGGGCGAGGACGCCATCACGCAGCATGGCGAGGTCCACATCGGCGTCGCCGTGGCCACGGCCGATGGCTTGATCACTCCCGTCATCCGCAACGCCGATCAGAAATCGGTCGTCGACATCGCCACCGAAGTGCGGGCGCTCGCGGAGAAAGCGAAGAATCGCCGTCTCCAGCCGAACGAATACCAGGGCTCCACCTTCACGATCTCCAACCTCGGCGCGTGGGGCATCGAAGAGTTCACCGCCATCATCAATCCGCCGAACGCCGCCATCCTCGCCATCGGCGCGGCGGAAGCGCGTCCGGTGGTCGACGCGAACCGCCAGCTCGTCATCCGCGACCGCATGAAGGTCACGATGTCGTGCGATCACCGCATCGTCGACGGTGCCATCGGCGCGGAGTTTCTGAAGACGCTGCGGCAGTACATCGAGCAGCCTCTGCGGCTCGTCGTCTGACAACCCCGCCTCGTGTGGGTACAATGCTCGCAACCAGCCGGCGTAACTACGCCGGCTTTTTCTTTTCTGGAGGATCGATGACTCGCGCACTGCCGTTCGCTTTCGCCGTTCTGTTCACCCTCGAGGCTCATGCCGCCTGCACCCTCAACCTGCAGAAGGAGGATCTCGGCCGCGGCAAGAGCTGGGAGCTGAGCTGGAACACGCAGACCGGTGCGACCCGGTACACGCTCGAATCGATCCGCAAATCGGCCGACGGCACGACCACGATCCGCACGCAGGACGTCACTCCTCGTGGCGGCTCGACGAAGGTGACGAAGGAAGTGGCGGTCACGACCACCACCAACCTGACGGTCACGTATCGCGTGACCGCCGTCGGCGTCGCGGAACCTTGCTCGGCGACGATCGACGTCGGCTATCCCACCGACTCGACGCTGCAGCTCATGTCGCGCCGTTCCACGATTCCGCTCGTCGGCTCGACGCGCGGCGCGAACGGCTCCGTGTTCAAGACCTCGCTGCGCCTGCGCGCGACGCGTCCGAATCAGCGCGGCATGCTCATCTTCCATCCCGCGAACACGCCCGGACGCGACACCGATCCGTCGATCACGTATCACCTCCCCGGCCTCGCGAGCGTGCTGGAGTTCGACGACGTCGTGGCGGAGTTCGGACAGTCGGGCATCGGCTCGATCGACATCGTCCCCGACTTCCACTCCGAGCACGGCTGGACGGTACCGGTTGCGGAGGTGCGGCTGTTCAACGTCACCGATACCGGCACGTTCGGCACGATCGGCTGGCAGACGCAGGTGCACGACTTTCACGGTCAGGCACCCGACGCGGTGACGACGCTGAGCGTGAACGTGCCCAGCCCCGAGCTGCGCCTCAATCTCGCGGTGCGCTCGTGGGCGGCGACGACGGCCACGGTCGAGCTGTTCCGGCAGGGGAGCGTGATCGCGTTCAAGGAGTTCGACCTCGACCGCGACTTCCTCCTTTTCAACTCCGCCACCGCCATGCTGCAGATGGACGTGCAGCCCGGCGACATCATCACCATCCGCGTTCCCGAAGGGGGGGCAGTCCCGCTCTACACCCTGACGGATAACCGGACCAACGATCCCGCGCTCTTCATGCCGCCGGTGCGCGTGCGGCACGATCTCAGTCACTTCGACGTCGGTTTCTAGCGGGGATTCGGATCTGGATTCATTCCTGCCCGAACGTTGTTACACTGGCGGCATCCCGTGCCGAGTACTCAAGAGCTCCTCTTCCTGCTGATCGCCATCTTCGCCCTCTGGTTCGTGCTGAAGCTGGCGAAGCTTGCGATCCGCGTGATCTTCTTCTTCATCACCGTCGCGGTCGTGCTGGGTGTGGTGTGGTTATTTTTTCTGAGGTGAACGTGAGCGACGATCGCAAATACAGACATCGCGGTTATCAGGACAGCGGTGGCTATTCGAATCAAAGACAGACCCCGCGTCCGCAGGGACCGCGCCCTGACGGGCCGCGCCCGCGGCTCGAGGACGCACCGCGCGGACGCACGGCGGGCGGCTTCGGCCCCGACGCTTTCAAGTGCAACAAGTGCGGTCAGATCCGCCACAGTCTCGGCGAGCTGACGATGGAAGACGCGTGCGGCGGCTGCGGCGCGGATCTTCACACCTGCGGCAACTGCCGCTTCTTCGACACGACGACGCTCTGGGAATGCCGCGAAAACATCCCCGCCCGCGTGGTGGGCAAGCACGCCAAAAACGTGTGCACGTTCTTCCAGCCCAAGATCGTCAAAGACCTCGCCGCCGACAAAGGCAAACAGCCGCAGACGCCGGACGACGCGAGGAAGGCGTTCGACGCGCTGTTCAAGAAGTAACGCGCGACGCGCGCGACTGTTGCTGGTTGCTGGTGGTTCGTTGCTCGTGACTTTTCGCCCAGGCCGAACCTCACCAGCAACAATCAACCAGCAACCAGCAACCAGCAACCCAACGACATCATGATTCTCCGCACCCGTTGTCGGTTCTCTGGGATGTTGCGTCCGGACGATCCCTCGCAGAGAACCGATCACCGACCACCGACGACATGATTCTCCGCGCGGTCCTCGCCCTCCTCTCCGGCGTCCTCTTCGCCCTCGCTTTCCCCAGCCTCGCCGCGGGGTGGCTCGCGTTCGTCGCGCTCGCGCCGCTGGTCATCGCGGTGGTTCGCGCGGGGAGCACGCGCGAGGCGGTGCTGCACGGGTGGGTTGCGCAGACGACGGCGTGGCTGCTGATGGTGCCGTGGGTCATCCGCGTGATGTCGCATTACGGCGGACTGCCGTACATCACGGGCGTCGCGATCTTCGTGGCCATGGCCTCGATCCTCGGCATGTACGGCGCGCTCTTCGCGTGGGTCGTGCGACGCCTGCGCCTCGGCGTGCCGTTTCTGCCGTGGCTCGTCGTGCCGCTCGCGTGGGCGGGCACCGAATACATCCGCACGTTCTTTCTCACCGGCTTTCCGTGGAACCTCATCGCCACGGCGCTCGTCGACTACCCGAGCTTCATCCAGATCGATCGCTTCGGCGGTCCGTACTTCGTCGGCGCGCTGATCGTGCTGCCGTCGGCGGTCATTGCGTGGTGGATCACGCAAAAGCCCGCGCCGATCGCGCGCGTGTTCGTCAGCGGAGCGCTGGGCATTCTCCTGCTCGTGTGGTGGGGGACGGGACTCGTGGCCGCGAAGCTGATCGCGCGTCCGAACGGCACTCCACCGATGACCGCCGCGCTGCTGCAGCCGAACATCACCCAGGAGATGCGCTGGGATCGCGAGAACGTACTGGCCATCTACCAGCGCATGATGGACATGACGGTCGCGGCGGCGCAGAACGGTGCGCAGGTCGTGATCTGGCCGGAGTCGACGGTGCCGCTGTCCTACACGGACACGCCCGCGTTCCGCGAGGAGATCGAGCGTCTCTCGAAACAGTTCGACATCGACATCATCCTCGGCTCTGTCGCGACCGATCCCGCGCGTCCGAACCGCATCTGGAACTCCGCGTTCCTGGCGAGTAACGGCGTGACCATCGGCCATTACGACAAGATCCGCCTCGTTCCCTTCGGCGAGTACGTGCCGCTGCGCAAAATGCTGTTCTTCGTGGAGAAGCTCGTCCGCGCCGTCGGGGAGTTCGAGTTCGGCAACAACGATCGTCCCCTCGGCGGCAAGCTGCAATACGGCCCCGCGATCTGCTACGAGGTCGTCTATCCGCAGATCACGCGGTCGCAGATCCGCAACGGTGCGGACGTCATCGTGACGATCACCAACGACGCCTGGTTCGACGGCACCTCCGCCCCGGCGCAACACCTAGGGCAGGCCCGCCTGCGCGCGATCGAAGGCGACCGCTACGTGCTGCGCTCCGCGACCACCGGCATCTCCGCCTTCATCGACCCTACCGGCCGCGTGCTCGAAGCCATTCCCATGGGCCGCGACGGGACGATCTACGCAAAGTTCCAGCGCCGCACCACCATCACCCCTTACGTCCGATTCGGCGACTGGTTTGCGTGGGGAGCGATGGTCGTGGTACTCATCGCCGTGGTCAAAAGACGAATGCAGAATGCACAATTCAGAATGCAGAAGTGAAAACCCCGGGCACGTGCCGGGTGTCTTTCTTCATTCATCGTTCTGCATTCTGCATCCTGCATTCACCAACAAACTTATGAACGACACCACCCTCTCGCGCATTGACGATCTCCGCTCCCGACTGACGCTCGTCCGGAGCTATCTTTGACCTAGCTTCCGCACGCAGGGCGCTCGATGAGGTCGAGCGCGAGATGGCCGCGCCGGGGTTCTGGGACGATCCGGAGACCGCGCAGGAAGTCGGACGCAAACGGTCGCGTGTCGAGAAGCGCATCCAGGCAGGGGAGTCGCTCGAGTCGAAGTCGGGCGATCTCGACGTGCTGCTGGATTTTCGCAAAGAGGGCGAGGACGTCGACGACGACATCGAGTCGCTCGTGAACCAGCTCGAAGCGGAGATCAACGCCATCGAGCTGACGATGAAGCTCTCCGGCGAGCACGACGAGCGCGACTGCATCATGAACATCCACGCCGGCGCCGGCGGCACCGAGTCGCAGGACTGGGCGGAGATGCTCATGCGCATGTACCTGCGCTACTGCGAGAAGAAAGGGTGGTCCGCCGAGACGCTCGAGTACTCGCAGGGGGAAGAAGCGGGCATCAAGAGCGCGACGCTGATGATCCGCGGCGACTACGCGTACGGCTATCTCAAAGCGGAGAACGGCGTGCACCGCCTCGTGCGCATCTCGCCGTTCGACGCCGCCAAGCGCCGCCACACCTCGTTCGCTTCCGTCTACGTCATGCCCGACATCGACGACACGATCGAGATCGAGATCAACGACAAGGACCTGCGCGTCGACACATACCGCTCCTCGGGCGCGGGCGGCCAGCACGTCAACGTCACCGATTCGGCGATCCGCATCACGCACATGCCCTCGGGCATCGTCGTGACCTGCCAGAACGAGCGCTCGCAGCACAAGAACCGCGACACCGCCATGCGCCTCCTGCGCGCGCGCCTCTACAACCTCGAGCTCGAGAAGCGGAAGGAAGAACAGGCCAAGCTCGAAGGGGAGAAGAAGGACATCGGCTTCGGCAGCCAGATCCGCTCGTACGTGCTGCAGCCGTATCAGCTCGTGAAGGACCTGCGCACCGGGTACGAGGTCGGCGATCCGTCGCGAATCCTCGACGGTGACCTCGACGGCTTCATCGAGGCGTTCCTCGCGGCGCAGGCGAGGAAGAGCGCCGACTAGTGCGCCTCGCCGTCCTCACGCCGCTGCCGCCGGCGCGCTCGGGCGTTGCGCATTACGCGTCGCTCGTGCTGCCGGCGCTGGCGACGCGAGCGGACGTGCGAGCGTTCGCCACGCTCGAGGGCTATCGCGCCGGCGATTACGACGCGGTGATCTACCAGCTCGGCAACAACCCGCATCACGAGCTGATGTACCGCGAAGCGATGCGCACTCCCGGCGTGGTCGTGCTGCACGATCTCGTGCTGCATCACCTCATCGTGGAGATGACGCTCGCACGCGGCGACGCCGAAGCGTACGTCGCGGCGATGCAGGCCAATCACGGTGAGGCCGGCGCGGCATGGGCGCGGGGTCGCGCGGCGGGACTGCACAGCGAAATGGGCAACTTCCTTTTGCCGGCTTCGGTCGAGATCGCGCAGCGCTCGCGAGCGGTGATCGTGCACAACGAGTACGCGGCCGCGCGCCTGCGCTCGTTCGGCGTGACGACGCCCATTCACGTCGTACCGCATCCGTACGTGCCGGAGACGCGCACGTTCGACCGCGACGCCATTCGCGCGAAGCTCGGCTTCACGAACGAGCAGTGCGTGATCGGCTTCTTCGGCTTTGTCACGTCGGCGAAACGCGCGGAGCTCGTGCTCGCAGCGTTTCGCATCGCGCGCGAGCGCGATCCACGGCTCGCGTTGCTCATCGTCGGCGAGCCCGCGCCGAACATCGACGTCGCTTCGCTGCAGGGCGAAGGCATCGTGCTCACGGGCTACGTCGACGACGACGAGTTCCCCGCCTACTACGCCGCCGCCGATCGGTTCGTGAATCTGCGCTACCCCTCGGCGGGTGAGACGAGCGGCACACTCATCCGCGCGTTCGACGCGGGCAGGCCCGTGGCCGTGAGCGAGTACGCACAGTTCGCCGAGCTCCCCGCCGACTGCGTCTTCAAAGTGCCGCTCGGCGCGCACGAAGTGGAAACGCTGGTCGAGTTCTTCACGCGCAAGCTCCCCGATCCGTCGCGAGCGCAGCGAGCGTGGCTCGAAGAACACGCACGCGTCGAAAAGACCGTGGCCGGCTATCTGAACGCCATTCGCGGTACGCAACGCACGGACACCCGCGCGGCCTCCGCCACACTGCCTCTCTTCCCGCAACTCGAGCTCGTCTCCGCGATGATCTCTGCCGAGGTGCGGATCGTGGTGCGGAATGTGGGGGAGGCGACGATCCTCACGCGCACCTATCACCAGCCCGAGTACCGCATGATCGCCAAGCTCTTCGACGGCGAGCGCCAGGTGCAGGACCGCTGGCTCGCATTGCCGTGCGACCTGCGTCCGCGCGAGACCGTGGAGCTCTCCTTCCCGCGCATCGGCCACGCGACGACACTCCGTCTCTACCACGCCCTGCAGGACGTACCGATGCTCGAGCCGGAGGCGTTCGCGTGACCTTCGACGATGCCGCACTCGCGCGACTGCGTGGAATCCTCGCGAAGAGACCGGCCATCGAGATCCACGCGCCCCAGCATCGCCGCGCGTGCGTGCTCATCCCGCTCATCCGCAATGGCGCGGGGTGGTCGATCCTCTTCACGCGCCGCTCCGAAAATCTCACCGCGCACAGCGGTCAGATCGCCTTTCCCGGCGGCGCGGTCGAGGCAGGGGAGACGCTCGCACAGGCCGCGTTGCGCGAGGCCGAAGAGGAAGTGGGCATTCCTCCGCGCCACGTGGAGCTCATCGGCCGTCTCGACGACCTCATCACGCACAGCGGCTTCCTCGTCGCGCCCTTCGCGGCCGTGGTGCACGAGCCGATCGAATACGTGATCCAGGAAACGGAAGTGGTGGAAGTGTTCGAGGTGCCGGTCGAGGCGCTGCTCGACGTGGCGAACCCGGAAGTGCGGTACGTGCCCTTCCGCGGCCGGAACTTTCCCGCCTACTTTTACCGCTACGGCGACTATGAGATCTGGGGGCTCACCGGGAGGATGGTAAAGGCCTTCGTCGATCTCATCTGGCAGGCGGTGTGAGGGACGGCTTTCGTCGCTATTTGCTCAGCAGCGAGTCTACGTACGTCGCGAGATCCTTCCCGTCCGTGCCCGCGCTCACCAGCGCGCCGTTCACGAGATAGCTCGGCGTCGCGCGGATGTCCGTCGACAGCGCGAGGCCGGCGCCGGCGAGAATCTCGTCCTTGATCGTCTGCGACGCGAGATCGGCGTCGTATTTCTTCAGATCGAGGTCGTGATCCTCGGCCCAGGCGCGCGCCCAGTCCCAGAACGTGAACGGATTCAGCTCGCCCTGATTCGCGTAGACCTGCTTCTTGTACTCCCAGAACAGCTCCGGCTTCTGGCGATGGATCGCGCGGCCCGCCAGCGCGGCCGGGAACGCCCACGCGTGGCCGGCCAGCGGGAGATCGAAACGCACGTAGCGCACGTTGTCGCCGTGCTTGGCGAGAATCGGGTCGACGTAATTCGTCGCGCGCGCGCACGACGGGCACTGGAAGTCGGAGAACTCGACGATCGTCACACGCGCCTTCTCCGTCCCTTTCGACGGCGAGTTGGCGACGTACGTCTCGAACGCCTTCATGCGAGCCGCACGGGTGTCCGTATTGGCGGGGCGGAAGGCCCCAAAGAAGAAGATCTTCCCTTCCGGATCGACGAGTCCACGGATGGGCATCGTTCCGGATTCCGTGACCTGCGCGAGCGTGACGGGGAAGAGGCCGTCCGCGTTGTGCTTGCGCTCGACGGTCGCGGTCATGGCCTCGCGCATGTTGCGCCAGGTGAAGTTCTTGAGCTTCTCCTCGATCGTCTTCCCTTCCTCTTGCGCGATCGGCCACGGCGAGCCGAGGAAAAAGGCGCCGGAGGGAGCGGTGACGGCGACGTACTGTCCTTCGCACGTGTGGCTCGGGCTCTCGACTTCGACGAGCCTGGCCGTGAAGCGCGGCGGCAGCGAGAGCGGGACGTCGCCGAACGTGACTTTGGCGTCGGCGCAGACCGGCAGCGCGTCCCGCACGGCGCGATCCAGCTTCGGATCGACCTGCGCGAACAGCGGAGCACACACGAAGAGCGAGATGACGAACGGGAGTAGACGTCTCACGCGGATCGGAACGGCGCGGGGGAGGGGATGCATTCCGGGGGCGCCGCCGCGAGCACCCTCCCCCCGCGTTGGCGCGGGGAGAGGGCCGGGGTAGGGGAAACTAGTTGTTCGGCGGAGCCTGGCTGATCGATTCGACGGTCTTGCCGACCTTGCCGTCCTGGTTCGTGTTCGTGGAGATGTCGCCGATCGAAACGATGCCGAC
The DNA here is from genome assembly GCA_035629395.1 of Thermoanaerobaculia bacterium. GTDB lineage: Bacteria > Acidobacteriota > Thermoanaerobaculia > Gp7-AA8 > Gp7-AA8 > QHVT01. The sequence goes on from DASPHZ010000004.1 coordinate 17,915, forward strand.
CAGCTCATCGTTGCTGTTGACGACCGCGACGCGGCGGATCTCGGCGCCGCTCATCATGTCGAGCGCCTCGTTCACCGTCGCATCTTCGCGGACGCTGCGGACGTGCTTGGTCATGAGCTCGTTGACCCGCACATTCGCGATGTCTTTCCCTTCGGCGATGCCGCGGACGACGATGTCGCGGTCCGTGATCATGCCGATGATCCTTTTCCCGTCGACGACCGGGACGACGCCGGTGTCCGAGCTCTTCATGATGCGGGCGACGTCCTGAATGCTGTCCTTTTCACTGACGCACTCGGGATTCGCCGTCATGACGTCACGGACGTGGCGTGAGCTTTCATTGGCCATGGATTTCCCTCCTTCATACGGGTGAGGTAAGAGCAACACCCGCGCCTGAATGAGGGCTTCAGAAGCGAACGCGCAGGCCGCCGCCGAAGGTCATGAACCGCTGCTGGAACGCCGCCTTGCTCCAGTGATACGTCCCCTCGAGCACGATGCCGTAGCGTGGGGAGAGGGGGAAATCGGCGTTCACGCCGGCGTTGAAGCCGTAATTCGTGTCCGCGTCCTCGCCGTCGGCGGACACGCGGTAAAAGCCGAGGCCGGCGAAGAGACCGGTCGTACCGAAGGGCTCGGTGAAGCGGTACTCGACGTTCATCTCCACATGCTGCACTTCGCCATCGACGTCGCGGCGGAAGAGATCGTCATCACCCGGCACCTCGTAAGCGACCGCGACCGGACCTTCGATGCGTCCACCCTTGATCTTGATGAACGTCTCGGGCTCGATGGCGAACGCCCAGTACATGTCGAACGTGGTGTTGGAGAACGAGAACGTGCTGTCGTCGAACTCGACGCTCTCCTCGCGAGGGGCGCCTTCGACGAAGCGGCGGCTGCCACCGACGATGGCGCCGAACTCGGTGCTCTGAGCAAAAACCGGCAGCGCGCTGACCACGAGCAGCGCGTACAACAGGGTCCGTTTCATGGGCGGCACTATACGGGATGCCTTCTGGTTGTTCAAAGTGAAGCTCCTTACAATGGCGGGCGTGCAGAGAAGTCTCCGCGACGCGTTGTCGATAGTTGGACGCGAGGCGCTGAGAATCGTTCTGCCCTCCTGGTGCGTCGCCTGCGATTCCGAGCTCCCCTGGCGCGACCGCACGGCCTCCTGCTGCGGCAAATGCTGGGCGGCGATGGCGAGGATCGAGGGGGCCAAGTGTGTGTCGTGTGCTTTACCGTTGGCGGGGGAGTGGTTGTCGGTGATCGGTTCTCAGGTGTCTGCGCCTCATGGCGACGCCGCCCGGACAACCGACCGACAACCGGCAACCTCCCTCCACCCACCGACAACCTTCCTCTGCCTCGAATGCGAAACCAACCCCCTCCCCGTCGCCTGGACCGACGCCTGGGGCGAGTATCGCGGTCCGCTCGAGCGCGTGCTGCATGCGTTGAAGTTCGCGCGTCACGACTTTCTCGACGACGCGCTCTCCGGTCTTCTCGAACAAACGCTGCGCGCGCGTGGCGATCTCGCATTCGACGCCATCACCGCCGTTCCGATGCGCGCCTCGCGCGAGCGGGAGCGCGGCTACAACCAGGCCGAGCTCCTCGGCCGCGCGCTCGGACGGCGCACCGGCCTCCATTGTGATATGACGCTGCTGCAGCGGCGCGGCGAGCGCGCCACGCAATCGACACTGCCCAAACGAGAGCGCGCCGCCAACGTGCGGGGTGCCTTCGCCGCCTCATCCCGCGTGAAAGGAAGATCCATTCTCCTGGTCGACGACATCTGCACCACGGGTGAGACCCTGCGCGCCTGCGCCACCGCGCTGCGCGATGCGGGCGCCGCGCGCGTCTGTGCGATCACCGTCGCGAAGGCGAGCTGACCGACGCATGTTCCGAGCCTTCTTCATCGCCCTCTCCGCCAGCAAGTCTCTCCGCAAAGTCGCCGAACGCTCGACGATCGGCCGCCGCGTCTCCTCCCGTTTCGTCGCCGGCACGTCGGTGGAGGAGGCTCTCACCGCCACGGTCGCCACCAACGCCAGAGGGATGAGCGTCAGCGTCGACAACCTCGGCGAGAACGTCACCAACCTCGACGAGGCGCGCCACAGCGCGCAGCTCTACCACGAGATGCTCGACCAGCTCCACGCGCGCAAGCTCAATGCGAACGCGAGCCTCAAGCTCACGCACATGGGCCTCGACGTCGACGAGTCCGTATCGCGGACGATCGCGGCGGAAGTCGTCGCGCACGCGGCGCGCATCGACAACTTCATCCGCATCGACATGGAAGGCTCGCCGTACACGGAGAAGACGCTGGCCATCGTGCGCGAGCTGCATCGCCAGCCGGGCAATGCCGGTCACGTCGGCGCCGTGATTCAGGCGTATCTGCATCGCAGCGAGCGCGACGTCGAAGAGCTGTGCGCGGAACGCATTCGCATCCGCCTGTGCAAAGGTGCGTACAAAGAGCCGCCGGAGATCGCGTTCCAGGACAAGAAGGACGTCGACGCGAACTTTGTGAAGCTCATGAAGATCATGCTCAAGAGCGGCACGTATCACGGCATCGCCACGCACGATCCGAAGATGATCGACGCGACGATCGCGTTCGCGCGCGCGGAAAAGATCCCTGCCAGCGCATTCGAGTTCCAGATGCTCTACGGCGTGCGCCGCGACCTGCAGGAACAGCTCGTGCGCGACGGCTGGGGCATGCGCGTCTACATCCCGTTCGGTACGGAGTGGTATCCGTACCTCATGCGCCGCCTGGCGGAACGGCCGGCAAACGCGATCTTCATCCTCAAGAACCTGCTGCGGAAGTAAGAGCAGGGCGGATGGTGTCCGCCCTCCTGCGCGCCTTGCTGCGCAACGAGTGGCCTTCGGCAGCGAAGATCCGTAGGCGTACGATGGGTGCATGACACGCGCGCTCCTCCTCCTCCCTGCGCTGTTCGTCTCGTTCGCCGCCCTCGCGCAACCGACGACGCCGGTGCTCATCCCGACGTTCTACAACGGGCCGGGACAGTTCGGCTCGCAGTGGCGTACCGACGTCGTGGTCGTCAACGGCATGGAGCAGAGCCTCGAAGGGCGGGGCGTCCGCTTCGCCACGCATTGCCCGATCGCCGAAGGCTGCGAAACTTCGTACGTGGCGCCGAGTCATCGCGCGCAGGTCGCTGGCCCCGAGTCGGCGCGCGGGCTGCTGCTGCATCTGCCCGCGAACGCCGCGGATCGCGTGGAGTTCCAGGGCCACTTCGGCGAAGGGGATCGCCGCAGCTATGTACTGCCGATCGTGCGGGAGCGCGATTTCCGCTCCGACCGCTTCGGCATGGCGGACGTGCCGTTCCACGGCCCTTTCCGTTCCACGCTGCGCATCTACAGTCCCGATCCGCTCGTCGATCAGTTCGTGATCGTGCGCGTGATCCCGACCGACGCGCCGTTCGGGATCCCCGAGGCGGTGCAGGTGATCACTCTCGAAACCGACGTCCCGACTTCGCTGCCGCTGCGTCCCGCGTTCGCGCAGCTCGTCCTGCAGCGCGATTTCCCGCAGATCACCGGCAACTCGATGCGCATCGAGCTCGAGTCGATTCCGCGTCTCGACGGACGCATCCCGCGCATCTGGGCGTTCGTCACCGTCACGTTCAACGACCGCAACGACGTCGTCGTCATCGTTCCGCAGTGACGGAGCGGCGATCCGAGGCCGGCGCTCCGATGTCCCATTGCGGGCGCTCGCGCCAGCGGTCGTGCATCCACACCCATTGCTCCGGCACGCGGCGGATCTGCTTTTCGATCTCGTTCGTGACGCGCGCGGTGAGCTCGACCGGATCGTCGGTCTTGCGGCATTGCACCGGCTCGAGGAACTGCAGCCGATGCGTGCCGTCGGGCAAGCGCGATGCGTACGCCGTGACCACCACCGCTTCCGTGCGCACCGCGAGCCGCGCCGGTCCGATCGGCGTGAGCGCGGGCTTGCCGAAGAACGGCACCTGCACGCTTTCGGTGCGGATGTTCTGATCGACGACGAACGCCAGGATGCCGCCGCGGCGGATGGCGTTGATCATCTCTTTCGCCGAGGACGCCGAGCCGCGGTCGATCGTGCGCACGCCGGCTCTCGCGCGCAGCGCGGTGATGTATTGATTCATCTCCGGCTGATCGCGCTCGCGCTGCAGCACGCTCACCGGACGGCCGAACGTGCCGGTCACGTACGACAGCCACTCCCAGTTGCCGCAGTGCGCGGTGAAGATGATGACGCCGCGGCCGGAGTCGATCACTTCGAGCACGCGGTCGAAGCCTTCGACGCGTGACGTCTTCGCGCGCAACTCCGGCGTGAGGTTCGGCATCCACGCCAGCTCGAAGACCGACATGCCGAGGTGCTGGAACATGGCGCGGATGATGTCGCGGCGTTTTGCTTCGGACCACTCCGGAAATGCGATGGCGAGATGCGCGAGTGCCTTCCGCCGTTCACGCCGTGCGACGTACCACGCGAGCGTGCCGATGCGGCGGCCGAGAAACTGGCCGATGGGGAGAGGGATGCGGCGGCCGATCGCGCTCACGAACACGAGCGCGCGATGCAGCGCCCGCTCCCTAAATGCTCGAAGCCTCGGGCTTGCCACTGCTGAGCTCCCGGATGAGCGGTTCCCAGTCGCCGCGCTCGCGCAGCAGCCGCTCGACGATCTCGCGAAACGCGCCGCGTCCGCCGGCGCTCTCGAGCTTCCACGTGGCGGCGGCGCGCACTTCGGCGGCGGCGTCGGACGGCGCGGCCCCGATGGCGACGCGCTGCATCGGCGCGAGGTCGGGGAGGTCGTCGCCGGCGTACAGGATCTGGTCGAAAGAAACGGCGAGCTTCTGTGCGATGCGCTCCGTCTCTTCGAGCTTGTTCGCCGCGCCCTGATGCAGCTCGAGGATGCCGAGCTCGCTCGCGCGCCGTTCCAGCGCCTGCGAGCGACGGCTCGTGAGGAGCGCGACGGTGATGCCGACGCGTTGCGCGAGCTTCACGCCCAATCCGTCGCGGACGTTGAACTCCTTGATCTCGCTGCGATCGCCCGAATAGATGATGCGGCCATCCGTCCACACGCCGTCGACGTCGGAGATGATGAGGCGGATGTCGGACGCGCTCGCCATGGGCGCGCATTGTACCCGCGACCTCGAACGCGCGGCGCGCGTCTCACAGGCATGCGCACATGGCTCATTACACTGGCACTGCTCGCGACAACGGCGGCCGCGGACGACGTGGCGCTGCCGAACGGCGACAAGGTTCGCGCCTGGACGGAGCACGGCATCGATCGCGCCGAGCGCACGAGTCCGAAAGGCGAGATGCTCTGGTCGGTCGTGGTGCGGCCGGCGAATCCGTCGCGGCCGCTGAAGCTGGAAGCGGAGCACGAAACGGTGCGCATTCGCGACGGGGAGGTCGTGCGCGTGTTGCACGCTACGCCGGAGAAACCGGCCAAACCCGATCAGCCGGGTGCGTTCGAACCGCTGTTCATGATGCAGCGCGTGCCGGTCGCGAACGTCCCGCCGCGCGACCTCAGCGCGGCCGGCTACGAGTTGCTCGAAGAGGAGGGCAACGCCGCGTTGTGGCGCCGCGATCTGTGGGTGTACGCCGCGTTCGGCGCGCGCCATGCGCCGCATGCGATCGTGCGCGTGGCATTCGACACCGGCCGGGCGCGGTTCACCGCGAGCGAGCTGCACGGCCGCGCGTCCGTCGTGGCGATGCAGGCCACCGCCTCGGATGACGGCATCCTCACCGTCGCGCATCCGACGCCGCAGTGGCTCGGCGATCTGTGGCGGCCGGGCGTGGAGCAACGCCGCGCATTGCGCGAGAAACCGCTGCCGGCGATCCGCGCCACGCGCTGGCTCCAGAGCGAGCCGGTCGCGCTCGATTCGCTGCGCGGCAACGTCGTGCTGCTCGACTTCTGGGCGGTCTGGTGCGCGCCGTGTGTCGCCGCGATTCCGGAGATCCACAAACTGCAGGACGCGCTGAAGAACCAGCCGTTCAAAGTCGTGACGGTGCATTCACTCCAGGGCGCCGACAAGATCGAGGAGTTTCTGAAGAAACGGCCGTTCCGGGTGCCGATCGCCGTCGACACCGGCGAGACGGAGAAGGCATACGCGCTCGAGTCGTATCCGAGCTACGTCCTCATCGACAAGCAAGGAAAAGTCGTGCGCGTCGTGCAGACGCTGCCGGACCTCGAGCAGATCCGCGCGCTGTTCTAATGGCGGAAGTGGCGCTCGCCCGTGAAGACCATCGCCATCCCGCGCTCGTTCGCGGCGGCGATCACTTCCGCGTCGCGCACCGAGCCGCCGGGTTGAATGACCGCCTGCACGCCGGCGTCGGCGAGGATGTCCAGGCCGTCGCGAAACGGGAAGAAGGCATCCGAGGCCGCGAAGGAGCCGGCGGTCGGCAGGATCGATTTCATGATCGCGACTTTAGCCGCGTCGACACGGCTCATCTGTCCCGCGCCGATGCCCACCGACTGCGACTCGCGCGTCAGCACGATCGCGTTCGACTTTACGTGCGCGCAGACGATCCACGCGAACTCCAGCGCGGCCAGCTCGCTTTCGGTTGCCTGACGCTCGGTGACGGTTTTCCACGCCGCGCGTGAAGCCACGCGGTCGATCGCCTGGACGAGGATGCCGTTCGCCGCGGAGCGCAGCTCGGTTGCCGGTTGCGGGTTGCTGGTTGCTGTGGTGATGAGGCGCAGGTTTTTCTTTTTGGCGAGGATGGTCAGTGCGTCCGCGGCAAACGAGGGCGCCACGATCACTTCGAGGAAGAGGTCCGCGACGGCTTCCGCGCTCGCGGCGTCGAACTCGCGGTTCGCGCCGATGATGCCGCCGAAGGCGCTCACGGGATCGGATTCGATGGCGGCGCGCAACGCGTCGCCGAGTGAGTCGCGGCGCGCGACGCCGCACGGATTCGTGTGCTTGATGATCGCGACCGCCGGCTCCGCAAACGCGCCCGCGAGGCGCATGGCCGCGTCGAGGTCGAGGAGGTTGTTGTACGACAGCTCCTTCCCCTGCAACTGCTCGAACGGCTTCGCGCCCCCCTTCGCGTAAAAGCCCGCGCTCTGGTGCGGGTTCTCGCCGTAGCGGAGATCCTGGAACTTGTCGAGACTGAGGGTCAGCCGCTGCGATCCGAGGTACTGCGCGATCGCGGCGTCGTACGCGGCAGTCTTTTCGAACACTTGCAGCGCGCAGGCGAAGCGAAAGTCTTCGCCGATCGCGCCTCGTTCGAATGCGTCGAGAAACGCGCCGTACATCGACGGGTCGCACAGCACCACCACGTGGCGATGATTCTTCGCCGCCGCGCGGAGCATCGACGGTCCGCCGATGTCGATCTGTTCGATCGCCTCGGCACGGGTCACGCCCTCCTTCGCCACCGTTGCTTCGAACGGATAGAGATTCACGACCACGAGATCGACGCGCGGGATCGCCAGGCGTTCGACGTCCGCGACGTGATCCGCGTTGTCGCGGTCGTGCAGGATCGCCCCGAACACTTTCGGGGTGAGCGTCTTGACGCGGCCGCCGAGGATCTCCGGGGCGCCGGACCATTGCGCGATGGGCGTCACGGCGATGCCGTTGTCGGTCAGATGTTTCGCGGTGCCGCCGGTGGAGAGGATCTCCACGCCTTTCGCGGCAAGCGCCCGTGCGAGATCGAGAAGGCCGGTTTTGTCGGAGACGGAGAGGACGGCGCGTTCAATGTGCATTCAACAGCAGGTTGCCGTCACGCATGACGGCTGCCGAGCGGACGTCGCCGCCGGCTTCCTTCCAGATGTAGTAGTAGAGGTTGACGAGGTCCGTCACCGCGCGCGAGTAGCTGATCGAAGCGATCCCGAACGCGGTCGACCGGTCGTCGAACTGCGCCGAGGTGCGCAGCGTGCCGCCGCGAAAATACTCCTCCGCCACGAGCGGATAGAACTTCGCCGAGCGGGCGAAGGTCTTGTCGAGGAAAGACGTCATCGTGAAGCGCGGCTCGAGTCCGTAGAAGACGGTCGGAAATTTGGCGAGGCGGCGTTCGAAGTACTGTTCGAAGTCATTGTGCGACGCGCTCAGGCGTTCGTTGTCGTTGGCGACGTGGAACGGATTGTTGGCGTCGGCGACGAGATGGGCGAGGACGCCGAGGCGCTCGACGAGGAGCGACATGGGCTCGTTTTTGCGGACGCCGTCGATGGCCACGCGCGTCTCGCGCTCGATGCGCTGCCGGAGCTGCCCCTTGCGGGAGAGGACGAAGTAATGATGCGCGTCCGTCCCTTCATCCGCCTGCGCGCGCTGGAGGCCGAGCTTGTAATCCGCTTCGAAGCGCTCGATGAGGAGGCGCAGGTCGGGAGGCGCCAGCGACGCCGCTTTCTTCGCGATCCTCTCGTCGGACGCGCGCGTCCAGCCGAAGGCGGAGATGGGGAATAGGAGAAGGAGGACGAATCCGAAGCGCCTCATTGTTCGAAGGCGATCGTAGCGTATGAACCGCGAGTTTGCAGCTCATCAGGAAGCCTTGCTGGCGTGCCGCGCATGTCCGAACATGCAGGGCACGCCGGTCACGGGCTTCGTCGCCGACGCACGCGTGATGCTCGTCGGGCAGGCCCCCGGTCCGCGCGAAGCCGATTTCGGCTATCCCTTTGCCTACACCGCCGGCAAGCGGCTCTTCTCCTGGTTCGCCGAGCACCTTGCAATCCCGGAAGCGGAGTTCCGCAAGCGCGTGCACATCGGTGCGGTCGCACGCTGTTTTCCCGGACGTGATCCGAAAGCCGGCGGCGATCGGGTCCCCGACGCGGTTGAGATCGCACGCTGCGCGCAGCATCTCGATCGCGAGATCCAGCTCCTGCGTCCCGAGCTGATCATCGCCGTCGGCACGCTCGCCTCGAGAACGCTCCTCGGCATTTCCGAGCTGAAAGCCGCGGTGGGCCGCGTGCACAAGCTCACGCGGGCCGGCCACACCGTCGACGTGATCGTGCTCCCGCATCCCTCCGGCCGCTCGACCTGGACGAACAAACCGGAGCACGCGGAACTGTTGCGCGAGTCGCTGCGGCTGATTCGCGCCGCACTGGAGCACGACGAAGGGCCGCCGGGGCGACGCGGCCGGCAGCGCTGACGTCATTCACGCGCGGCCGCAAGACGCGTGTGCGGAACGCCTCAGACGTGCGTTCGAGTCCAGGCAATCAGCGCTGCCGGCCGCGCCGGCCCGCGGTCGTGTCCGTTACAATTGCGCCATGCCCAACAATTCGCTCGCCACGCGGGCCGCGGTCGCGGTCGCTCTCATGGTCGGTTTCTATGCCCTCGCCCTTGGCATCGCCGGTGGCCTCCTCTACATGGTCTACCTCGACCTGACCGAGTGGGGCCCGCACGTCCGTCTCGTCCTCTTCGGCGGCTGCATCGCCGGGATGATCCTCTGGGCCATCTTCCCGCGACCGATTCGCTACGAGCCCACGGGCGTGCGCGTGACAGCGGACGACCAGCCCGAGCTCTTCGCGCTGCTCGAAAACGTCGCGGACGACGTGCAGCAGGCGATGCCGGTCGAGGTGTACGTGACGCGGGACGTGAATGCGTCCGTGCTCCAGGTCGGCGGCATGCTCGGCTACGGCAGCCGCCGCGTGATGGAGCTTGGACTGCCGCTCATGCAGGCGCTGACGAAGTCGCAGTTCCGCGCCGTCGTGGCGCACGAGTTCGGGCACTACGACGGCGGCGACACGAGTCTCGCGCCGATGGTCTACCGCACGCGCGAGGCGATCGAGCGCACCGTGAACACACTCGCGGACGACGACGGCGTCCTGCACAAGCCGTTCTACTGGTACGGCAAGTTCTATCTCCGCGTGACGCAGGCGATCTCACGCGCGCAGGAGCTCGCGGCGGACCGTCTCGCGGCACGCGTCGCCGGCGCGAAGAACGCGCACGACGCGCTCGTGAACGTCGAGCGCGCGGCACTCGCGTACGAGCCGTACTGGCAGAGTGAAGTGATGCCGCTGCTCGCCAGCGGTTTTTACCCGCCGTTCATGGACGGGTTCCAGCGCTTCGCGGGGGTGCAGAACATCGACGAGCAGGTGAATACGATCGTCGAGAAGAGCCTGCGCGAGGTGGAGAAGCACGAGTACGACAGCCATCCGCCGCTGCGCGAGCGTCTCGATTCCTTGTCCGAGCTGCCGGCAGGGGAGTGGGACGCGTCGGAATCGCGCGCGGTCTCGCTGCTGCGCGAATTGCCGAAGCTCGAGGAGTCGCTGCTGCGCGCGCTGTTCGTCCCGTCGTTCGCGGCGACGATCAAGCCGGTGTCGTGGGAAGAGGCGGGGACGTCGGTGTATCTGCCGGAGTGGCGCAGCCGCGCGACGCGGCACGCGCAGGCATTGCGCGAGGTCACGCCGGTGGTGTTGCCGGACGTCGCGAAGAAGCTCGTCGATTTTTCGTCGCGGCTGCAGCTCACGGAAGACGATGGGGAGCAAACCGCAGCCGCGTCGCTGGTCGTAGGCAGTGCCCTCGCGGTCCGTCTGCACGACCTCGGCTGGATGTGCGACGCGATGCCGGGCAAGCCGATCGCGTTCACGCGCGACGGCAGGACGATCGAGCCTTTCGGCGTGATGCCCAAACTCCGCGCCGGCGAGCTCGCTCCGTCGGAGTGGGATTCGACCTGCCGCGAGGCAGGGATCGCGGATGTCGCGCTGGGCTGAAGGGATCGACGAAGGGCCTCCCGGCGGGGCCGACGCGGTCGGCGGCGCTGATTGGCCCAGCCAGAATGCACGCCACACGCGAGCACTGTGCGGTCCCCGCGACCGCACGTGTTTCGACCAGCGCCGCCGGCCGCGCCGGCCCCGCCGGGAGGCCTCTGGTCGTCCTTCAGAACAGCGCCACCCCGCGAGCCTGCGCCTCCGCGAGCAGGTCGAGGAACCGGCCGCGAGGGATCTCGCGCGCGCCGAGGGCTTCCATGTGCGGCGTCATCACCTGACAGTCGATGAGCGTCGCGCCGCGGGTGCGCAGATGCTCGATCAGATGCAGCAGCGCGAGCTTCGACGCGTCGCTGCGCCGGTGGAACATACTCTCGCCGGTGAACACCCCGCCCGCGTCGATGCCGTAGAGACCGCCGACGAGCGCCTCGCCATCCCACACCTCGACGCTGTGCGCGTCGCCGGCATCGTGCAGACGCGTGTATGCGGCGATGATGTTCGGCGCGATCCACGTCCCATCCTGGTCGGGACGCTCCGCCTCCGAGCACGCGCGGATCACCGCGCGAAAATCGCGATCGAATGAATACGTGAATCCGCTGTGCTTCTGCGCCTTGCGCAGCGAACGTCCGACGTGCAGCTCGTCGAAAAAGATCACGGCGCGGCGGCGCGGCGAGAACCACGGCAGCGGCAGACCTTCATGCGGCCAGGGAAAGATCCCCTTGCGATACGCCTCGCGCAGCGTGTCCACGCGCAGATCCTCGCCCATGGCGACGACGTCGCTGCGGGCATAGCGAGGATCGGGGAACGTCGACATTCAGGGCGAAGCTTACGTTGCCGTGCGATTCGGCGCCGCGTTCGGCTTCGACACGTTCGGATCCGTGACCGTCGACGCGTCCGTACCGGTGGCGCCGGGATGCGTACCGGTTTCCGCGGGCGTGCCCGGTGCCGAGCCTGGTGCCGGGCCGCCGAACGTGCCGGTGAGCGCGGTATCGGTCGGCGTCGTTTGCGTCTCCGTCGCGCGGCGTGCCTCCGCCTCAGGCGAGCTCGTGCCGGTGAGCTCCCCTCCGCCCGGATCGTTTTTGCACGCAACGCAAAGGAGCAGAAGAGCGAATGCGAGTACTTTCATCGCAGGCGAGACTTAGTAGCTCAGTGCCAACTCGACTCCCGCCGCGTCGACGATCACGTGTCCGCCGTTCGCCAGTTTCCCGAACAGGATCGCGTCGACGAGCGGCTCCTTGATCTTCGTCGAGATCAGCCGCGCCATCGGACGCGCGCCGAACGAGCGATCGTAGCCGTGTGTCGCGAGCCAGGCCCGTCCGCCTTCGCGCAATTCGAGCGTGACGTTCTTCGGCGCGAGCTGCGTCACGAGCTCGGCCACGAACTTGTCGACGACCTGCTCGATGACCTGGAAGCTGAGCGGCTCGAACGCGATCCACGCATCGAGACGATTGCGGAACTCGGGCGCGAACGTCTTCTCGATCGCGCCGCGTCCGCGTCCCGACTCGCCGGTGGCTTTCATGAAGCCCGGCGCGGCGTCGGTCATCTCGCGGCCGCCCGCGTTCGTCGTCATGATCATGATGACGTTGCGGAAATCGGCCTTCTTGCCGTTGTTGTCGGTGAGCGTGGCGTGATCCATCACCTGCAGGAGGATCGAGAAGAGATTCGGGTGCGCCTTCTCGATCTCGTCGAGCACGAGCACCGCGTACGGCGTCTTCGTGATGGCGTCCGTGAGCAGGCCGCCCTGATCGAAGCCGACGTAGCCCGGAGGCGCGCCGATGAGGCGCGAGACGGTGTGCGGCTCCATGTACTCGCTCATGTCGAAGCGGATGAACTCCACGCCGAGGGAGGCGGCGAGCTGCTTGGCCAGCTCGGTCTTGCCGACGCCGGTGGGGCCGCTGAAGAGAAACGACCCGATCGGCTTGTCGGGATTGCCGAGGCCGGAGCGGGAGAGCTTGATGGCACTGACGATCTGCCGGATGGCGTGATCCTGCCCGTAGATCACGCGGCGCAGATCCGCTTCGAGATTCTGGAGGCGATCCTTTTCCGAGACGGCGATCGTGCGCGGCGGAATCTTGGCCATGCGTGCGACGACGGTCTCGACCTCGTGGATGTCGATGAGGTCGGGGAGGGCCGAGGGGTGAGGGCCGAGAGCCGCGGGAGAGGCGGCCGAGGTGCTGTCCTCTGCGGCCGGCCGTGCCGGCCGCAGCATCCGCGCGCGCGCACCCGCTTCATCGAGCACGTCGATCGCTTTGTCCGGCAGGTGCCGATCGTGGATGTACTTGGCGGACAGTTCGGCCGCGAGACGCAGCGCGTCCTCCGTGAACGTCACGCCGTGATGCTGTTCGTAGTAGCCCTTGAGGCCGGTGAGGATCTCGATCGTCTCGGCGACCGTCGGCTCGCCGACCTCGATTTTCTGGAACCGCCGCGCCAGTGCGCGGTCGCGCTCGAAGGACTGCTTGTACTCGCTGTACGTGGTCGAGCCGATCACGCGGAGCTTGCCCGAGGCGATGGCGGGCTTGAGCATGTTCGAAGCGTCCATCGTGCCGCCGCTGACCGCGCCCGCGCCGACGATGGTGTGGATCTCGTCGATGAAAAGGATGGCGTCCTTCTTCTCCGTCAGGGCGCTGATGACGGCCTTGAGCCGCTGCTCGAACTCGCCACGGTACTTCGTTCCCGCGAGCAGCGAGCCGAGGTCGAGCGACCACACTTCGGCGTTCTTCAGCACCTCCGGCACCGCGCCCTGATGGATCTTCAGCGCCAGCCCTTCGGCGATCGCCGTCTTGCCGACGCCCGGCTCGCCGACGAACAGCGGATTGTTTTTGCGTCTCCTGCAAAGGATCTGGACGGTGCGCTCGAGCTCGTTCATGCGCCCGATGAGCGGATCGATCTCGCCTGCCTTTGCCCGCGCGACGAGGTCGACGGCGAAGCTCTTCAGCGGATCGCCGGACGCGGGCTGCTCTTCTTCGTTGCCCGCGACGAACGCCGGCTGCGCGCCGCTGCCTTCCTTCGGGATGCCGTGCGAGAGGTAGGTGAGGACGTCCAGCTTCTCCACCCCGGCGGAACGGAGGAGATACACCGCGTGCGATTTGTCGGCCTGATAGAGCGCCGCAAGCATCTGCCCGGTGTCGACTTCCTTCTGCCCCGAGCTCTGCGCGTGCAACTGCGCGTACTGGATGACGCGCTGCAGCATGGTGGTGAGCGTCGGCTGGAGGTCCTCCTCCTCGACCTGGTCGTACGTCTTCTCGATGAAGTCGTCGAGCTGCTTCTTGAGCGTCTCGACGTCCCCCCCGCACGCGCGCACCACCTGCGCCGCCGCGCGATCGTGCAACAGCGCGAACAGCAGATGCTCGAGCGTGACGTACTCATGCCGGCGGCGAATGGCCTCGCTCACCGCGAATTCGAATGTGGCTTGAAGGGGTTTTGCGATCATGGTGTTGGGAGCTGTAAAGCTGTACAGCTGTAAAGCTATCAAGGGAGCCCCGCGCCCCTCTACGGCTTTATAGCTCTACAGCTCAACAGCTTCTCCCGCTCTCCTCACACTTCCTCCATCGTCACGAGCAACGGATACTCGTGCTCGCGTGCGAGGGTGGTCGTTTTCTCGACCTTGGTTTCGGCGATTTCGTAGGTGTAGATGCCGGCGATGCCGGTGCCGCGCAGGTGGACGTTGAGCATGACCTGGATGGCCTGCTCCTCGGGCATGTTGAAGATCGATTCGAGCACCCACACGACGAACTCCATGGTCGTGTAGTCGTCGTTGTGGAGCAGGACCTTGTACAGCGGCGGCTCCGCGACCTTCTCGCGGCTCTCCGCGACCGCGGATTCTTCGTATCTGGCGTCGGGCGGCAACATCGTCGACCCCCTTTTAACGCAAAATACGCGCGCAGAAATGCCTGAGACCGCCCGCTGCACCGCGGGAGCGGGGATGAAGGACGAAGGATGAACGAGGACGAGTTGCCGCACGAGCCGGCGCAAACGGCGCCCGAAGGCTCATCCTTCGTCCCTCCTCCCGCATCCCTGCTCCGCCGCTACCTTCCCGTGCTCTCCTTCCTCGGCGGCTTCGCCTGGGACGCCGTGACGCTCGGCCGCTCCATCAAACCACTCGATCTGCTTCTCCTCCTCGGCTATCTGGCGGGTGCTTCGGCGATCCTCGTCGCCATCGGACGCGGTCTCACGTTCCGCGGCTCGCAGTACCTGAATCTCGTCCTGCAGTTCTTTTTCGGCGGCATCTTCAGCGCGCTCCTCATCTTCTACTTCCTCAGCTCGAGCGGCCTGCCGGGCTTTCTCTTCGTCCTCGGCCTGGCCGCGCTGCTGGTCGGCAACGAGTTCCTGCAGAACGCGTACAGCGAGCTCACGCTCTCGTGGTCGTTCTTCACGCTGAGCGCGATCATGTTCTTCAACTTCGCCCTCGCGCACCTGTTCCGCAGCATCTCCACGTTCTGGTTCTATCTCGGAACCCTCTTCGCGGCCCTGCTGGTGCTGGTGATTCGCCGTCTGTCCCGACACGAGTCGGCGAGCATCCGACCGTCCATCGCCGTCGTCGTGCTGATGCTTTTCCTGCACGTCTTCAACGTGATTCCGCCGGTGCCGCTGGTGAAAAAGCAGATGCTCGTCGCGCATGCATTGAAGCGGAGCGCGGGCGCGTACGTGGCGCAGGTCGAATCCCCGGGGTGGCGTTTCTGGCGGACGTCGTCGGCAACGTTTCACCGCCAGGGTTCGGAGCCGGTGTACTGCTTCACCTCCGTCTTCGTGCCGGAGGACATCACGACGACGATCCGTCATCGCTGGGAGCTGTACGACGAAGACGAGGACGAGTGGACGACGACGAGCGTGATTCCGTTCCGCATCGCCGGCGGACGGCAGGCCGGCTATCGCGGCTATACGTACAAGCAGAGCGTGAGGCCGGGGCGCTGGCGCGTGACCGCCGAAGCGGAGAGCGGCGCGGCCCTCGGCATCATCGATTTCCGAGTGGTGCCGGGGACGCCCGCGAAGCAGAAGACGATGCGGCTGTAGCTTTCGCGATCTGCCTCAGAGCTCCACGCGCGAGCCGGGCGCCAACTCCACCGGCTCCTGTCCGCGCCGGAAGATCCGCGCCGGCTTGAGTCCGACGAGCGTCACGACGCCGTCTTCGACCCACAGGTTCGCCCCTTCGCGCAGCCCGACCACCGGCGTGTCGTTCTCCTCGTGAAACTCGCGGATGCGGTCTTCGCGCGTCTCCCCTTTGTGCGTCGAGTTCGGATCGGCATCGAGGTAGTGCGGGTTGATCTGGAACGGCACGAGCGCGAGCGCGTCGTATGTCGGCGGATAGACGATGGGCATGTCGTTCGTGGTCTTGATCGACACCGTGGCCACGTTCGTCCCCGCGCTGGAGCCGATGTACGGCGCACCGGCACGCACGCGAGTGCGGATCGCGTCGACGAGGTCGCGTTCGTACAGCGTCTTCAGCAAACGGAACGTGTTGCCGCCGCCGACGAAGATCGCCTCCGCCGCTTCGACGTCCGCGCGCGTGTGCACCTGCGTCACGCCGAAGCCCATCTCGCCGAGGCGCTCGCGGACGCGGTTCGTGTAGCCGGCGTGATCGTGCAGCGCGAACGGCACGAACGACACCGTACGCACCCCCTCGAGAATGCGGCGGATCTCCGGTTCCGGCTGATCGAGATAGCCGTAGCCGTGCACCACCGAACCGGAAATCAGCAGCAGACGCATTCCATCACTCCTTCAACCACCACACGCGCACGCCCGGCGACCAGTGGAACAGCCCGAGCCCCTTCGCCACCTGCACGTTCTGCACGCGTTTGCGCACGCCCCATTTCTCCGCGACCTGCACGGTCCAGAGGTACGGCTGATCGCGCGCCAGCACCTCGTGCAACTGGTGATACAGCGCGCGGCGATGCGTGGGATCCATCTCCGCGCGCGCCTCGTCCATGAGCTGATCCGCTTCCTCGTTCTTGTATCCGACGACGTTCATCCCTTCCGGTGCGAGCTGCGTCGAATGAAAGAGGTCCGACGGATCGGGATCGATCTCGTTGACCCACGACAGATACGCGGCCTGGAAGTTCCGCTCGAGCACCTGCCCGTAGAACGCGGCTTCGTCGAGCGCGCGGATCTCCAGCTTCACGCCGATGCCGCGCAACGCTTCCTGGAACACGAGCGCCTGATCGCGCGACGGACCGCTGCCCGAGAGGATCAGCAGCGTCAGCGCGAACGGTTTGCCTTCGCGATCGAGGACGCCGTCGCCATCCGAATCGCGCCATCCCGCGGACGACAGCAAGGCCGCGGCCGCCGTCGCGTTGAACTCGACCGGCAGGACCTCCGGATTGCTCGCCGGCTGATCGGGCGTGAACGGCCCCGTCACCGCGCGTGCCTGACCGGCGTAAAGCCGCTCGATCACCGCCTGCCGGTCGAACGTCATCGCCAGCGCGCGGCGCACCGGTGCGTCGCGGAGGAGCGGATCGTCGAGATTCCAGGCAATGGCGTTGTAGGCAAGGCGATAGACGTTGTGAAACTCGATCGCATTCGCGACGGCCGGCTCGTCCTTCACGCGCGCCCACGTTTCGTTGTTCACGCGCGAGACGTCGACGTCGCCGCGCGACAGCGCGCGCCACGCCACCGCGTCGTCCGCGATGGGGCGGAAACGCACGGACTG
Organism: Thermoanaerobaculia bacterium; assembly: GCA_035629395.1. Classification (GTDB taxonomy): domain Bacteria; phylum Acidobacteriota; class Thermoanaerobaculia; order Gp7-AA8; family Gp7-AA8; genus QHVT01. The sequence continues at coordinate 35,159 of DASPHZ010000004.1, forward strand.
GATCGGCGGCTTTTCCCGCCAGTAATTCTCGCGACGCTCGAGCACGATGCCGCGATTGCGTTGCCGCGACTTCAGGACGTACGGTCCGTTGCCGACGACCTTGCCGGTCTTCGCAAAGTTCTCCTTCGCGTACACGTGCTCCGGCATCACGCCGATCTGGAAGGAGTAGAGGCGTCCCGCGTGCGCTTCTTTGAACACGACGCGCACCGTGCGCTCGTTCACGGCTTTGGTCTGCTCGCGGTCGAGCGACTCGAACCAGGAGCTGAACTGCTGCGACTCCGCGTCGAAGATTTTGTTGAGCGTGAAGACGACGTCGCTCGCGCGTACGGGCTGGCCGTCGCTGAACGTCGCGCGCGGATCGAGATGAAGGATGAAGGTTTTCCCGCCGTCCTGCACCTCCCATCGCGACGCGATGGCCGCGACGGGCTCGAGGTTCTGGTCGACGGCAATCAGCGGGTCGTAGAGCAGCGACAGGACCTGCGCCTCATCCTCGGTGGTCTGCAGCAGATAGTTCAGCGTCGAGACTTCGCCTTCGAGCCGCCGCACGAGCGTACCGCCGTCGCGCGTGGCCTCCGGCGCCGGTGTGGGCGGGGGAGGCGCGGGCGTCTCGCGCTTCCCGCACGACAGAACGGCCAACAGCAACAGAACGGCAACGCGGCGCATGCGACGCGATTCTAATCGCAGGCGGACGCGTACACTCGCGCACATGCGACGTCTGCTGTGCGTACTCCTCTTCGCGCGCATCGCGAGCGCGGATACGTGGACCGGGCCGAGCGAGTACTCGGCGCGCTCCGCAAACGGCGTATGGCGCGTGACGATCTCGCCGCGCTACGAGGGCTCGGTCGCCATTCTGAAGAAAGGGTGGCGTCGCGTCGCGCGGTGGCGGCCCGTCAACCGCGTCGAGCCGGTGAGTGCGCTCGTGGCCAACGACGGCACGGTCGTCACGTTCGACAACTGGGGGGGCGTGGGGCAAGGCGACGACGTCGTGGTCCTCTACCGCGCCGGCAAGCTCGTGCGCAAATTCGGGCTCGACGCGTTCCTGACGGCGGAGGAGATCGCGGCCCTGCCGCATAGCGTGAGCTCGATCCAGTGGAGCGGCCGGCATCGCGTCGACGAAGAGAAACGGCAGCTCATCCTGCAGGTCGTCTACGACGGCAAGAGCTACGAGCTCCCGGTCGACCTCGAGACGGGGGAGCTCCTCGGCAGCGTGCGCCTCCCGATACCGAAGCCGTTCGTCGACATCGTGACCGTGCAGGGCGTCGATGCGAATGATTGTGTGACGACGCAGCAGTTGACGGAGCACGCGCTCACCCCGATGACACCACCCGCATATCCGTCCGTCGCCCGCAAAGTACGCATTGCGGGGAAAGTCATCGTGCGCCTCGCCATCGACGCGGACGGCAACGTTTCCGAAGTGCGCATGGTCAAACCGCTGCCGTTCGGACTCGACCAGGCAGCCGCGGCGGCCGCGAAGCAGTGGCGCTTCCGGCCGTTCCCGCAGCCGGTGTGTGCCGTCGTCGCGTTCGATTTCGGCCTCAGGCCGGAGTAGCTACTCGCTCCCGATCACCCACTTCTCGTACGCATCGCCCGGCAGCTCGCGCACGAAGCGCGAGGGCTCCATGAGGATGTCCATGCCGCCGCGGTCGCGGGCCATGACGGGGAAGACGAGATACAGCTCCTGCATCGCGCGCGTCACCGCGACGTAGAACAGGCGCCGCTCTTCCTCCTCGCCCGGAATCACGAGCTCGCGCGTGCCCTGCTCGTCGACGATCGGCGCGTCCTGGGTCGCCCCTTCGAGCAGCGGCAGCGCTTCGTGCACGCGATTCGGTGCGATGCGGACGATCCCACCCGGCACGCGCAGCGCGCGCTGCGACGGAAAACGTCCGTCCGCGAGCCAGATCACGAAGACGATGCGCCACTCCAGCCCCTTCGCCTGATGCACCGAAGTGAGCACGATCTTCTCGTCCTCGGGGCCGACGACCGCGACGTCCTCACCCGCGATCGGATTCGCGAGCGCCACCTCGTCGAGAAATTTCTCCACGTCGTCGTAACGCAACGCGTACTGCGAGAGCTGTTCGAGATCGTCGAGCCGCGCCTGCGCATTCGGAAACTTGGCGCGCGCGTAATCGGCGTACCCGCGATCGACGACGATGCGGATCGTCTCCGACGGATTCCGCTTCATCGCGTCGGAGGAAATCATGCGCAGCAGGCCGCGTGCGCTTTCCATCGAGCCGGCGACGCCGCGTCCCGGCGGCCACGCACCCGCCGAAGCGCCGCGCATGAACGCATCGAGAGGATTCGCAGCCGTAGCGATCCGCGACCACACCTCGGATGCCGTCTTCTCGCCGATCTTCGGATACAGCTTGAGCATGCGCTTCCACGACAGCTCGTCGCGCGTGTTCGTGACGAGCTTGAGGTACGCGAGCACGTCCTTGATGTGCGCCTGCTCGAAGAAGCGCACGCCGGAGCGGATCTCGTACGGGATCAGCCGCCGCGACAGCTCCATCTGCAGCTCGAGCGACTGGTAATGCGAGCGGTACAGCACCGCGATGTCGCTCAGCTTCTCGCCCTCGTCGCGCAATTCGAGGATGCGCTGCGCGACGAACGAGGCCTGCTCGAACACGTCGTCGACGCCGACCACGGCCGGATCGGGGCCATCGCCGCGCACGGCCAGCAGCTCTTTCTGGAACTGGAAGCGATTCGCGGCGATCGAGGCGTTTGCCAGCGTCAGGATCTGCCGCGTCGACCGGTAGTTCGTTTCGAGCTTGAAGATCTGCGCCTCGGGGAACCGCAGCGGAAAGGTGAGGATGTTCTCGAACGACGCGCCGCGGAACGAGTAGATCGACTGCGCGTCGTCGCCGACGATCATCACGTTGCGGCGGACCGAGGCCATGAGGTCGACGATGTCGGCCTGCAGTTTGTTCGTGTCCTGGTACTCGTCGACCAGGATGTGGCGGAAGCGGCGCTTGAGCGATTCCGAAACCTCGGGGTGCTCTTCGAGCAGCACCTTCCAGAAGACGAGGAGGTCGTCGAAGTCCATCGCGTTCGCGTCGCGTTTGCGGTCTTTGTAGCGATGGAACACGTTCACGATCTCGTCGCGGTACATCGCGAAATGCGGGAAGTTGTTCTCGAGGTGGAGCTCGAGCGGCGTGCGCGTGTTGATGAGGAACGAGTAGATGTCGAGAAGGACGTCGCCTTTCGGGAAACGCTTCTCGAGCGTCTTGATGCCGAGGGAGGAGATGGAGGATTCCATCATCTCCTTGGCGTCCTCGTCGTCGAGGATCGTGAAGTTCGAACGGTAGCCGATGGTCTCGGCATGGCGGCGCAGCAGGCGATTGCCGATCGAATGAAACGTCCCGCCCCAGATGCGGCGCGTGTCGATGGTGACGAGCTGCTCGACGCGGCTGAGCATCTCGCGCGAGGCCTTGTTCGTGAACGTGACGATGAGGATGTCGGACGGATCGACGCCGTCTTCGATGAGGCGCGAGACGCGGTAGGTGAGCGTGCGCGTTTTGCCGCTGCCGGCGCCGGCGATGACGAGCATCGGCCCCTCGCCGGCCATCACGACCTCGAGCTGTTCGGAGTTCAGGTCGTCTTCGTATCGGACCCTGTATTTCTTTTCAGGCTTCGCCGCGGATTTGAGGGTGTAGCGGCGGATCTTCGTGGTCATTGACTCTTCACTTTATCCTCCGGCACCCGCGGCGCCGAAGGATCAACTTACGGGATCGCGAGCTTATACACATCCACCCCGATCGCGTACGCGACGCTTCCGTCCAGCACGCGGATCTTGTTCACGGCCTTGCCCATCTCCACCGCCTTCCACGTCGCGCCGCCGTCGCGCGTCTCGTAACCGCCCGTGGTCGTACCCACCCAGCCCGTGCGCTCGTCGGCGAAGCCGATGCCGAACTCGCGCACCGCGTGCTCGTTCACGAGCGGCACTTCCGACCACGTGATTCCACCGTCCGTAGACTTCGCAACGTAGCGCTGCGAGACCGCTTTGTCGGGGTTGTAGTTCTGGATCGTGACGTAGCCCGTGTTGCGCGTCGGAAAGGAGGCCTTCCACGTGATCTCGAAGAGGCGCTCCGATTCGTAGCGCTTCGTCCACGTCCTGCCTCCGTCGGACGTCGTGAGGATGAGCGCGTGCGACTGCGCGGAATGGGCCGCCGTCGCGCCGCACAGGACGCCGTTGCGATCGTCGAAGAAGAGGATGTCCAGGATCATCGCCGTCTGCGAGGAGAGGTCGACCGACTGCCACGTTTCGCCGCCGTCATTCGACGTCATGAGGAACGCGGGACCGCCGACGCGTCCCGCCGCCCAGACGTTGCGCCCCTTCGTCCAGATCGCGCAGAGGCCTTTCACGGCCGGGCCGGTGATGTTCGTGACGGCGGTCCAGGTCGCGCCGCCGTCGCGCGTTTCGTACAGCGGCGTCGTATCGGTGACGTTCGGGTAGTACTCGGTGCCGATGTTGCCGGCGAAGCCGCGCTTTTCGTCGAGGAACGCAATACAGCGAAAGTACGTGCCCGGCTTGTCGAGCTGCTTCGTCCAGGTCGCGCCGCCGTCGGTGGTCTTGTAGATCTTGCCGGTCCCGTTCACATACCAGCCGACCGCGGGATTGACGAAGAAGATGTCGTCCTGTTTGCCGCGGAACGGCTCGGTCGGAAGTTTGGTCCACTGCAGGACCGCGTCCGGCGCGATCGTGCGTTTCGGGGCGGGCGTCGTGGTGGAACCGGTGCTGCAGGCGGTGAGGACGAGGAGGACGGCGGCCAGGAGGGAACGCATGCGCCCCGATACGGCGGAAATGCGCACGATGTTGCGTCTGCCACCTATCCGCACTGGTAGAGTGACACAGTGAAGTCACAGTGGATGGAGCACAACGGCCACACGTTCATGTACAGCAACTTTTCCGGCTTCGGGCGCGACGTCGACGCCCTGCGTGCCGAGGTGCTGGCGGCGGACGGCGAGATCTGCAGGCAACCGAAAGACAGCGTGCTGGTGCTCGTGGACGTGCGTGGCACGACGACTTCGACGGACGCGGTGGACGTATTCCGTCACAGCGCCGCGCGGACGAAGGGTTGGGTGATCCGTCAGGCCATCGTCGGCGTCACCGGCATCCAGAAGATCCTCGCCCGCGCCGTGGCGCGCTTTTCGGGGGAGGAGCTCGTGCTGTTCGACAACTTCGAAGAGGCGAAGGACTGGCTCGTCAGCGGCGGCGGCGGCAAGGGCGAATCGATTCGCGGTCTGTAACGGCGCCGGGCTCGGGTGCTCCGGTATCCTTCTTCCGTGCGCAGCCCGCGCTTCGCTGCATTCGTCGCCATCGTCTTCTGGGGCGTCTCGTTCGTCGCGACGAAAGCCGTGCTCCGCGAGGTCTCGCCCGTCACGATCATCTTCAGCCGCTTCGCCATCGGCGCGCTCGTGCTCCTCGCCATCGTGCGCACGCTCCCGCCGCGCCACGCCTGGCCGCAACTCGCGCTGATGGGCTTCGTGGGCGTGTTCATCCATCAGATGCTGCAGTCGTACGCGCTGACGATGACCACGGCCACGAACACCGGCTGGCTGATCGGACTCACGCCCGTGTGGTCCGCGGTCATCGCCGCGATCGCCGTCCGCGAACGCTTCAACGCCGGCAAGATCGCCGGCCTCGCCATCGGGTTCGCCGGCGCGATGCTCGTCGTCACGAAAGGCGATTTCAGCGCCGCGGTGTTCGGACGGCCGTCGACGTTCGGCGATCTGCTGATCCTCATCAGTACGTTCAACTGGGCCATCTACTCCGTCCTCGGACACGCCACCATCCGCGAGCTCGGGCCGCGCCGCGCTACCTCGGGGGCCATGCTCTTCGGCGCGCTGATGCTCGCGCCGTTCTTCGTGGCCCAGCGTGGCTGGCGCGAGCTGCCGGCGCTCTCCGGTCCCGGCTGGCTCGCTTTGCTGTTCCTCGCGGTAGGGTGTTCCGCACTCGGCTACCTCTTCTGGTACGGGGCGCTGGAGACGATCGAGGTGTCTCGCGTGGCCGCGCTGCTGTACCTCGAGCCGCTCGTGACCTTCGCCGCGGCGGCCTTGCTCCTGGGAGAGCGTGTCAGCGGGCTCGTGATCGTGGGCGGCCTGCTCGTGCTCGCCGGAGTTCTCATCGCCCAGTACGCGCCCGTGCCGGTGAGCACGCCTGTTGCTTCGGAGGAGTCGACATGATTCGCAGGATCCTTTGCACTCTGCTCGTATCGCTTTCGCTGATCGGCTGCGGGACCTCCGCCACCGGCCTCGATGAAGACCAGACACCGCGCTCGCGCTACGCGGGGATGGCGGGGGAGTCGCCGGTCGGCATCATCCCCGAGGGGATGCTGCGGGACGAGGCTCGCGGGAAGGATCTCGTGATGACGATCGAGTATCCGACGCGCGCGACGAACAGCCCGCTGCTCATCTTCTCGCACGCATACGCCTCGTCGAACCGCGACTACATCGGCCTCAGCTCGAACTGGGCGAGCCAGGGGTACGTGGTCATCAAGCCGGCGCATGCCGATGCGGCGCGCACGCTGCGCGGCGTCGACGACCAGTGGACCAGCCAGACGGCGGACGACTGGCGCAATCGCGCCCGCGACATCACGTTCATCCTCGACAACCTCGATCGTCTCGAGCAGGCCTATCCGGAACTGCAGGGGAAGATCGACCGCACGAAGATCGGCGTGGGGGGACATTCGTACGGCGGCTTCACGGCCTCGCTGGTCGCGGGCGTTCGCACGTACCCCGGCGCGACGAGCTACGCGGACCCGCGCGTGACCGCGCTCCTCGTCATGGCGCCGGTGGGACCGGCGGAGAATCGCGGCCTCACGCGCGAGTCGTGGACGGAGCTGCGCGTCCCGGCGATGTTCATGTCCGGCGGCAGCGACTCCGGCGTCGCGGAAAGTGAAACGCCCGAGTGGCGGCGCCAGGCGTTCGAGCTCTCGCCCGCCGGCGACAAGTGGCTCGTCGTGATGGCGGGTGCGCGGCACGGCACGTTCACGGGACGCATGAGCGCCCTGCAGCCGACGCTCGCGCCGGACCGTCCGCAGTTGGGCGATCCGGACCGCGACCCCAATCGCAACCCGACGAGCATCGCGCCCCCCACCGTGCCGGATTCGCGCGGTCCCGGCCGCGAGAGCCCCAGCGCCTTGCGCGAGCGCAACACGTTCAACAACGTGAAGGCGATCTCGCTCATGTTCTGGGATCGCTATCTGCGCGGGACGGAGGAGGGGAAGACGGCGTTGGAGAACGCTTCGTCGCGCGGAGGGATCGAAGTCGTGAAGAAGTAAGCGGCGGCGGGGCCTCGGAACTGGCCGGTCCGACGTCCGCGACGGCGAGCCCACTGCCCGGAAGCAGCGCCGCGGGGGCTGCTATGATCGCCGCCGGCCCATGTCCGCGTCCGACGAATCCGAGGCGGCGACGTCGCTGCATACCGAATGGACGACCGGTCTCGAATCGTCCGAGGGATTGCAGCGGAAGCTCACCGAACAGCGCATGCACAGCGAGCAGTTGCGGCTGCTCGGCTCCGCCATTCACGTCGCCGCGGAAGGCATCGCCATCCTCACGCCCGCGGTCGAGGCGGTCGGTCCGCGCATCGCCTTCGTCAACGACGGCTTCTGCGCGATGTACGGCCTGCGCCGCGACGAGATCATCGGCCAGACGCCCGTGATCTTCGGCATCATCGAGCGCCATCAATCCATTCTCGACGCGCTGCTGCAGCATGTCTTCGAGCATCGCCCATTCGAAGCGGAGGCAACCGCACGCCGCGCGAATGGCACCGAGTTCGAGCTCGACCTGCACCTCGTGCCGATCGAGGACGCCGGCCAGCTCACGCACTGGGTCGCGTTCCTGCGCGACGTCACGGCGACGAAGCATCAGGTCACCTCGCTCCGCCATCAGGCGATGCACGACGGCCTCACCAGCCTGCCGAATCGCACGATGCTCTTCGAGCGGCTGGAAAAGCAGATCGAGGCCGCGCGTGCGAGCAATTCGATCCTCGCGCTGATGCTGATGGACCTCGATCGCTTCAAGGAAGTGAACGACACGTTCGGCCATCACTTCGGCGACGCGCTGCTGAAACAGGTCGCGTTCCGTCTGCAGAATCAGATGCGCGGCGAGGACGTCGTGGCACGCCTCGGCGGCGACGAGTTCGCGGTCGTGTCACCCGGTGCCACCGATACGCAGGCCGCGGCCACGCTCGCACGCCGCATCCTCAACACACTCGAGCAGCCGTTCGTCGTGGAAGGGCAGGTGCTCGAAGTCGGCGCCAGCATCGGCATCGCGCTGTATCCCGAGCACGGCGCCGACGCGCGCACGCTGCTGCGCCGCGCCGACGTCGCGATGTACACGGCCAAGCAGAAGCAGACGGGCTACAGCTTCCATCAGGAGGATGTCGACCCGGCGTCGGCCGCGGACCTCTCGCTCGTCGTCGAGCTGCGCGGCGCGGTCGAACGCGACGAGCTCGAGCTGCACTACCAGCCGAAGCTGCACATGCGTACCGGCATCATGACGCGCGCGGAAGTGCTCATGCGCTGGAATCATCCGAAGCGCGGGCACCTGCCGCCGTCGCAGTTCATCCCGCTCGCGGAGCGCACGGGCCTCATTCGCTCGGTGACGGACTGGCTGCTCGAC
>DASPHZ010000005.1:0-4686 GCA_035629395.1 Thermoanaerobaculia bacterium
TGGCGGAGGTTCGCGCGGCTACCCTCTGCGACGGGGCACTACCGTTTACGCCATATGAATACGACGCGCTCGTAGTTGATCGAAAGATCGGGTGTCGGCGTTGGGGTCCCGGACACAGTATAGGACGAAACGAGCTCGTACCCTTGCTTCACCTGTAATTGAAGCATACCGTCGACGTTCGAGATAACGGCGTGCCTGTTTTCAGGCGGAACGGTTTCCATGATCCCGATGGGCAATTGAAGAGTACGCGGACGACGTACTGCGGCGGGGACGCCGACTCGATGTCTTGGCCGGGCATAATGCTCACCGCTTCCTGTAGACGATCTGGACACGCGAGAAGTCGGTAAAGAAGTTCTTCACTGACGGGTCGGGATTTGGACTGCCGGGTACTTCGATGGTCTCAACAACCCTCCAGCCTTGACTCCTGCGTTTTTCCGCCCACTTGCTAGCCTCGAAGGAGTTGAAGAATGCAGCGTCGCGGTGTTTCGCGGCGACAAGCGGCACGACTTCGCGCGGCCAGTCGTAAATGGTGTCCATGATAATGTCGGCGAACTCACCGCTGGTGGTGCCGTGCTCTTCGTCGTCTGCAGCATTCGTCATGGCAGATCTCCTCTACTGTAGGAGAGACAGCAGCGGAGGTTTCCCTACCTCGTGCCTACTCGATCTTGATGCCGATGGTCAATCCAAGTGAGTGCGTCCCCTTGAACTCCGGTGCTTCGGCGCCGTGCTTGTATGAAAGCCCGACTGAGTAGTTGTCCGCGATTCCGAAGTCGATCGCCGCGGTGAGCAGGTTTTTGCGTTCCTCGTCTTCGTCCGGCAAGTAGTAAGCAGTGTCCGATAAGGAGATCGTGGCCGGAACGTTGAAACGCCGCTCGAAGGCGTCGAGACGGACTTGGATCGTCACGTCGAGTCCGAGGCGGACTACCGATTCGTCGGTGCGTGTAGTAGCGGCGCGTTCGAGCGTACGGCCGAACGCAGCGATCACCGTCGGCTCCCACATGCACGTCCCGAGGTGGCATTTGCGTCCGTAGCCCGCCGAGATGGCGGGGCTGATAATCGTAGACATCGCTTCGAGCAGCAGATCGCGCGTGTCGAGATCCTGATCACCTTCGAGCTTGATCACATACGAATTCACAAACCCGCGTCCGCCTCCGAAGCTCAGCACGTGTTCAGCACCGCCCGCGACCCGTATCGCCGTGTCTTTATCCGAACTGCTGTTGAGCACCCCCTCAAGATACGCGAGGCCCTGAATCGAATTGCGAGCGCTGAAGCGCTTGACCGCCTTCGGCTTCCATTGCAGTGCGAAGTCTGCCGTATACGTATTCTCGTTCTCGCCACTGTCCTCGTCGGGCTCACGGACGAACGCGAACTTCGCCGGCTCCGTGGCGTTATCGCCCTTCACCGTTTGGGTGAGCTTGATCGGGTAATCGCCCACGACTTGCGCGGCGTCGCGCGCCGTGCGGAAAAGCTGGACGTCGGACACAACCGGCTCACATGTTGGCTGGCCGGTGGGGCAATTGGCGATGACGCGCCAGTAATAACGGGTGTTTGGCCGCAGCTCGGCGTCGTCGTCGAATGCGACTTTGTAGCTGACGGTCGCAGACTGCGCCCGGTCGTACGTGAAGGTTGCATTTTTCAGCGGCAGAAGCGCGACCATGGTCTCGGACGTACTCATCTCCACGGTGTACGACGTGCGGTTGGGATCCGGATCCCACTCGAGCTCGAGATTCTCGATGCTTACCGACGCTTCATCATCGGTCGGCCTGAGCGGGCGCATTTGCGCGGCCGCGGATTGAACAACGATCATGAGAAGAAGAACGAAAGTGATCCGGCGCATGGCCCTCAAGACTCCTCGATTCCGTTCGCGGTTTTCACGGCGTCCCAGAGACTGTCCACGATGTCGCGAACCTTCTTCGCCTCGGCACATTGATCTGGACCGAAATCGTTACTCACGCCGCAGCCGCGCCGCTCGACGATATCCACGAGATCTCCGGCCCAGACGCGCCGCGCACTCGCTGTTGTCGGCACGCCCGTCGTGAAGTTACTCCCCTCGGCGGCCTTCGGAAATCCGAGGCCTCGGATGTATGTGATAACGATCTGCGACACGTCGCCGCGATTTACGATCGTGCATGCGTCGCGCGCAGCCGCGGTCGCAGCCGTCGCGCTAGCCATTCTGCGGCGCGCGGTCCGCACGGCGAGTGTCGCCCCGGCGCCAACCAGCGCCACGGCCGCAACGATCGCTGCATCACGCTTCCGCTGCGAGAACGTTCGCACCGGCCGCTTCGCTGCGGCCTTCCGCTTCGTAGCACTCTTCTTTGCCATCGGGTTCTTGGCTGCGGCTTTCTTAGCCGGCGCCTTCTTCGCTGACGTCTTCGAACCACGCTTCGCGCTCGCCATCGCTCCTCCGTGTTGCGTTTTCATTGGGAGTGACCCGAGGAGCGAATTCCCTACCTCGGCGTAGCCGAAACCAAGAAGTCAGGGCGTGAGCTACACTTCAGCCATCCCGACACCAAACACGAAGGCGCCTCCGGGATTTTGATCTTCAGGCTTCGGCCAACACACTTGCCTCCGGCAAGAACACCTCACTTCACTCGCACACGCGAGAACAGAATGACGCCTTCGTCATAAGGAATCTCCGCCTCGCGAAATGGGGAAAGGGGTGAGTTTTGCCACTTTTCCAAATTCTTGCCTTTTTGCAATGAATCGTGCGACGTACGGACTACCTTGGTACGCGAGCTCCTTCGCAAGAAACGGTGAACCGGCCCCGCACGGCCCAAACGCGCACGCGCTAGAGAGAGCGCCGATGGATTCCATCGACATCCGTATCCGCCTCGGCGCAGACGTGGTCAGAATGCTACCCATGAGAGTGAGGGAGCATTGTCGCGCGGACGTGATGCGACGCCGCACGCGACGTCGCATCGGAATCGCTAAGTGCTGAGCATGTGGTGCAGCTCGTTGATGCGAGCAATCGCGCGGCGAAGATGCTCGCGGACCTTCTTGCTGCCCGATCGGCGACGTGCAGCCTCGAGGTCGCGGAGCGCGAGTTGGAGCAGCCAGAGGATCTCGTCCATGATGGCACCCCATCACGATGCGAGACGGATCCCCGCCGCTTCGATCTTCTCGAACACCCAATCCGGCAGGCACAGATCGGTCTTGTCGGCGCGGCAGTTGGAGTGACAGATGATCGTCGCGACCTGGAAGCATCGCGGGAAGTCGTACGTGGTGGAGGGGCAGTAGAAGACGGGCTCGATCGTGTGGCGGCGGCAGATGTCGAGCGTGAGCTCGATGCCGGCGTCGACCTGCGGCTCGTCGAGCTGCGCGAAGAAGTTGAAGCCGCGCCAGTCGTACGGGATGAACGGCCCGGTGTAGACGGTGTTCGGCGTATTCATGCCGAACGCGTAGAGGCGGTCGCCGTCCAGGTCGAGCGGCCCTTCGTTCGCGAACTCGATCGCGACGGACTGCTTGTCGTACTGCCCTTTCGTCCCCTTGAGGCCGAGATGGTAAATCCACCCGGCGTCGTTGAAGGTCTCGTAGACCGTGCCGTCGCGATCGACGAGCCACGGCGCGCCGACGCGGTCGGCCGAGAGGTTCCAGCCGTCGATCGACGTCGTCGCTTTGCCGGGCCGTCCGGAGACGGGCGTGTGCATCGTGCGGCCGGCCGTGCCATGCCAGACGACGAACTTTTTCGCGGTGAGGTCGGGAAAGTATTGGCCTTTCTTGAGCGGGTATTGCTGAACGTTCATGGTCGTTCTCCGAAGTGGTGGAGCGCGCGCGAACGCGCGCCCCACCGGGTCAACTGCGTGAAGCGTCAGAGATCGCGGCCGGCTTTGAAGCTGCCAGCGGTCTTCTTCTCCTTCGCGGTGCGGAGGTCCTTCCCCGCCTTGAAGCCGTGGCGGTTCTGGTTTTCCTCGGTGAGATGGCGCGCGGCGCGGCGGCGACGCAGCCGGCGAGACGACGGATACTCGATCGTCTCGACGACCGTGTATTGCGGCCAGCGGTGCGCGTCGCGGCGGGAGATGAACCGGCCCGACGTGGCGCTGCGGGCGACCTTGCGCGTGCTCATTCCTGCTCCGCGAGGTCCTTGCCCGCCTTGAACTGCGCCGTGATGTCGCCGCCGACGGCGGTCAGCGCGTCGAGCGCCTGCGTGAACATGCCGATGGCGGCGCGCCAAGTGGACGGGATGAGCGGGAGCGAACCGATCACGGCGAACACCGGCTTGATGCCGCGGTAGATCTTCAGCACCTTCTGCAGGCGGCTGTTCGGCGTGTCCTGCACGAGCGTGTTCTCCTGCTCCATGTCCTGCTGGAGCGCGCGCAGCGTGCGATCGGTCGAGCGCTTGCTCTTCTCGATCATCGTTTTCGATGCTTCGATGGGATTCAGTTCCTTGGGATTCGTGCTCATGAGAGCGTTCTCCTTTCGAGAGAAGTCAGGTGATGGTGGAAGTGAGAGGCGGGCAGTCAGCGCGTCGGCCGGCGACGGCGCGGAAGCGTCCGTGCGGCAACGACAGCGGCGCGCTGGCGCGGCTTCTTGATGGGGATGTGCTGCGATGCACATCCGACGTGGAGGACGAACAGGCCCACGTCCGACCAGGCCTCGGCGACGATGCGCTGCACCTTGCCGCCGTTGCCGTAGAGCTCTCCGGCAATGTCGACGGTGGCCTGCACGAAGTCGCCGAAGTCAGCCTCG
>DASPHZ010000006.1:0-206158 GCA_035629395.1 Thermoanaerobaculia bacterium
GAAGTACGCTGCTTCGTGGCCTCTCGATTCGAGCCCCAACGCGTCCACCAGCCACCTCGCCGGCAGAAGGAGGTTGATGGAGCCGTCGATGGAGCAATCCAAGGTGCTCGACTCGCAGAGATAGCCTTCGGCGGAGACGAGGACGGGATGCGGGATCTTTCCCTTCTTCGTCCATCCATCGACTCCGTGATAGGGGATCTGGAAGTGCGCGTACGCGGGTGCCCAATAAAACTCTCCGAGGAAAACGTGGAGCAGATCGCTGACTTCGGGCATCCATCGGCCCCAGAACGTCTGCTCCCGCGCCCAGGCGAAGAGCGCGTCCGTGTGCTCGCGCCGGACGAAGTAGCTCTTGACCCAGTAGTACATCTCGCGGCGCTGCCGGTCCCATTTGTCCTCGCCAGGCGGCGCCGGCTCCTCCCACTTACAGAGCATTTCGAGGACGAAGGCCGGCGTCCCATCCGGACGCGTGATCGCGATGACGCTCCGCGGGTCCGGGAGGTCTGTTGTGCTCCGAACCCACGCCCGCGTGTCCTCTGGCTCGTGCCAGTTCGTGTACTGCGACGGGAACCACCACGTGTTCGTGTGCGCGTCCTCCTGCGTGGACGCGATCAGCAGTGAAGGGTCCAAATCGCGCTCGCCGATCTGCCAGGGGCCTTCGTACCGCGTCTTCCCGGGTTCGTCGAAGCGCCCGCCGAACCGGAAGTTGTCCGCCACGCGCGCGAGGAATTCGTGCCACGCGAGCCACTGGTACTTCTTCCCGATCCGCTCGGGTTTGGACGCCTCGCGCCGGTCCATCTCGCGCCGGTAGTTTCGATCGAAGTAGCCGAAGCGCTGGGGCGTCCAGCCAAGGTCGAGCACACGCTGGAAGATCCACCGCTGCGCGAGGGCGAGGTCAAACAGATCTTCCTTGTTCTGGCCCGTATCGAGCCGCGGTCGCACGATGTCCTCAAAGATGCGCCGCTTCGCCTGCCCGAGCGTTCGCACGAAGCGCGTTTGCGCCGCGGCGACGTCGGGGCGCTTGATACTCGCCGCCTTCTCCCGCATCGCTTCCGGAAGATGTTCCGTGGCATCGAGAACGCGCGCTGCGGTCCGCGCGCGGCGGATGGCATTGAAAGCGGTGCGCTGCCGCGGTGTGAGCTTCTTCTCGAAGCGAACGTATTGCTGTTTTTTGGAGAGGAGCTTCCCGCTACGCAGCGGCGTGGGTGACCAGTCGAAGGTATGGCTGTTCGTGCCGATGATGTACCGCGCGAAATCTCCCGACCCCACCACTGACTCGTGGATCTCCAGCAGGGCGAGTACTCCGTCCGGCATTCCCTTCTCAAACTTGCCGTACTTCGCGACTTCCGCTTCGGTCGGGAAGGTCGTCGGCCACTCGCTGCGATGTGGAGGGCGAATGCGCTTCGCTACGGCACGCACGGGCAGCTTGCGATGGAGGGCGTACTCAACGACGCCACGCGCGTAGTCACGGAGCAGAAGGTGTGGCGTCGGCTCGCCGGCCTTGAAAACATCATCGTAGACGCACTGTGCGACCCGTGCGATGCCAGCGCGATCGGCGCTACGGAGCACGCATCCGTACGCGACGGCGTAGAGGCGCTCACGGACATAGAGGTCGTCGACGCTCCTGAACGTCGCGAGCAGCCTCTCGAGTACGTGCAGGCGCGGCCCGAGGAGGCGAACGAGCGCCTTCGATGCACGATCCCGCAGCGGCCGGTGCGAGGTCGTGAGGAACCACAGCAGCGCCGTTGCAGCGAGGCGCACCGACTCGTCGTCGATGTGGGACTTGTCCTCCGGCGACCACGCCCATTCCACGAGTCGGTCGACGGCGGTGTGCTCGCCGTACTGCTCGGCCAAGTAGATCGACCACCACGCGTCGCGATCCGGCATCGCATCGCGGAGCAGACGCTCGTGTAGGAAGTCCGCATTGAACGGGTGCTCCGGATTCGCAGCGACGGTGAGGACCACATCGAGGAGCTCATCGGACTCGCTGGGGCGAAAGCCGGACCGCATGTATGCCTTCGCCGGGTCGCCGATGGACTCCGGCCGACGCCAGAGCAGACTTCGGATGAAGGCTCGCCGCATAGGCGACGCGGTTGCCGCGTCGGGCATGACGTCGGGGAGTTCCACGCTGTAGCGCTCGGGCGTTTGGATGGCGAGAGCTTCCATGAGCCCGAACGTCCACTCGCTCGTGTAATCCCGCACGCGAGCACCCAATGGATTCTCCGGTGCGAACGCCGCCGCGACGTCCTCCGCGTCCACGTGTAGATCAAGGAGGTACTGCGCGACCTGGTGATCCTGCAGGCGCTCGTAGGCGAACCGAATCGCGTCGTGCGGACCGTCCTTCTTCCACACGCGCTCCTCCGCGAGGAGGCCTTCGGAGAGGAGTCGGGCGAAGAGCGAATGGCTGTACGTGCGGCCGGGAAGGTGGGCATCTACGATGGCTTGCGCCGCGTCGCGTGTGAGGAAGTGCCCCGCAGACGCGGCGAGGCCCTCCGCCACGCTGCGCAGCGCGGCGTGGACGAGGCGCTTCCTGGGGTCGAAGTCGAGCTGATCGGATGCGCTGAGCTTCTCGTTCACCGCATCAAGCAAGAAGTCGAACATCTGCGTGACGCCGTGCATCCCCTTGGGCATCTCCGTGAGCCCGGCGTCCTTGATGCCCTTGCAGAACAGCTTGAGGAAGAGCGGGTTCTGGAACTCCGGGTTCAGAAGCGGGATGGACGGGCGCTTGATGCCAAACCAGCCGAAGAACGTCCGCGCCGCCTGGTACTCGTGCTCGGCAAAGCCTTGGTGCGTTTCGCGAGTGAGCTTCTCGCCGAGGCTTTCGGGGAGCACGTCGCTCAGGTACGACGTCCTGACCGCCACGCCGACGCTGATACGCGGGTAGCGCGCGCACGCGGTTAGGAATCCCGCGAGGCCCTTCTTCCAGATCGTTCGATCGTCCCCTTCATTGAGGGCGTCGATGAGGATGAGCGCACGGCTCCGGCGCGCCTCTGCCGCCGCGTCGAGCGCTCCTAGGAACTCATCGCGCTTGCAGTCCACGTGGAGGAGCTGGAGCACCTGCGCCCACGGATCACCCTTCGCGAACTGGCCGCCAAGCAAGATGACCGTCGGCTGCTTCGCCGTGATCCTCCGCTCCGCGACATCGAAGAGCAGGTGAGTTTTGCCTTGACCGGCATCGCCGTCGAGCACGACCGCGTGCGTGTTCGCGGCGTGTGCCGCCGGAGAGGAGGCTTCTTCTGCGAGTTCGCGCAGGCGCGCCCCGAGGTCATAGGCATGACGCCGCTCGGACGAATACGCGTCGCGGTTCTTCTTCGCGCGCGCCTTCTCCTCCAGCGCGTAACCGCATGCATACGCGAGGTCCGCCGTCTCCCTCGACCGCTGCGCAAGCCCGTCGATGTCGTACCGATCGAGGTAGTCGTCTCCCTCGAATACCGCTAACCGCGCGATGACGTCATGCGCTCCCTCAGCGAGAGGCCGGTAGAGCGCTTCATCGCTGCTGACCATCGTCGGTGAGAGCCAGTCGGATTCCTTCCCTATCTTGCCCCTTAGCACGAGGAAGCGGTGGCGGAAGGCGTCGGTCCTCCCGAGTCCTGCGAAGAGCCGCGCGATCGGCAGATCGACGTTGAGCTCCGGCGTGTAGCGCTCGCCGACGTTCGCGCGCGCTTCCTCGAAGCGCTGCTGAAACCACTGCGGTCCGAACCGGTCCTCGTGAAACCAGAAGTAGTGACGTCCGTGGTGCTCCTCCAACGACAGACGCGACGAAATCTCGTGATCGCCCCAGTACTCGAAGGTCACCACCATTCCCCGGTCCTTCGCCCATTGGGTCCACGTCTTCACGTGCGCATTCCACTCGGACATTGCGGACTTCTGCTTCTTGCCCTTCTTCTCGATCCGCGGATCAGCCCTGTCGAACGGTAAGCAGATGATGTAGCGGGTGAGCCGCGGGTGCTTGGCCAGCGCGCTCGCGACCGACTCGTTGAGCTGCTTCCACTGGACCGTATCGAGCGACGTGAAGAACTTGGCCTGCCACGCCGTCTCCTCCCCCGCGGGCACAGCCCAGTAGCACTCGACCCCGGCGTCGGGGGTGCCTTTCCGCGTGAAGCGTGAGCCGGCAGGAAAGGTCTCTGCGTGCGCGAGCTGGCAGCAGAGTTCCTCAAACGCTCTGTTTTGAGAACCGTCCCACGGCCGCAACTGCATCCAGTTCAGTGACATGGCTGCAATATACAAGTCCGCGAGAACCAGTTGAATGGTGCATCGTCCGCGACAGAACGCACTGCGGAGAAGACTTACGCGGGCGTAATCGTGCCGTCACGTCCGCTGCGATGCTCGACAGGCGTGCGTCTGCGTTCAGCGGCTAAGGTTGTGATTCGCGAGACGGCATCCGAAGGCATGCCCGCAGGCTGTGCAGCCGGAATCTCTTCGTGATCCCGCCCAGCCTCCTTCGCGGCGAACGCCCGGCGAACTCGCGCGAGAAGGGGCCCCGGGAAACCGCGGCCCCTTCTCGGCTTCAGTTCGCGAGGCTCGTCCACCACACCATGAACTTGGACGGATCGAAGACCACAGCGCCGCGTTCCGCGCCGGTCCGATCGATCCGTGCGGCGTCGAGCACCGAGTCCCACCGTGCGCCACGTGCGAGACGGCTGTCGAGCGCCGCGGCGGACCAGCCGGTCACGAGCCGCGCATCGCGATGCGAAAGTGCGAAGCGCGGGATCATGGAGACGCGATGATCAGAACTCGGCACCATGCGAATCCACTCGTGCTCCGCCTCGTCGAGCAGAAACTTCAGCACTGCGGTTTCGCCGGCAATCGTCGGCAGCGGCCGCGGTGGCAGGACGAGCGAACGCAGCGCGGCATCGCGCGGCACGTCGAATCGGCGCCGCGCGGCGAGATCGAGACGGCCGCTCGGCAGCGTGCGCGACATTCCTAACGTGGCAAGCCTCAGCCGCGCCGAAGAGTCTCTGCACGCCGCGATGACCGCAGCATCCTCGACGAGGCCGACGGTCATCAGCGCGTCGAGCGTGAACCGCGTGGCGTTCGTGCAGATGATCCGCTCGCGCGCGGGCATCGACTGCTCCAGCGCTGGCAGCGCGAAGCTCTGCAAGCGGCGACTGAGTGCGTCGATCAGCAGAAGCTGTTCGTACGCGTCCCCGGTGAACGGCGCCGCCCCCTCGTTCCGAGCTGCGAGTTCGCGAGTCGCCGTTCGGAACGTTCCGTCATCGCGTAGGCGAGCCGCTTCGTCTACGGCCACCGCACGCGCAAGCCGTTCCCACTCCTCGACCGATGCCGCGCGTGTCATGACGCCTCCCGCCGCGCGCGCGTGCCGTTGATGCCGGTGCGCACCACACCGAGCAGCGCCGCGAGCGAGCCGTCATGATCTCGCCCGAACTGCACGAGTCGCGCCGCTCGCATCGCCGAAGCATGGAGATCAGACTCTCGAATGCCGAGCGCGCGAAGGCGCGGAAATACGACTTCATCGATGATTCCGATCGACTCGCGCAACAGCAGCTCATCGCGCAGGTCAATCGCCGAACGGTGCTGGACAGCGCCCGGCACCTCCGTTACGGTACAAACGTCCGTCGGTTGTCTCACGTGTTTCTCCAATCGATGGACCGGGTGTGCGTTTGTCGCCCGAAGGCTCCGGCGTTGCCGCGTCGGAGTCTTGAACTACCCGAACGACCGCCCATCCGTCCGTTGTCACGCCGCGCGTCGTCGTCGCGTCAGTGGACCGGTCTCACCTCAGGCCACGACGAGTTGCAGCGTCGATTGGAGTTTCGCGGTGCGATGGGTTTTGGGGAATGAGGCGGGTAGTAGGAAGAGAGTAGGAATGAAGGCGCTGGTGCGCCGAGGCAGCAGCCCCATCATACGCCGAGGATGATGCGTCTGACGAACATCGACATCGCCGCCGCGGTCGAGCGCGCGGTGGACGCACTCGCGACTGAAAAGGAGCGCGGGAGTGCGCCGCAGGCGACACTGCTCCTTCTCGGAAACGCTCTGGCGCGCGACTACCGCACCGCGCCGTCAGACCGTCCGACCACGCGCACCTTCTACACGAAAGATCGCCTGCGTCTGGCCTTCCCGGCCGTCGGCGCGACCGCACCGTCGGAGAAATCGTTTCACGCGACGGCCGACCAACTCGGACGGTGGCTGCAGGGTCGCCGGCACCGCGACTACGTTGCGGGCGAGCCGGTCGACGTACGACTCGTCGGACCGACCGCGCCCCAACGCGGTGATGGTGGTATCGGCCGGCACCTGTACCTGCACGTCGTCATCACTACCGCGACGACTAAGAGCGTGCTGCACGACAGCCGCACGAACCCGACGACGTTCACGACCGCGGAGCCGGCGCCCTCCCGGCCGCAGGTGGCAGCGATCAACGAAATTCCTGCTCCGCTTCCCGATTTCGTCGGGCGTGATGTCGAGTTCAACGACGTCGTCTCGTGGCTCAGCGGGAGTGAAGCATCGGCGCCGACCTTCATCCTTCATGGACCACCCGGCAGCGGCAAAACTGAGCTGGCGCTTCGCGCTGCCCATGCGCTTTCCGAGGAGTTCTCGACTCGGTTGCTGATCGACGGCCGAGGTCTCGATCCGGTGCCGCCAAGCTCCGCGACGCTCCTACGAACGATCCTGCGGCGATGCGGCGGGAATCCGGAGGACGAGGGCGCGGCCGTTATGGACCTCGTCATCGCGCTTGTACGCGCAATCGGCGAACGACGCGCGCTGATCGTGCTCGACAACGCGCACGACTCGAATCAAGTAGCAGACCTTCGGTTGCCGGCGGGCAGCGCACTCCTCGTGACGGCGCGGGAACCGATCGCTTATCCCGGCGCGCGCATTCACGACCTCGGCGCCCTCGATCGCAAGAGCGCCCGCGGCTTCCTCATTGCTGCTTCGGCTCAGGCATCGGCCCCGATTCCGGCCGCGTGGCGCCGCAGGCGCATCGACGGGATCGATTCTCGCGACCTTGCGGCTGATTCAACGTCGGTCGCCGATGTCCTGGCGCAGCTCTGCGGTTTTGCACCGATCGCACTCCGCGCTGCCGCCAACCTCCTCCGCCTCGGCGAATACACGCCGCTCGCTCTCGCCGAACAAATGTTCGATGAACGGCACCGCCTCGACCGCATCGGCAGCGTCGGTATCCGCGCGCCGATCGCCGCGATCTTGAGCGTCGCTTACGGCCGACTGTCCACCCGCGGCGCACGGGCGGTTCGCGCGCTGGCAACGTTCCCCGCCGACTTCGATCGAGCCGCCGCGCGCGCCTTGGAAGTGGACACGGCAACGTTGGATGAACTGTTCGATCGCGGGTTCGTCCAACGCCGCGGCGACGATCGTCTGCTACTTCACGATCTCTACCGGCTGTACGCCCGTACGCGCGCCGAAGCGGATGATCCCGTGTCGTTCGAGTCCGCGCGGTTGATGCACGCGGCCTACTTCGTCAACATCGCCGCCCACGTCGCCGAGTTGTGGCGCGGAGGTGATCCGACGGCAACCACCGCACTCTCAGCGATGGACGCGGAATGGCCGAACTTCGATGCCGCCTACGCATGGGCCGTCACCTACGCTGAACGTACCGAGGATGCGGTTGCGCTGGAGGAACTCGTCCTCAACCTCCGCTGGCTCCTCATCCACCTGCGCGACGCGGAGACCCTGCTCGCATGGTCGCAGAAGGCGCATGACATCGCGATCGCGCAAAGCCGCTGGGCGGACGCGTCGCGTCACCTCGTTTCCATCGCCATTGCTCGCTATCTGCAAGGCGACAGCGCGGCCGAACAAGAGGCACAGGAACGAGGGCTTGCGCTCGCAGAGCGCGTGAACGACGAAGACCTGATCCGTGCGCATGCGGCCAACGTTGCGGTCTCCTTGGAGTACGCAGGTCGGCTTTCGGAGGCGCTGGCGCTCCTCGAGCGCGTCGTCGCTCTCGACGCGAAGGCCGAAGCTTGGCGCGGCGAGCTGTCCGATCAGGTGAGCCTCGCACTCGTGGCGCTCCGGCTTCGGGACTTTCGCAAAGCGGAAGCCGCCGCGCAACGCGCCGCGGAGCTCGCGCGTGAACACGGCCAGCAGCAGGAGCTGGGAAACGCGCTCGGCATCCTCGGCAACATCTACGCCGAGGAAGAGGAATGGCAGCACGCGCTCGACTACTACGACGCTGCGCTCGATGCGTTCGAGGCCAGCAGATATCACGCCGGCGAGGTCGTCGTTCGCGCGTCGATCGGACGAGTCCACGTCATGCGCGGCGACAAGCGAGGCATCGACGAGATCAACGACGCAATTCACGCTGCCAAAACGGCACATGACAGGCGCGGCGAGTTGCACGGCCTGGTTGCGCTCGGCCGCGCATATGAACACCTGAGGGAGGGACGATTAGCGGCGGAAGCGTACGACGCGGCGCTGCCGCTGGCTGAGACGCTTCAGGATCGGCCGCGTGAGGCTTGGCTTCGCGAACGTCGAGGGCGCGTCGGAGGCGCGTGACGCGTGACGTATCGCCCACAACCCGGGACCGCGCGGAGCGTTCCGAACGCGTGCTCCGACGATCGTAGCCCGTCATCTGATCCGGTGTGTGAAGTGAATCGCCGTGCTCACGATCCCGGCGGCGATGCTCGCCGGTACGGCGAAAACGGCGCCGAAGTGCGCGGTTCCGAGGCCAAGGAGCACGGCAGGGTCGCGAACGAACGGTGCGGCGATTGCCCACGCGCCGAGGCAAATCAGGACAGGCTCCACGGTCGTGTACACGAGCCGCGTGTGTCGCGGCCAGCGCTCAAGAGGCATCACCGCAATCAGCACCAGCGCGAGAGCGAGGACCGCGATCTGAAGGAAGATCGGGGGCTCCACTCGGAAGAACTTCGTATCTGTGAACGGTGTGAGAAACGAAGCCGCAACCGCTGCCGTCGCCGCCGACGCTGGCCGAATCGTGAACCATCGCTCGGGCGCGATCGCGACCGCGGCTGTTGCAAGCAGCACGACGAGCCAGACACTCCGAGGATCGACACGTAGAACGGTTCCGGGCATCGCAATCACGTCGCGCGCAAAAAGAGTTGCTGCAACCGCGAGCAGCATCACCGCACTCGCACGGCCACTGTTGGTGCGTGATGACGCGGCGCCGATCACGGCAGCGGCGGCAGCAACAAGAATCAGGACCGCTGGCAAACCAACCCGTGGCCAGAGCAGGGCACCACTGAGCCCGATGGCAAGGGCGATGTACGCGACCTCAGTTGCCCGTCGCATTCAGCTCCTGTGACGGACAGCGCAGAAGGTTCGGCTTCTTCGCCAGCGGCGACTCGCTGAAGCGGAACATCCGCTCTCCACGTCGTGCGCGCACCTGGTTCTCGAAGTAGACGGACCACATCTGGAAACAGGGCACGTGATTGCTATGGTACGCGAGCGCGTGACCGAACTCGTGAATCGTCGTAATCAGCGGGTCGTAGGTAAGGTTGTATGCCACCTCCGCACCCCATGCACTTCCACGAAGGAGCGCACTCGGATCGACAACGACCTCGGTGTTGCCACTCAGAGTCTCGTCGGGTTCAAGCGTGACACCGCCGCCCCACGCCGTCACCGGGCGTTCGAACGTCCCCCACCGCGTGTTGAGAGGCCACCACGAAAACGGCGCCGAGGAGCGCTGCGTCACGGCCGTGTCGGTTCGGAACTCCGTGATGTGCATGCTGCTCATCATCGCAAACACCTTCTCCTCCACCGTGCGCCGATCGTTCGGGAGAGGGATCCCTTGCGCAGCAAGGTCGCTCATGTAGGTTGTCGGGTCAGGAATCGCGGTCGCGAGAAACTGTGCCTTCGTGACGCCCGGCCGCAGGCCTAACACGTAGCCCCTCTTCGCGCCGCCTTGAAGCGTGAGGAGCGCGGCGGCAGCGGGGTTGTGAAGGCTGTCGCGGAAGAGGAAGAAGTCTCCCCACGGATCTTTCCCAGAGAACTTCACGAGCCGCCCGGTGGGATCGCTGTTGTTCACGGGGTCGCCCTTGCCGAAGATGTAGAGATTGGAGGAGTCGGCGTAGCCTTCAGGGTCCGGTGACAAGAAAGTACCGGTACTCGGGTCGTACCAGCGGTCGCGCATGAGGACGAGCCCCGTTGCCGGATCGCGGAAGGGTGCAGCCTTGAATGGCGACAAAAGAAGCTGCTCCGTGATGCTCGGCCCGGCAGTCGCGGTAGCACTCGCCGCGGCGACCTGACGCGCGTTGTGCTCGTGGAACGCACGTCGCGCCTCAGGTGTCATTCGTACCGCCATCGCTAGGAGCGCAGGGTCGCGCGTCTCCTCGCCCACGACCAGCGCGCCGCTACCGCTACGAACATGGATTTCCACATGGAGCGCGTGTGTCTCGTCACGCAGTGTCGATAGATTGACGATCTGCTGCGCGAAGGCGGGAACCTCGTACGTCTTTCGGCCGATGATTGCGCCGGCATCGTTCTTCACGATCGCCTCGAAGCTCACCGCCTTTCCCGCGACCTCTGCCGCGAGAAGATCACTGCGAGTCGTAAGTGTTCGCAGCCGCTTGAACGATGCTGCCTCGTTGAGCCCGGCGAACGTCCGGCCTTGATCGAAAGTATGGCCGCCGTCTACCGATGCTTGCACGCGTGCGGCGACCGCGAGTTGCCCAGAACAGACAATCCGCATCGTCCCAACTGCGCCGACCTCCATGAGCACGTCCTCTTCCACGTGCGGACGGCCACCGCGGGGAACGGTGTAGCGCGAACGCAACGTGCCGCCTTTCGGATCGTTCGGGACCGCGTAGATCGCCTCGCAACCGACGTCGTGCGCACTGTCGTTCCGAAGCGCGACCGTCGTGGAGTAAATCCGATCGTTCACCTTCGCAGTCACCACCGGCACGATGTACGCCACCGGCTCTGCGGCGTTCAGAAGACGCACAGTCGCGGTACAAAGAACGGCTGCTCGGAGGAGGCGGAACATGCGGGATTTCTTTCGCGGACTCGGCGCCGTGCGACGCGGTTACAAGTAAGGAGTGACGGAACGGGACCTTTCCTTACCCTCTACTTTCGAGGCGTGATTCAACCGCTCTCGACTTGTCGATTGACGTTTTCCCGGAAAAGCGTGCGTTCGCCGCGATCAACGCTGCCCGTCTGTACGCGCAATTTCGCGCGAGCGTAGCGTGGCGCGGTAGCGCTCTTCGCGTCGTTTGTTGGTGATCCGGAAGTAGATGAGCGTCGAAGAGATGTCGCGATGACCGAGCCAGTCCTGCACGTCGGCCACGTCCCAGCCGGCGTTCGCGAGATGAACGCCGATCGAGTGGCGGAGCACGTGGACGTGGCACCGATCCGGAGGCAGGGCTGCGCTGACGGCATACTCGTGGAAGAGGCGATTGATCTCGCCGCCCGAGAGCGGCGCATCCGTCTTTCTGCGACCGCGGAACAAGTACGGGCTTCGGTCGCCGCGCCGGAGTGCGAGGTAGCGGCGCAGCAGCCGTGCGCTTCGCGGATGGAGCGGGTATGCGTTCGAAGCACCGTGCTTGATCCGGGCAATCCACACCTTTCCGCCGCGGACATCGTCGAGCGTGAGAAGTGACGCCTCGGTGCGCCGTAAGCCGTGCCGGTAGATAAGATCGAACAGCAGCACGTCGCGCGCGTTGCTTTCGGGGATAACGCGGAAGAAACGTTCGACCTCCTGCTTCGTGAGGTACTTGACCGCCTCCTGCTCTCGCCGCCGACCGGCCATTCCGTGACGTCTCGCACGGCCGGCGATTCTGACGCTTTTCCGGGAAGGCATGCGTTCGGGGGGAAGACTGAGGAGAGAGGCACCTTCCAGTCTGCGGCTCGCCCAGAGACCTGTAAACACCGCCGTCGCGAACGCGAGCGTCAGCAGGTAGCCGAATCATGCGACGACGAGAACGAGATTCGGCGCGGCGCGAAAAGACTCCTAAACGAGGCGTCACCGATCGCGCGCTGATCCGCGAGCTGTTCATCCAGCGCGTTCCGCTCTACCCGGTCGCTGATGCGCGCCGGCTCACTCGTACCACGCAGGACGAAATCGATGCGGCGATCGCCGACGGCGCGATCGCGACAGAGGAATTCGGCGGACAGGTCGTCATTCCGTGGGATGACGTAGCGCGCCTCGCGCTCGAGCGCTGGACGCCGCGGATGATGAACGGGGCGCTCGGCTCGACGGATCGACTCTCGGTCGTTCCGCTGCTCAATCGCGTCCAACAGATCGAGGTCTTCCTGCCGGTCTACCAGATCCGGCTCCTTCACTACCTTGCCGAGACGGAGCGCGGCCAGTTCCGGGCGCGTCTGAACGCGAGCGATGTTCTCGAACGACATCTGCTGGACCTGGCCAGTGCCGTCGATGCCGACGAGCTGGAACTCGCGGTACCTGGGTTTCGCGCGGCACTCGATTACCCCTACTTCATTCCGCGCGAAGACGACTGGTTTACCGCCTTCTGCTGGTACTGCGGCCGCCTGAGCGACGTAGCGGGCCGGCAGGTCTGCACCGACTGCCACCGACGCCACGAGCCGCGACCACATCTCGGCGAAGACGGGATTCCCGAACTGGATCAGGAGGAGTGATGCCGCCCAAGAGCGACGTACGAGTGTGTTCCTTTTTTTGGCCGCGCAAGACACCTACACGAGTCATACCCCGAGCGGTGGGTGTCGCGTTCCGGAAAGGTGGTCGTCGTGGCTGAGCAGGTGCGGTACGAGCGCATCGCACCGCCGCGAAAACTCCGTCGCCGGACGCGGCGTACGACCTGGCGCTGTCGGATCTACCACGTGCCAAAAGAACGGTTCCACCGCGCCGACGCGATCCATGTGGCGGCGCACGCAGTGGTGGCGTCGGACTTCGGCATCCCCATCCAGCGCGCAATCTTCGACGGTCGGCACCGGCTCTTTGAGGCGGCGTGGGCGTCGCTTGAGTACGCGCGGGACGACGGGAGCAGTGAGGCGCGGATTGCGCTCGAGCGCGACTGCATCACCGTCCAATGCGGCGTCGTCGGTCGCGCGCTCGCGCTCGGGTGGTCGCACAAGGTGTGGGGCTGGGACGACGGATCGCTCGTGCACGACCTCATGGAGCGCATGGCGTACGACAGCTATGTGCGGTCGGCGTGGGACGCGTACCAGCGCGAGCGCGCTCGGGTGATCCTGAACGATCCCCGGACCTGGACGCGCGTAGAACTCCTCGCCCAACGGCTGCGCGCGGTGCGGTCGATGGACGGCGCCGCGATCGCCGCGTTCCTCGCAGACCTCACCACGGACGCGACGGTGGTCCCCTCCGGCGCTTCCTGGCGGACGCCTCCGACTCCGGGTGTCGAGCCGAACGCCGTGCTCGTGTGGCGCCGCCCGACGCTCACCGAGGCGCTGAAGGGCATGGACGGCTACCAAGCGGCACAGCAGGAGGACTGGTGATGACGACCGCGCGCCTGCAACGGGGAGTGACGCTCGCCGACGTGCTGGTGCACGAGGCTGGACACGCGGTCGCGGCGTGGGAACTCGGCGTGCGCATCGGCGCGATCCACGTGCACATGCGCCGACGCGAGGGCCGGGTGACGTTCGCGAGCGACGTGGGACTCGGCCGTTTCCCGGCGGGCTCCGATGCGCGGCGGCTCGCGATTGAGAGGGAGATGATCGTGTTCCACGCGGGACTCGTCGCGCAGCGGAGATTTCACTACGAAGGCGCGTGGGGGCTCGTGCCACGCACCGACTACGAAGGCATCCTCGCAGCAGCGTTGCAGATCGAGACCGACCACCGGCTCATCGACGAGTGGTCGGATTACGCGGAGGAGCAAGCGCGCGCACTGATCGAGCTTCCGCAGACGTGGCGGCGGGTTGAGGCGCTCGCGGTCGAACTCGCGCGGCGACCGGTGCTCCACGGCGAGGAGATCGACGCGTTCCTGGCGGGCGTTCGGGTGCCGAAAGTTGGAAACGCGCGGTGCAGATACCGGCGGCGCGAGGCGAAGGAGCGTTTCTGCCTTACGCACGATCCTGAGGATCGGGAGCCACTGGAGCGCGCGATCGCCGCCGCGCGGAGGGCGCGATGACGGAACGCTTCTTTGACAACCGCCCGAGCTTCATGTGCGCATGCGGCCATAAGAAGGGCCGGCACTGGATCACGGCGGCGCAGCCGCGCGGGCCGTGCCGAGACTGCGGCTGCGCGGCGTTCAGCCCCGAGGCCATGTGTCGCTGCGGCCATGGCAAGAAAGCACACGAGCAGCACTCGAAGGGCCACTGCAAAGAGGCGTACAAGTGCGGGTGCAAGGGATTTCACGCGGCATGATCGGCTTCAATGATTTCCCTGAGATCGAGTCGAAGATTCGGATGGCTTTGCGACGAGCAGGCGTGAAACGGCGAATCGTTGAAGCACGCATGCAGCGGATCGTCCGCGCGGCGAGCACGATCATGGACCCGCGCCTTTCACTCCAGCACGCGGCTGCGACAATCAGCGTCGCCGACCTCTACGCCGCACTTTTGATGGTGGCTGTCGCCGATACGTTCCGCGATGGTGAGCAGCCAGGGATTGTCGGCGACTTCTTCCAGTTCACAGAGGAAGATGTGGTGCTGCTCCAGCGTGTGTTTGTATTGCTGCACGAGCGCTACTTCGGCTTTCCGCCGCACGCATCTGAGGAACCTCCCTGATCACCACTGATGGGCAATCCGCGTGCGCGTGACGGATGCAGTACGGCAGCGATTCACCCGCGACGTTCCTGGTACGCAGGTGCAGGAAGACATCAGGTCGTGTCGGCGGCGAGGTCCTCAACGATACCCGCGGCGCGCATGCGGCGCGCGCTGCGCTCCGCGACGCCCGCGTGGAGTGCCGTCCGCAGTGTCGTCTCCGGCACGTGCACTGGCCGGCCTTCCTTGTACGCCAGCATCGCCGCGTCGATGCGGTCCCGCAGTTCGCGATCACGGTACGGCGCGGGAAGCGGCTGCAGAACCTCGACGGGACGGGCTTTGTACGGCCGGCCTTTCAGGAGCCAGTAGCAGGAGCCCACCGGCAGGTTCGCGAGCTCGCGCGTGCGCCACGCGATCTCCGCCGCGGGCGTGAGGAGCGGCTCTTCGATCTTCTCGTTCGGGCGCGTCTGCTCGCGCCAGACGGAGCCGAGCGGCTCGAAGATGTCGTGCGAGAGCATCTTTGCCTCCGCGTAGGGAAGCCGGAAGAAGAACTGCCGCCCCGTGTTGCCGAGGAGGTGCGGCCGGAACGTCGGAGGGAACAGTGACAGCCCCTGCGCGGCGAGCGTGACGAAGACCTTGTACTTGCGCGCGGCGACGAGGAAGTCTTCGAGCCCGCTCTCTGCGCCGGCGAGGACATGCGCTTCATCCAGCAGGAGCGCGTAGGGGGTCCGCTTCGCCGGCGGCAGGTGCTCGCGCCGGAGTGCCGCCATCTGAAAGACGTTCACGAGGAGGCGGCCCATCACCTCGGCGGACGGACCGAGATAGCCCTTCGCGAGATTCACGACGACCGTCTCTCCGCGATCGAGGGCGCCAAGGAGATCGACGGTGGATCGCGCCTGCCCGAGGAACCGCTGGACGGCGATCGAACCGAGGAAGGGTTCCAGCTTGTTCAGCACGGCGGACACGTACATCTCTTCACGCGGGCCGAACCGGCGCGTGAAGTACGACCGCGACGCCTCGGACGCTGTCGCGAGTACCCCCTCGCGAACCGCGGGGATCAGGAAAAACTGCGGGAGGTCGACGAGGCTCATCACCGAGACGCTCTCGATGCAGGCGCGGAGCGCGTGGCGCATGAGCTCCTCGACTTTGACGCCCCACGCCCAGGACGCCGCCTCCTCGCCTGCGTACAGCCGCTTTAGGACGCCGACGAGGAGGTCCACGTGCCGACCGACGTCGATGCCGTCGACGCGGGTGAGTGGGTTCCATCCGGGCAACAGATCTGGACGTGTGAAGTCGAGGAGTACGAGGCGCGGTACGCGCGCGAGGAGCGACCACGCCGCGACCCGATTAAAGAGATCGCCGTGCAGATCGATGAGGGTGAACGGGCGCTCCTCCGCGATGTGATTGCGGGCGAGGAGCTCGAGGAGGCTCGACTTACCGCTCCCGGTCGCACCTAGGACGAGCGCGTGCTGGTGCGCGTCGGACGCGGCGAGGTGCGTCGCCATCGGCTCCCCGCCAGGCACCCGGTATAGCCCAAACGCCATGCCCCGCCGCTCGCGCTGCGCCTCCACGAACGGATCGCGCGCCCAAAACGCCGCCCACCCGCGCTTCGCCTTCGCCGTGGAGGTTTCAAACGTGAGCGACAGCTCGTTCGGATCACGGACGAACACCCGGCGCTTCGGCCGGCGGAGGACGTACGTGATGCTGCCAGCAAGGCCGAGGGACGCGAGAACGGAAAGGGCGAGAGCGAGCGGTGTCATGGTGATGGTGTTAGGCGAACCGCGCGAACCAGAGGAGCACGAGGAGGAGCACGAACACGGCGCCCGCGAGGACCGCGAGGTGCACGAGCGAGCGACGAAGATGCGGAATGGCAAGGAACCGCAGGCGCAGCCGCTCCGATCGCGTCGGCGGCGTCGGATCGCGGACGACGAGCGTGCCGTCCTCGGGGTGTCGCGTGAGGAGGGCACGGCGTGTGAGCTTTCGGAGGTGCCAGCGCGCATGCGATCGCCCGAAGAGCTTCACGCTTTCCGTGAGATGGTCGATGTGGGTCCCCGGCCGGTGCGGCTCACACCAGAGGAGATACAGATAGACGGTGAAGGTCGTGCGCCCGACGAGCGGCAGCACCTGCACGAACCAGTGGGTCGGGAGCTCCTGATGTACGGCGCGGTCATACCGGTGCGGCTCGACGTTGCCTGCCACGATCTCCACGAGGACCGTATCGATCCCCCACAGATCCTCGACGTGGTAGACGACGTGGCCGCTTTTCACGAGCCGATCGAGCCATCGGATGACGCTCCGGTTCGAGACGCGGAGCATCCACGCGAGGTCGTTCACCCGGAGCGCGAGGAGTCCCGTACGTTGGCGAAGCGCTTTCGTGAGCAGGAGGAGGAGCGCTTCGTTCCTGCCGACGCGATCGACGACGACGAAGAAGGCTGATAGATCCGCCCGCACGGTCGAGACGCCTTCGGGCGGCTCGGGCCGCGGCGTCACGAACCGCAGCCGCGTGTCGTCTTGGAGCGCGTGGTCGGGCCGAGGCAGCCTACGACTGCTCGGATGCGGCAGGAACAGGTCCATGGGGTGGAGTGGAAGGGGCCAGGGGCGTACCGAACTCAATGAGGCGGGTCGTGGATGTCAGGATGCGGCGAATGTAGGCATCCGAAAGCACATCCGGCGGCTGCATGCTCGAGACGACGATGGGGCGCACGAGGTCGGCGCGCCGGCGAAGCAGGTCGGCGGCGGCATCCCGCAGGAAATCGACGCGCTCGAGGAGGAGCACGGGCGCCGCGAGCGCGAACCGCGCCTCGGAGGCCGAGACGGGGCGATCTGCACGCAGCAGCGCGGCGTTGATGCGACGCTGCTTGAAGGCGCTCTGCAGCCAGCGTAGCGTCACGCCGAGGAGCGTCGCGTCGGCGCTCAGAAGGTAGAGCCCGCGCGCGCCGTGGACACTCTCCTCGCCGAACCGGTCGAGGTAGGCGCGGAGCATGGTTGCGGTGCGCTCCGGCACACGCGGCAACTCGGCAAGTGCGTCCCCTTCTGCGCGCTCTTCGTACTCGACAGCGAGGTAGTGCCAGACGAGATCGCGGACGATGCGCTCGTTCCGGAACCGCTTCGCGATGCGCGAGAGCATCGCCGTCTGCAGGGCGTGCCGGCCCGCGCGCTGGTGTAGCAGCGTCGTGCGATGGACGCGCAGCTCGCGCGCGAGGTCCTCGACGTTCCATCCCCAAGCGTCGGCGAGGGCGAGGAGTTCCGAGATGAGGCGAGGCGGCCGTTGCAACGGTGCAGGTTGGAGGTAAGAATGCACCCATTGTTGCGCGCACGGATCGGCTCTGGGAGCGCAACGCGCGCACTTGTGCTCCGCGAGCACACCGGGATGGCGTTCAGATGCAGTGGAGTAGAGGTTGATGTGTGCTTGTGCACCACCGGCGCGGTGGAGCATCACACGCACGCGTGGACCTCTTCAGTGTACGGCGTGCTTGACAAGTTGAGGAGATTGACGTGAAAAGCGCGCATCGCAAGGCGTCGACATGCGATTACCAGCGTTCCTTGTTCTTGGTGTCGTAAACGAGAACGACACCACTATCCTCGCCTCGGATGGCGATCATCGACTAGACACGCCGAGCTTTTGAGCTCTGCTGGCTGCTCTACACCAGCGAGACGGCACCCGACGACTGGGGTGCCATCTCGCGCGGCCTAGCGGCCGAAGACCGGAAATGGACCGTCTCTACCTTCGGCGCGCGCGACGCTCCGTGCCGTGGCGTCACCGTTTTTGCAGAGCGATGGGATGAAAGCGGCGCGACCCGGCCGCAAAACGGCGCCGCCACTTCCCACCCTCCCATCGCCGGGGGTCGCTCGTCGCGGCCGCACGTCTCCACCACCCATGCGCCGTCACGTCGCTTGCAGCGGGTGTCCTTACCTTTCACGCACGCGCTTCGTGGGCAAGCGCCGCGCCGGCGCCCCCGTACTCAGCCTCAATCGGGTGTGCGGCGACGTGCTCCGCACCAGCGCTCCGGGTAAAATATGTCCGCTCATGAACAGGAGAGGGATGCAACGATGAGTGTGCGTTACCGGACCGAGTACTCAAACGAAGTACACCAGCTCGTGGTCTCCGTCTCCCGACATCTCTGGATTGGGAAAGACGGTGCGATTCGACATCAGGTTAAGCCGTTCGAGATCTCCCTTGCAAAGCTAGCCACGAGCGCCAAGCGCCACATCGTTCACTATCTCGTCCGCGATCACCACAGCGGCGCCTTCTATGCGGAGATTGCCACGTCACCGAACCTGCCTGATGTTCGCAAGTTCCTCCTTCGTGCGTGGTCGCGCAAAGACCACCTCTCGTTCTGCGGTGTTCCCGAGTTCCTTACGGTGCCGCAAACCGTCGACGCGCAGTTTCCTGATCTGCTCACGTGGCTCGACGATCTTGGCGTTGAAATCGTCGAGGCGACAAGCGGCTTCCAAGCCGGCGTGCGTGACCTGAAAACGTGGGAAGACGACTTTCGCTACAACCTTGCCTGGTATCCAGCCGACGATCTCGACCGGCTGCCGGCGTTATCCGAATCGATGTGCTACGACCTGACCGAGCGCGAGCTCTTCAACCGACCACACGTCAACCGCTGGCGCGCCGGGCTGCGGAATCTTCGTTTCCCGCTGCCCGACAATCCTGTCATCCAGATCGCGTCCGAAGAATGGCGCCGACACATTCGCGATCTCGAGCTGGAACGTCTCAACCGAATCGCCGCTCGTGTCGAGGCTCGTCACACCGAAGCCTGATCATGCCTCAAGCCTGCCCGCGGCGCTCCGATCTACCGCTCGTAGATCGCAAGTACGTTCATGTCAGGCTCCGATTTCAGTGTACCGACAAGCCTTAGGCCGTGCTTGTATCCACGTGCGATCAAGTTGTATGCGAAATCGCCGGTTGCATAGGCGCCGCGCGGGCAGATATGCAGGCGTAAAGTACTTCCGTCGTTGTTCAGCGGCAGCCGATAAGCGATCCAATGGATTCGTCCATGCTCTCTCGACGCGTCTTCCACCGCATGCATTGCGGCGCGCGGGTCGAAGTTCTTGTCGAACCACGCCCAATACTCTTTGCGCTCGTCGACGAGCGTATGCTCTTTCCCGGGATCCGCTGGGTCCGGATACTTCGGCGGTTTTTCACGACCGAAATCGAGCTGCTTGTAAAGCGCCACGATCTTCCCGTTCTCAAACTCGGCTGCCGCTGGCACCAGTTTCGTCTTGGTCAAACCGTATTTCTCCGCTTCGATTGCCCCGGGAAGCGACAGAAATACCAGCGGGCGTGGCGATTCTCGTATCCACGTCGCCTCCTGCCACTCTTGCTGACGGACGTCCGCGGGAAAAAAGAACCGCTTCGGATATCGCTGCAGATAGGTAGAGACCAGATCCTGAAGCTGGCGCTCAGCGTTGTGAATCGGAAGGCGGATCGTAGTCTGAGAGTCACCGACTGAGGATTGAGTACCGACGGAGCCGCCAGCTTTTCCCTTTGCCTCAATCTTTGGCGTCAGAAGCCATGAGAGGTATGCGGGCAGGCCAACGCTGCCACCTGCCTCCAACCCGAGCTCGCCTTTGATCTCTTCTGCTCGTGCCTTCGTTAGTGCCACACTGACTGGCCGGTGATCCACTCGGGCCGTACGACGGCGTCGTGAAACCGGGCGATCTGCACCGGATCGCTGAACAGAGGAGAATCCTCCAACCATCGCAGGTGCGCCACCCGCTCAGCGGGCGTCTCGCTCTTCGCCTTCGTATCCATACTCGGAATCCTAGCAAACATGTCTCCTGCAAAAGCAGCCTCGACGATCGGTAAGCTCCTAGCCTCGCGTGTGCGCAGGTCATCCCGGAGCGGCGTGCATCGTGCGCGTTCCGAAGTCGAGTTCATCGAGTCCGCCTGTTTGCAGTCCGCGTCTTGCCACGCTCGTCTCCACTTCCCATTCCGGCGCTCCGTGTTTGCTGCTACGCTACCCGGCCCAGCCGGCTCGTCCCGGTCCAAATGAACACATGGTCAACCGTCATCTCGTCGTTCTGGGTTGCTCGGCAACGAAGCTGGACAGCGATGGCCTGCTGCCCGCGATAGCCAGGTACGATGGCCCGGCCTACCGCGTTCTCAACTCATACTTGCGTGAGGTCCAGTGGCCGGGCCCGCTCTCCGTGGGCATTCTCTCTGCGGAACACGGTCTAATCGGTGGCTTGACCCACATCGAAAACTACGACCGGCGTATGGATTCCCGCCGCGCGTTCGACCTCAGGACGCAGTGCACAGATGTCCTCAACACCTGGGCAAAGGACCATTCAAAGCTCACGCTTTTCCTAGGTAAAGACTATCTGCCGGCGCTCAACCTCGACGCGCTACCGGCCCGCCGAAGCCTCGAGATCGTCCCCGGTGCGATTGGCATGAAGCTCAGTCGTCTCCGGTCACTCCTCCACGGGTTTACCCATCCGACCATGCGTCGATCGTTGCCGCCACGGAGCGAACGCGCTCTCTACTTTCTGCCTGACTGGGAC
Organism: Thermoanaerobaculia bacterium; assembly: GCA_035629395.1. GTDB lineage: Bacteria > Acidobacteriota > Thermoanaerobaculia > Gp7-AA8 > Gp7-AA8 > QHVT01. Next base: position 21,067 of record DASPHZ010000006.1, read on the forward strand.
GATCACGTCGACGCGGACTTCGACTTCCGCCGAGACCAATTCTCAAACCCCAACCGCCAGGAACGAAATCAGAAGCATTGCATCGAGCTCGTCCAGCCACGTCGCATGTGCGACGGAGTTCTCATCAGTCTCGCGCAACTGCAGGGCTCGAAGGGTCTTCTTCGCCGATTCGCACCCACGGACCCCGAGTCGCTTGCGCCGACGCCGATCGCCGACCGCTTCGGCCTTGCCGACGATCAACTCGCGTTCGGTGACTGCGGAGCCTTCTCCTATTCTTCAGAAGACGAGCCGCCGATCTCAACCGAACAGGCCGTCTCGCTCTATCAGATCTACGGCTTCGATCTCGGCGCGAGCGTCGATCACATTCCTCTTCAAGTCGTCATCACTGAAACCGGCAAACAGCGGCGTTTGTCGCATGCCGACCGGAAGCGCCGCGTTGCGATCACGCAGCGTAATGCTGCCGAATTCATCGCCGTCCACCGTCGTCGCCGGGCTACATTCGAGCCGGTTGGCATCATTCAAAGCATCGATGTAGCCGGGTACGCGAAGCAGGTCTCAGCCTATGCGGAAATGGGTTACCAAACGATCGCGATCGGCGGGTTGGTTCCGCGGTCGGACCGCGAAGTTGCCGAGATTGCGACCGCCGTCGAACGTGCGCGCGCCGCGCTTCCAGCGTCGCTCCGGAATGACCTGTGGATACATCTCTTCGGCATCTACCGTCCCAAGATACAGCCGGCTCTTCGCGAAGCACGGATCGACAGCTTTGATAGCGCAACGTACTTCCGGAAGGCGTGGCTACGCTCCAGTCAAAACTATCTCGCGGCTGATGGCTCGTGGTACGCCGCTGTACGCGTTCCCGTAACTTCCGACGTCCGGACGCTTCGCCGACTCCGTTCATCCGGACTGAGTGAGGCCACGCTTCAGCGTCGCGAGCAGGCAGCACTGGCTGCTCTTCACGCCTACGGGCGGCGCCGAAAGTCACTCGAAGACACTTTGCGGGCGGTTCTCGACTACGACAAGCTCCTCGACCGCGGCGATGGAACCAGTGCCGAAGAGCTCCGTTCCACCTATCGCCGTACGCTCATGGCTCGGCCGTGGGAGCACTGCGATTGCTCCATCTGTGCTGACATCGGCATCGATACGCTCATCTTTCGCGGATACAACCGGAACAAGCGACGCGGCGCCCACAACACTTTGATGCTGTACGAACGTCTTGCATCAGGTGGCGACGACAAATGACGACTGATGAACTCCTTCAGCTTCTCTTTCCGACCGGTGCCCCGTACTCGTTAACGCCCGATCAGCAAGCCGTCGTTCGTCACCGCCGCGGCCCAGCATGGGTCCTCGCCGGTCCAGGTTCCGGCAAGACAGAAGTTCTATCGTTACTCGCGCTCCGTCTCCTCTTTTGCGATGACAACGACGACGGCCATCGCATCGCGCCCGAAAGCCTGATCGTGACGACGTTCACAGAAAAGGCGGCGCGGAATATTGATGACCGTATCCGGCGGTACCGCGATCAAATTGTGGCTGCCCAGCCGGATCTTGCCGCGGTCGATTTGTCGCGGCTCCGCATCGGCACTCTCCACTCGCTTTGCAACGATCTTCTGCAGGAGTGTCGGGCCCCGAACTATCAGAACGTCCGCTTGATGGATGAATTCGAGCAGGCAATGTTCGTTTACGAGCATGTCAGTTCGGACCCCTTGGCCGAGCGCCGCGATCTTTGGGCAACGTTCTCCTACCTGTTCGCACGCCACGAGTGGCAGCCAACCTATAACTACGCACCCTCGCGCTGGAATCGCGCCGAAGCCCTAACCGATATCTTCAACCGCATCGTTGACGATCGCGTCTCCGTTCCAGCCATGCACGCTCGTGGCGGCAACTGGCAACTCATCGCCCAGTTGTACGACAAATATGCTGCCGCGATGCAGACGGAATTTCGCTGCGACTTCGCACATCTGCAGTTGCGTTTCTTAGAGTTCCTCGGCACACCGCTCGGCCAGGTGTTTCGCGAGGGAGGAGGCGGCCACTCCGGCATTACGTGGGTTCTCGTCGATGAGTATCAGGACACGAACCTTCTTCAGGAAGAGATCTACCTGACACTCGCTCACGCTGAACCGTCCAGCATCGTAGTCGTCGGTGACGATGATCAGGCTCTCTACCGATTTCGCGGTGGTTCGGTGGAATGCATGGTCACCTTCGATGCGGCTTGCCGAACCTATCTCGCCGGCACCCCGACCGTCAGCCGCTACCCGCTCGTAGACAACTTTCGCTCACATCCCAAAATTGTCGAGTTCTGCAGCAACTACATCGAGGCATTTCCAGCGACGCGGCTTCCCGGTGCTCGCGTTCCGAACAAACCTCGCCTCCGAGCACATTCAAGTATCAGCGGCAACTATCAGGCAGTGGGCGTGCTCTCGGGCACCAACATCAATCACCTGAGTACGCGTGTCGCACAGACAATCCGGGATCTTCGCGATCACGACATCATCCACGACTACAACCAAGCCTGCATCCTCCTGGCAAGCACACGCGAAAGTCCGCAGAACGCACTTCCGTATGTCACCGCTCTGCGGGCAGCCGGCATCGACGTCTACAACCCAAGAAACAAGGCGTTCGTGCAGCAGGAGGAGGTATCCGCGCTGCTCGGCGCATTGTCGTCGCTCCTCGACCCGAACGGCGCGTCGATTCCTCCGCGTCCACCGGGCGTCGCCGCACTAATCAACGAGTGTCGTGCCGCATACGACGTGGTCGCGGTACAACACCCCGGTCTCCGTCAATACATCGAGCGCGCGGTCGGCATCTTTCGACAGCGTCCGGGTCAATATGTCGAATCTCGAATTCAGGAGATCATCTACTACCTCCTAAGCCTCGATCCCTTCGCCGCGTGGCAAAACGATCCCATCCGACGCATTCGTCTCGGTCGGCTTACGTCCATCTTCGAAGCGTTCGCCTCGACTCCGGTACCCAATCGTCCGAACGTCTTCCGCGGCAATCTCAGAACAGATGAAGGGGGATCTGGCGCCATGAACAACCTCTGGCTGCTCGGCTTCTATCATCTCCTCTTCGGCTACCTGTCACGAGTGGGCGTCGATGATGTGGAGGAGGAAGTTGTCGGCGCGCCACCTGGAATGCTGCCGGTTATGACCATCCATCAGGCAAAGGGCCTAGAGTTTCCCTTCGTCTTTGTCGGGCACCTGAATCGCGCTGGCCAGATATCCGCCAGCCATCAGCTGGAAACGGCGCTATCGCAGTTCCCGACACGACCCGAACGCGCGTTCCAACGGCCCCCGGAGCAGACGCGTGCCGAACTCGACGTCATTCGGCAGTACTTCGTGGCTTATTCGCGCGCGCAGAACGCGCTCATCTTGATGGGCACAACTGCTCATCTCCGCGCCGGTCGACCACCATGCGGCCCCAATCGTCAATGGCTTCCAAATCAGGCTTTACCACTTTGATACCGGTGAGAATATGAGTGTCTGGTCCCAGTATCGCGATGTCACCGTGGCTCCTCCGTCAGAGCCTCCCATTCGCCCGCGCTTCAGCCTCACTGCGGACATCATCTCCTTCCGACGGTGCACTCGTCAGTACGGCCATTTTGGGAACGACGGCTACGTTCCTGCGCAAGCCGTGCAGGTCTTCTTCGGCACAATTATCCATCAGGTTCTCGATCGGTGTCACCGCCACTACTCGGGCCTCATGGGAGCGCCCGCTCGGAGCTTTCCCTCCGATAACGACGTGATCGCGTACTTTGGCGAAGTCGAGAACGCGCTGAAATCCCACGGCATTCGGCCTGCATCGCCCGAGGTGCGCGAACGCGCCCTCGTCGTCCTTCAAGCGTTCAATCGAGTCGAGGGGCGAACGCTCTACCCCCGTGTCTTCGATACCGAATATCGCCTCGAGACCGACCGCGGTGACTACGTTCTACGCGGAGTCGTTGATGTACTCGCAGCCAGCTCTGATCCGACGGCCGATCAGGACGACGTGGAGATCTGGGATTACAAAGGCACGCGCTTTCCCGACCTTTCATCGCCCACAATGCGTGATTACGAGTGGCAGATGGCCGTTTACGCCGAGCTCTATCGCGCTCGCGCTGGACGCTATCCCAAGAAAGCCGTTCTCTATTTCTTGAACGAACTCGATGTCGCGAGTACGTCGCGTCCGCTCCGTGCCGTACACGAAGTCCAGTTCGACGACGCCCGAATCGCTCAGGCACTTCAAGAGTTCGCGAGTACGGCGCAGGACATTATGCGGTGTCGGGCCGCTCGGAGTTGGCCGTTGCCGGCACAGAGTCCTAACAAGGAGACGTGCGACATTTGCGACCTCCGATGGAACTGCTCCGCGTCCGATACGCGGTACGTTCTGCGCACGCCCCTGCTCCCGGAGCCATCCCAAAACACGCGCCGGTAATCCTCGCGCGGCGAAAACCGTGCCGGTCGGTTACCGCCGAACAACTCTAGGACCACGAGCCCGGAGGTGAGATCGCCGCACGGCGTCGTCGCCGCGGTACTACCCCCTCGGAGAAGAGGCGCCATTCATCGACTCGATCGATGCGCGTACTACGACCTGATCCTCAAAGGTCGCCGTTCCGCTCCTCAACACATGAACTCGCGCAGTGACGCGAACCGTGGCGACTCATCTTGGAGATGACGAAAGGTACTCATGTGCTCCTCCAAAGACCTGAACTGCTCTGTCGCGAGCAGCAAGTCCAAGTTTCGTAGCGTTTGACTCAACGCATCCGCCGCCTTGCCGCATGAATCGTGAGACGCGTATGGAAACGCCCGGTTATGACCGTCTGCCGCGCGTATCATCAGCTGTGCCATTAGATGTTCCGTGCTGTGAATACCAACGCCAGTTCGGAGTACCTCGCCATCGTCACCTTCAGCGAGCCATTTGATCGCTAGTCCCCATCGATGGCAAAGCCAGGTGAACAGCATCCGGCCTACGCGCCCATTGCCGTCACTAAATGGGTGAATAGCGATGAAACACATCGCAAGAGCGATAGCATGAGAGTAGCTGCGGGAGACCGTATCCACCGCCAAGCACCAGATCCTCGTGACGCCTGCAAGATGGGAAGGACAAGTACCCTGCAAAACTTTATAACGTCTCAGAGGGTCGACGAAATCGACATCCCGCCGAGCGCCGAACTCGATCGCGCGCTCTCGTGGACCCAGGCGCTTCCCCTGCCTATATAGAACAAGTTCATTTAAAGAGTTGACTACTTCGGCGGGTGGGGTAGTCCGGTGAGCTAACACGAACGCCTCAGCGTACGAGCAATTGATTTGATTGAAACATCGTCGAATCTGCTCTGACCTCGGTTGACAGCGGAGGCAGATACTCTCCAAGAATCGGGCGCGGCGAATTCGCAACTCGTCCCGGCCTCCGTTACGCTCGAAGTTCGACTCGCACTCATAGTCGTAGCCTAGCAGGTCGTAAACGTGGTCGATGTTCTCGACGTCTACGAGACGCTTCAGATCGGCCAACTGCAACGAACTAGTCACGCTGAAAAACTCCACCAGCCGTCACGCCTACAATCTCCTTGGGCCTGTTCAAGTTACGAATTGACGAGATCGATTGCGCCTTATCGGACGAACCTACGTGAGCATAATGTCAGTCTCGAGTATACGCGAATCCGGGTCGTCGTCTCCGCGTTGGCGCGCTTGCCGCTCTCTCCCGCGCCAAGGGCTTAGTCACTCGTCAGTCGCTACCATCTTCGGGGTGTTTCAGGCGAAGGTCGGCTTCGAACCGTACTGCCCTCGCTAGGCTGCCACCGACGGTTCTAGGTTAAACTCCGCATGACATAAGGGGAAATTCATGTCACGCAACGTGCCGCTCTCACGCGCTGACGCTGTCAGGCAGTTCCACGCAGAACTTCTTGTAAAGCACGACGCAACAAGCGGCGATCGTGCTCAACTCTGCGGGTGGAGCAGCGCGCGGAGTCAGGAGGAACGCTTCGCTGCACTCGTGAGGAGCTTACGATATACGGGAGGCAGCATTGTTGATTTCGGCTGCGGCACCGGCGATTTTCACGCCTTTATCTCTAAATTCTACGGAAACGTGAACTACACCGGCCTAGATCACGACGAATCGATGCTGGCCGTGGCGCGACTGGCACACGACGCGCGGTTTGTACGATGTGGTTTCGACCAAGTTGATTTCGAACCCGTAGACTACGTAGTCGCCAGCGGCATTTTTCAGTTTCGCGACGCGGAGGATCCGAAATATTACGAGACATTGGCAAAGGCGCTGTACGAGCGATCGAAGATCGGGTTCGCGGCAAACTTTTTAAGTTCACTAAGGCGGGACTCGGAGAAGAGCGACCACGAGCTTTATTTGTCGCCGGCGGAGGTAGCCGACTTAGCCTCGGGAATTTCGAAGTCTTGGGTGATAGACCATTCCTACCATCCGGGCTTCGGAGATGTCACGGCTGCTATGTTTCACGCCGCTGAGGATCCCTCCTGGGGCAGGCCCAAATTTAGTAATCCTTAGAGATTTCGACCCCACGACTGCGCTAAAAAACCACCGCCTACAAGCCGAGAAGCTTGGCACCTGTATTCAGGAGTATGAACGTCACGACCCACGCCAACACGCTTCCCACGGCGAGCGAGAATCGTCCCGCCTCGGATTGGCGGTAAAGCATACGCATCGGTTCATCTGCAATTTCACCCGTGTGCCGCATCTGCAACGCTGCATCGAATCCGCGCACGACCCAGTATGCGAGGTTAACGGCCGTCGCCACTGCTAGAGCGATCATGCCGCTCTTCGGGAAGGGCATTGAGATAACCGGTGGCACGGCCAGGCACAAGGCAATCGTACCCAAAATGAGACCCACTCTTACGTGAGCGCGAACCGCATTACGCTTAAAGTGAGTCCAACGACTCGTCGTCGGCGACTCTAATCGCCTGGTGTCGTGCCAGTAACGCCTAGGAGCCGCGGCAGCGAACGCATACATCACTAAGTCGTACACATAGATGCCGACGTATGGGAGAGTCGCCAGCTGAACATTTTGAACTAGTGGGCTGCGAAATCCCAGATCCACGGAAGCAAGTAGGCTGAACAATGCAGCCACGCACAGCCCTACGAACAAGCGGGCGGTGCCGACTATGCGGCGCCCGTCCGAAAATGCAACCCCGGCGTCGCGTACAAGAAGCATCCACATCACAACGAATACGTGGTGCCAAGTCGCCCAAACAGTGACTTTGAAGTGGATGTATTGGGACACGTATCTCAGCAAGCGGCCTACGTAAGGATCTACAACGCGGAAGGCAGCGCCGATAGCAGTGTCGTAGTACTCTAGGCAAAGCCGTAAGGTGTGGCTGAGTCCCAAATGGAGCGAGTGATAGACGAGCGCTAGGATCGACAAAGCCGCTACAATTCGCCCCATTTGCGCCGCGAACGTTCCTGGGAAGAGCAACTCCGTTGTGACCGTCCGTACACGTCGGAGCGCGCGAGCGGCACGCTGGAAGTAGGTGCGGAGCGCAGTTTGTGGAGATGAAACAGCGGTGGCATTTGTACTATCGACGTCGCCAGTCGCAACCAGCTCCGTCATTCCGAAGTGCTCGAACAACGCCCCGAATTCCGTCACAACTGTCTTGCGGCCGTTAGCAGACAACACGATGATATGGAAGCTGGCCATTGGAAGTCCGGGCGCGATGAGCTGTGGTTCGATAGTTAGCCCAAACGTTTTACCCAAAACGGTGTGGTTATCTCTGGAGACAAACGATCTGGCACTGGCGATGCCCCTCGCCACATCGGCGTCGTTTGGATCGAGGGTCTTTAAAGGCGCCGGGTCGTCGCTATCGAACCACGGTATGGTGTGGCCTATATCTGAGGCCAGCCCGCCGGATTGGCTATAGGTGTTATTTGTAGCCCCCAATGTGGCGAATAACCCTGCGGCAAAGTTGAAGACGTCCGACATTCGCTGCCCTGGTTGGATGAACGCGGCGACGTCCATCGTGATCTTGTATGCAGCGGCAATCCAAGCTCTGATTGCGGGATCGCGTCCACCATAAAAGGTTCCCACGAAATCGCCAATCAAAAGGGTCTCACGATCCACGGCAGAGAAATACGGGTACACTACCGCGTCCGTTGAATACTTCATGTCAGTACTTGGCCAGTTAAGCGGCTCACGGAGAGAGTTGTACCGAAGACGTTCGTAGTCTGGCGGATTCCCGATTAAAACCGACATCCCGTTCGGTGGGGGGACGTACCATCCGCTCTCGTGGAGCAGTGGCTCGCGTTTGATTTCTGCGAGCCACCGAACCGCCAAGTCCGCTTCGCTGAATTGTGTCGGTGCTGCTCGCAGTGCTTTCAGCAGCGAGCAAGATGTCGCGCGGCGCGTCCGCACTACAACGTCAACCCTTTCCTCTGCCGTCATTGACTACCTCCAAGATCTTACCGGCCCCCGAGCCGGGTAGGAGAGGGCGACGAGCAGCGCGACCATGACGACGACCCTCACCCGCAGGCATCGTGTTCTTCGTCTTTCGCGTTGCGTCGTCGCTATCTATTGTTAATCAAAACGACGCGTATCGCGGAACAGATCCGGAGCGACGGTACGAGGAGATCGGCCTCGTCGCGGCGAAGTTCATCCGATCCTAGCGCATCATGTTCGACGTGACCGTTCCCGCGCCGCCGTTCCGAACACTCGCGTTCAGCCGCTTCACCAGTTCACCGATGAAGGGTCGCGCCGCTTCAGCCATCGCGTCGCCGAGATCGCGCAGCTTCAAATGCCCTGACGCCTGTTCGCGTCGCTGCCGTGCGTCGGCTCGCGCCGAAAACGGCGGCGATGCGGATCGCATCCGAATGCGAAAAATGATGGTTCCTCATCCCCTTTCTCAATTTTGACCAAGCTAAGGGGATGCAGACGGCAGCACGTTGCGCTCTGCATCGCTTCTGCACGCGAGGTTGATAGGTTCAAGCCGCAAATAGGTGGGTAGATACGCAGCCTGCGCCCCGACTTGACCTCCCAAGCGGATCGCCAATCAAGTGCCGACTTCACCCGTGGCACATTCCCGAGATGCACTCGGTTGACCAAGCGCCGCGAACACTTCACCGTTGACGCGGTGGGATATCCTCCAACGCCGTGCTGAACAAAGTCCTCTGGACGCTCGACAACGAAACTGATGGGACGGCCTTCGAACGGCTGTGTACTGACCTGCTCAGCCGGACAGGATATGCCGATATCCTCCCTGTTGGGGGCAAGAAAGACCGCGGACGTGACGCCGAGACCGATCGACGACAAGTGCCGATCGTCCTCGCTCCGTCAGGAGAAAGGACCTTCTTTCAGTTCTCTTTGGCGGATCGGTGGGAACAAAAGCTCAAGGACGAGCTCGCGAAGGTGAAGCGCAACAAACACGACATCGACGCGTTTCTGTTCGTCACGACTGCATCTGTTACCGGCACCACGCGTGACCGCCTCTCAAAGTGGGTGAAAGAGCAGTACGGCTGGCGCCTTGAGATCCGCGACCGCGAGTGGCTGCGCCTTCAACTCGAGGAAGCACATCCCGACCTTGCCGAGCGACATCTGGGTGTTCCGCAGGCACATCACAAGACGCCCGCACCCTCCCTCGAGCTCCCACCTCTCATCAGCAAGTCGGTAGCTGCTGAGCTTTTTAATGCGGGCAAGTACGGACCGGCCGCCGTCGCGCTATCGGAATGGCTCACCGGACATCCAGAGGATGCCGCCGCCTGGCGCGCGCTCGCGGCCTGTCACTATCAGCAGCATCACTATGCTGACGCACTCGCGGCGATCCATGAAGCACTGCGGCTCCAGCCGCGCGACATTCACACGATGCGGACGCACGCATGCATTCTCGTTGAAAAGGGCATCCGCGAGCACGCACGCGCCAGCATCCTGCTTGGCCGAGACATCTTCGAAGACATCGCGCGCTCAAGCCAGACGTGGTCCGACGCCTACAACCTGGGTAATGCGCTGATCGAGCTTGACGACGTCGCAGGCGCGCGTGCCGCGTACCTTGAGGCAGTCTCACGCGACGCGGAGCACGCCGAGGTCTGGAAGAACCTTGGCAGTGCAAACGAGCGCCTCGGTGACCAGGAAGAAGCTTTACGCTGCTACGAGCACGCGCTATCGCTGAAACCCGACTTGCCTGAAGCGCTGTTCGCGAAGGCAACGCTGCTCATCAGGCGGGATGAACCGGGAGCCGGCGCAGCGACCATCGAGCGCATCTTCGCTACGGACGCAACTGCACGTACGCATTGGGACGCCGCATGGTGGTGGCTCGCAGAGGCGTATCGGCGCAACGAGCAGCCGCTTGACGCGTTGCGCGTTCTCGGGCGCGCGCTTGCGCAGTTCCCCAGCAACGAGCGGCTCCTCGACATGAAGGCGCACCTGCTTACGGAGCACTGGTCGCTGCATCCGGATCTGCAGCGGGAAGCGGAGAAGTTCTTCGCGTTTCGCGCAGAACTCGCGCCTGACGATTTCCGGCCGATTGAGTCGCTGGGACGTATCTATCTGGCTACGGGCCGAGCCGACGCCGCGTGGAGACTCATCGAGGATTATCTCGGCGATCCGGACGCCATCGTCGCGCTTCGCGCACTCGGAGACCTGGATGCCGATCGGATCAAAGCGCTGCGATTCGCGCGGCGTTACAGTCGATTTCGCGAGCAAAAGCCTTTGGACACCTATGTCACTGGTTTGCGGGACAACGGCTTGAGCCTCACAGACTCCCAGACAGCGCAACTCTACTGGACGTTCCTAGACCCGTTCGCTGATGGACTGATGGAGGCGGAGAGCATCAGTACGCGCGACGAGAGCGCCTACGTCGCACTCGCGGAACATCATGCGCCACGGATCCGAGCGGCCCTCGCGCGGTGGTGCGAAGGCGTCTCCGTGGAACTCCTCCCTCCTCCGCAAGAGTCGCAGATCGAGGTACTGACGGTCCTCATCGCTGTTTGCCCTGAGATCGCGCTTCGCGAGTGCAGCAGCCAAACGGGGTTCGTCGCCGGATTTCTCTCGTTCACCATCGACCCCGCCACCGTCGAGATTCCAAACGCAGTCATTGAACTCCCAGGAGCAACGATCGAGGACGTGATCGTCGCGCTGAATCGCCGGACACACATATTTCCGGACCCTCCTCCGACGAGCAGCGCATGAGTGAATCTCCGCCGACACCTCCGCAGAACGCGCGATCGCTCTGGGCGGAGCAGTTCACAGCCCAATTTGCGGCGATTCCACTCCTCAATGAATTCGTCTTCCCGAACCCCCAGTATCGCAATCGGAAATGCGACCAGGAGGTCTGCGACCTCGTGCTCGTGCTCAAACAGCGAGGAATCATCTGCCAGCTCAAGGCACGAGACCAAGACAAGGTGGGAGAGAGGCTGCGCAGATCCATCGTGAAGAAAGCGCGTGAGGGTGGCAACCAGGTCGCAGGAGCCATTCGGACGCTTAGTCGCAAGCCGGTGTGGTGTGACCACCCTCGTCGTGGGCAAGTCACTTGGGAGCCGGGCGAGCTAGCTGCTATCCACGGTGTTGTGCTTGTCGAGTGCGCTGGCGAACGCGTCGAACTGCCGCACGATCTCAGCTGGAGTGCTGACGGCGTACCGATCACCTACATGGACGTGAGCGACTTCCTGAACGTCGTGGATCATCTCCGCGCATTTCCGGACATCGAACGCTACCTCCGAACACGCGCGGCGCTTGGCAATGAGGTCACGCGCGCCATCGGTGGCGAGAAGCCGATATTCGAACACTTCGTCATCAAGAATGGCACATTCGACGAGTGGGATGGCTACGGCGAGGCTACGAGTAGGTCAGTGCGCTTCAGGTCCGAACGCGAGACAGCATTCATCCAGAAGATGCGCGAGGACCGGCAGCATGCAGCGTTCATCGAGTACGTCAGTGACCTCCTCGCAACGCGCTCCGAAACGTATGCGACCGGGTTAAATGCAGAGACAATCGCGCGCTTCGATAACTCCGAGCGGCGCGTACGCTATCTCGCGATGCAGGAGGCCTTAGCGGACTTATCGTTGCCGGCCCGGCGCAACCTAGGACAACAATTGCAGTCCGTTCAAAGCAAGGTGCGAAGCGAAGACGACAACGATCCACGGATGGCATTTGCGGCAGCGTTCTTTGATGAAAAGCCCTCCTTCATCTATGTCGTCATGGCGTCGCGAGGGCTCAGTAAGCAGGCTGACTACGATCGCGGCATGGGACTGCTCGCCTCAGCACTTGCTCACTACGATAGCCACGAGGGGATGCTCCTCATGGATCGAGGTACCGGCGGCTTCGAAGTGTTCATGATTCGCGACCTCGAACTCAACGATGAACTACGAACTTCGGGTGAGAAGCTTTTCGGAAAGCTGCGCATAGACCATCTGCCCGGCACGCTGCTGCCGTAGAGTCGCAGCGCAAGTAGCATTAGGTTTCCGCGGAGTCGCCGGTGCGCTTTGCCTCCGCTTCCATGATACTTCTGGCTGCGCATGCAAAGGCCCAGAGCGCCTTCCGATAGTCCCCTAGTTCGTCATGCGTCGGTTCGCGGCCGAGGCGCATCACGAGCGCAACCCGGATGTCAGCTTCAAGGCCGGCAGAGAACTGCGGGACGTCATCGTTCGGAAACGTGTCTGGCTGAGACATGCCCAGACAGTCGGCCTCGCATCTGACCATCCCATGACCACGTGATGACACGCCGCCGCTATACAGGTGGTGGTTGATACCGCCTGTTGAGTATCAACAACCCGTCAATCTGGACACGAATGGCGAAGTAGTTCCTAATCATCTGTACGATCCACCACCACAAGGGATGATCCCCACGATTCATCAGAATCGTGGCGGGTTTTCCCGCATGCACAAGCGTTTTCTTGTCTCGCGCTTCCAGTTCAAGCCCCATCTGCCCGACAAGTCCGCGTTTCCCGTCGTCATTCGCCGTTGTAAAAGCATGCGCGGCGTCCAGAAGCCCCGAAAAGAACGTCTCCATCGGTTCAAGCCATGGTGGCTCGCCGTCTCGCATTCGGGCCGCCAACGTCAGTTCTGCCTGTCGTTCGGCGATCTCACGCTGCTTCCGGTCGTACTCTTCACGCGTGAGGGTGCCATCCACAACGAGATCCACAAGCCGTGAGCGCTGGTTGTTGATATCAACCAGCTCTGCGGCCACGCGGCGCTGCGTCGCCTCCTGATCGTGACGGTCGTCGGCGACCGCCTCTGCAAGCATCCGCTTCACAATTTCATGATCCGTCTTCGTGATCATGAGCTGTTGCATGACGGCGGCGATCGCGGCGTCGATATCCTTCTCAGCGAGCTGCGGCTGCGTGCACAGCCCGCGGAGGCGTTTTGAACAGGCGTAGTACCGATACGTGTGCCCGTTCTTCTGCTTCTGGTAGCCGACGAGCCGGCGGCCACAGGACGCACAACGAACGAGGCCGGTGAACGCGAAGCGAAGCCGGTGCGGTCGTGCCGCCACCGTGCGGCGACGCGTGAGCGCCGCCTGCACGCTGTCGAACGTTACCTTCGTCACCAGCGGTGTGTGAGAGCCCGCGTAGAGCTGCCCCTTAATGCGCATCGCTCCGTAGTAGAACTCGTTTCGGAGAATGCGATGGATCGCACTCGGGCTGATCCCCTGCTTCGAGCCGTCACGCCGATAGGTCGAAAGGTTCACGCGCCACTGCGTACGTGCGATGTGCGCAAGGTCGTTGATGGAGTAGTTGCCCGTCGCTGCGAGCTTGAAGAGCGCTTTCACATGCGGCGCGAGCAGCGGATCAACCGCGATGACACTGCGATCCGCTGCTTCACGGACATTCTTGTAGCCGACCGGCGCATGGCTGCTCCACTCGCCACGACGCCACTTCTCCTCCAGACCGCGCCGGATGTTCTTGCTGAGATCCTTCGAGAACTTACTGGAGAGGCCAAGCTCGATGGCGAGCACCAGCTCGTCGTCCGGCGCGTGGTTGTAGATCCGGTCGTCCGTCACGATCCGCGTGAGCTTCGTCGCTTCGAGCGCGTAGAGGACCGACCCACCGTCGAGGGCGTTCCGTGCGAGGCGATCGGCCTTCCAGCAGACGATCTCCGTAATTTGCCCAGCATTCACCATCGCGACCATGCGGCCAAACTCCGGCCGTCCGGGTGTCTTCGCGGAACGCGCCTCTTCAAAGACGAGCGGGTCGTTGATCCCGAGGCGCGCACACGTGCGCAGCGCCCACTCGCGCTGCGCCGGGAGGCTCAGGCACTGCTTGTCGTCGGACTCGCTGCTTTTTCGGATGTAGACGGCGGCGCGGGGCATGGAGGGAGCGGCAGGGAGGATGGCGCACTGAGGATGTTGCGGACGGCGGTCGCGAGCGCCCACAACGCCCGGCGGTAGTGACTCCGCTCCTCGGCGGTCGCGGGGCGACCGAGGCGTGCGTCGAGCGCGCGGTCGATCTCCCCCTCCAACGCAGCGCTGAACGTGGGGACGATCGGATCGGAAGCGGGCGTCGGTTGCATAGAGACAGTACGTTGCAGACGCGGAGCGGACAAGACCATCCTCGCAGATCGTCGCGTGTCGCGCAGGCGGTGCGAGGATGGTTGTGCCGCACGCGCACACGCGAAGCGGTCGTGAAACGGCGATTGGTGCCGTGTAGACGTGCTCCGGAAGCACATCGCACTGCGGGACGGTCGATCCGCACTCCCCCCCGCCCGTAGGCTTCAGTGCGTCAGCCCTCATCACTTCCTCTATGCCTGTCGATCCTCCCCGGTCCGCACCGACTGCTGCCGTCCCGGATGATGCAGCGCTCGCGCAACTCCCGCCATCCGATTCGACACTCGACACCGTAGAAAACGAGCGCTCCTATCTCAACGGCGTTCGCCGTGACGTCCAGCGCGTTCTCGACCTCCGCGCCCACGTCCGCGAACGCACGCACGAAGAGAACGCGGGCGCCACGGCCATACCAGATATTGATCGGCGCCCCACCCCCTCAATCGAAGCGCATCAGGAAGCTATCCCTGAACGAGTCGCTATCAACCCTACAGTTGACACGACGACAGGGGGCGGGTTGATACCCTCTGACGACACGCCTCCCCCTCAACCGACGCGTCAGTTGACAGGCACGCATGAACTCGTGCCGGGCGGTCCGACGCTCCTCCGTGATCGCGTCGCGCTCCTCGAGATCGTGCGGTACCGCCTCCTCTCGTTCCGACAGCTCCAGAGCCAGGTCTTCACGAACCTCCACAAGACGGTCCTCACCCGCCGCATGCAGGCACTCAAGCAGGCGGGTTTCATCGCAACGTGGGAAGAGCGCCTCACGGTGGGCGGACATCCCCGCTACGCGCTCCCAACGCGTACGGGTCTTGAATGGGCGCTGCAAGAACTGACAGCAGAGACGAACGGCCTTCCGCATACGCGGCTCGTGCGCCTCATGATTGGTGAAACCGGGAAACGTCCGCTCGAGCTCGCGCCACGGACTGCACCACCGTTCCTGCCGCACCAGGAGGAAACGAACCGCGTTGTCGCCGCCCTCGAAGCGCAGCCGGATCTCGGCGTCACGTGGGCGTCCACCTGGCACCGCCCGTTCCCGAACGCGATCGACGATCTCCGGATGCCGCAGCCTGACGGCGTGCTCGTCGCGACCCGCGACGGGAAGCCCCACCTCGTCTTCCTCGAGCACGATCGCGGGCAGGAGGCGCCGGCGAGCTTCGCGCGAAAAAAGGCCGAGCGGTACTACGAGCTGTCCCTCTACGGCATCGCGCAGGAGCTCTTCGGATTCGACGACTTCACGGTTTGGGTGACGATCAACGACGTGGCGAACCGCAAACCGCTTCAGCGCATCCGCACGCTTCAGGCGGTGAGTAGGAACGCCCGCATGATGCGGTTTACGCTCGCCGGCTGGATACCCGCGCATGGCCACCAACGGCCCATCTGGTTCACACCGACCACAGCCGTTGTCACGCCCGAGCACCGGCCGGATGCGCACACATCGCTCACTGGTGCGTTCGCGGCACCTTCCGACGCCGCCCTCGACGACATCGCGGCCGACACACTCCGCCGCGCACGCGCAGGAAGCGCGTAGATGGCCGTCATTACCTCGAAGAAGACGTCGGACGCCATCGCGGCGTCCCTAATACCCCCTGCTTTGCGGCGAGGATTTCGTTCGTTATCAATGAGTTAGATCAACGGAACCGTGCAGTCGACCCGACGTTCCGACTGCACACAGGAGACGCCGTCGAACCTCGCACATGGGGCGACGGGACGCGCAAACATGCCTGGCTCAAGCTGCGGACCAACACGATACATGTGGGCGCGGAGCACATCGGCTGAGGCTGCCTACGGCAGCAGTGCGCGCACCGGCTGTGCTCGCGAAGCACAACACGACGCGGCGGTCTCCGGGAACGTGCTGCGACGCGGTTCAATGCATGCGACGGCACCGACCGGCGACCCTTTACATCACGGTCCAGCCAGCACCTGCGACGCACGCCCCATGCCGCAGTTCTCCCGCAGGTGCTGATCCTATAGGCGCTCCACGCCGCCCTCCCGCGGTCGGTAGCACGCACCCGTGGGACTCGTCCGCCGGTCAATCTGGTGCGCCACCGTGCCACCCCCGACCGTTTCCGCGCGCGAGCCTCATGGCTGTTGTCACCTGCCGATCGCGCGAGGGCGACGTACGCGCCCCAGAAGGAGAATGCATGGAAGCTCACATCGAATCACCCGTGCCGTCGGCCGCGTACACGCAGCCGCAGCACCCGCTGCCGATCACGGAGCACGACGAGCCCGAGGAATGGGCATACGCGTGGGATCGGCTGTCAACGACGAGTCCAGACGATAAGCAGGAAGCGTGTCCGCACTGCTACGAGGTCTGGCACTACATGGGGAGCGTGCTTCGTCCAGCGACGAAGGGCGCAACGATCCTCCACCAGTTCCGGCACGGCCATCACCCGCACACGAAGAACCGCCGTATCGAGCTCATCCCCGCGAGCCGGGCGTTCCAGCGCCGTCATGGCTGCCGGTGAACGCTCACGACAACCGCATTGACGTGGCTCCGCACGAGTGGAGTCGCAACCGATTTGATCTGAAGGAGACATGATGGCTAAGAAGGTTCTGCACGTGGTGTTCACAATCGAGTGTCTTGTGCTCGGATTTCTGCTGTGCCGCGAATGGACGGTGTTCTACATCGGCGGTGGACATGCCGAATCCGAGTACCAGAGCGTGTACCGCGACAAGATTGACGAAGGTGACCACCCGGTGACCGCCGACATCGACGCCGGAACAACCTCGTTCGTCTTCTGGTGGGGCGGCACGATTTGCATCTTCGTCGGCGTTGCACTCGGCGGGCCGTTCTGGGCGTACGAGCAACTTTGGCCCGAGCGCGCGGCCCTCCACGCGAGAGGGACCGCACCCCCGCCGTGGGAAGCGCTCGAGGACGAGTGGGGCGACCCGGACGACGAGGACCGCCGCGATGCGGACGATCCGTTCGGCGACGAGTACGAGGGTGCTGCACGCGCGATGTGAGTAGCTGTTTTTGGTTTGCGCGGGGTGGGGGTCTTCCTCATCCCGCGCAGACGTTCTCTTTGATCCTCCCTTCCGACGCTCCGCTCGACGTTCCCTCGCGGGCGATGTGGACCGACACACGACCGACCATCGATCACCAGCGTGGCCGCCGCGCCGCCTCGATCGATCGTGTCCGGCGTGCGCTTGGCCTCTGCGTCGTTCGCGCGGGGACGCCGAGATACGGCGTCCGAAAAGGAGGAGTACACGCTTGCGCATCATCACCGTCAATTCACAGCCCTACACCGTCATCAACGGCAAAGACTTCGCCGTCTATCGCTGGTTCGCGCCTGGACAGCACGGACCGCTCTTCATTCAAGTCGCAGGTCGGACCGCGCTCTCGCGCGAAGACTTGCCCTCGGACGATTGGGTGGTTCTCTCCGGGAAAGACCGCGGGCACCGCCTCGCAACCGCATGGCGGAAACCGTGGTTCGATTACCGTCTCGACGCGACGCGAAAGCTCGCGTTCCTCGGCGGCTCGACGGAAGGTTCGTACTTCCTCGCGCTGCGCTATCTCTCCCGCCGCTTCGGCTTCACGTTCTCCGAGACGGATCTCGCAGTGAAGAGTGCCGAATTTGCCGCACGCTCCGATGTCCCGTACCCGCACGTCATGGATCAGTCGAACGATCTCGCGCTTTCAGGCGCGAAGCTCGTCACGCTCGACGTGGCCTCGTATTGGGACCAGGACGATGCGGCACGCATGTTCGCAGCCTGACTGCACATTCGGTGATCACGCTAAGGAGGATTTCCGTGCAACACGACATCATCACGATCATCATTCCGCCCGGCATGTGGCGCGACGCGCGCGGGAACGCGACGAAGCTGCACTGCGTCATCAGCATCTCCGGCACCATGCTGCACCTCGAAGCGATCCAGGTGCACGAGGTAGACGGCGTACAGCAGGCCCTCAATCCGGAACTCGAACAGGACTTCACGTACATCAGCCTGTTCGGGAGCGAAGGGCAGTTCGAAACGACGGAGATCAACGGGAAGCAGTACGTCCTCGTCGCAACACCCTTCACATGAACAGCACCGCCCTCGCGTCTGTAGTGACGTAGCCTTGCCACTGACTGCAACCGCGTAGCACGCCCGCACTTCTCTCCCACCTCTGCCGCATCCCGCGGCACATCCCACCAACCAGCACCAGCATCCCCGCAAAGGAGGTCACACCCGTGACATCAGTCGACGTGTCTTCTGGCACGGCCTACGCCGGCCGCGACGCCAATCACGCACTCGGATTTCGGCAGTTCAACGCATCGAAACACGCGCAATACTTCACACCGCTTTGGCTGTCGGAGCTCCTCTGCGAAGTCCTCCAGCCGCTCGTCCCGCCGCGTGGGCCGAGCGATCTCGCTGTCCTCGATCCGACCTGCGGGTCGGGGCGGCTCCTCGCTCCGTGGAAGCGCATCGGCGCCACGGTCCTCGGCATTGAGCTGGACGAGCTCGCGGCCGACCACGCCCGGTTCGCACTCGGCACGACGAACGTCCGGACGGGCGACGTTCTCGACTACCGGAATCTCGTCAAAGGGTTCTCGCTCGTCATCACGAACCCGCCGTACGGCCTCTGGTGGAAGCCACCGGATGCCGGCGAGTTGTGGGCGTGTGAGACCTCGGGCGGCAAGATCGAATCGCAGGGCGCGACACTGGAGATTTGCACGCGCGCGCTCTGCTACAACGGCATCCTCGTCGCGATCATCCCGAGCTCCACGTTTCAGAACAAGAAAGACCGCGCACTCCGCGACACGCTCTTCGCCAACTACAAAGGGATCCTCCAGGTCACGCTGCCCGACCTCTTCGAAGAGGAGTACGGCATCGGCGTCTCCGTGGATCTCGTCGTCGCCCGGCGCGTTCACGCGACGGAGTGGCGGCCGTTCACGATGCCGATCCGCGCGGAGGACGTTGCGGACGATCTCCGCGACGCCTTCCGTCGCGCGTTCGACTCGGAGCGGAACGGGTTGCTCCCAACTGCGGACGTCTCTCCCGTTCCCGTGCTCTCTCGCCTCTTCAAGGTGACGCCCTCGAACACGGTGCGCGTCACCCCGAAGGGCCTCAAGAGCGCACCGGACTCGGAAGGGATGCTCGCGTTCCTCGATCAGGTCGTCACCGCCTTCGACCCCGTCCGCGGCATCGAGCACGGCGTCGTCTCGGCGACGCTCTCGCCGGCGTCGATCCTCACGCTCGGCCCGCGCGCAGGCGTCGAAACGCTGGCCTGGCTCGGCTTCGAGCCCGCGATCAGCGAAGCGGATCAGGCGAAGATCAGCGCGCTGCAGGAGAAGTTTCGGCTGCTGCGCACCCCGCTCTACCCACCCCAGCCCCACCAGCGCCTCGCCTACCTGGACGACCGGAGCTACCCCGCGAAAGCGACGGTACTCACGGCCGATCAGGAACCGTGCTTCACGGCCGGCCGCAGCTATCACCTGCGTCCGTCGTGGGTCCGGCACAAGGAAACCGCGAAGGTGGAGACCGTCACGCAAGACGACAAGGAGGTCACGCTCATCACGTCGGTGGATCGTGGCTACCTCGCCTTCGAAGTCGTGACGGACTCGGGGCCGCGCACGTTCCGTGAGATCGATGCCTCCGACGTGGAGCTCCTCACGGCCGCGTTCGAGCTTCCGGAGATTCCCGATCTCGAATCCATCGTCCCCGAACGCATCACGCAACACCGCGCCAACGTCGCGCGCCGTTCCCCGTTCCTCTTCCCGTTCCAATCCGAAGACGTCGCCCGCATGGCCGTGAAGCCCTTCGGCTACCTCGGCTACGAGCAAGGCGGCGGCAAGACCGTGACGGGCGCATCGTGGGCTCGCGCGCGCGGCTTCAGGCGCGTGCTCGTCGTCTGCCCCTCGGGCCTCATCGACAACTGGCTCAACGAGCTCCAGCAGTTCGGCTTCCGCGCGCACCGTCTCACGACGCATGCAACGATCGCCGCGCTGCAGGAGGAGAAACGAAGGAGGTTTCTCCCCGACGACACCACGTTCTACGTCACATCGTTCGAGTTTCTCGCGCTCACCGGCGCACGCAGGTACGACCCATGGACGTGTCGTCGCTTCACGAAGGACGGCGCCATCGACCACGAACAAACGGACATCACGAAGGCGTCGTGTCCGGTCTGCAAGCGGTCGTACGAATCCGAAGTCGAGGCGTGTCCCGCGTGCGGTGAGGTGAGCGAGTGGAGCGGTGGACACTGCCGCGCGTGCAAGCACCAAGCGTGGTCCGCCACGCGCGACGCGCGCCAGTGGCCCGCCTACAAGCGCATCAAGAAGCTGTTCGGCGCCGTGCTCGTCGACGAGGCGCAGATCGCCAAGTCGAAGAACACGCTCCGTGGACGTGCCGTGCGGGCGATGCGGCCGAAAGGACGCCTCATCCTCACCGGCACGCTCATGAAGGGGTACGCGACGGACATCTTCTGGAACGTCGCGTGGCTCCTCGGCTTCGATAACCCGCTGTTCCCGTACGCCTACCGCGGCGGCTCGAAGCGCTTCCTCAACGAGTTCGGCACCTACGAGTTCGTGGACCGGCAGTTCGAGGATTCGCTCCACGAGGGTCGCGCGAAGCTCCTCCCCGAAGTCAGTAACCTCAACCGCTTCTGGCGCCTCATGGCGTCCTTCGCCATCCGTCGCCGCAAAGACGACATCTACGACCTGCCGACGAAGCACCAGCAGGTGGTCGTCCTCAACCTCGACGGCCCGCACGCGCCGTTCTACAACTCGTACGCCGATTGGGCGCAGAAGGCGATCGCGAAGGCACTCCGCGAGGGCGACGGCACGCCGAACATGGGTGTGATCTCAAACGCCCTCTGGAAGCTCCGCTACGCCGCAACCTGCCCCGTCGCGATCGACTACCTCGACCCGGCGCTCGACGTCGCGAGCTGGAACAAGCTCGACTACGTCTTGAACTACGTCCGGCGTGCATCGGAGCGCGGCGAGAAGACCATCGTCTTCTCGGGTCTACGCGTCATGGTTGCTTCGATGGTGAAGCACCTGCGCGCGAACGGCATCGGCGTGCTCCCCATCACGGCCGAGGTGCCGACGAAGAAGCGTTTCGGTCTCATTCGGGAGTTCTCGAATGACCCGGAGCTCAACTGCATCGTCGCCTCGCTCAACTGTCTCAATCGCGGCTACACCATCACGGTCGCGAACCACGTCCTCATCGTTGACTTGGAGTACAGCCCCGAAGCCACCGACCAAGCGGGCGACCGCGTCCACCGCCCTGGTCAAACGAAAGACGTCTACGTGCAGGTGCTCCTCTCGCGCGACACGATCGACCCGGTCATGTGGGAAGTCGTGACGCAGAAGGCGGAAGCCATCCGGCACGCGATCGACGGCAAGGCCCGCTTCCTCGACGTTGCGGAGATCCTGCAGAAGGCGACCGGCGACGTGCAACTGGAGATCGCGCGCCGTCTGGAGCGCATCTCCCTCATGCCCGTGCCGCAGCCGGTCCTCGACCTCGAAGCGGCGGCAGGGTCCGTCGCTGCGAACGTCGTGCTCTTCCCCGTCATCGCACCCATCCCCGTGGAACCCGCGGAGCCGTTTGTGCCGCTCGTACGCACGAAGCCGGTCCAACTCGCGCTCTTCGGCTCAATGCTCTAGTTCCCATCCGCGTCCACATCCCCACAACGAAAGGAGGTTCCTGCGTGAAGTTCTCTCGCGATGTTCGATCCTGCTGCGGGCACAGCATCGAAACGTCGTACGACGGCTACTGCACGCTGCTCACGTGTCACTGCATCTGCCGAACGCACTGCGAGCACTTGCAGGTCACCGTTCCCGGTGAAGCCCGCCGCGACAACCGCCTTAACGACGAACCGCTCTACGGCTGGTGCCGACACTGTCGCGTCATGGTCGACGAGGCGCACATCCGCAAGCTCCGTCCGCAGCGAGACCGGCGCATGGCGATCTATTGGCTCGGTGAAGCGGATGACTCTGAAGGAGAGCTTCGCAGCATCACGGAGCATGCGCACCTGGAGTTGGAGCCCACCGGCACGACCGACGTGGCCGCGCAGCGTCCGCTCTTCGCCCTCACCTCGTAAACGGACGCCACAGCGCCTCCGCGCGCATCCCTGTCGTTTCTCACCTCGGGCGCGCAGGGCGGCCTCTCCGACCCTCCTGCGCGCCCACCGACCTTCTCACACACACGAAAGGAGTCCTCCCATGGACTTACTCCCGCCCAGCATCCGCGCGGCGCTCGCGCGCTATCCCATCGGCTCGCAGAGTCGCCGCGGCATGGATGCCGTCGTCGTTGTGAAGTATTTCTTTCCGACGGGCCGCTACACGCTCTACGTCACCGAAGCGGAGCTTGATGACGAGGACACGCTGCTCTACGGCTACTGCATCTCGGCGCTCGGCGCTGACTGCGACGAGTGGGGCTACGCCTCGCTGAACGAGCTCCAGACCCTCCGCGTCCGCAGGCTCACGATCGAGCGTGACCTGCACTTCCCGCTCGCCACGCGCACCGTCGCCGAAGCGCTGAAGCGCCACGCGGCCTGACGCGTAGCCGCATCCCACATCCACCTACACGAAAAGGAGAATCCATCGTGGACATCGTCCTCAAACTCCGCGAGCTCCGCCGCCTGCGGGGCTACAGTCAGAAAGACGTCGCACGCCTGACGGGCGTCGGCGACAAAACCATCAGCTCCTTCGAGACGAGCGCACGCATCGGCTCGATGAAGCTCTCGCAACTCTCCCAGCTCCTCCGCCTCTACGGCTTCACCGAAGAGCAGTTCTTCAGCCGCAAGATCGAAGAGCTGTTCGATCCCGACGCGATCAAAGAACGTTCACGCGAAGAGCAGCTCATCGCGAACCTCGCGGAGCTCCCGACGGTTGCACGCGCCGCGCTGCTCGAACGGTTCGAACTGATGCTCGACTCGGCGCACGCCGTCACCGGACCCGCATCCATGCGACTCGTCGAGCGGTCTGCGTCGGCGGCGTGATGCGCCAGATCGCACGCGATCCCTTCGCACGCCAGACGCTCGTTCGCAGCGTCGTCCGTCCGCTCGCGACCGGACAGACATGTACCTGGTGCGGCAGTATCCGAACATCCCGGCGCTGTCGCACCACCTTTCTGGCACCGAGCCCGACGCCGTTCGCCCGCGCATCGTCTGGCATGACGGCGTGTTCTGCTCGAATACCTGCCACGACAGCTATCACGATGCTGACTGAGCCAGCACGCACCTGAAAGGAGTTCCACATGCGACGTTCGCATCCGGCAGCCATCTGCCTTGACCAAGATGCGCTCTGCCGGCTCAATTGCTACCGCCGTGGCAGACGGCAGCCTCTCTCCCGAATCGTGAACGCGATCGTTCACGACTTCCTCGCCGGCGTTCGCAGCGAGTCGCGTCCGCGCGGCCGGCGCACGAACACACCACGACCGCCGAGGCGCGCATGACTGGCGCCACCGCACCCGTCGTGCCCGTTTCCCGTCATCGCTCCACCCGTTGCCCCCGTGCGCCTGGCGCACGGCGAAGATCCCGCGGCGCGCCTCCAGCGGTACGGCGCCGACGCACTCATCGACGAGGAGCTCCTCGCCCTCCTCACCCGCACGCGTGTTCGTACCGCGGCGGACCTCACTCCTCCGCCGCGTGCAGGCCGGCACATCGGACATCCCGCGACGCGACGCGACGCGACTCGCGGCGGCGTTCGAACTCGCGCGCCGCGCGATCGCCCCGCTCGCGGAGCCGCTCGAACGGTTCGACCACACCGTCCTCGGGCTGCGGCTCGCCGCGCGGTACACGCTTGATGCGCAGGAACGTCTCGGCGTCCTGCTTCTCGATACGCGGGGCCGGATCATCAGCGAACGCGCGGTGTTCGTCGGCTCGCTGCACAGCGCCACCGTGAGTACGCGTGACGTGCTCGCCCTGGCGCTCACTGCGAAAGGGGTTGTCGTCTTCCACAACCACCCATCAAGCGATGCGCAACCATCCCGCGACGACGTCGTGTACACGTCCAAACTCGCGAGTGCCGCGCAGCTCCTCGACATCGACCTCGTCGATCACCTCGTGCTCGCCAGGCGCCGGTACAGCTCGATGAAGGCAGAAGGCTTTGTCTGACCTGGGGCGGTGGCTGTTGCCATCGCTCCTTTTGATGTGCCGAACCGCGCCTGGTCAACGATGCGCTCGCAGCGGAAGACTCGGGCGCAACAGGTGTTTGCTAAGCGAAGTGAACAAGCATGCAACCTCGCGGAGAACGCCGACTCGTGGTTGCGGAGATCGCGGCGATGCCGGCTACGCGGCGCAGGCCAACCGTCGCGCCCCGCAACCCAGCAAACCAGTGCTGCCGCCGACCACTCCGAATTGTCAGCACAAGATAGAGTGGGCGTCCTCATCACTTCTTGTGGCGAACGGCGATTCTTCACATCCTCGGCCCTGCAGCGTTCCGTCGGTCAAGGTGCCTCAGCGACAGTTGTAACCGAGGCACTTCGCCTAGCACACGTAACGCGGCTATTCAGACATTGATCACGCTGTGACACGTCAAGCGAAACCCCACTGATCGCACGGCATCTGTCTCAGCTTGTCCGCGTCGATTCGCCGGCCTGAAGTTCCTGCCCTCACTAAAAAAGGAGCCGCCGCGAACCACTCTTAGGCCTTGGCCGATGCGACGACTGATCACCGATGCCGGACCTGAATTGCACGGGTCGACGCACGGGAGCGCGCGTTCGGCACACATGCGATAAAACAGCGACTCCTCGCGAGGTACCACATCCTTTGCGTCTTCACACCACTCCCACAGGTTACCCAGCATGTCGAAGAGCCCCCAATCGTTGGGTGGATAACTCCCTACAGGCGTGGGGTGGCCGTGCGTATTATCCGCGTTAAGACGCCGCTTGTCGTAGGTGTTGCCCCATGGGTACACCGTCCGGCTTCCACATCGGCACGCATACTCCCACTGAGCTTCTGTTGGCAATCTGTAGTCTAGGTCGTCGCGTTCGCACCGCCAGAGGACATATTCCTTCGCATCCCTCCAGGACACAAACGCGACCGGGTTTTCGGCTGCGCGCCACGTCGTCGGCAGTGCACCCTCTCGTAGATGTAGCAAAAAGTTGGAATGGCGTCCCCGATAATTTGTTTCCTCGCAGAACTCCCGGAACTGTCGGTTCGTCACGGCGGTAGACGCCATCATGAAGGACCGGTCGAATCGCACCGCGTGGACGGGTCGTTCATCGGCATACTTCGTGCCGCCCATGACAAATTCACCAGCGGGCAGGACTCGAAATATCGTGCCGTCCGGCGCCTTCCATGTTCCCGTAGTGTGGTTCGCCGCGTTTTCGGCGCGAATGGGCTGAAGCGAGTTCTCGCTTACACCGGCAGGAATCGTTAACCCTTTCTGCCACCGATCTCTGATGGCTGATAATCGCGCAATTACAGCTCCCGCCGACGGCGGCCGATTCTCAGGCAGCTCTTCGGTCATATTCAGGAGGAGCAGTCCCAGTTCGGGGATTTCGACTGCGTGGTCCCTCAGCCACCGACGTGCGTTCGTGAGGACTTCGCCCGCCAGAAGATTGGTCAGGCACACGCCAAGCGAAAAGATATCGCTTTGTCGTGAAGATTCACCCATCAACTGCTCCGGCGCCGCATAGCCGAACGTGCCGATAGAGTCGCCCGCCATCGTCAGTGGATCCCATTCTTGTTCAGTACGAGCGACACCGAAGTCACAGAAGACGTACGAATCATCCCGAACAAGTATATTTGATAGTTTGATATCGCGATGCAGAATGCCGGCATCGTGAATTGCCTTCAGGCTGCGTAGGCAGCCCGCCGCGAGTTCCATGACATCGGACGCCTGCTTCGCGCCCCACCTGCCAAGCATCTCCTCGAGCGACCCTTCGGAAAGATACTCGACAATTAAGAATGGCGTTCCGTCGTCGAGATCGCCATACTCAAAAATCTCTATCGCCGCTGCGCTGCCACGCAGCCGCGCCAACATTTGAGCCTCGATCTCGAAGCGCTTGCGCACATAACTGTCCGTTGCGCCGTGCCGGTGAAGTACTTTGAGTGCACGAAGCTCCCTAAGCCCAGTGTGCATTACTTTGTACACAGTCGCATAGCGACCATGTCCGATCTCGCCTAACGACGAGTAGCCCGCCGGCTGCGGTCCAGGAGTTCGCGTCAGCGTCCTCACCCAGCTAGGCGCTCTTCCATCGTAAAACGCCAAGCCTAGCGCACCGTCGCGGCGCCTGCCGCTCAGCACCTGACGGAGATCCAGACTAAGCTCCTCTGAGCCTTCCCTCTGTAGCATGTCCAGCGACTCATACGAATGCCAAACGGCGGCGCCGCTCCTAGTAGACATGTAGAACCAACACTTCAATTGCTTTTGCCTGTCGCCCCTAAAGATCGCCAGAATTGGATCCAGTCGATATGCCTGCGATGCGTCATGCGCCAACAGCAGGCCAATCTCCGGATCGACGGCCTCACGCAGACGCCATGTTTCGAACCCGAAGAGTGGATTGGACCCAACGCACCTCCTTATTACAACCTCAAAGCAGTTGGGCGTCCGGAGCTTTCGGACTTCCTCGGTAATGGCGAAGGAATAACGAACAAAAAATAGCAGGTGCCTAAAACATCGTCGAAGCAACGTACCTGCCTCAAGGAGGTAATCCTCCGCAGCTTCGTTTGTAATCGGCCGCTCGTGCACGTAGGCATTCCGCAACTCAATTAAAGCACGGATCGAGATCAAGTATGAGTCACTATCCGTAGAGCTACCGAGGACATGCTTTTGTAGATCATGCGCGAGGGGGCAGTCTAGACTTTGAGCGCCGAGAAATGCGCTCAGGAGATGACGCCATGTGCCGAATGTCGGCGCTTTGAAGTTCTGGCCACTACCCAGGCGTTGTTGCAAATCGGTCGAAGGCACGCTCACGGCCGCGGCGGCCGCAACAACTAGCTTCAGCGAGGCTTCTCCGGCAGAGAGTAGATACCCCAGCCGATCCGCCGGTTCACGAGCGACTAAGTAGCGTCTATATAGGTCCGCAATCGGAAATGGGTAGAGATATTCAAATGCGTAGTCCTCATTATGAGTCGATAAATCGGGCGAATGATTCTCCGCGGCCATTCTAGCGACCACCAGCTTGCAGCACGTCGAGCAGACGTTGTTCTTCAAAGCTCCAGTATATCGGTGCTGAAACATTTGCAGCCCGAATGGCCGACTCGATATACCGGTATGCCGCCACGCGGTCGCCGAAAGCGAGCGTGCCGTTAAATACGCCGGGGCGGTACTCAATATACTCACGTGCGGCGAGTAAGCGGCCGAATGCTGCGTTGAAGGTCGTTGTGCTCTCAAGGTCTTTGCTGAACCGCAAACAACCGACACTCACATGTTCGAGCTCTTCGACCCTTAGGACAGTCGTCATCTCGGATAGCATGTTTCGGTAGGCTCCCCTCCAGCCATCAATCACAAACAGTGGCTCTAAGTTGAAAGCAATACGATAGCCGGCGTCCTGGCATCTTCGTGCCGCAGCGAGGCGCGACGAGAGCGTCGCAGTCCCTGGCTCAAAACGATCTACATACTCCGATGGTGCGATCGAGAAGGCAACCGTCGTACGTCCAGCGTGAGCCAACTGCAGGAGGGGCCCCACGGCAGCGCTTTTACTTCGGAGCTCAAGGCGCGCAGACCTGTGCATCGCAACAAACTCAACCAGGTAGCACGCGACAGGGTACAGGTCGATTTCGCTGAGACTATCGGCACGCTCGCCAGTTGAAAACAGGTACTCCGGAGCGAGCGACTTGCGGATTAGCCGTTCGATCTCCGCGAGCAATCGCTCGGCCGCCACGTACAGCCGAACTGGTCGTAAACCGATTCCGTTCCCTCGCAAGTAGCAATACACGCACGATGATCGACAGCCTTCTATCGGGTGGAGATAATACTCATTCCGCCGCGTACTTAGCGTGCCATGTTCAGCCATTGTGATCCACCCGCGGGGTGGCACTGAACCGATCTGGAGCGTGCCCGGCGCCAGCGCGACCTCGTTATCAGCATCGTCTAATGCGATAACCTCGATATTCGCGGCTCTACACCGTGCGACCACCCGCTGCCCTTCAGCCTCTGCGAGAGCATCTGTGGACACGATTGCGGTCTTGAATCGGCCGTGTCCTACCATCGCAACGTTTCCGTCCGCGGGAGGTCATCGCACGGCGTGCGGAGAAGCGCGTAGGTATCCACGGCGTCGGCATCCATGTTGCCCGACACAAAACCAGCGACGCGGGCCGCAGCTGTACGCAGCGATGCATCCCAAGAGCATCCCATAAGTCTCGCCGCGAGTAATGACGCCAGCATCAGGTCGCCAGCACCGATCGTCGAATCGCTGCGAACCCGTTTCACGCGTTGAACAAAAATCGTCCGCGTACTCGATAGGCATAGCTGCGCGCCATCGGCGCCGCGCGTGATCAGACAAACTCCATCCGGCGAAACGAGCTTTGCGCCTACTTCGGCGGCGGCGCATATATCGCCGTCATCAACGCGCTCGATCTCTTGAAGCTCACCGATGTTCAAGGCAACGAACTGTGGTTTCGGCGTGAGCGCAGCTAGCTTTGGTGCCTCCACCTTGCTTGTCGATAGAAGCCAAAATGGCACACCGGCTTGTGCGGACATGCGCGCTATCTCGTGCAGTGAGTCCAGCTCCAGGTCCGTGCATGAGACCGCGGCGGCTGCGTGATCTATGAACGACGCAAAAGCTCGTAAAGTGGCAGCAGTGAGCGCTCGGACACTTCCGCCATCAACAAACGTTTCAGATATCACATCGCCCCGCTCGTCTAGTTGCGCCACGAATAGCGACAAGGCGGCAGTCGCATCGACTGGAATCCACCTGACGCCGTAGGCATCCAGATGAGTGGCGACGCACCTACCAACATCGCCACGGTACCGGGGCGTGACAAACATAGGTTGGATATCGAGCGCACCAAGCGCACACGCTACGTTGTTGCACACGCCGCCAAACCTAACAAGCGGTGCCGCACCCATAACTGTGGTGCGGGCAACGGCGTCCACCGTGACTAGTCCGACCACGACGGGTACGCGGCGATCAGTGGTCATCCATCCGCCAACGCTTCCAAGATTCCAAGGCGCGCACAGCTAAGGTCAGGCGGGGCGCATCACGCGACGTCACGGAAGCGCCGGACCACAACGAAGCCAATTCTTCTATTTCGGTAACCATAACCGGAATACCGGCTGCAGTTAGGCCGTCGCGAAGAAGATTCCTGACTGTGTCGACGACGGTAGCCTTGCTTACCCGTTTTGCCAATTCTGGGGGCAGGGCACAGCTGATGTCGAGACCATTCCGACGCTCTGAGACGCTCACTGTCATGTCGCTCGCTACACCGCGCCGTTCAGCAAGAACTATCTGTCCATCGAGACCGGCTTGACGGGTGAGGTAATGCGATGCAGCCGCTTCCGTCCAACGCCCGAAATCAAAGTGCGCCGCCGTATCTCCAGCAGCTGCACCCGTGAGTGTTGCCGTAAACAAGGATTTCGTATGCGCGATGGTCGATCTCAACCCCAGTCGATGTAAGACCTGTCGCTCATAGTCGGCAAACTCAAAGCTAAATACTTCGTAGCGCCCAAAATCTGCCCGCATATCGACAAGCGCGAAGCCGATATCGCTGAGGCGCGCCAGCGCGCCGCGGGAATACTCAATCGGCTTGTGCGACGGCGAAGTTGTGGAAATTAGTAAGCCAGAACGACGTAGCAATTCCGCAGCGCGCTGCCAGAATAATGCTTCGAATGACCCATCGCCTGACGGGAACGGGTCAGCTACCGCGATGTCATATGATGCACCGTCCGCCTCATTGAAGTCCGACAGGTCGGCGTGACGCGTCTCGACAGTAGCACCTAATTCCGATGCGACTTGGTGTGCTTTGCTGAGCACCTCGCTGTCAATATCAATGGTTGTCACCGTCCAGCCGGGGGCCGTCGCGGCGAGTAGGGGGCTAACGAGATCGTCGTCTCCTAGAAATACGATTCGGCCTGAGGGGCCACGCATTTGGTCGGCGATATACAGCGCACGCTCCACTGCTGACTGAGGAGTCAGCCTGCGCTGTCCCCAGAGCAAGGCAGGCTCCTCTCGGGAGGATGCCAATTCGATGTAGCGTGAAATACGGCCACCTTCATCGCAAGGGGCAGCCTGAGGCCGTTTCGCAGGCGCTTGCACGTGAGCACCAAGGCAATCGAGCGTCCCTGGCTCGCCTGCGGCAACGAGATTCAGTTCAGCGAGCCAGTCTACGCATAGCAGTACCGTTCTTACGGGTCTTCGTACCGCGCATACCAAGCGGTCCAACGTCACCGGACCTCGACATCTGAGTTCGCTCATGATTGCCGAATATGTAGAGACGAACGCGGGATCCACGGTTAATAACCACGTCGCGAATGATGTTGGGCACACTCCCACCGCGTCCTTCACTGGTCAGTCCGAATGCGAAAAGATCGTGCCGGACAGCGCTCGCTCGATCAGCACCTTGTCGGGGACAAACAAAGGTAGAGCCAGCGCCTGCTTTGGATCATGCCAGCCCCAGTTTGTTTTCTTATCGTGCTCTAATACTGTCGGCTGGCCACTGGCATGAACCGCGGCGAATCCGATCGTAACGTAACTCTTCTGCTTCTCTGGGTTGTAGAAGTCATATACGGATATGAGTTCTACTGCGCCGAGCTCGATGCCGGCTTCTTCGCGCGTTTCCCGGCGGATCGCGTCAACCAGCGATTCGCCCGACTCCCAGTGCCCTCCAGGCACCGCGTAGATCTCCGAGCGGTTTTCGGCGCTATGGCCTAGTCCAAGCAGAACTCTTTCTTTCCTTTCGTTCTCCCACACCACCACTGCCACGCCGATTCCTGGTTTCTGCTTTACGTTACTTGAGTTCGTCATGGGTATACTCTAATCCCTCTCGTTCATCGTTGCCAGAACGTTTGTTTTGTGCAGGTGCTGGGTAGACAACCCTTTCCGCCATCCGCACGACGACGCGCGGCGCACTCAGACGTCTCGCGAATGCTTGAATCACGGGCTCCGGGTCCTTGGGGCCACAGCTGAACACGTCGACTGCGACGTAGTTGTACTCTGGATACGTATGCAACGCAGCGTGCGATTCAGCCAACAAGACTACTCCGGTGAACCCCGCGCCCCGTTCCATAAACTGGTGCCCCACGACGTCAACTACTTTGAAGCCGGCCTCTAGCAGAGTCGACGTGAGTATGCTGAGGAGATCTGCACCATTAGTAAACCTGCGCGGATCTATTCCGTACAGGTCTGCAATCACGTGATGTCCTGTCATGCTATCGCCGGTCATGCGGCCTCGAGTTCGCCTCCGTATCTGGCAAAGGCGTCCGATCGTCAGATCCAAACTGCTTCGGCCTCTGAGAAGACCCTAAGAAGGACATCGACCGTTCTTTGGCATTAGCGACACACCGGCGGCTTTTCAGCTGCGCAGCCAACACCCACGAGGCCACCTCTGACACTCCTGGCATAGATCTTCGGAAAGCCGTGATCATCGTCGGCGGGCACAGAACGTGGCCGCCCCTCAAGCTTTCTAAGCCCCTCATTCTTAGGAGTGACTGTGGCGGAAGCTTCCCTACCCCCCTTCGGTCAAAATATCTGTTACCGATTCAAAATCATCCCGCGCGTGGCGACTGCTCCTGCTGACTCCGCTACAATTCGGGATGCACTCGCGCGCGATGACTCAGTGATCCGAGGAGCTATGGTGGTCGTGACATACGACCGCCCGAACGAACCGATGGATCAGCCCGGCGCGCCGATCCGCACCCCACACCGACCGGCGTCTTGAGGTAGCCGTACGCCGTCCGATTCGTCGCAAAAAAGCAAGAATTTGGAAAAGCGGCAAAACTCACCCCTCTCCCCGTTTCCGAGGCGTGAGTGCCGTATGACGAAGGCGCGTTCTGTTCTCGCTGAGCGAGTGAAAGTGTGGGTGTTCTTGCTTGAAGCAAGTGTGGTAGCCGAAGCCTTGGAACGATCAAAATCCCGGAGCGCCTTCGTGTTTGGTGTCGGGATGGCCGAAGTGTAGCTCCTGGGCCGGACTTCTTGGTTTCGGCTACGCCGAGGTAGGGATTTCCGCTTAACCGTCTCTCCTATGGAGAAGGTAGCGGAATGCCCGATCGAATCGAAGTGCGTGATCTCGTGGTGTACGTGCCCGGGATCACCGGAACCGAGTTGCGCAAGGACGGACGTCTATTGTGGGGCGCCACGGCGCCTGCCGTTGCACGCGCGGCCAGCAGCAGAGCCTGGAGAAGCTCGCTCGCGCTCTCCGCGCACGACGATGGCTCGCTCGACGACTTGGGCGACGGCGTCGAGGTCGGAGACGTTATCCAGGCGTTTCACATCTTTCCGGGGCTGGAGAAAGCGATCGGACCGGCGCCGCTCCACGAGACGCTTTTTCAGCGGCTCGAGTTCACCGCGCCGACGGCCGTGCTGGCCGGTAACTACCGCGAGTTCCCGTACGACTGGCGCCGCAGCAATCGATACAGCGCGCGCCGTCTGAAGAGGTTCGTCGAGGAGGCCCTGAAGGGCTGGAAGGACCGCACCGGCTATGACCACGCGCGCGCCATTCTCGTGGCGCACAGCATGGGCGGGCTGGTCTGCCGGTACTTTCTGGAGGTGCTCGGCGGCTGGGAACTCTGCAAAGCGCTGTTCACCATCGCGACGCCGCACCGCGGCTCGGTGGCCATCGCCGAGTTCATCGCTAACGGCTACCGACTCCCCCTGCTCGATCTTAGCGACGTGGTGCGGACGCTCACTTCAGCGTACGAGCTTATGGCCATTTACGAGGTGGTTGAGAAGGACGGACGCTGGACCCGGATCCACGAGACGCCGGAGCTGCCAAGGTTCGACAACGCCCGCGCGGTCGCCGCCCGCGCTTTCCACGACGAGATCCACGAAGGAACCAAAGCACCGTGCGCACACCGGCGCGTTGTGCCATGGGTTGGACATGGACAGCCGACGCTCCAGTCGCTGCATTGGACGGACTCCCGCGTGCAGGGCGGTTTCGATGTACCCGAGTCGGTGGACGCGCAGCGGGGAGACGGCGATGGACGCGTCCCACGCGTCTCAGGAATTCCGCGCGAGCTGTCCGATCTATTGGTGGAGACCTACGCGCCCGACACACACGCCGGGATGCAGCAGAACGAATTCCTCCTCGGTAATCTGGCGGTTCACATCGGCAACCTCCAAGGACGCGGCCTACAGCACGTGGCCGGCTATCTCCCGTTCGACCGGCAGCACGCGATCGGCGTGAACGTACACGACGCGTTCGCCGCCAGCGAGACGATCACATTCGTGCTGCAACCGGTGGTCGGGTACACCGAATACGAGGTCATTGTGCGGACGGAGAGCGGAACGGCGATGCTGGAGCGCCGCGTCGTCGCCGCCACCCCGACTACGGTCGGCCTCGGAAGCCTGCCGCCCGGCATGTACTCGCTGTCCATTGCCACCTATCAACAGGATCCAAACGCGCCGCCGAACGTAGTTGAAGTATTCGGCGTCATTCCGGAGAATCACTGATGCCACTGTCTTGGCCGCGCAGTGACGACAAAGGCCTGAGCCGGTTCGTCAACGAGTACTCCGACTGGATCACTCACTTCGATATCGGTGTTCGCCCGCTCGCGCTGCGACCGGACGCCTTATCAATCGCGGAGCTGATCTACAACGCGCTAATCGAGGCGCAGCTCCAGTATGAGGCGGGGTTCAGCCTCGTGCCGGAACAACAGGAGATCCGCACGCATAGCGAGGTCCTGAGCTCGAAACGGGGAAATTGTCTCGATCTGTCCCTGCTGTTCGGCGCGATCGCCATCTCTCGGCAACTCGTACCCATCGTCGTGGTCTTCGACGATCACGCGATGGTCATGCTGGACCGGCGTCTGCGTGACGAGCAAACCCGGTTCCGGAGGCAGGAAAGCAGGATTTTCGAGAACGGCATTGTCACCAATGTCGCGGAGTTGGCGAAGCTAATCGAGCGTGACGCGTACGCGGCAATCGAGTGCACCGGCTTCGCCGCGCTAGAGGCGGCTGGCGACGATGCGCCGGAGTGGCGCGGCCGCGAGAACGGAGTGCTGCCGTTCGCCCGAGCCCGTGAAGCGGGCGCCAACCAGCTGACGGCGCCACCTCCGGGGCGGAGCATGCGATTCGCCATCGACGTGCTGCGACTCCGGGCGAAGGGATACGGCCCGAGCGCGGAAAACAGTCGCGCTGCCGCCTCAAAGACGTCACCCGAAGAACGGACGCGATTCGCCGAGCAGATCGAACGCTGGCTGGCTTCGCTCAACTTCGCAAAGACGGCGCCATCGCCACTCGACGGCCTCTACTCGCGGCCGCCGCGCGACATCCTCGACGACCGTCTCGAGGTGGTCCTCAAGATTGAGAACGAGCAGGTGGTGCCGAAGTCGAGATTGCTGGAATGGATCTATCAGTCGAAGCAGAGGCGTCTAGCAGTCGTGTCGCGGCGTGGCTACGAAGAAACGGCGCTGGAGCTTACCGGTGAGAACGCGCGGCTGTTGACCGCGCCCGACATCGAACCGGGGGAGAAGCTCCTCCCTTTGCTCAGGAACACGATCGCGGATTATGAAGGCAAGAGCTCCGGAGCTTCCCCTCTAGGGGCGGTGCTGCCTGCGGACTTCGCGCTCGGCAAGGAGTACGTGCGGCGCAGGGCATTTCGCCGCGTCGATCCGGATAAGCAGCGCGACAACGTCAACGTCACCGTCTCCATCCTCCGACAGCCGGGGCGCGACTCCCACGCTGCCATCGACTACCCGTCAGTTGAGCAGTTCGTCGACCTCTCATGGCTTCCCGATTCCGAGGCACAACTCCTGGTCGTGGCCGGTGAAGCCGGAGCCGGCAAAACCGCAGTCCTGGCGCACCTCGTCTACGAGCTCTCCCGTCGTTACATTGAACGCAACGATCCCAATGCGCGGCTGCCGCTGTTCTTTCCGTTGCGCGACTACGACGGCGAGAGCGACATCCTTCCCTTTATGAACTCCGTGCTGAACGACTATCGCGTCGCGATCGACGGGCCGATGCTGCTTGAGCTGCTCAGGCGCGGCCGGCTGCTCCTGTTCATGGATGGCTTCGACGAAATCCCGGGCGGTATCGGCTCCCGCCAAGCCGTCAGCACGTACCTTCGGCTGAAGCGCCTGCGGGGTCCGGGAACAAAGATGATCATCTCTAGCCGGCGCGGCTTCTTCGTCGACGCGCACAACCGCGCCCAGACGAACTCCCCGCTCGCCGGCGGCGATCCCCAGTCGCGCGAGGAGGACAAGCATCTGTCCATCCTGGAGCTGAGACCGTACGACCGCGACGAAATCGTGGAAGTGGCCAAAGCACGCCGGCCGCGCGACTGGGAGCGGTTCGTGGCCGCGTACGACCGCAAGGAGATTAGCGAGGAAGTCGTCCGCTGGCCCGATCAGCTCTCCTTCGTGCTCGAGGACTGGACGCCCGAAATGCGCATCAGCAAGAGCTCCCGCGGCGACACCTTCCACACCATTGCCCAGAATCGCCGACGCGCCGATGAACAGCGGCAACCCGGACTCTGGCCGCTGGACGTGAAGCAGAAGTTTCTCGAGCGCCTCGCCCGCCGCATCGGCACAGCCGTGGGCGAACGTTCCCTCTCGCTCCCGCAGGAGCAGGTGGACGATGAGATCCGCGCCTCGTTTCATGCGGGGGACGACTGCCTACAGCGTATGCCCACGCTACGCACGCAGATCGTCGACTCGTATTACTTGGCCTCGGGACGCTATGGTGAGGTGCAGTTCACCACCAGGCCTTGGCTCGATTATCACCACGCCCAGTTCATCCTCCGCCACGCCAGCACTGCCTCCGCCTTCGAGGAGTTGCTCGTACCTCCGGCGGTCGATTCGGAAGTCCCGTATTTCGTTAAGTCGGGCATCCGCCACTTCGAGGGGCTCGAGGAGAGGATCGCAGCGATGATTCCCAACTTCCCAGAACCGGCCCAAGTTGAGACGTGGTTGTTCTGGCGCGAGATGCTTCCGCCGGCCCGTCTGCAACCGCAGTTCGAGGCGGAGGACGCGATACGCAAAACGCAACAAGCGGAGCTGCACCAGCTCCACGACGCAACGCTGCAGCACCTCGCGGAGCACGGTCTCGTGGCGGCCGTCGTTCCGGGCACGACATTCGTGCGAGGTGGTTGGGAGGTCCTGCCCGCGCACGTCCTCCCCGACCTCGTGCGCCCGCCCCGGCTCATAACCGTGTCGAAGACCACCCTCCTCGGCGTGTGCCTCGTGACGAACGCTGAGTTCGCCCGGTTCATCGAGGAGACGGGCTATCAGTCCGATGTCGAGACGTCGCAGAAAGGTCACGTCATCGGAGAGGGCGACGAGTGGATCCCGCGCTCAGGCGTTTCGTGGCGCGACCCTCGTGCAACCGGCCAGGATGCCGTGAGGTCGCGGCCGAAGCATCCGGTCGTTCAGGTCTCGCGCAACGACGCGCTGGCGTACTGCGAATGGTTGTCGGAAAAGGTCGGCATGAAGGTGCGCCTGCCGACCGAGGCGGTGTGGGAGCTGGCGGCCCGTGGCAGGCTGGGGAGGCTGTACCCGTGGGGCAACGACTGGCGCGAGTCGCAGGCGAACGGTGCCACGCTTCACGTGCAGGCCGACATTGACGCCGACGAGCCGTACGAGAGATTCTGGCGCGAGGAGCCGCCGCTGCCGCACACGACCGAGGTCGGACAGTTTCCACCGAATGCGCTCGGAATCTATGATTTGGCCGGCAACGCTTGGGAGTGGACGCTCGACTGGTACCGCGGCGACTACTACGTGACCGGTCCCGATCGTGATCCTGCGAACGAGGATGAGCGCGGCGCTGTTTACCAGATCATCCGGGGCGGCGGGTGGGACGATCAGCCGCAGTCCCTGAAGTGCTACTGGCGTTATCCTCCTCGCGCGGGCCAGTCGGGAGACAACCTCGGCTTCCGCATCGCCATCACGCTCCGCGAGGAACAGGAGGTCACATGAAGGACGCGTTAAGCGACATCGACGAACGTTCCAGGTCGGCGTGGAATGACTCGTACGATCTGAAGGAGGCGGCGGTGCTGTGGAGCGCGGGCGGCGTTCCGTTCGCGGCGCGCGCGGCCGCATTCGCGAGCGCCGCCGGAGCGCGGATCGGGCTTGACGTTCCGTGCGGCGACGGTCGCAATCTACGGCCGCTGGCGCAGGCGATCCCCGTCATGATCGGCGCGGACTCCTCGCGCAGAGCGCTCGACATCGCCGCGGCGACCTGCCGCGAGCAAGGCGTCAGGAACTGCGTGCTGCTGACGGCGGACGTCTTCGACACCGCGTTCGCCGACGAGCAGTTCGACTTCGTGTTCTGCTGGGACGTGCTCGGGCATCTAAAGAACGCCCACGACGCGGTTCGGGAACTCGTGCGCATCACCCGCCGCGGAGGGCACATCATCGGCAGCGTCTTCGCGCCCGGCGATTCGACGCGCGGCAAAGACATGGCTCACGTCCAGGGAGAGGAGTACATCTACCGCGACCGATTTTATTATCGCTTCTACACGCGCGAGGAGGCCGAAGCGCTGTTCCACGACCTGCCGGTGGACATCGTCTCGGTCGAGCTCGAGGTGTGGGCCGAGCCGCCGCACGAGAACTTTCGCGAATACGAGCACGAGCACCAGAGCTGGGCGGTGACCGTGCGCCGCCGGTGAAGAGCCATGCCTGCACGCGATCTCGATTTCAACGTAGACAGCGACGTGCTCGCCCTCGGCGTGCGTGGCATCTACTTCGTGGCCGCGGACATCGGCAATCGTGAGAGCGATCCGGAGTTCGAGGCCATGCGCGACGAAGTGGTCGCCGCGGTTGCGCGTACGCCGCTCGACCCCGCCGCGGACCCGATCCTGGCGGGATTCCGCCAGCTGCACGAGCGTGTGCATTGCTCGAACCGCAAGTTCGTCTCCTCTCCTGAGAACCTCCACTCGCTGGTGGCCAGGACCAAAACCCTCCCCCACGTGAATCTACTGGTGGACGTCTACAACCTCGTCTCGCTGCAGACGCGCTTGGCGCTCGGTGCCCACGACGTCGACCGCATCGACGGCGACGTTCACCTCCGCCTCACCCGCGGCGACGAGCGTTTCGTCCCGCTCGGCTCTTCCGAGCCCAAGCCCGTGCGCGCCGGCGAGTACGGCTACGTGGACGATGCCAACGATGTGATCTGCCGCCTGGAAGTCCGTCAGGTTGAGAAGACGAAAGTGACGACGGCGACGAAGCACTGCTTCTTCATCGTGCAGGGGAACGCCGGCACCGATGCCGAGTATCTCGCCAGTTCGGCGCAGAAGTTGATCGCGTTGCTGCGGCAGTTCTGCGGCGGCACGATTCGCATGCTCTACGAGTGGCAGTGACGCCACTGCGGAGAATGTGCTCGGCCGGGACTCCGAGGCTGCGCGCGCGTCAGCAGCAGACCAAGTGCGATGATCTTTTCGCTGGTGATCATCACGGGACAGCGCAGGCGCGGCGCTGCCCGCGAGCGTGGCTGGTCACGCCGTTTCCTCACCAGATACGTGATGGAACGACGCCGCTCTCCCACGCCGTACGTCCGCAGGGACGAGTGGGCAGGAACAACGCGACCATGAGCGAAACGCGGATGACGGCGGAGCCGCGGGCGTGACGTGACCTCCTCAATGCAGAAACCCGCGGCCCCCTCGCCGGCGTAGATCCGGGCTTCCCAGTCGATCTCCTCTCGCGATTATGGACCACCGCGCCGCGGCCTCGTGAACCTGGCCAAACGCTATCTCGCACCCCACCGCCGATATCATCGTGTCTCCGGATGGACGCCTTGAGCTCGGCGCACTCCCGCGCGAGCGCTTGCCGATGGAGCAGCGCACGCCCTACACGCTGCGCGTGGACGAGGCACCCTTTCGCGGCCTCGGACGGCGCGCTCGACGTGCTGCTCACCGCCGCGCGCAAGTACAGCCTCTCCCTCGTCTTAGCCGCGCAAGCACTCGCGCTCTTCCCGACACGCTTTCAGACCATCGCAGTCGGCAATGCGGGCAATCAGTTCCTCTTCCGCCTCCGGCAGAAGGAGGCGCAACCGGTCGCACACGATCTCTTCGAGCGCAACGGAAGTCCTTCGGACCGCGCCTCCACGCGCACGACAAGATGGAGTATCTGAGCCCGAGCGAAGAAATCGCGGTGCGCACGAACGAGCTTGCCATCTGCCGATAGGGCGTGCTACTGGTTCGATCGTGCCAAATCGTACAACGCACGCCGCGTGCAGGTGCGACCACCCGCAAAGTTGCCGACTGCAGGCAAGCTCGGCCACGAATCAGTGGGCATATGGAGCGGCAGCGCGGCGTCTGAGTCGCGTCTCAGCCGACCGAGAGTTCACGCTCGCCAGCGCAGTATCGTGGCAGACCTGTAGACGTCCAGAGTTCAGAAACTTGCTCGCATGCCTTCGCGCAAAAACTCGACCGTGGCCTGCGCCAGCGGGTGTGTTCCCGCGAGGACGTATGTAAGTCTGTCGGCGGCAGGTCTGAGCAGAAGATCCTCAAGATCGGTGTATTCGATGCGAGTGCCGTCGAGTCGGAGGAGTGAGGCCCCGGCCTTCAAAGCGATAAATGCCCCAGGCACAACATCGTGGGGTTTCTGGCCGACAATGTCCATCACGACATCAACTCCGCCGATCGAATGGTACTTTCGGTCAATCATCCGAATCATCATTGGAGTGCCTGCGAGGTTGTAGAGCCGCAGTCCGGCAAGCGCGGTCGCGCTCTTCCGTTTCTCTTCATCATCCGCGCTCAGAGCAGCAGCGTTCTGGAGCGCATTGACGGTGGGAAGAAGGTTCTTCAGCTTCTGCCCATAGAAGTAGACAGAAGCAGCTCGGAGCGTCTTCTTCGGCGAGGGGCCATAGACCTCTCGTTCGATTATTCGCTTGTCAGTGGCTGAAATGGGCGCCCTCTTTTTTGTGCGGCTCCGCTTCAACGGCACGTCGACCTCGTGCTGAACGGAGGCACCTGGGTGAGCACGACTCGCGAAGTAGACATCGCCTGTCGGAAGACCGACGAACGCCGCGACAATACGTTCGCCCCGTTTCGCACGAGGCTGAAACAGAACGGCTGTCGTACACCAGTTACCAAGACCGCGTTCGAGCAGGTCGGTGCCGTCGACGGCGTCAACGAGCGCGAAAGTTCCACGCTGGTTCGCCAGATCGAGGGATTCATCCGCCAAACGCTCCTCGCCGTAGACAGTGATGCCAGGAACTCGGCGGAGAAGTTCGTCGGAGAAGGAATCCTCCGCGTCCATGTCGATGCGGAGCGCTTGTTTGCGTTTGCGCTTACGGCCGTCTTTCAAATCAGCGGTCGCGAACGCGACATCGGGTTCACGGCTGATTCTGCGGGCGATCCGCTCCAAAACGAGCCTCGTCGCTGCTTTTCCAGCAGCGATGAGGCTCGCAACAGACACGATTCGAGAAGGCGGACTTGTCGACATTCAGCACTCTGATCACGCAGAGGAGAACGCGACGAAGGGAGGGAGGATTACTGCATCTCTTGCACGAGTTCAACGTACTCGCGCGCCCACCGCTGCGCTCTCTTCTCCGGAAGATGTAGTCGTTCTTTACAGAACTTATACTTCCGGTCATACATTCTCTTCAATACCTCCGGCCGAAGTGCCGGAGCACTGCCTTGCGATTGGCTCATGCAGGAACTCCTCAGATTGTCTTGGATTCGTTTGAACGTCGCTGCGCGACGTAGCGCCCGTCAGGCGCTAGCGGTTGGGGAGAGTCCGGACTCGCGGTATCCCGCGCGTAATCGGTCCTCTAGTAGCGGATTTCATCTCGACCATGCAAGGTAACACGCAAGGGCGGCGAATGAGCCGGCCTTGGTTGCAGCAGTGCGGAATGACGCTTTTCGATGCTTTATTTCAAGTTGCCTCTCGACGCCGAGAGTGTACTCACCGCGTGGTTAGTTCGCAACCACGCGGTAACGTGCTGAGCAACGCACGAGTCTTCCCTCTAGCCCGGGAAGTCAACGCTCGGCTGGGAGTCGAGCGTCGCGCGCGGCGGCCGCCAAAGGCAGGAGCGGTGCGTGCGTCGACTCCAGCCGGAGGACGCCTCGAACCCGTCCCGGCCTTCAACGCGCCTTGAGCTGCAGGGAGCCTGCTACGTTTCGATCACCGTGAACTCGCCGGTACAGTCGAGTTGACGGGCGAAGTTGAGGGTCGGAGTTGACGGTTTACGGCTCCGCAGACAGGGCCGTTAGCGTCTCGATGGCGAGGGGGAAATCGCCAACCGCAGGTGCAAGCGCGTCCCGCAGTGAGTCGCGGCGACGCGCGGTGGCCGTGAGGAGCAGGATCGCCGCGGGCGCGCCGTCGATCCAGTCGCGGAGGAACGCGATCAGCTGGAGCGTCTTCGGCACGAGCACCGTCTTCACCGGCTCGCCCCCGAGGTCCACCTCGATCGCCAACGCTGATCCGGGATCGCCGTCGCGAGGCTTCCAGAGGCACAAGAGGTCCGGCCACACGGTGAGCTTGCCTTTAAAGAGCCGCTGCACCGCCCACGCGGGCAGCAGCTCGTCCGGCGCGGGAGCTCGGCGGCGCATCGCCAGCGCGGCGTTCACGATCTCGACGGTGTGCTCAAAGTCTTTCGCCGCGACGGGGCCCGACGCCGGGAAGAGATCGGCTGTCACCGCGTGGCCGCCGTCTACCAGGAAGTCGCGCCCCTTCTTCGTGAGCCAGCAGACCTGCATGCCGTTACCGTGCAGCCGCTCGACGCCGAGGTAGCCGCGTTCGGTCGAGCGGTCGAAGAAGCGCGTCACCATCGTCTCGGTCACATCGGCAAAGAGCCAGCGCTTGAGCTGCTGGCGCGTGAGCATGCGGAAGCGACCAGCGAGGACGTACGCCTCGATGTCGCGTGGGAGGATGCGGTGCTTCTTCTGCGTCGTCGCCATATCAGAGCACCTTGATCGTGACGCCGCAGGCGTCGCAGTCGAAGCCACACGAAGTTTCGCCGCACGCCGTACAGCGAAGTCGGTTGCCGTACTCGGTGGTGCGGCACTTCGGGCAGGTGGCGAGGAGGTCGAGCGCGTTCGTCTCGCCGCAATGCGGGCACTCGATGTAGCCCGTCCGCATGAGCTTCGCGCCTTCGTAGAACTTCATGCCTTTGCGGATGAACACGAGGAGGTACACGGGGCTCGCAACGACGCAGAGGAGCGCGAGGCCGACGAGCCGGAGCGTCTTATCCATTGCTGCCCCCCTCGGGCTCAGATTTGCCCCGCGCGCGGTCAAGAAGGGCGAAGAGGTCCGAAATGCCACGTGTCGTCGCGCCGCCGCTCTGCGGCCCTTTTTCAGCGCCAGGCGCGGCCGCGGAGCTGCCGCCGTAGCTCGCGAACAGGTCCGCCTCCCACGTGGCGATCAGCTTCTCGGCGTCCTTCACCCGCACCATCGATCGGCGCGCGATCTCGCGCTCGAAGGTCTCCGTCAGCAGCGCGCGCGAGTAGCGCTTCGTTGGGTCATCGAGGTCCCGCGTGCGGAAGCGGACAGCCGGAACGCCCTTCTTCACGAGGATCGCGTGCTGCGTCGGCAGCTTCGCCATCTCGCGGACGAACTCCTGCGCCTGTGCGGACTCGCTCTTCCCGGCGCTGCGGCTGACGTGCGGGAAGAGCCACAGCGCTTCATCCTTGCCGCACTCAAACGAGAGCAGCCACTTCGAGTTGAGGACGAGGGCCTTGCAGGTCTCGCGCGGGATCGCGTTCGCCGGGTCTTGCGCGACGCAGACGATGGAGATGCCCTTCCACCGCAGCGTCCTCGAGGCTTCGAGGAGGAAGTCGGCGACGGCGGGCTGCTTCACGATGACGCCGACCTCTTCGACGAGCACCATCTCCGGCATAACGGCCTCGCGCACGTTCGCGTCATTGAGCACGTCGATCATGCGGTTGATCGCCATTGCTTTCGCGAGCGCCGGGGATCGCTGCGGCGTCGGGCCGAAGTTGCCGAGGAAGTCCGTCGCACGAGCGTCGAGCGGCGCGAGGGTATGCACCATCGCGGGCGACAGGCCGAAGCTGATGCGCGCCGGAGCGCTCGACAAGAGGATGTCGAACTGGCGGACGATTGCCGTGCGCGTCTGCGTCGGCAGCGTCGTCTCGATGTGTTCGATCGAGTCGCGAAGCCGCGCGTCCGGAATGCGCGGGAGGATCACGCGCGCGCGAAACTCCGCGTCGAGGAAGAACGCGCGGACGAACTTCACGGTGATCCCGCACTGCATGCTAATCGCGGCCGAGTAGAGCAGGAAGACGCCGTACTCCATGAGGTCCGAGTAGTCATGCGCGCTCATGTGCCGGGTCGCCGCGGCGCGGAGTCCGCCGAGGAGCGACGGCGACATGCCCTTCGGGACGGCGAAGAGGTTGAAGGGCGTGATGGCGTCGGCGGTCACGTCGAAGACGCGGAAGCGCGCGGCGAACGCCTCGCGCTCATCCTCCGGCCGGTCAAGGTACTCTGCGGCGACGTGCAGGGACTTGAGCAGGTACGTCTCGCCTTTCGGGTCGATGAGCTGCAAGCGGCGCGTGCCGCCCGCCGACCAGCCGTTCGTGATGACGACGAGGCCATAGCTCTTGCCGGCGCCCGACGATCCCCACACCA
Source organism: Thermoanaerobaculia bacterium (assembly GCA_035629395.1). Taxonomy (GTDB): domain Bacteria; phylum Acidobacteriota; class Thermoanaerobaculia; order Gp7-AA8; family Gp7-AA8; genus QHVT01. Next base: position 65,081 of record DASPHZ010000006.1, read on the forward strand.
TCCCGTGCCGTCCCACCTCGCGCGGCGCGATCCGCAGCTCCGCGCCGGTCGGGAGCGTGCCGAGCAGGAAGCTCTCGTCGCCGTCGAGCGCGGCGAGCGTCGTCTGAAGGTCCATGGCGCTCGCGCCCTCCATCTCCGCTTTCATCGCCGCTGTATTTCGCCGCGCGCGCTCGTATGCGCGTTTTGGATCGCCGAAGAGCCAATCGGTTTTCATCGTCATTCCGATCAGTCCTCGTCCTCGTCGTCGACGGCGAACGGGCCACGGCTCCGACGTGGATTCGCATTCATCGTGAACGGACGCTTGCCGCCACCGCGGTTGAAGAACGTCTCCCACGGATCGCGCGACTTCGCTTTCCCCGCGAAGCGGCTGCGCACCTTCAGGATGGCGTAGGCGATGAACGCGGCGACGATGACCGCGGCGATGCAGCCGAGACCAGAGAGAACGTTCTGCGCCGGTGATGCAGCTCCCGCCTCGGTCGAGATCGCGGACGGATCAGCCGCAGACGGCGAGTAGAACAGGCCACAGACGAGGGCGGGCAGAAACGCGAGCACGAAGCAGACACCTGCCCATCGGCGCAACTTTGCGCCACTATCACTTTTGGAGAGCGGCAAACTCAGAACGAAAAGCGCGCAGGCCGCCGCGATCAAGAATCGAATCACTTCTGCGAACACAAGGGTCTCCTGACGAAAAGGGCGGGCCTCGCGGCCCGCCCGATCGTGTTGTGGAATGCGCTTCCTACTCCGCGTTGTGCGGGCCATCGTTGTTCTTGTTCAAGTAGGGGAAGTGGCGGCGCAGAAGCTCCGCGACTTCGTTGTCGAACGGGCCTGCCTCGACGTAGGTGTAGTGCGTGTTGTGTTTGCGCCAGTGATGCACGTACGGGATGAAGATCTGTTCGAGCTTCTTCAGGCGGCGTCGCACGAGGCGGTGATTCGCTTCGAGCTGGTTGACGAGCGCGGAGCGTTTCGTGGCGAAGTAGCAGTACGTCTTGCTCGCGTGGGCGAGCCTGCCGCCGAACAGCACGAGGACGTGCGCGGCGAACGAGATGATCGCGAGGATCACGAGCATGAGGAACGGCACGGAGTCGTCCGCCACGACCTGCACTGAGGCGGCCGTGACGACCGCGGTGAGCGGCATCACGAGCGCGACCACCACGCCGAGCATGATCCAGAAGTAGTACGCCATCCGATTACCAGACATAGCTCGGGACCTCCTCCTGCTCGCGCGCGTCGCGCGCTTCGGTGATCTTCAGCGAGATCAGCACCTCAATCCCGAGAAAGAAGAGCGGAATCCCGTACTTCGCGAGAAGCACGAGCATCCAGTTGCCCGTGAGGAGACTTGCGACGTACTCCGCGGTCGCGCCGAAGAGCAGCACGTCGATGCCGTAGACGCAGCCGAGGCCGAAGAGGAACACGCCATACTTCATGACGTCGCTGCTGTGGACCTTGAGGAGATCCGGGTTTCGTTCCTCGAGCCGGTTGATGGCGGTCGCGGTTGCGACCACCTTCCCCTCGGCATCGAGCACATCGTGACCCTTCCAGTTGATCTTCTTCGACGTGGTGATGAGCGCCTGACGGCTCGCCTCCTCGTGGGCGGTCGAGCCGCCGGTCGCCATGGTGGGTGAAGCGGTATTAGCGGGCATTGGGTTCTCCGTTGAAGGTGATGTAGCGGACTGCGGCTGCGGTGGACTCGAAGCGGAGCGGGCGCGGGGTGAGCTTGTCGAGGATGCCGAGCGCGCCGATGCCGTTCACCAGGACGACCTGCGCGTTCGAGCGCAGCACCGGCGTCGCGGCAGCGGTCGTGTTGTGATAGCCGTCCGTGATGACGACGATGGCCGATTGTGTCGAACGCTGAAAGGGCGACGGCTCGGCCATCATCAGATCGCCCCGTGCGATCGCGCCGAGGACATCCGTGCGGGGCGCGGTCGGCGGCGCGGCGAGAAGCGGCGTGATCGCGGCGACGAAGGCGTTGATGCGTGCGTTCGCCTCCGCTTCCCACGCGCGGCGTTTCGCCTCGAACTTCTTGCGCTCGACCTCTTCGCGCTTCCGTGCGTTCGCGTTGGCGAAGACGTTGCCCGCCGGCGCGGCCGAGAACGACGGTGGCTCCGGCGGCTCGGGAACGTAGCAGCGGATGAGCGGTATGTCCGAGTCGTCCGTGATGCGGCCGAAGCCGATCTCGCCGCCGCTCGCGCGCAGGCGGTCGAAGAGCGGCGTAAGGTCGTCGATCGACGCGCTGATGCGCGCCACGTCGCGCGATGCCGTGCCGTCCAGAAACGCCGCGGCACGGAGCGGCGCGGGCGCAGCAACGGTCTGCACGACAGCGGCGGGTTTCGGCGGCGCCGCATGCTGCTGCGGCGTGACCGACCCGATGGTGATGGCCGCGGCGAGCGCCGCGGCCGTGATTCCGATGAGTTTCATTGAGCCTCCTTGGCTTATCGCTGGCCGCTACGCGCGTCAGCGAGTGATGGAGGCATCGTGAAGGTGGGATTCGCGTCGGCCGCTGAAGCCGTCGAAATGACCGGCAGCAGCGGATCAGAATCCAGCGCGCGGGTGATCTCCCGCATGGCTTCTGTTGACGGCCGCGCGTAGCGCTCGGCCATGCGCGTGGTTGTGTGTCCTAGAGCTTTCGCGATCTTCTGAAGGCTGATGTTCTGATCGGCCAGGCGGCAGCCGAAAGTGTGCCGCAGATCGTGCGGCCGGAACCGACGCGTGATCCCGGCCAGTTCCTTCGCGAGCCGGAACGCGCGCCGGAGGCGCTCGGGCGTGTACTGGCGGCCGTCCTCATCGACGAAGACGTAGACGCTCGCCACGGCGGGACGAGTACGACAGACGCGGAGTGCCTCGCGGCAGGCGGCCGAGATCGGGATCTCAGCCTCATTCTGCGTTTTCTGCATCAGTACGCGAATGAACCCGCCGGGCAGGTCGATCGACGACCATCGCAGGTTACGGAGGTCCGACCACATCCGAAGACCCGTCTCCGTCGCCACGATGAAGAACTCGCGCAACTCGCGGAAGCGCTCAAAGTACGCGAGCGCCGCCTCGCTGTCGCCGCGCATCCCGCCGCCGAAGCGGCGGGTGAGCGTGAAGTGTTGACTCGACTTGACGGGTCCGAGTTGACGGTTTTCCTCGAGGTAGCGGAGGAACGCCGCCTCGTCGGTGAAGGCGGCGAAGAAGCGCGCGCGCTCGTCCGGCTTCAGCTCCAACCGGAGCGGCACCTCTTTCTCGCGCGGGATGCGCTTCCTGATCGGATAGTCGGCGATCACATCCCGCTCGACCGCCTGCCGCAGCAGCATCTTGAGAACGCGGACGGCGTCGTTGATGTAGTGCGCCGAGCAGTTGCGCGAGCGCATGTCGGCCATGAAGTCGATCACCCGGATGGAGGTGATCGTCGTCAGCTCGTCATCGCCGAAGTAGCGCAGCAGATGATTCTTGATGATCACCTCCTGCGCTTTCTTCGTGGCCGGCGCGTGGCTGGCGCAGATGAGGTGGAAGTAGCGAGCGACGAATTGCCGCAGAGTCAGCGGACCGTCGACGGCACGGCCGCTTTCGAGATCGTCGCGAAACACCTTCCACGCTGCGAGCGCCTGCGCGCGCGTCACGTTCTCGACGGTTTTCCGGCGGCGAACCTTCCCGCCGGTTCCTGTCACGTAGCCGTCGAAGATGGCGCGCTTACGGCGCGCGTCGTAGGTGAAACCAGGGAGTTGCTTCATGGCCGCACCCCCGCGGTCACACGCGCGTCGGCGTTTTCGCGGCGCGCTCGGCGAGGAACTGCTCGACTTCGCCGAGGGGATACGTCACGTGCGTGGGCGAGACTTGAATCCAGCCTTTCGGGCCCTTGCCCATGCAGCGCCACTTCGCGAGCGTGGCCGTTTTGATCCCGATGAGACGTGCGACATGCGGGGCGGAAATGCGATCTTCCATGCTTGATCTCCTTTTCGGAAACCACGGTGCAGGACGGACCGCGGGCGTCGGCTGAATGTGTCGAAATGACGCGGAGATTGGCGGGAAATAGACACCCGATAGACACCACCATAGACACTCCTGGGTTTTGGAGTCGCCTGATCGCGTCTAAGTGCCTGATTCTATTGGAGCGGGCGACGGGATTCGAACCCGCGACCAAGAGCTTGGGAAGCTCCTACTCTACCAACTGAGCTACGCCCGCCCGGGTGAGCGTCGCGGATTGTAGCGCATCACCGGCAGGGTGGCATGCGATGATGGCGGGCATGCCACAGACGAACGTGATCCAGGGGTGCTTTCCGAATGGATTGCCGCGGTTCGACACCATCCGGACCGTCGCGCAGCCAGCGATGGCGCGGGGGTCGTTTGCGCCGCATGTGCAGCGCGCGCTGGCGGTGCATGCACCCGTCCAGCGCATGCAGGCGCCGCTGCCTCCTCCGGTGCCGCACGCGGCCCATCGCGATGCGGTGCAGTTGCCGGTGCAGCTCGCGGCGGCGTTGCCACGCGCGGCCGGGCAGCCGTTGCCGTTGAACGTGCGGCAGAAGATGGAGACGGTGTTCGGAAAGAGCTTCGCCGATGTACGCGTCCACGTGGGGCCGCAGGCCGCTGCCGTCGGCGCGCATGCCTTCACGCAGGGAACGAACGTCTACTTTGCGCCCGGCCGTTATCAGCCGCACACCACACATGGACAGCGCTTGCTTGCGCACGAGCTGACGCACGTCGTGCAGCAGCGCGAAGACCGCGTGCGCAACCCGTTCGGATCGGGCATCGCGGTCGTGCGCAATGCCGCGCTCGAGGCGGAAGCGGAGCGGATGTCATTGCAGGCCGGGACGATTCAGCCGTTCCGCGGACACGTCATCCAGCCCGGCCGCGGCCCGAATCGCGCGGCCGCACGATCGAAAGCAAACCGCACCCGCGTCGCGAAGCACAAAGCCAAGAAGTTCGTCGTGACGATGGACAAGTTCGGGAACTACGTTGCCAGCGGACGCCCGGCATTCGCGACCGCGGCGAAGAAGATCAAGGTCAAGGTCGGCTCGGAGGATCGCCGCCACATCATTCCGTACCATCGCCTGCGCGACGTCATCACGACGGCCGCGACGAAGCTGCGGCTCGCGCGCGGCGAGGGTGCCGTCACCACGCGCGTCACGGAGCTGATCCGGAGCAGCGGATCGCGGGCGCGCACGTACGACGTCGGCTCGCTCATCAAAATCGCGAACAGCAATCCGAAGAACCTCTTCCCCGAAAACGCGGCCGAGAACCAGGGCATCGAGAAACTCCGCTCGGCGGCGAAGCGCGCCTGGCGTGATGTCGCAACGCTTTACGAAGCCGAGACCGCGGTCGACCTGCAGACGGTGAAGACGCGTGCGAAAAGCCACTTTCAGTTCGTCGGCACGACGCCGATCACGAGGCACATGGCGTGGATCTCGGACGTGGCCAACATGATGATCGACTTCGCCGCGGGCGCCGAGGGCGTCTTCGACGCTCTCCGGTGGATCGAACGCAGCACGGAGCTCGACCTCAACAAAAAGGCCGGCGCGAAGCGGCAGACGGAGGCCGTGCTGGCGCTCAACAATCGGATGAACCAGTTCCTGCTCACCGACGACGCACCCGGCGAGGACGGCTTCGCGCTGATCGAGGCGTTCTTCAACCTCCCGTCGACGTGAGCCTCACCACTTCCTTCGCAGCTCGCTGACGTGGAACACGTGCGCGCTCGCACACGCGACAGCACGTATCTCGCGCGGGTCAGTCGAGCGTCTCGAGGAACACGTCGTAGCACGGACGTTCGCCGGATTGCAGTGTGATCGCGCCGCGGTAGGCGAAGAGGTTGCCGTGCTGATCGTGTCTACCGCTGTGGCGATAGCTGGTGCGGATGGCGGTGATGCCGGTCTCGCGGATCGGCACGAGCTCGGTGGCGGAGGAACGGCCATCGTGGTCGGTGTCAAACCAGAGCACGAGCGCGCTCCACGCCGGATCGGGTGCACTCACGGTTCCGTCGCGATCGAGGTCGAGCTCCGCCAGCGCTTCGAAGCCGTTCACCGCCTTCGTGCCGTGCGCGAGACGGGTGTTGTCGCCGAAGAGCTCCGCGCCGTCGTCGATGCGGCCGTTGTCGTTGCGATCCATCGCGAGGAACGCGAGGCCGCTGCCGGGCGCTGTCCACGCGACGCGATCGGCGGTGCCGTCGGCGTCGATGTCGAAGCGGACGCCGTTCGCGGCGGAGGTCAGCTCATAGCGTCCATGGAGGCTGATGATGATCGGAGACGACGGGTTGCACGTCATGTCGGGACAGGTGGTGGGGTCGTCGCTCAGCGGGCGGGGGTCGGTGCAGACGTGATTCGCGTAGGCTTCTCTGACGTCACCACCCGCCTTGGCGAACGCCTTCCCCTGATAGCAGGAATCGAAACCCGCCCACGCTTCAATGCGTCCATTCCAGTACTCCCCTTGAAACTCCTGCCATCCGGTCCCCGCGAGCAGGCTGCCGTTATGGATGTTGTTGATCGCGAGAAGCGTCTGCCAGTCACCTTGCGCGTATTCGCCCCAGATGTTCATGTACCTCATCTTGACGGCCGCACCGATGCGCCACTGTCCGTTCGTCCGACGCAGGCCGGTGTCGTACGTCTCCTGGCTGATCACCTCGATCGTGCCGGCGAAAGATGTCGCGGCAACGCCGAGCAACAGGAGCAGCACCGCGCCTCTCATCGGCAACCGCCGGCGATCCACCGCAACCTCCACGCTTCGGTTCCATCGGGAATCCGCGAGCCGATCGATATGCTCGGAGCAACGTGCTCGTAGAGAAAGCGGTTGAGCCTTTCCGCCCCGAGTTTCTCCTGCACGATCGCGAACGCGTCGGCGCGCATGGCACATCCGAGATAGTTGAGAGTTTCGATTCGCGCCTCGAGTTCGCGGCGCTCCACCGGCGGCGCGGTCCGCGCGCGGCCCTCTAACTCGATCCTTTCCTTGTGCACCCGGTGGTGCTGCGCGGTCGCTCCGGCAAGTGTCTTCCAGAACGCGTCTTCGTCCCAGCCGGCGTCGCGAATGGCTTTTCCGAAACGCTGCCGGTCATCGGGCAGCAACTCGTGCTCGTGGACGTGTCCGGACAGGCGCCTGAACAACTCCCACGGCAGGAACAGCTCCGGATTGCGATGACCGTCGATGGTGAACTCGACGGGGCCCACGATGAGACGTTCGGGCGGGACGGAGCCGTCCTTGAAAGCAGACTCCCCTTCCAGTGCCGCCGCTCGAGCACGGATGCGGTCAGGGTCCAGCCGCATGGCCACGCGCTCCTCGAATGTCCACTCCCACGCTTTCTTCCGCGGGATCTGCGGATCCGCCGCGACCCGCGTGGCGAGTAACAACATCGCGCCGAGGAGAAGGAGAGCGTGCATGTCCGTTCCTCCGAGGAAGGAACGATACACTTAACGCCATAACGGCGCAAATCAGTCACTTATGCGACTGACTACTTCTTGATCGGAATCCTCGCCCCTGCCCCGACGGCGGACGCCGACGCGGCCACGATCCGCGGCACCTGCTGCGTAGCGGGCGCTCGGCGCTTCTGGATCGGGAGGCGCGTGTAGACCTGCGTCGAAAGGATCGACGCGTGGCCGAGGATCTCCTGCACCTCTTTGATGTCGGTGCCGGACGAAACGAGCAGCGCGGCCATCGTGTGGCGCAGCGAGTGTGGGGTCACGTGGCGTTTGATCTCCGCCAGGCGGACGTGCTTTTTGAAGATGTTCTCGATCGAGTAGATCGTCAGGCGCGTGCCCGAGCGGCCGACGAACAGCGCCGGCGTCGACAGCATGCGCTCGTTGCGCAGCTCGAGGTACTGGCGCATCGCTTCGATCACGTCTCCCGATCCGAGGGCGACCGTGCGGCCGCGGGTGGCGCGTCCGGTGATCTGGATCTGATGACGATCGAGATCGACGTCGCTGACGTTGAGCGCGACCAGCTCGCCGATGCGGATACCGGTCGAGAAGAGCAATTCGAGGATGACGTTGTCGCGCACCGCGCAGAAGTAGCGGTTGCGGCTTCCCGCCGACTGATCGCGCGAGGCGGACAGCTCCGCGACCTGCTCTTTCGGAGCGGCGAGCAGCGCGCGCACTTCCCGCGACGAGAGCACGGTCGGCACGCGGTTCTCGACCGGCTTCTTGATCTTCAGCTTGCGGGCCGGAGACTCGTTGACGATCCCCTGCTCCTCGAGGAAGCGGAAGAAGACCTTCAGCGCGGCGACCTTGCGGCGGATCGAGGTGTCGCGATACGGACCGCCACCCAGCTTGTCGAGATAAATCTCGAGGTCGTCGGCCGTGACGAGCGATGCCGGTGCATCGTTCATGTGCAGTTGAAACTGCGCCAGGTCGGACTGGTAGGCGCGAAGTGTCCGATCGGACAAATTTCGTACGCTCTGCCCATGTTCGAGGAATTGGGCGATCGCCTGCTGCACGTTCATAGTCGAGTCACTTTGGGCGCTGAATTTTTGCTGGGGTGAGGCCGGACCGAAGTCTACGCGGCACCTACTTTTTGTCAAGAAATTATTTGCCTTTGGGAATATGCTGTAAGAGCATTCACATGCGGCACTTAGCGAGAAAACATTGCGCGGACTTCGCCTTTTCGTACGCCCCATCGAGCCTGCCGACGCGACAGAAGTGCACGCGTTTCTGGAACGCCAGTCGCACGCCGGAACCACTCCGGCATGGGGCCTGCTCGGCAAGCTCCTCGGCGAAATCGTCGTCATCGTGTCGCTCGATCTGAGCGGCGACGCGGTGCGCATCGAAGACCTCGTCGTCGCCCGTGATCTGCGCAAAAAGCGCATCGGCAAAGCGATGATGCGCGAGGTCGAGCAACTCGCCGCAAAGATGGATCGCAACCGCATCGTCGTCGAAGACGTTCGTGACGCGCAGGAGTTCTTCCGCCGCGTCGGTTTCCACAGTGAGGGGGAGAGATGGGTCAGGGTCGTGTCGTAACGTTGTTCGTCGTCGCAACCACTTTCGCGGCATGCAGCACGCCGCCAGCAGTGCAGCCGCCCGCGACCGAGTCCACCGCCGCACCGGCGCCGGCCCCGGAACCGGTGCCCGTGCAGGCGGCTCCGATGAACCGCACCGAGCTGGCCAAGCACGCCCTCTCCCTCTTCGACGCGAAGCGCTACGACGAAGCGGTGCCCGCGCTCGAAGAAGCGGCCGCGCAGTATCCGGAGGTTGCGCCGTTCCTGCGGCTGCGGACGGTCGAGGCGGAGGTAGCGCGCGGCAATCTGCAGAACGCCGCGACGATTGCAGCCTCCATCACCGAAAACTCCGCGGCCACCGTCGCGCGCCTCCGCTTGCCCGCCATTTACGCGCAACTCGGCAACACGGCGGCCACGGACGCTGCATGGCAGCAGGCCAATGCCATCGCCATCGACGAACTGACTGAACCCGATCTCGTCTCGATGGCCACCGCGCTCGCGAAAGCCGGCCGCACCGATCTCGCCACGCGCACGCGCATGCGCCTGCTCCATGAATACACGCAGGGCCGCTACACGGAGCAGACGTACGGCTTCCTCGCGAGCGAGATCGCGAAACTGACGACGGACGAGAAGCTCGCACTCGCGGGCAAGCTCTCCCGCGCGAACCGCTACGATCAGGCGCTCGCGCTCTTCGCGCAGATCCCCGGCGATCTTCCCGCCGCACGCGCCACGCGTTTGCGCGCGCTCTTCAATTCGCGCAATTACACGCAGTTCCTCGAAGAGACGACGGAAGCGCAGCTCGACGATCCCGCGCTGATCCTCCTGCGTGCCCGTGCCGCGTGGCGCGACGACAAACCGCAGGAACTGCTTTCCGGACTGACGCACGTCGAGAAGTCCTTCCCCGCCAGCAAGGAAGCCGCGGAAGCGAAAGTGATCCGCGCCAAGTACTACGCCACCGATTCAGTCGACTACACAAAGTCGATCGACAATCTCGCCCGGGCCATCGAAGCCGGTGCCCACGGCAACGACGGCGAGAATCTCTGGAACCTCGGCTGGACCTACACGCTGTGGGGCAAGTACGACGACGCATTGAAGACGTTCGACCGCTATATCCGTACGTATCCGGACGGCGACTGGAAAACGAACTCGCTCTTCTGGTCCGCAAAAATTTACGACAGACAGGGGAAAACGCAGGAGCGGGACGCGAAAGCGGCGCAGGTCGTGGCCGAGTATCCGTATTCCTATTACGCGTATCGCGTAAAGGAATTGTGGAACGCCACGCCTTCTACGGTGACGGACGTACGCACGTTCCCGAACATCGACACCCTGCCGTCAGACGCGGCCTTCGCCACCGTCCGGGCACTACAGGACGTCGGACTGCATCGCGCCGCGGCGCGCGAGATGAAAGTGCTCGCCACCCAATACGCGGACAACGCCGCCGTACAGTTCATGCTCGCCGACGTCTATGTGCGCGGCGGAGAGCCGTTCAAGGCGAACGGCGTATTGCAGCGCAATTTCCGCCATTTCGTGCGCCATGGCGGCGAGAACATCCCGCACCGTTTCTGGGAAATCCTCTATCCGCTCCCCTACCTCGAAACGTTCGAGACACAGGGACGCGCGCGCAATCTCGATCCGTATCTCCTCGCGTCGATCACGCGTCAGGAGAGCGGCTTCGAGCCCACCACCGTTTCCAATGCCGGAGCGGTGGGTCTGATGCAGATCATGCCGCAGGAAGCATCGCGCATCGCCACGGCAGGCGGTCTCGGCGAGATCACGCGCGACGCGCTCTTCGATCCGAAGACGAACATTGCCGTGGGAGCCGCCGAGTTCTCACAGAAGCTCGCCCACTGGAAAGGGAATCAGGTTCTCGCGATTGCCTCGTACAACGCCGGGGAATCGGCGGTTGGCACATGGATTGAGACGACGCCGGTCGATGACATGGACGTATTCATAGAAGCGATCCCGTACGCCGAAACGCGTCTGTACGTGAAGACGGTGACTCGCAATCGCTTCGAGTACCGGCGGATATATGAAAGCAGCATGGCAGCATCAGCAGAATCGAGTACGACGCAATAGCGCCCACCTCACCCTCCTCCTCACTCTCTCCGTCATCACCGGTTCCGCCTCCGCCGCCACACAAATCGTGCTCGAGCGCGGAAGCCAGGGCGCACATGCCGGCCAGTACACCGGCGTCGTCGACCTGGCCGTCAATCCCGGCTTCGACAACGCCAGGGTGACGGTCGTCGTCGACGGACAGAAAGTCGCGTCGGATCTCGTTTCGCCGTATCACGTGATCGTCGACTTCGGTCCGACGGCGGTGCAGCACAAGATCACCGTCACCGCGAAAGGTCCGAACGGCAGGCACGCCCGCTGGACCGAGACCATCAACGAAGGGATGCTCCCTCTCGGCGTCACGGTCAAAGCCGTCGACGCCGCGGCCGGTCTCTTCGAAGCGCGCGCGACCTCGCCGAAAGGCGATCCGATCGAAGTCGTGCAGTTCTGGGACGACGGTAAGGTCGTGGCCTCGCTCACGGAAGCGCCGTATCGCTTCACCTTGCCGGAGTCGATGCGCGCGAACGGCTTCGTGCAGGTCACGGCGAAGACCAGGTCCGGCGAAGAAGCCGCGGACTTTTGGTCCGCCGCCGGACAGGTGCACGTCGAGGAGCTGCAGGTGCGCACCGTGCCGATCTTCGTCTCCGTCGTCGACCGCAACGGCCATACGCACGACGACGTCGACCGCGCGCTGTTCCGCATCATCGACGGCACCTCCGAGGCGAAGATCATCGAGTTCGGCAAAGCGTTCGATCAGCCGATCTCCATCGCCCTCCTCCTCGACTCCTCGGCCAGCATGAGCTACTCGATGAAAAACGCGTCGAAGGCCGCGGCCGAGTTCGTGCGGCACGCGCTGAAGGACGGCGACCGCTGCAGCATCACCGCCGTGCAGGATTCGCCGCGTCGCAAGCAGCCGCTGACCGGCGACCGCACCGCCATCGCCAAAGCGCTGGAGACGATTCAGCCCGCGGGGCGGACGGCGCTTTACGACTCCATCACGAGTGCGATTCGCGAGCTGCGCGAAGAAAAGAACCGCCGCGCGATCGTCATCCTCACCGACGGCAGCGACACGTCGTCGATCGCCGACTACGAAGAAGTCCAGCAGCTCGTCCGCGAGGCGGCGATCCCGTTGTACTTCATCGCCTACGAAGGTGGCGCGGATTCCGACGCGCTGCGCGATCTCGACCGCCTGCGCTACCTCGCCGCACAGACCGGCGGCTTCGTCGCCACCGCCACGGAGCAGAACCTGATGGCCAAGTACGAGGCCATCGAAAAAGACCTGCGCGCCCAGTTCGCCATCCGCTACCAGGTATCGGATTTCGGGAAGTCGAACGAGTGGCGTCCGGTGCGCGTGCTCGTCGATTCGCCGAAGCTGACCGCGCGCACGATCAAAGGGTATTTCACGCCGTGAGGTTTCGGAGCGCCGGCGTCCCGGCGCTCCACACTACAATCCCCGGCGCGAATGGACCGTCACGATCCGCTCATCGACGACCTTCGCGCGCGGGTCGCCCGCGCGCGTTTCTTTTCCCGCCTCACCGGCGAGGGCCGCTACGACATCACCGGCGCCACGGTCGAAGCGCGCGCGCTGATCGTCGCCGCGCTGCAGGAACAGTCGAAACGCCGCGTGGCCGTCATCACCCCGGGTGATGCAGGCGTCGCCGATTTCGAGACCGCGCTGCGCCTGTTCCACGCGGATCCGCAATGCGTGTCCGTCTATCCCGCGCCTTCGCTCTCGCCGTACCAGGACGTCGCCCCGTCCCTCGGCGTCACGCGCGAAGAAATCCGAGCCCTCGGCATGCTCATCGACGGCGCGGCGAACATCCTCCTCATCCCGACACGTGCCCTCTTCCAGCGCCTCCCGCGCGCGGAAGACTTCCGCGGACGCATCGTGCGGCTCGCCGTCAACGAAGACCTCGACATGCGCGCGCTGCTCGAGCGTCTCGTCGAGAACGGCTTCGTACGCACGGATCTCGTCGGCGAAGCGGGCGAGTTCGCGTTCCGCGGCGGCATCCTCGATCTCTTCCCGCCGAACACCACCCGCGCCGTGCGCGTCGAGCTCTTCGGCGACACCATCGACTCGCTGCGCTGGTTCGACGTCGAATCGCAACGCTCCGAAGAAGACGCAGGCGACGTCACGGTCTATCCGATGACGCAATTCCCCGTCACGCGCGACACGCGTAAGGCGCTCTCGCGAAGACTCTCGCTCGACTTCATGGACCCGCTCTTCAAGCGCGACGTCTCCGAGAAGATCGACAAGCTGCAGGAAAGCGGCTCGTTCCCCGGTATCGAGCATTACGTCCCCGTGGCCGTCGAGAGCGTCACGTTCGCGGATTACATTCGCGACTGGGACCTCGTCGTCATCGAGCCGGACCAGGTCACGACCACCGTCGCCAAATACGAAACGCTCCTGCGCACCGAATACGACGCGGCCGCGGAAAAAGGACGCGCCGTCTACGCGCCGGAAAAGCTCGTCGCGCCGGGACCGGACGTGCTGCAGTTTCTCGGCACCGCTCGCATCGCCATGTCCGACGTGCACATCGCGACGAAAGAGCTGGCGGAGCTGCGCGTCGACGTCCATCCCACCGACCGCTACAACAACCGTCTCAGCGACTTTCCCGCGGACGTCAAGCGCAACGAGTCCGAGCAGATCTTCTTCTGCGCCACGAAAGGCGGACGCGAAAAGATCGAGCGCCTCCTCAAAGAATTCGACGTTCCTTTCTCCGAGAACAAACGCGGCGGCACGCTGACGATCACCGGCGGCAGCATCGGCCGCGGCTTCGTCTTCAACGAGATCGGCGTCACGGCGTACTCGGAATGGGATCTCTTCGAGCCGCCGACGTCCACGCGCATCGGCGGACGCAAGAAGAAGACCGACGCCTTCGTCTCCGACCTGCGCGACCTCAAAACCGGCGACTACATCGTCCACGTCGATCACGGCGTCGGCCGCTTCCTCGGATTGCAACGCATTCCGTTCGGCGACAACGAGCGCGAGGTCATGCAGATCGAGTACTCCGGCGGCGGCAAGCTGCTCATGCCGATGGAGAACCTCAACCTCATCCAGCGCTACACCGCGGGTGAGGAAGCGCAGCCGAAACTCGACAAACTCGGCGGCACCACGTGGGCGCGCACGAAGGCCTCGGTCAAGAAAGCCATGCGCGACATGGCCGACGAGCTCCTCAAGCTCTACGCCACGCGGCAGATGGTGCACGGCCACTCGTTCGGCAAAGACTCCCCATGGCAGTTCGACTTCGAAGACGCGTTCGAGTTCGACGAGACCGAAGATCAGATGTCGGCCATCGAAGACGTGAAGAGCGACATGGAGTCGCGCAAACCGATGGACCGCCTCCTCTGCGGCGACGTCGGCTACGGCAAAACGGAAGTGGCGATGCGCGCCGCGTTCAAAGCAGTGATGGACGGCAAACAGGTGGCCGTCCTCGCGCCGACCACCGTCCTCACCTACCAGCACTACCGCACGTTCCTGCGCCGCTTCGCCTCGTTCCCCGTCACGATCGAGCTGCTCACGCGCTACTACAGCGCGAAAGAGCTGAAAGAGATCCTCAGGAAAGTCGAGACGGGCGAGATCGACGTCGTCATCGGCACGCATCGCCTGCTGTCGAAAGACGTCAACTGGAAAGACCTCGGCCTCGTGATCATCGACGAGGAGCAGCGCTTCGGCGTCGCACAGAAAGAACGGCTCAAGAGCATCAAGAAATCGGTCGACGTCCTGGCCATGTCCGCGACGCCGATTCCGCGCACGCTGCACATGTCGCTGGTGGGCATCCGCGACATCTCCGTCATCGAGACGCCGCCGAAAGACCGTCTGGCGATCCAGACCGCGGTCGTGCCGTTCGACGATGAGTTCATCCGTGAAGCGATCGAGTTCGAGATCGGCCGCGGCGGACAGGTCTTCTTCGTCCACAACCGCGTCGAATCGATCTACAACATGAAGGAGTTCCTCGAAAAGATCGTCCCCGGTTTGCGCGTGATCGTCGGCCACGGGCAGATGGATGAGCGCGAGCTCGAGCGCGCCATGCTCGCGTTCATCAGCCGCGAGTTCGATGTCCTGCTGGCCACGACGATCATCGAAAACGGTATCGATATTCCGGCATGCAATACCATCCTGATTAATCACGCGGAACGGTTCGGCCTCTCCCAGCTCTACCAGTTGCGCGGACGCGTCGGCCGCAGCGATCGCCTGGCGTTCTGCTATCTCCTGGTGCCCTCCGATCGCGTGCTCACCAGCGACGCGCGCAAGCGTCTCGCGGCCATTCAGGAGTTCTCCGACCTCGGCGCGGGCTTCCGCATCGCCGCGCGCGACCTCGAGATTCGCGGCGCCGGCAACATCCTCGGCGGCGAGCAGTCCGGTCAGATCGCGGCGGTCGGCTTCGAGATGTACACGAAGCTGCTCGAGGAAACGATCCGTGAGATGAAGGGCGAGCGCATCGAGGAGGAAGTCGAGACCTCGATGAACCTCGGCGTCGACATCTACATCCCGCGCGACTACATCGGCGACGAGAACCTGCGCATGACCTTCTACAAGAAGATTGCGTCGGCTTCGACCGAGGAGCGGCTCAACGACATCCGGAACGAGATGCGCGATCGCTTCGGCGCGCTGCCGCCGAACGTCGACAACCTCTTCCGCTTCGTGCACGTGAAATGGATGGCCAAACAGCTCGGCGTGCTGTCGATCGTGCGCGAAGGCGCGCGCGGCGTGCTGAAGCTGACGCCGCACGCGAAAGTCGATCCGAACAAACTCCTGCTCTTCATCGGCGACAACCCGCAGGCGAAGTTCTCCCCGAACGGCGTGCTCTCGTTCCCGCTGCGCGAGCACGGCGCGGAAGTGATCGACGCGATCGAGGGCGTGCTCAACGCTATCGCCGCCTGAGTCCCCTCCCCGCACCCGCGGGGAGAGGGTCAGAGTGAGGACGCCGCTACGGGCTACTGTCCCGTATCGAGCCCGTCATCGTCGTACGGCTTCGACCCGATCGACACCCATCCGTCGCCGTTGAAGTTGTCCGTGCTGCTGGCAAACGCCGTCCACTGGAAGTCGTCGCCGAGGATGTCGTCGGTGACGCTCACGAGGATGCTGATGTTGCCGAAGTTCCCCGCGGGCAGTGACCGCAGGATCATCTCGTCCGAGCGCACCGTCACCTCGAACTCCGAGACGATCGCGCCGTCGTTGTTGAACACCGTCACCGCCATCGGCAGGCTGACGTCGCTGAAATTGGCGATGCCGTAGTTCGTACGGAAACCGGTGTCCTGACGGAGGCCGAGCATCAGCGCCTCGTACTCGCCGTCGAGGTGGAACAGGTCGACGCTCGGGAAGGGCTGCGAGAACGTGCCCGCCGCCCCGTTCGGCGCGGGAGACCAGATGCGCGAGTACGCGTCGATCGCGGCGTTCGCGTCGAGGTTCGTGCCGTCCGCGGTGATCGGCACGAAAACCAGGCTGCCGATTCCGGTGAGACCCAGCGCGTCGCCGACAAAGTCGACGTACGTGAACGGCGGTCCTGATTCGATCAAGCCTTCGAACTCCACCAGGCCGTCCGGGTTCCCGTTCGGGAACCAGACGGCCACGATGCTCTGATCGGCGTCGTTCATGTTCACGAGCGTGACGTCCGAGCGGAAGAACGTGCCGTTCGCGCCCGCGGCACTACCGGCGGCCGGAATCACCACGATGCGCGAGCTGCGGTTGTCGATGATCGCCGAGGGTGTGACGTCGCCGCGGCGGGCTTGGCCGAGGAGACGCGAGAGGCGCGTCGCGTCGGGAGCGAGACGCTTGAACGTCGCCGGCTTGGCCGCCGCCGGCCGCGCTTTCGTGCGAGCGTCGCGCGCGTACGCGGGCAGAACGAGAAACAGGAGAGCCACCACCGCCACTTTTCGCATTTGATTAACCTCCGTAATTCGTGATCGACGACACGCAGGTTCGGTGCCGGGACCGCGCGTCGCCGCGTGCTAAACTCCAGCTCGCCCGTGCTCTCCCGCCGCATCGCCATCCTGCTGCTCGTTTCACTCGCTGCATTTCTCGCCTGCAAGCGGAAACCGGCCATTCCCCCCGATGTGATCGCGCGCGTGCACGAGCGAATGGTCACGCTCGCTGACTTCAAGCGCTACCTCGAACGGAACGCCGGCACCGAGCTCGCGCAACTGACGCCGGAGGTTGCGTCGGCGATCCTCGACCAGTTCCTCGACGAGATCATCATCTCCGAGTACGCCGCGTCGCACGGCATCGAAGTGCCGGCGGAGAAAATCGCCTCCGAGGTGCGCACCGCCGCGGGCGTGACCGTCATCGAGAAGCGCGACGAGCTCCGCCGCGAAATGCTGCTCGCGAAACTCGCCGTCGAAGTGGCCGAGGCGAGCGATGCCGAGGTTCAGGCCTACTACCAGCAGCACCAGGGGGAGTTCCGCACGAGCGAGGAAGTGCGCGTGCGCCAGATCATCGTCCGCGACGAGACACTCGCGAACGACATCGTCAAGAAACTGAAGGCGGGCGCATCGTTCGCGGAGCTGTCGAGCGCACACTCGCGCGCGCCGAACGCCAAGCGCGGCGGGGAGATCGGCTTCGTCAGCCGCGGCGAGCTCCCGAAGATGTTCGAGGAGGAGATCTTCCGCCTCCAGGCCGGTCAGATCAGCGACGTCATCCGCACCGACTCGAGCTTTCACATCTTCCAGGTCGACGCCCGGCGCCCCGCGGGAACGCTCGACGTTCTGGCGGCCGCGCCCGTCATCCGCACGCGCCTCCGCGAGGACAGCATCCGCGAGCGCCTGAACCAGCTCGTCTCACGCAGCCGGCGCGAGATGAACATCGCCGTGCTGACGAGGCGGCTTCCCTTCCGTTACTCCGGCTCGCTGCCGAAAGCCGAAGACGAATAAATCCACCCGGAACTTGTTGTCGTTCCGGCACGTCAGATCGTGAGCACCATCATGAAAAAGACCATTCTTGCACTCGCAATCGGGCTGACCGCCACGGCGGCATCGGCGGAAGTCCTCGAAGGGATCGTCGTCCGCGTCGGCGATCGCATCATCACGCGCTCGCAGTACGAGCGCCGGCTCCGCGACACGTATGCGGAGATCGAGCGCAACGCACCCGCCGAACGGCGCGTCGCGCTCAAAGAAGAGACGCGCCTCGGACTCGTCAACGAGTTCATCAGCGAGCTGCTGATCAAGGATCGCGCGGATCGCCTGAACATCACCATCACCGATGCCGAGGTGAAGGAGGCGGTGACGCGCCTCAAGCAGCAGTACGGCATCACGACCGATGAGCAGTTCGAGCAGTCGCTCCGCTCGTCGGGCCTCACCCGCGCCGACATGGAAGCGCGCCTCCGCGACACGCTGCTCACGCAGAAGGTGTTCGGCCGCGAGCTCCGCCAGCGCGACCAGCTCACCGACGCCGAGCTGCGCGACCGCTACAACCGCGAGAAGGAGCAGTACCGCCTTCCCGAGCGCGCGCACCTGCGCGAGATCGTCATCCTGAAGCCGGAGAACGGCAGCGCCGATGAAGCGCGCACGCGCGCGACCGAAGTCGCCGAAGCCGCGCGCAAGGCAGGAACCGATTTCACGAATCTCGCCTCGACGATGTCCGAATCCGGCACCCGCGACAAAGGCGGTGACCTCGGCGAGATCAACCGCGGCGACCTCGTGGCGGCGATCGACCAGGCGGTCTTCAACGCGCAGTCCGGCGCCGTCGTCGGTCCGATCGAGACCAAGTCCGCCTTCGTCATCATGAAGGTCGAGCAGCGCCTCCCGTCGGAAGTGCCGGCGTTCGACTCGATCAAGGACAAGTTGCGCCAGGACGCGAGCGAGGAGACGTTCGAGCGCGACTACAAGGCGTACATCGAGACGCTGCGCAAGGACGCGTTCATCCAGATCAACGAGAAGATGATCCCGGCGGTCTAATCCACCGCCTGTAGCGCATTTCCTCGAAAAACCGCCCCTCGGAACGCTGCGGATCCCCCGATTCCGTAGATTTCCGCGGGGCTTTTTTCATCCCGCAATAGGCTGCTCGTGTCATGAGCATCGATGCAGCCATTCAAGCCATTCGTGAAAGAAAGCCGCGCCGCGTCGTCGTGATGACGGGCGCCGGCGTCTCCGCCGACAGCGGCATCCCGACGTTCCGCGGGCCTGACGGTCTGTGGCGGAACTTTCGTCCCGAAGAACTGGCCACGCCGGAGGCGTTCCGCCGCGATCCGCTCCTCGTGTGGGAGTGGTACGAGTGGCGACGCGGGCTCATCCGCGACGCGCAGCCGAACGCCGCGCACGAGGCCATCGCACGCCTCCCCGACGCGCTCGTCGTGACGCAGAACGTCGACGGCCTCCACACGCGCGCGGGCTCGCGTGATGTCGTCGAACTGCACGGCAACATCTTTCACGTGAGCTGCGTGCGCGAGGGCAATCCCCGCATGCACGCGGAAGCGTTTCCCGATCTCCCTCCCCGCTGCGAATGCGGTGCGTTGCTGCGGCCCGGCGTGGTGTGGTTCGGCGAGGCGTTGCCGGAAGACGCGATGCCGCGTGCGTACGCGGCTCTGCAGCGCGCCGATCTGCTACTCGTCATCGGCACGTCCGGCGTCGTCTATCCCGCGGCCGGTCTCGCACGTGCGTACGACGGGCTTTCGATCGAGGTCAATCCGGACACGAGTCTCGGCTCCGCCTGCACGTTCCTCGTTCCCGCGCGCGCGGCCGAAGCAACGCCACGAATCATCGACGTCATCCTGGAGGTGCAGTCATGAGCGGCGTCATCCGCGATCTTCCGGTGGACGAGCGCCCGCGCGAGCGGCTCCTCCAGCACGGCGCCGCCACCCTTTCCAACGCGGAGCTCATCGCCATCCTCCTCGGCAGCGGCACACCGGGACGCAACGCGATCCAGCTCGGGCGCGAGATGCTGAAGGAAGGAGGAGGACTCTCCGCCCTGCCGAAGCGCGACCCCGCGCAGTTCACGAAGATCCCCGGCCTCGGCATGGCCAAGATCACGCGCGTGCTCGCGGCGCTGGAGCTCGGTCAACGCATCCTCAACAACGAGCCGGAAGAGCCGCCGGCGTACGACTCCGGCATTCTCGGACGCGCACTCCTCGGCTACTACGCGCAGCACCGGCAGGAGCGCCTCGGCGCGGTGTTCCTCGACACGCGCCGCCGGATTCTCAAGCAGGCCGAGATCTACATCGGCACGATCAACAACGCGCTCGTCTCGACGCGCGACATCATCACGCACGCGCTGATGGAGAACGCGACGGCCGTGGTCGTGTATCACAACCATCCGTCCGGCGATCCGGTGCCGTCCGAGGAGGACCAGAGCTTCACCGACAAGTTGAAGGTGTCGCTGGGTCACTGCGACATCGACCTCATCGACCACCTCATCGTCGGCGCGCATCGCTACTACTCGATGCGCGAACAGGGGCGGTTGTGAGCTCCCGCGGAGCGCTGGCGTCCCCGCCGGCGTTGCCGCCGCCGTTGGATGCGAGGGATCAGCCGTGCGACAACACTTCGGCCGGATGCACCGGCGCGACCCAGCCGAACGGATCGGGGGTGAGCCCGAACTGGATGGCCTGGATCTCGTCGAACATCCGCTGCGTGACCGGCCCGAGCCCGCCGTTGCCGACCGGCAGGACGCGGCCGTCGTCGAACACGAGCTCGTGGATGCCGATCACCGTCGCCGCCGTACCGCACGCGATGGCCTCGGTGATCACACCCGCCTCGACGTCCTTCACGACCTGATCGATGTCGATGTCCTGCTCGCGCGCGGGGATCCCGAGAGCGGGACCGAGCTTGAGGAGGCTGTCGCGCGTGACGCCGGGGAGAATCGTGCCGTTGAGCGCCGGCGTGATCAACTCGCCGTTGCGGACGAAGAAGACGTTCATGCCGCCGAGCTCTTCGACGCGCTGCCGGCGTGCGGCATCGAGGAAGAGCACCTGGCTGCAGCCTCTCGACTTTGCCTTACTGATCGTCTGGAGAGTGACGGCGTAATTCGCGGCGGCCTTGACGGCGCCGGTGCCGCCGGGTGCCGCACGCGACGTCGCCTGCTCGACGAAGACGCGCACGGTGCCGGTGCCGTCGGCCATCTCCTTGAAGTAGCCGCCGGACGGGAGCGTAAGAACGTAGAAGACGAACTCCGACGAACTGCGGACGCCGAGGCAGGGCTCGGTGCCGATGATGGTGGGGCGTATGTAGAGCGTGCCGGGACGCTCCGGGACGAAGTTGCGCTCGATGTCGACGAGGCGGTGCAAGGCCTCGAGGAAGAGCTCCTCGCCCACGGGCGGAATCCCCATGCGGATGGCCGACTGGTCGAACCGGTGCGCGTTCATCTCCGGACGGAAAAGCGCGAGCGAGTCGTCGGGATGGCGGTACGCCTTCAGCCCCTCGAAGATCGCCTGCGCGTAGTGGAAGATGTTGGCCGCCGGATGGAGCTCGAACTTGTGGAGCGCTTCGATCCTGGCGTCCTGCCACTTGCCGCCGCGATATTCACAGACGAAGAAGTTCGGCGTGCACAGACGCCCGAACTCGATGTCTTTCGGGTTCAGCGAGTAGGCAGGCGTGTTGTGGGCCGAGAGATTCGCGATTCTGATCACGTGGTTTTCCTTCTCCGTACGACGTGGCTCATCCGTCGCGTCGCCACCATATCTCCCCCGGCGCGCGGTTTCAAGACGGGGATCCTTCACGAGCGATGCCTGTTCGGTGACGCTTATTTCTTCGGTTGCTGCCGGACCTGGGTGACAGTGCGCTGGTGCTTCGGGTCGGCGGCGGCAGGCGCCTTCGGAGTCGCCGCGGACGGCTTGCCGAGCTCACCGGCATCGCGGCGGCGGGAGCCGGGGTGATCGTCGTCGTTGGCTTTGTGGATGCTGGCGATTTTCATGCGGTATCTCCTTCCCGAGTTCCGCAAGTAAGTCTGCTAGCCTGAATCGTACCACTATGGTCCTTGCGCGTGGCATAGACTCCGCCGCGCATTCGCATGAGTTTGCAGGGAAAGACAGCAGTCATCACGGGTGCATCCAGCGGAATCGGAAAGGCAGCCGCGCTGGAGCTCGCCCGCCGCGGTGCAAACGTCGTCCTCGGCGCCCGCCGCATCGACCAGCTCGAGGAAGTCGCGAAACAATGCCGCGCCCTCGGCGTGACCGCGATTGCCGTGGCGACCGACGTGACGAAGCGCGACGACTGCGCACGTCTCATCGCCAGCGCCGGTGAGGTCGACGTGCTCGTGAACAACGCCGGCTTCGCCGTCTTCGACGCGATCGAAAACGCGAAGTCCGAAGACCTGCACGCGATGATGGAGACGAACTACTTCGGCACCGTGCATTGCACCCAGGCGGTGCTGCCGCGGATGCTCGCGCGGCGCAGCGGCACGATCGTCAACGTCGCCTCCATCGCCGGGATCATGGGCTTTGCACGCATGGGCGGCTACAGTGCGACGAAGTTCGCGGTCATCGGGTTCACGGAAGCGCTGCGCGACGAGGTGATCGCCAGCGGCGTGCGCGTTGCACTCGTCTGCCCCGGCACGACGGACACGGAGTTCTTCGTCAAAGCGGAACGCGGAAAGATGCCGGGCGCCTCGCGGCTGATCCTTGCGGTGAAGCCGGAGCGCGTGGCCCGCGCGATCGGCGACGCCGCCGAGAATGGCCGCTACCGGCGCATCCTGCCGCTCCTCGCCGCGATTTACATGCGCATGAAAGAAATCTCGCCTCGCCTGGCCCATCTCCTCATGCGGCGCGTCTCCGCGCTGCTCGAGCGGCGCACGGAGCGCTCGTGAACGGCCGCCGCCGCAGACGCGGTCCCGCCACGAGGTTGATCATCATCGGGATCTTCATCGGCCTCGCGCTCGAGATCTACACCGGCGCCTGGAAGAACCCCGAGATCCTCGGCGCCCTCGGCGCCATCCGTCCGTTCGACGTCATCGTGCAGCACGAATACTGGCGCCTCCTCACGGCCATGTTCCTCCACGGCAACGGGACGGTGCCGGGCACCGCGCTGCATCTCACCATGAACCTCATCGCCCTGTTCCAGCTCGGCACTTTGTACGAGCTCATGTTCGGGACGCGCCGTTTCGTGCTGATCTACTTCGTGACCGGCTTGTGCGCGTCGATCGCCAGTCTCGTCTTCCTGCCGGCGCATGGTTCGTCCGTCGGCGCGAGCGGGGCGATCTTCGGTCTGTGTGGCGCATTCATTCTTTCGGTGCGCCGTTCGCCGCGCTGGCGGCACGAGCGGTCCGCGCGCGGGATCGTCAATCAGATCGTCTTTCTGGTGATCGCGAATGTGCTGATCGCGACGCAGATCCCGCAGATCGACAACGCCGCGCACATCGGCGGCCTCGTCACCGGCCTGCTTCTCGGCGCCTTGCTGCCGCACCGCATGCCGCCGCCGCCACCCGCGCAGATGGTCGTCGACGTCACGCCGTACGGCGAAGGACCAGCCGGAGATCCTGCGGCGCGAACAGACGATCGTTCATGGCGTGGATGACGCGCTGCAGTTCCGGCGCATCGCTTTCCAGGATCGGAATCCGCGTCCCCTCGGGCAGCTCATGCACCGCGCGCACGTCCTCGATCGCGAAGCCGTGCTCGCGCGCGAGCACCGTCAACGCCGCGGCGTGACGCGGTGCGAGATGCGTCGGATCGCGCCAGAAGTCGGACGCGGAGACGAGCATCGACTCCGCATTCGGCGTCTCGATCATCAGCAGCCCCCCTTCGCGCAGCACGCGCGCGGACTCGCGAAACAGCGCGAAGAGCGCGTCCACCGGCAGATGCTCGACGACATGCATCGCCAGCACGGAACCGAGGGAACCATCAGCGACGGAGGCGAAGCATTCCGGAATCGCGGCAAGTGAGACGTCGATGCCTTTCGCCTTCAGGTCGGCGACCGATCGCTCGTTCGTATCGACCCCGCGCGCGGAGATGCCACGCTCGCGGCAGGCCACGAGAAACTCGCCGCGACCGCAACCGACGTCGAGCACCGGCTGATGTTCCGCCGCGCGGTTGACGTAATGCATCACGTCTTCGCGCACGTGTGCTTCGCCGCCGCGCAAGGAATCCTCGAGACGCCGATACAGCACGTCCGAGGAAGGTGCGGCCGCATTCGAAGCATCGCGCACACGCACGGCCACGGATTCGATCTTCTGGTCCAGCGCCGCGATCAACGCGTCGTTGCGCTTCGCGGCGGTGATCACGAGCTCGCGGAGCTTCAGGCTTTCGGCGGCCAGTGCGTCGCCGAGGCTGCGCTGCACGGTCTCGAGATCGGTGCGGAGATCGCGGCGAACGTTGGCGACGTCGCCGCGGATGTCGTTCACGAGATCGAGCAGGACGACGTTGAAGTTCTTCTGCCGCTCCGTGTCCGGCTCCGCGGCGCGGCGGAAAAGGCGCCGTACGATGCGCAGCAGCCATTCGTGCTTCGAGGGGCGCGGGCGGTAGCGTCGATCGTCGAGCCAGACCTCGCGCCAGCCTTCCGCGCCGGCGGGAGCGGCGTTGACGTAGCGTTCGTCAGCCATGCAAGTGCGGAGAATACACGGAGGGCGGGCCGAAGCCCGCCCTCGAAAGAGATGGTAGGGGGAAGCCGGCGTTACTCGGCGGATTCGGCCGGGGCGGCCTCGTCGAGCGCTTCCACGCCGAGGGCAACGACCTCGACCTGGATCTGCGCGGTGACGTCGCGGTGCAGGCGCACGTCGACGTCGTGCAGACCGACGTTCTTGATCGGCTGCTCGAGCTCGATGCGGCGCTTGTCCACTTCGACGCCCTTGGCGGCCAGCGCGTCCGCGATCTCGTTCGCGGTCACGGAGCCGAACAGGTGGCCATGCTCGCCAACGCGCTTCTCGATGCGCACCTTGACGCCCTTGACCTTGTCCGCGGCCTTCTGGGCAGCGTCCTTTTCCTCTTGGGCGAGCAGCGCCCACTTGCGGCGCTCGTGCTCGATCTGCTTCAGGTTCCCCGTCGTCGCCTCGCGCGCGAGGTTCTTCGGCAGGAGGAAGTTTCGCGCGTAACCGTCTTTGACGGTCACGACGTCGCCGCGCGTGCCGAGCCCGCGGATCTCCTCAGTCAGAATGACTTTCATGAGAGTCGTCCTTTCGCTTCTTGTAATGTCGGAAATCGAAAAAGGGATCGAAGAGTCCCGCGAGGCCTAAAGCCAGCGGACCGATCATGGTCAGCATGAGGAACGCGAGCAGCATCCACCCGAGCATCGCGCCGGCGAAGCCGCCGCCGATGGACGCGAGGACGAAGCGGAAGACCGCCAGCCCCTGCAGCAGGTAGAGGAACACGGCCAGGAACAGCGCGTTCGCCGCGACCTGGTGCAGGAGCCCCGTCGTCAGCGGCGCGAGGCCGCCGGCGATGAACGCGAACAGCACCCACTCCGGAACCGCGAAGTTGCGGAAGAGGTATGCGCCCGCGATCTCGGTCGCGTTTGCGTTGCGCGCAACATGCGCGCGCCACGTCTGCAGCCGCCCCAGCATGAGCAGGCTGAGCGCGAAGATCATCGCCAGCATGATCAGCATGAGGCCGGGCAGCAGGTTCTCGGTCCAGTAGCCGAACCACCGCTCCATCGTGCGCATCGCATCGGCGGGGATGCCGCTCTTGCGATAGAACTCGAGCATCAGCGAACCGCCCTGCCGCGCCTGCGTGGCGTGGAAAGCGAACGGTGAGAACGAGGTCAGCGCGCGCGCTCCGAGCTCGACGGCCGCGAGGCCGATCGTGCTGCCGAGGAGCAGGAGGACGAGGAGGCGTCCGAACTTCACGCCTCGTTCGACGAGCGGCAGGGCCATCAACGAAGGCAGCACCACCGCGAGGCCGAACGCCGCGAGCTCCGCCCACGCCATGCGCGTCTGATTCGGATCGGGTGCGGGGATCGCGGCCACGAAAAAGCACGCGATCGCCATCGCAACGATGCCGGTCAGCCACGCCGCGCGCCGTCCGCTGCGGAGTGCGCAGTGGAACAGCACGGCCGGCACGAACACCAGCAGCCCCGTGACGATCATCAGCGTCGTCAGGAGCATGTGCGCGAGCACGCTGCGCCACGAGCCACCGGCCGGTTGCTCAGGCAGCGCTACGGGCTCGCTCTGGCGGAGGGACATTTCGATCATTGGAAACCGTCAGCGGGCTCAGTCGGCCGTGAACGGCAGCAGCGCGGCGATGCGGGCGCGTTTGATCGCGTTCTGCAGCTTGCGCTGGTGCAGCGCGCACGTGCCGGAGATGCGGCGCGGCAGGATCTTTCCGCGCTCGGGGATGAACTGCTGGAGCGTCTTCACGTCCTTGAAGTCGATGTATTCGATCTTCTCGACGCAGAACTTGCAGACGCGCTTGCGGCGGTAGAAGAACTTCTTCTTGCCGCCCGGGGGGCCGCCCGGACCCGCGCCGCGGCGGTCGTCAGAACCCGGGGCTCCGCCCGGACCTCGTCTCGGTGTCATCGTAGCCATCGTCGTTCCTCCTTATGCCTGCGGCGCCGTTTCGTCGGCGGCGGCCAACATCACGCTCTCCGGATTCGGCTCGGCCGCAACGCTCTGCGGCTCGGCGGCCGACGGACGGACGCGTTCCTTCTTCGGGTTGCGCTTGGCGAGCTTGTCCGCGCGCTTCTGCTCGAGATCGGTACGCACGATCACGTGACGCAGGACGCGGTCGACGTTCTT
Organism: Thermoanaerobaculia bacterium; assembly: GCA_035629395.1. Lineage (GTDB taxonomy): Bacteria > Acidobacteriota > Thermoanaerobaculia > Gp7-AA8 > Gp7-AA8 > QHVT01. Next base: position 91,606 of record DASPHZ010000006.1, read on the forward strand.
CATGCGGCGATCGAGCTCCGAAAGCGAGTTCTCGCTCTCGAGCACGAAGAGGTGGTAGATCCCCTCGTTGAACTTGTGGATGGGGTATGCGAGACGGCGGCGTCCCCATGCATCTTCGCTCTTGAGCGTCGCACCGGTCCCGGTGGCGATCGTCTTGAAGTCGTTGATGAGGGTCGTCGCTTCTTCCTCCGTCACTTGCGGAGAAAGGATGAACAGGACTTCATAAGTCCTCATGAAACCTCCTTCTGGCCTAGCGGAACCCCGCTTCGCGAGGTTCAAGGAGCTGGCAGATTGTGAAAGAAATAGTCCGGCGCACCGCGGCGCAGGGCCGGCAAGCATACGCAAAGGCGCGGCCCGCGCAACGTATTCCCTCGTCCCGTGTCAGCGGGGCGAGGGGACCGGATCGCGTAACATCGAGCCTCCATGACGTCCGCATGGTTTCCGCTCGCGCCGAGGACTGCAAAAGCCCCCGTGCGGTTGTTTTGTTTTCCGTTTGCCGGCGGAGGGGCGTCGGTGTTTCGCGGGTGGGAGCGCGATCTGCCGCCTGGCGTCGACGTCTTCGCCGCGCAGTATCCGGGACACGAAACGCGTCTCGCGGAGGCGCCGTTTCGGGAGCTGGCGCCGTTGCTCGAGTCGCTCGACGGCGCCATCGCCCCGCTGCTCGATCGCCCGTTCGCGTTCTTCGGGCACAGCATGGGAGCGGTGGTCGCGTTCGAGCTCGCGCGAAAGTTGAGGCGCGAGAACCGCGCGCAGCCGAAGCATCTCTTCGTCTCCGCGAGGCGCGCCCCGCATCTGCGGCCGTGGCGTCCGAGCGTGCACGACAAACCGGACGAGGAGCTCGTCGCCGAGTTGCGCCGCATCGCCGCGACCGATCCCGCGGTATTCGAACATCCGGAGCTGATGCAGCTCCTCCTGCCGATCGTGCGCGCCGACTTTCGCCTCGTCGAAACGCACCAGCACGTCGAAGAAGCACCGCTCGCCATCCCGATCACCGCCTTCGCCGGCAAGAGCGACGCCGTCGTGCGCGTCGACGAACTGGCGGCATGGCGCGAACACACGAGCGGCGCGTTCGCGCTGCACGAGATCGAGGGAGATCACCTCTTCGTGCGTCACGAACGCGCCGCATTACTGAGCGCGATGGGACGGGAGCTCTAAGCGTTCTTCTTCCGGAACAGCAACTCGCGTCCGGTCATGTACAGCAACACGATCAGCACCGCGAACGGAATGAGCGAGAGCACGTCCGAGTATGGTCCGTTGTGCAGCGGGTTGGTTTCCGCGAACTCCCCGATGCGCTGTTTGAGACCGGCCACGAACGGCGCGCCTTCGATGAACGCGATGATGATGCCGGCGATCGCGCCGCCCGCGATGTAGCCCGACGCCATCAGCACGCCCGGACTCTTGTCGCCCTCCGCCACGAGCTGCTCTTCGCTGAGGTTGCGTCCCGCGTGCTTCTTGGCGATCCACTTGTCGACGCCCCAGCGGATCAGGCCACCGATGAGAATCGGCGACGACGACGAGAGCGGCAGGTACACGCCGACCGCGAATGCGAGCGACGGAATGCCCGAGAGCTCGAGCACGACCGCGATCATGACGCCGAGGAGCACGAGGCCCCACGGCAGCTCGCCACCGAGGATGCCCTTGATGATGTACGACATCAGCGTCGCCTTCGGCGCGTCGAACTTGTCGACCTGCTTGCCGCCCGGCAGCTCGCGGATCGTGCCGTTGATGCCGGGGTCGACGTAGTAAACAGGTTTCCCACTGTCGTCGACGAGATACTTTTCGGCGTTGCCGCCGCCCGGATCCTGGCGGAACCAGACGTTGTATTCCTTCGTGTCCGCCTGTCCGGCGATGTTGCCGCTCGGCGTTTCCTTGCCGTGGAACTGCGACGGGTCGGCCACTTCACCCGCCGTCACCGAGCCGCGCACCATGCCCGCGGGCGCATTGTCGACCGGCACGTACACCGAGTAGGCGTCGTTCAGCTTGAGCAGGATCGGTCCGAGGACGAGCGCCGAAGCGAGCGCGCCGATGAGAATCGCCCACTGCTGCAGCTTCGGCGTGCCGCCGACGAGGAATCCCGTCTTCAGGTCCTGCGAGGTGGTGCCGCCGTTCGACGAGGCGATACAGACGATCGCGCCGATCGAGAGCGCGGTGACGAAGTAATTGCTGCCCGTCCATCCGAGGACGACGAAGCAGAGACACGTGAGCAGCAGCGTGGCCACGGTCATGCCGGAGATCGGATTCGACGACGAGCCGATCTCACCGGTGAGGCGCGAAGAGACCGTTACGAAGAGGAAGCCGAAGACGATGATGAGGAGCGCCGCCGCGATGCGGGCCGCGAAGCCGGTGCCGCCGACGTACAGCGGGCTCGAGAACGCGATCACGAGGATGAGCGCGATGATGCCGATGAGCACGACCTTGATCGACATGTCGCGGTCCGTGCGCGGCGTCGCTGCTGCCGTGGCGGCCGCACCGCCGCCCTTGGACGACGAAAGATCCTTGAGGCCGCCCTTGATGCCGTGCCAGATCACCGGCAGCGAGCGGAACACGCTGATGATGCCGCCCGCGGCCACCGCGCCGGCGCCGATGTAGAGGATGTACTCGTTGCGAATCTGGCCGGGGCTCATGTCGCGGATCAGCGTCGGGATCGTCGACGGTGCGAGCGGACCGGTGAGCGCCGAGCCGAAGTACTTGATCATCGGGATGAGCACGAGGTACGCGAGCACGCCACCCGCGCACATGATCGCCGCGATGCGCGGGCCGATGATGTAGCCGACGCCGAGGAGCTCGGGCGAGACTTCGACCGACACCGACGCACCGTTGAAGTGGCCGCCGAACATCTTCGTCGGCGCGTCCTTCCACGTGCGGAAGCCGGCCATCGCCGTCTTGTAGATCAGGCCGATGCCGAAGCCGGTGAAGATCGTCTTCGCGCTGGTGGCCGTGCCGCCGAGCGCTTCCTGCTCGCGCTTGGCCTGTTCCGAGGCGAGTTCGCGCGACTCGTCGCTGGCGCCGGCCTTGAGCACTTCCGCGCAGGCGGTGCCTTCCGGATATTTGAGGATGCCGTGCTGCGCGACGATGAGCGCGCGCCGCAGCGGGATCATCATCAGGATGCCGAGCAAGCCTCCCAGCACGGCCACGAGCATCACGCGCGTGATCTCGAGGTCGAAGCCGAGGATCATGATCGCCGGCATCGTGACGCCGACGCCGAAAGCGATCGACTCACCAGCCGAGCCGGCGGTCTGCGAGATGTTGTTCTCGAGGATGGTGGCGTTGCGGCCGCCCATCTTCTTGAGCAGGTTGAACAGCGTGATCGAGATGACGGCGACCGGGATCGACGCGCTGACCGTGAGACCGACCTTCAGCACGAGATACAGCGACGATGCGCCGAAGATCATGCCGAGGATCGTGCCGACGATGACCGCACGAGGAGTGAACTCGGGCAGCGACGTGACGTTTGCGGGGATGTACGGCGTCATCGGAGTCGCCGTGTCCGGATGTCCCACGCGATCCGGGTACTCGACGTTCTGCAGCGTTGATTCGTGACTCGTTCCGTTCAAAACGCTTCTCCCTCCTGCACCTGTGGAAAGGGCCATTCTACCGGCGAATTCCGCGTGCGCACGCGCGTTGCTAAGTTCGTCACCGACATGCGCCAATCAAAGTGGCTGCGAGGAGTGCTGGCGGCGAGCTGCGCGCTGCCGGTGGCCGGAACTCTGCTCAGCCTCACCCGCCGCCCGCACTGGATCTTCCGCATGTGGGATTTCCCACGCGTGCAGTTGGCGGCTCTCGCCGCCATCGGCGGACTCGGCCTGAGCATCGGCGGCAGGCGCCGCGATCGCCCGCTCGTGGCGGCTGCCGGCGCCGTCATCGCCTGGCAGCTCTCCCACATCCATACCTACACGCGCTTCCATCGGCGCACGGTGAAGCGCGTGCGCAAGCGCGACGCGGAGCAGTGCATCACGGTCCTGATGACGAACGTGCGCATGGAGAACGAGCGGCACGAGCTCGTGCTCGAGACCATCGCGCGCGAAGACCCCGACGTCGTGCTGGCCGTCGAAGTGGACGCGCGCTGGGACGAGGCGCTCACGCCGCTCGGCCAGCGTTATCCGTACAGCGTCCGCCATCCGCGGGACAACTGGTACGGCATGGTGCTGTACTCGAAGCTCGAATTGATCGACCCGAGGATCGAGTTCCTCGTGCAGGACGACATCCCGTCCATTCAGACGCGCCTGCGTCTGCGCAGCGGTGTGGAGCTCACGCTGCATGGACTGCATCCGCGGCCGCCCGAGCCGATCCGCAATCAGCCGTCCTCGCCGCGCGACGCGGAGCTCGTGATCGTCGGCCGCGCCATCGGCGACGATCGCCACGGCCCCACCATCGTGGCGGGCGACCTGAACGACGTGGCCTGGTCGCCGACGAGCGAGCTGTTCGTGCGGCTCAGCGGTCTCCTCGACCCGCGCGCGGGCCGCGGCTTCTACAACACGTACAACGCGAACAATCCGCTGTTCCGCTATCCACTCGATCACGTCTTCCACTCGAATCACTTCAAGCTCGTCCGCATCGAGCGGCAGCCGTGGGTCGGCTCCGATCACTTCCCGATGCTCATCGAGCTGCAGTACGAGCCGCACGCGGCCGAAGAGCAGGACGAGTCGCACGAGAAGCCGGGCGATCAGCACGAGGCGCAGGCGCGGCTCGAGCAGGAAGCGCACGACGCGGCGACGGGTGCGGACCGGCCGCGGGAATGACGATGTCGCGCGCCGCCGCATGGTTCGTCCACCTCTACACCGCGTCCGGGATCGTGTTCGCGCTGCTGGCGACGCTCGAGCTCTGCAAGGCGGAACCCGATCCGCGCTGGGTATTCGTGTGGCTCACGATCGCGGTGCTGGTCGACGCGACCGACGGTCTGCTCGCGCGCCGCTTTCACGTGAAAAAGGTGCTGCCGCACATTCAGGGACGCACCATCGACGACATCGTCGATTACCTGACGTTCACGTTCATCCCGATGCTGCTCATCGCGCGGCTCGGTTGGGTGCCGCAACCCGCGCTCCTCTTCGTCGCCCCCGCCCTCATGACCAGTCTCCTCGGCTTCTCGAACACCGGCGCGAAAGACGAAGAAGGAGGCTTTTTCCTCGGCTTTCCGTCGTACTGGAACATCGTCGCTTTTTATCTCGGGATCGCGGCGCTGTACGGGCTGCAGTGGCTGAACGCGATCGTCGTGCTCGCGCTCGCGGCGCTCACGGTGATGCCGGTGGCGTTCATCTATCCGAACCTCGCGCCGCGGCGCTGGAAGGCCACGATCATGATCGGGGCGTTCGTGTGGCTGGTGATGATCGCGGCGATGCTGCCGCGCTATCCGCACGCGCCTTTGTGGCTGGTCTGGCTGTCTCTGGTGTATCCGGTCTTTTACACGACGATCTCGATCGCGGAAAGATCGAGACGGCCCTCGGCACCCACCGGCGGACACCAGTAATAGCCACCCGTCACCGGCCGCGAGAACAGGAAGAGTCCGTCGACGATGCCGTCCTGGTGTCCGACCATCTTGCGCATCATGATCTCGAACTGGTCGAGGTCCGCGACCTGGGCGAGGAACTCGAGCCCTTCCTGCGTCGCGTTGGCCCACGGCATCGAGCGGCGCACCATGAAGAGAGGCGGATCGAAGCCCTCCTGCTCGGTGCGTTTGATGTGCGCGTACGGCGGCGCGTCCTCGATCTCCTCGTTCGAGTCGGCGCGGCGGCCGATCAGCAGCTCGCGGCGCTTTTCCTCGTAGCCGCGAAAGCGCATCAGGTCGTGCACCCAGCGCTGCACGACGAGAAAGCTCGAGCCGTCCTCGTTGATCGCGGCGGCCACGGCCTTCTTCCCTTCCGGATTCTCGGTGCCGTCCTCGAAGCGCGTGAGATCGCGTCCGCCGTGGTAGGTGAAGGTGTCGTTGCAGTCGACGAGGAGGAACGCGTCGCCGACGAGCTCGCGGATTTCCTGCGTCAGGTCGAACACGACGCCGCGGTCGGGACCGCGCAGCAGGAAACAGAGCGCCTCCTGCGTCGACGGCACGCTGCACGCCGCGCCCGACATCGCCGGAAACGTGCGCAGTCCGTCGAGCTTCTGTCCGAGGGCCAGCGTGACCGGCTCGCCGATGCCGATGACTCCGCAGTCGGGGGAAAACCCGTCGCGCAGGCGGCGCAGCGCGCCTTTCACGTCGGATTCGGGCGCGACGCGGAAGAGTAAAGTGCGCCCGACCGGCGGGCGGTCGGCAAGAACGGACGGCTGGGCACGGTGAGTTTTCGACGCGGTCATGGGCGGCGGATTATGGCAGAGGCACAGACGCTGCACGCATGCATCCGATTGTGGAGGTATGCATGAGTAACGACATCGATTCCAACCTGATCCAGGACATCCGTGAGCTCGACCCGCGTTCGCTTTCCGCCATGGCCGGCGACAACACCGACGCGAGCGACCAGCGCAAAGGCGATACCGACGGCACCGACAATTCCGATAGCGACGGCACCGACGGCGACGAGCCGGAAGGCGATACCGACGGCACGGACGCGGGCGACTCGGACGGCACCGACAACGCGTAGCGGTCGTAGCGCCGGCCGCACGCGGCCGGCGCACCCTGAGGTAAGGTAATCACGTGACCCACACCTTCTCCGCCATCACCGGCGGCGACGACTTTCTCACGCGCGTCTGGGGGCGGACGTTCGCACATCTCCCCGGCACGCGCGGCCGTTTCGCCGATCTCCTCTCGTGGTCGGAAGTGAACGGCATGCTGCAGAAGCACCGCCTCGAGCCGCCGCGCTTGCGCCTCGCGCGCAACGGCGAGTTCGCGCCGAAGAGCACGTACCTGCGCTACGAAGGGAAGAACGTCCCGTTCGTCGTCCCCGAACAGCTCTCGCAGAAACTGCGCGACGGCTACACGCTGATCATCGACGCCGTCGACGACATGGCCGACGGCGTGATGCGGCTGGCCGAGGATTTCGAGCGCGTGCTGCACGAGTCGGTGCAGGTGAATCTGTACGCGGGGTGGCGCGAGCAGCAGGGCTTCAATCGCCATTGTGATTTTCACGACGTCGTCGTGCTGCAGGTGTTCGGGAAAAAGTACTGGCGCGTGTACGAGGGGGGTCGTCCGTATCCGCTGCGCGAGGACGTCGCGCCGAACGAGAAGCCGGACCAGATCGCGTGGGAAGGTCTCCTCGAAGAGGGCGACGCGCTCTACATCCCGCGCGGCTGGTGGCATGAAGCGTCGGGTGTGGGCGAAGTCACGCTGCATCTCACCTTCGGGATCCATCAGCGCACCGGTGTGGACCTGATGCACTGGATTGCGAACGAGGTGCGCGCCTCGACCGAATTCCGCGCACCGCTGCGCCGCTTCGGCACGCCCGAAGAACAGCGCGAACAACTCGCGGAACTGCGCCGGCAGGTCGTCGAAAAACTCGACGACGATCTCTTCGCGCACTACTTCGCCAGTCAGAACGCGCGTGCGCGCTCGCGCGGCTGGGCCAGTCTGCCGTGGACCGTCACCACCGACACGCCGCCGCCGATGGACGCGCGCATCACGCTCGCCGCGCCGCGCGCACTCGATCTCGTGCGCGACGACAACGCCATCCGCTTCGAAGCGAACGGCCGGCAATGGCAGTTCGCCGCCGCCACCGAGCCGCTCCTGCACACGCTCGCGCACGGACCGGCCACGGTCGCCGAATTGTGCGACGCCGCCGCGGGCGCGCTCGACGGCACCGCCGTGCAGCAGTTCGTGAGCGAGCTCGCACGCGAGGGGCTCGTGAACGTGACGGGCGAGCCGCGCGCGTGACGCGACGCGTCTACTGCTCCGACGCGGCACGCCTGCGCGGCGACGACAACGCCGCCACCGCCGCACGCGTCGACGTCTGGATCCTCGTCGAGCTGCCGAGCACGTGGGGGAGAGATCCGCTCACGGACGCCGCGATTCCGCACGCGGTGCGCGAGAGTCTCGTCAACGCCTCGATCGCCATCCCCCGCAACCGCGTCGTCTTCATCCGCCGCCGCGTCGAATGCGTCGGTCCGACTCGCGTCTACATCGTGCGCAGCGCTCCGGTCGCGGGAATCCTCGCGGCGTTCGACCTTGCGACGATCGACGAAGTCGCGGACGTGCCGTTCGGCGCGATCGCCCTTCGCGAGCCCGCGGTGCCCGCCCAGCCGCTCGTGCTCGTCTGCACGCACGGGCAGCACGACTCGTGCTGCGGGCGCCGCGGCTATCCGCTCTACGATGCGCTGCGCGACCGCGAGGATCTCGACGTATGGCAGTGCTCGCACATCGGCGGCGATCGCTTCGCCGCGAACGCGGTCGTGTTGCCGTGGGGTCTCTACTACGGCCCCGTCGAGCCTCGCGACGCGGACCTCCTCGCCGACTCCATCGCGCGCGACGAGATCCTCCTCCCTGCCTATCGCGGCCGCAGCTCTCTTTCGCGGCCCGTGCAGGCCGCGGACATCCACGTCCGCCGCATACTCAACCTCACGCCCCGCGATGCGCTCCGCTTCGTCGACCGCACCGCCCTCGGCGACAACCTCACGCGCGTCCAGCTCCGCGAGCGCAACGGCACGCTGCACGACGTGACGATCGAGTACTACGCGGCCTCGGAACCGGTGCGGCCGTCCTGTCTGGCGACGAAGGCGAATGCGATCCGGCAGTTCCGCGTGGTGGAGTATCGCGCCTCGCTCGGAACTACTTCACCGTGAACACCACGTCCTTCGCCCCCGCCTCCAGCCGCTGACGCGGCACATCGGCGAAACGGACGAACGCGAAGACGTCGAGGTGCCGCTCGCGCAGCTCGACGTCCGTGACGACCGGCCCGAGGAGCACTTCGATGGGGCCGGTGGCAAGGAGATCGCGGAAGGATTGCGGGCCGGCGCCGTGCATCGTCTCGGGCTGGCGCCGCAGCCTCTGATGCTGCGCGAGCAGCGGCTGCGGCACGCGCACGCCGCCGATGGCCACGCCGATGTAGCGCTCGTCGGTTGGAGAAACGGTGCCGGCGAGCCAGACGTCGAACGCCGCCGGCGGCGCGTCGGGGAACCGCAGGTTGAGGCTCTTGCGCCGCTCCGACTCCGGCGCGCGCATCACCCACAGCGGATGCGACGCCGACACGACCGCCATCGTCTCCTCCGCCGTGTGCCAGTTCTGGTAGACGAACGTGCCATCCGGCGCGAGGTCGGCGCGCTCGGTCTGCGAGCCCGTCGGCGAGTACCAGACGACCGCACCGTTGACGAACGCCGCATTCGATTCGATTTTGCCGCGCGTGCCGCGCAGCGGAACGAGTTGCACGTCGACCGTGTGCGTGCCGCTCTTCGGCATCGTGAACCGTTCCGTCGTGCGCGTCTCGTAGCCCGTGTGGCTGACGGTGAGCGTCGTCTCGCGAATCGGTACGCCGGCCAGTCCCACGGTGCCGTGCTCGTCCGCGTTGCGCGTGACGGTGAAGACGACGCGCCGCGGCTGCCGCACCGCCCACGACTCGAGCTTCACCGAGGCGTTGCGCAGCCTTTCGCTCGTGAACGTATCGCTCACGCGGACTTCCAGCTCGTTCCCCGGAATGTCGATGTTGAATCGCGTCATCCGCCGCGGCCGGTCCTCGGCCAGCACCACCGCGCGCGGCGAACCATCGCACGCTTCGACGCGGATCTGCGCTTCGGGCTCGACTCCCGGAGGCTGGAGCACCGCCTGATACTCCTCGGAATCGGCGGGCGCGAAGCCGATGCCGTTCGGAAAGTGGATGGCGACCTTTTCGCCGAGGGGCTCGCCTCCGCGGGTGACGCTGCCGTACCCGGTGAGATAGGAGGCGAAGATGCGCAGGTCGGCGATGCGCAGAGGGGCGACCGTCGTGCCGCCAGTCGCCGGCGGCAGCTTCCCGTAGCGCATTGCGCCGCGGTACACGCCCGGCACGATGTCCTCGAACGTGAAGCTGCCGAAGAAACCCTCCACCGGTTGCTCGCGGATGACCGTGCATTCTTCGGAATCGCGACCCACCGCGCGCAGCGATGCGCATTTCGAGATCGTGATGACGACACGCGGCGCTTCTTCTTCGTCTTCGCACGAACCGATGGAGCGGTCGAGCGCCACGAGATCGTCCTGCGTGTTCCAGTGCACCGTCAGCGTGCCGGTACCGCGCACGAGCAGCGGCGAGGCCGCGACGGTGAGGCCGGGATTCCCCTTCACCATGCGGCGATCCGGCAGCCACCCCTTCCCTTCGACGCGCACCTCCGTGCTCGCATCCGCGGCGCCGGCGATGCGAAAGAACGCACCGTGCAGCAGCGCCGGGGCCGGCAATGGATCGCCTTCGCGCGAACCCGCACGAAGGATGGGACTCGCGACTCCATTCACACTCGTCAGCTCTTTGCGATCCGCATCCGGCACGTGCAGCCAGCCGACGATCGCGGGTGTCCCGGCACCGCGCGCATCGACTTCGCGCTCGCTTCCGGCCGCGAGCGGTGCGATCGGGATCACCGCCACCGGCGCGCTTTTTTCGACGACGAACAGCCACAACGGTTCGTCTGCCGGCACGATGACGCGGGCACCGTCGACGGGAAACGCACTCCCCCGCCGCGGCACGTAGATCACTCCTGCCCGCCCCTCCGGCAACCGCGGAATCACGAACGCGCCTTCCGGGAGCGGCGGATCGATCGGCGGCATCCAGGCGTCGCCGTCGACCAGCAGCGGCGTCGTGGAGATCGTCTTCGCGCCGCGCACGAACACGTTCCACAGCCCGGACGGAAAATCGAGCGGCGTTCCCGCGGCGACGCACGTGACTTCCTGCGAGTGCAGCCAGCGGCGGAAGGGATTCTCCGCGTCGTTCGCGCGGAATCGGCAGACCTCATTCGCGCTCGCACGCGGTGCGAGCGACAGCAGAAGCAGGACCGCGAGCAGCGTGCGCGTCACGGCATTGATACGAGGCAACGTGCGCAGACGTTCCGCGGTCACTGCTGCCGATCCCGCGACGGCCCATCCTGCCGGTGCAGATTCCGCACGGTGTTGATCCGCCCGACAGTTGAGAAAGGCTGCCGAAACTTGCCGGCGCGGTGGCGTCCCGTGAACGAGACGCCACCGCGTCCGGCCTCGCCTGGGTTCAGATCAGAAGCGGAACTTCACGCCGCCCGCGATGATCAGCGGATTGAGGTCGAGCGCTTCGCCGTCGCTGTCCCCCTCGCCGCGCGCCTCGTACATGATGTACTTGCCGTCGACGAAGATCGAGAACGAGCGGCCGAGACCGACGTTGAGGCCGGCGTTGACGAGAAATTCGACCTCGCTCTCGAGATCGACCGTGTCGAGCTCGTCCTCGTCGATCGAGCCCGCCTCGCCGCTGACGTACGCCACGCCACCGCCGATGTACGGACTGATCATCCCGCCGCGCATGAAGTGCAACTGCCCGGTCGCGGAGAGGATGTCGAGGTCGAGATCCCCCACCTGCTCGGTGATGTCGTCGGCCGACAGCGTCAGATCCGCCCCGAGACGCTGATACGCGAACTCCGTCGAGAACCCGCCAACCCAGAAGCGGTTGTAGAGCACGCCGAAGCCCATGTCCTCTTCGAAATCGACCTCGAAGAGATCCCCGGCATCCTCGATGTCGCTGCTCTCGAGCTGCGACGTCGAGATGAACACCCCGAGCTCATTCTGCTGCGCGGTCGCAGCGAGCGGGAGAAGAAGAAGAGAGAGAACGAGCACTGCACGTTTGATCATCGAAAACCTCCATTGTTTCCGGAGGCGTGGGCGCTGCCAATCCGATGCCGGATGGAGAGTAAGGAAGGGCGTACGTCTATCCCTCCATCCCGACCCGCTCCAGCAGCGCGAGGAATCGGGCGTCCTCACGCAACGGCGCGAAACGGTGGTCGAGGTGGAGGTCGTACATGCGCATGGCGCGCATCGACACGGCTTCGTCGAGGAGGTCGAGCGTTTCATCGTGGCGTGCGGCGCCGAGAGCGGCGACGGCGAAGAAGAAGGGGGAGATGAACCGCTCCTGCGCCGCGTTGCGCAGGCGGGCCACCACCGCTTCCGCTTCTTCCACGCGTCCGGCTTGAAACAGCGCGTGTGCGAGCGCCGGTGTCGCCTCGGCATCCGCCGCGGCCATGTCGACGGCGGTCTGATATTCGGCGATCGCCTCCGCCGTCCGGCCGCGACGCTCCAGCGCGAGGCCGAGATAAAAGTGCACGGGGATGAACGCCGGCTCGGACTCGATCACGGTGCGGCAGATGCGGATCGCCGCGTCGACGTCGCCCCGGTCCATCGGCACGAGGGCGCAGGCCGTCGCGATGATCGGCGACAGGGGATCGAGCGCCGACGCCCTTCGCAGCGCGGCATCGGCCTCGTCGAAGCGGCGTTGCGTGCGCAGATAGAGGCCGCGCCAGTGATGCGCGTTCGCGAGCTTGTCGTCGAGACGGATGGCTTCGTCGAGCGCCTCCTCCGCCGCCTTCGCGTTCCAGCCGTACACGGTCTGGAGGAATCCGCGCGACGCATGCGCCTCCGCCAGCGACGGCTCGAGCTCGATCGCGCGCGCGAGCGCCGCCTCCGCCTTCGGAAACACCGCGTCCGGCGACGACACCTGCAGAAAGCCGAGGAAGAAATAGCAGTCGCCGAGCGCGGCGTAAGCGCGCGCGTATTCGGGCTCGAGCTCGATGGCCTGCTGCAGGAGCACGATGGCGTTGCGCATCGCGGGCGGGTTGCGTTTCTTCCACAGCTCGCGCGCGCGGAGATAGAGCTTCGCTGCCTCGGGATCGACGTTCACGACGGACGACGTGAGCCGCAATGTCGTCAACGGCGGCGCGGCGCTGCGCACCGTCTGCGCACCGATCACTTGCGTCGGCATGCTTCCGGAGTCGCCCTGCCGCCGCAGCGCTTCGATTTCGCGCGCAACCTCGGCCGCGGCCGGACGGCCGCGCGCGTCTTTGTGCAGCATGCGGAAGACGAGCGCCTCGAGCGCCGCACCCGCGCCGCCGTGCATTCCGATTGGCGCCGGCTCGTCGCGCAGGATCGCGCCGATCGTGTCGACGACGGAGTTGCGGTCGAACGGACGGTGTCCGGCGAGGAGCTCGTAGAGCATCACGCCGAAGCTGAAGACGTCGCTCCGTCCGTCGAGCGATTCACGGCGGAGCTGCTCGGGCGACATGTACGGCGCGGTGCCGGCAACGGAATCGTTGGCGGTGAGTTGTTCGTCCTGCCGTGCGTCGACCGTCCGGGCGAGGCCGAAGTCGAGGATGACGACGGCGCGATCGCTGACCATCACGTTCTGCGGCTTGATGTCGCGATGCACGAGGCCGAGACGATGCGCTTCGGCGAGTCCCTCCGCCACACCCGCCGCGACGCGCAGGATCGCGCCGGTCGAGAGGTCGCGCTTCGTCTCCGACAGCGGCGCGCCGTCGACGTACTGCATGGCGATGAACGGTTCGCCTTCCCAGATGCCGGCCTCGTAGATCGTGCAGACGTTCGGATGCAGCAGCGCCGAGGCGGCGCGGGCCTCGCGCAGCAGGCGCTGGCGCATGAGGTCGGAGTCGTCGGCCGCTCGAATCAGCTTGAGCGCCGCGCGTCGGCCGAGGACCAGATCCTCCGCCAGATAGACGCACCCCATTCCCCCTTCGCCGAGCACCTCGACGATGCGGTAGTGACTGATCGTCGCTCCGGGAAGGATGCTGGAGGCCACGGCGGGCGAGTGTACGCGACCGGCCGTATGGTTGCGTTCCCTTCGCCATACGCCCATACTTCCCGAATTCCCCGAATCAGGCAGTCCCTCTCTACCCCGTTCACCACTGACTGGAGGAGATATGAGGAATTCGATTCGTCGCCGGCCGGGACTCGTGTTCGCGCTCACCGTGATGCTCACCGCGATCTTCATGCAACCGCCCACGCTGTACGCACTGCCGGAGCGATCCGAGCTCACCTACTACTACTCGGGTTGCGGCACCAGCAAGACGCTCCTCGGCATCTACGGCGTCGAATGCAACGGCCATCACCCGAACTCCTACAACGGCAGCACGCCGTGGAAGTGGCGCGTGCACCTCGAGGAGATCTGCGACAACGGGAACTGCAGCGAGTGGTGCACGCCTGATTCGTGGTGGGAGGAAAAATGCCAGAACGGCACCTCCAAGTTCGTCACCGAGTCGGAGTTCAACGCCGGCATCTGCACCTGCTGACTTCCGCCCTGACGTGGCACCGCAACACGCGGTGCCACACTCGCCTTGCGCTTTATGCTGATGCGGCATATTCTTATCTGCATATGCGCAATTCCGTCTTTGCCGCTCTCGTCAGCATCCTGCTCGTAGCCCCGGTCCTTTTCGCCGCTCCCGAGCTGCCGGTTTCGAGCGTGGCAAGGCAGCGGGCCGCGTTTCACCAGCGCGCGCCACGGATCGCCACCGACGGCACGAACTTCCTCGTCGGCTGGTACGACGACCGGATGCCGGACGTTCCGCTGTACGTGACCCGCATCGGTCCTGACGGCAAGCCGCTCGACGCCAGTCCGATCCGGCTGCCGCAGGCGCAATTGCAGACCGCCGGCTTCCACGTCCTGACCTGGACCGGCAACGTCTACATCGTGGGCTGGACGGACTGGGACCGCCGCACGTTCCGCTGGGTGCGCGTCGACCGCGACGGCCGCGTCCTCGACGCGCAGCCGCGCGAGATCGCCGGCATCACCACCCCGCACGCCGCCGCGTCCGTGAACGGCCGCACGCTCATCATCCACACGGGCGAGTGGCCGGAAACACCGCTCTACGGACAGTTCATCGAAGCCGACGGCACCGCCGCGGGCGAGCGCATCACCTTCCCGCGCGCCGGCCGCTCCGACTGGTCGCCCGTCATCGCCACGAACGACGACGGTTTCTACGTCGCCTGGACGCGCTTCTTCGGGACGAGTGTCGACCTCGTCGGCGTTCCGGTGACGCTCGACGGGACGTTCGGCACCGTGCGCACGCTCGCCTCCGGCAGCACCGTCAATCTCGCCTCGGATGGCGAGAGCTATCTCCTGGCTTACACCACCACCAATGACACGCTCGTCACCGAGCAGCTCGACGGTGCGGGCACGACGCTCGTGCGCACGGTGCACGAGGGAACGCGTTTGTACTCCGTGTCGGACCTCGCGGCGTCCGGCAGCGGCTATCTGCTCGCGGCCTTCACCGCGACCGGTGCCGAGGCGCGCGTGCTCGATGCCGCGGGGATCGAGACGGGCCGTCTGCCGCTCGACGCCAGCAGCACGTCCACCACCTCGATCGTCCTCGGCGCGCACGCGAATGCGGCCGTGGCGGTGTGGTCCGAGGACTTCGATCGCCTGCCGAGCGGCAGCGACATGTTCGCCGAGGCCATCGACACCCGACGCGATCGCGTGCTGTTGTCGCAGGCGGCGCCGCGCCAGACCGAGTTGCGCATTGCGACCGATGGGAACGGTTTCCTCGGCGCCTGGCTCGAGTCGCGCGATCGTTCCGAACTGCGCGTGGGCCGCATCAGCGCGAACGGCGCGCCGCTCGACGGCGAAGGCATCGTGCTCGCGGAACACGTCAACCAGCCGCCGGCGGTCACCTTCGACGGCGCGAATTACGTGGTCGCGTGGATCGAAGAAAAGCCAAGCGGCGATTGCGCGGTGCGCGCCGCGCGCGTGACGCACGAGGGGCTGAACCTCGACGGCAACGGCAAGGTCGTGTCGCAGACCTGCGCCGCCGCCATCGGCCTCGGCTCGAACGGCCGTGAGGCGCTCCTCGTCCGCAGCACGTCGGAGTACGACCCGAACACGAACCGCTTGCGGAACGCACTGCTGGCGAACCGCCTGCAGCGCGACCTGACGATCGACGCGCCGGTCGAGCTGCCGTCGAGCAGCCTGCGCGGATTCGACATCGCCGTCGGTGCGATGGAGGACCTGTGGCTCGTCGCGTGGACGCGCTACTCCGACACCGCGGATTGCGGGCTGTGCAATCCTCCGCTGCCGCCGACGTACGACGTCGACGCGGTGCGGCTGAGCGACGACCTGGCGTTGCTCGACGCCGAGGCGCTGCAGCTCGGCGCGACGGAGAACGACCGCGCCCCGTCGATCGCGTCGAACGGCACCGAGTTCCTCGTCGTGTGGGAAAGGCTGTCGGACAAGACCATCCAGGCGCGGCGCGTGCTCCGCTTCGGCATTTCGGGCGACGAGCCGACCGTGACCACCGGCCGCGCCCCTTCCGTCGTCGCGCGCGACGGTGCGTTCGTGATCGGCTTCGAGGAGAACGGCGACCTGTTCACCACCACGTTCCGCACGCCGGGACGCACGCCCATCGCCACGAGCGCCGACCGCGAGCACTCCGTGCGTCTCGTCAATACCGCCGCCGGACTGACCGCCGCGTATCTGCGTGTCGCGAGCGAATCGCTCTACAATTTCGTCGACCGCGGATTCCTGCGCATGCTCGACACCACCCCGCGGAGACGTGCCATTCGAAAGTAGACGTTTGCGCATCGCACTGTCGCTGCTTCTGCTCCTGTACTGCTTCCCGCTGCGCGCGACGGATGCGGCAGCCGACGCCCGATGGCGCGCGGTGCTCGACCAGGCGAAGCGCGAGAGCAAGCCGATCCTCGTGGTCTTCCGCACGCCGGATTGCGCGCGCTGCGACGAGTTCGAGCGCCTGTCGGTGCCGCATCCGGTCATCGCCCGCCGGTTGCATCTGGTGGTCTTCGCCGTCCTGCCGTCGAACGCGGAACGTTCGACGGTGGCGCTCTTCGATCGCACGGGCGTGCTGCGCGTGCGCTGGCCGATGGTGCCGACGACGACCGAGCTCGGGATCCTGATCGACTCGGTCGCGAAGGTGGCGCCGCATTTCGAGGAGGCGGCGCGCAGGATCGAAGCAGGTGCCCCGCTCGCCGCCGACGTCGACGCCGCGATCGGCATGCTCCGCCTCGGTCATCCTGCAACCGCGCGCACGGTGCTGGCGCGCGCGGCGAAGGAGGGCGATGCGGAGACGCAGCAGCGCGCGAACGAGATCCTTCAGGCCATCCCGAACGGAGCCGAGGCATCGCCCCCGCCGCCGGCACGCCGCTCCACGATCCGCATCCTTCCTCCCTCGCGGCAGATCGTCAGCGGTCTGCAGACCGTGCAGACCCACGTCTCCTCCGATGCCGTCGCGCGAGTGACGTTCCACCTCGACGGCCGCGAGCTCGTCAGCGTGACGCGTCCGCCGTTCTCCGCGACGATCGACTTCGGCGCGGTGCCCGAGCGGCACGCGGTCCGGGTCGTCGCCTTCGATCGCAGCGGACACGAAGCCGGCAGCGACGAGCGCATCCTCAACGAAGCCGGCGAGACGTTCCGCTTGCGCATCGTTTCGCCGGCGGAAGGCGCCGTCGAAGGTGCGGTTCGCGTGTCACTGAACCTGCGCGCACCGGCCGCGCGGCGCGTGCAACGCGTCGTCATCTCGTGGAACGAAGCGGACCGCGCGGTGCTCACGAACGCGCCGTGGGACGCAACGGTACAGATTCCGGCAGGAGAGCTCGGCGTGCTGCGCGCGGTTGCGGAGCTCGACGACGGCCGGACTTCCGAGGATGCGGTGCTGCTGAACGCGAGCGGGGCGGCGGGACGCGCCGACGTCGTCCTGGCCGAGCTGCCGTTGACGATCGTCGGCGGCGGCACGATCGCACCCGAAAAGATCGTCGTCCGCGAAGGCGCGCGCACGCGGCGCGTGCAGTCGATCGCCACCGCGGCCGAGTCGCCGCTGACGATCGGCATGCTGATCGACGTCTCCGGCAGCATGGACAAGACGTTGCCCGATCTGCAGGAAGCCGCCATCCGCTTCCTCGAAACGATTCTCGGTCCACGCGATCGCGCGTTCCTCGTCGCATTCGACACGCGCGCGCGGCTCGTGCAGCCGGCCACCTCCGACGTCGCGCTGCTGCGCAAGCGGATCATGGCCCTCCGTCCCGACGGACTGACCGCGCTGCACGACGCGCTCGTCCTCGGCCTGCTGCAATTCGAAGGGATCCAGGGGCGGCGCGCCATGGTCGTCTTCAGCGACGGCCACGACGTCTCGAGCAGCTACAGCGCGGAAGAGGTGGGCGAGCTCGCGCGCCGCGTGAACGTGCCCATCCACGTCATCTCGGCGTTGCAGGACGTGCCGATCGGCAGGATCGCGAACGTCGAGCCGACCGATCGCGAGCTGCAACGCGTCGCGCAGTCGACGGGCGGCACGGCGCGCCTCCTCCAGCAGTTCGCGGAGCTCCCCGACGTCTACGCAGACATCGAAGCGGCGCTGCGTGGGCAGGTTCTCGCGTTCGTGCGCACCGAGCCGGCGACGCGCGAGAACGAGTGGCGGAGCATCCGCGTGGAAGTGGAGGGGATGACGGTGCTCGCGCCCGCAGGCTATTACGCCGCCTGGTGACGGGGTGGCACCTCAGAGGCGCCAGCGCAGCGACGCGCGCACACCCGCCGTCTCGAGCTTCGCCTCGGTGCCGGCGATCTCCAGCATCAGCGTCCGATTCGGACGGATGATCGTGGCGGTGCCGGCATCCGTCTCGATGTGGCCGAGACGTGCGTAGCTCACGACAATGTCGAGCGACAGTCGGGGACGCACCGGCACCGTCACTCCGGCGCCCGCACTCCACGCGAACGCGTTGTGCGTCCCACCTTCCGTGATCGTCACCGCTTCCGGCGCAATCGACGGAAACGAGTAGCGCGTGGTGTCGATCGTGTTTCGCGCGACGCCCACTCCCCCCTCCACGAAAAACCATCCGAACTGCCGCGAAGTCTGCAGCATCGCCGCGGTCGATTTCACCCGCGCGTCGACCGGCTGGTCTTCGCTCACGCCGAGGAAACTCGCCTGCGCGTCGAGCTCGAAGCCGGGACGATGGGTGATCGCGAGCTCGACCCGCGTCGCGTTCCATTCGTAGCCGGCGCCGAGATTCCACGCCGCACTGCGTCCGAAGTCGCCGCGCGCGTCGATGCCGCACCCGAACAACGCCGGCGGCGCGGTGGCCGTGCAATCGCGGTCGCGCACCGTCGTATCGCCGCCGCGATCGGAGCCCACTCCCGCGCGAAGAAACGGCGACGCCGCAAACACCGGCGCCGCCACGAATACCGCCATAACGATCAGCTTACGCATGCGGCGCGCAGTGTACTTGCAGCGCCTTCACGATCTCTTTCGCCGCCGCGTCGATCGCATCCGCCATCGCGAGCTCGCCCTCGTCCACGCGTTCGTCGAGCGCCTCGTCGTGCATCGGATGCAGCACCGGCGCGGCGCCGCCGCAGATGGTCTCGAGCAGCTCGTACAGCTCTTCGCTGCGCACGTTCAACGCGTCCGCCGCATGCGCGAGATGCAGCACCGTCAGCCAGTCGGAGGCCGGCGTGCGCGCGAGATGCAGCAGATGGAAGAGCGCTTTCGTGAGCGGCGTCTCCGCGACCTGGCGCGCATGCACCTGCAGTCCGTCGTACCACCGCACGACGTCCGCCAGCGGCACCCGTCCCTCGGCGACGTCGAACACGTGCGAATCGAGCGAGAGCTCGCGCACGCGATACTCGCCTCCCGCGGTCGCGATCACGCCGCCGAAGGAGCCCGGCGAGGCGATGTTCAGAATCAGAAAGGCGTCGTGAAAGAACAATTCGACGAACGCCGGGACGTCGCGCGGATCGCCTCCTTCGCGCGCGTCGATCACATCGATTCCGACGCGCAACGACGGGCTGTCCGTCACGCGCGGCCACTGCACACTCACCCGCACCATCCCCGTGGCCGTCCGGTACACGCGCTCGCGCAACGCCTCCGGATCGATCTCCAGCTTCCCCGTAATCTCTGTTTCGAAGTGGTGCTCAGTCATGGGTCATCCGATCTCCGGGCATGAGCATCGCGCGACACCGAGGGAAGGAAGAAATTGTCTACGTGCAGTGCGGTACCGACCGACGCCGTCCCTCGGAATGACTCTTATCCGAGTCAATCACATCTACGGCGCGTGGACGCTGCTTTCCCCGCCCGGGAGACGCCCCGGAGGCCCCTCGTCGTTCCCCGGATCGGCGGATCAGGAGCTGTGTCCGGAGCAGTGCAGGACGCCGAGGTAGGCCGTCCAGGGACCGACGGCATCGCGGTACTGATGCGCGAGCACGCGCGACAACTGGTGCAGGTGACTGAGATCGTGTGCGGCCCAGGTGGCGAGGAGCTGCGAGAGCGTCACCGGACCGAGGGCGGGATGGAGACCGGGGCGGTCGAGATCGGACGGCTGCAGTTGCAGTGCGCGAAGCTCGTTCAGGTTCTCCGCGCGCAGGCGTGCGAACTCGTCGAGCAATTCCTCGAGCGTGCGACCGTCCGCCTGGAATCCCGTGCGGTCGAACGGCGCGAACGGACGCGTGTCGCCGAATTGCAGCACGTGCCGCGTCCGCGGGATCCGATCCGTCAGTTCCCCGTGAATGAGATGCCCGAGGATGTCGTACGCGCTCCACGTGTTCTCCCCTTCGTTGCTGCGCGTCCATACGTCGGGCAGTCCGCGCAGCAGCGCGTCGAGTGCGGCAGGCGTGCGTGCGAGGAGGGCGATCGTGTGCTCGAGATCGTGAGTCATCGCGTGGAGCGTACACTCTCCGCATCCCATGAGTGATACCCCGCTCGCGAAGTACTGCTTTCGCCGCTCCGTCCTCGAGAGCGGAGCTTGTTACTCCGTGTACGATGACCGTCTCGTCGTCGAGGGCGCGATGGCCCGCACGATCCTGCTCAGCGAGATCCTGACGGTGCATCTCAAATACGAGCACACGAAGCAGCGCGAGTACTACATCTGCCGCATCCACACCGCGCGCGGACGTGTCGATCTGCGCCACGTGAGCTGGGCGGGCTTCAACAACTTCGAGGATCGGCGGCGCACGTACACGCCGTTCGTAAAGACGCTTCTCGCGCAACTGGCCGGCCGCCCCGGCGTCCACTTCAAAGCCGGCTCGATGGCGAACTTCATCGGCGCCATCATCGGTCTGCCGGTGATGCTCACCCTCGGCGTGCTCGCCTTGTGGAGAGGACGCTACGGTTACGCCGCGCTGGCGGGCTTCTTCGTCACGCTGTGCATCTACATGATCGGACCGTCGCGTCCGCGCCCATTCGATCCGCGCGAACCGCCCGAGGATCTGCTGCCGGATTGACCGCCGGGAGTCATGAAGTGCGTCGATCGCCCGTCGCCCCATCGACGCGCGCATCATTGCTCGACGTGTGACATTTCCTTTCCCCGTGCGAATCACGAAGCAGCATGAAGGCAGCAACCGAAGAAGACTTCCTGGCGCGGCTCGACGAGCATCGCCGGATTCTGTGGAAAGTCGCCGGCACGTATTGCCGCGGCGATGAGGACCGGCGCGATCTCGTGCAGGAGATCGTCGTCCAGCTCTGGCGCGCGTTCCCGCGTTACGACGAGCAGTACCGCTTCTCGACGTGGATGTACCGCATCGCGATGAACGTGGCGATCTCGTTCCATCGCAGCGAGAGCCGTCGGACGCGCGACCTGATGCCGTTCGACGAGCCGCTGCTCGAGATCGCGGCGCCCGAACCTCCGAGCGATGAGTCGCGCCTCCTGCACGAGTGGATCGCCGGACTCGACGCGCTGAACAAAGCGCTGGTGATCCTCTACCTCGACGGCAACAGCCAGGAAGAAATCGCGGAAGTCCTCGGCATCTCCGCGACGAATGTCTCGACGAAGATCAACCGCCTCAAGCAGCGCCTGCGGCGCGAGCTGGGGACCAAGTGAAAGGACGAACGATGGAGCTCGACGATTTCAAACAGCGGTGGATGGAACCCGACGCCATCCGCATCAACACGCGCGCGGTTCGCGCGATCGTGCGCGCGGAGGACTCGCTGCGGCGGCACTGGCGCAACGTCACTCTCGAACTGATCCTCGACGGAATCCTGCTGCTCTTCACCGGCTCGTTCGTGGCCGATCACATTCGCGAGCCGCGTTTCCTCCTGCCCGGACTCGTGCTGCATCTCGCCGTGATCCTGCTGAGCGCTCCGCTGCTCCGGCAGCTCGTGCTGCTCCGCGGCGTCGACTACGCGGAGCCGGTGGTGGCGATCCGGCGACAGGTCGAACGCCTGCGCATCGAAGAGATCCGCGCCCTGCGCTGGACGTTGAGCGCCGCGCCGCTGCTCTGGACACCGCTCCTCATCGTGACGATGAAAGGGCTCCTCGGCCTCGACGCCTGGGCGCTCCTGAACACGCGCTGGATCTTCGCCAACCTCGCCTTCGGCATCGTGTTCCTCGCGGCCATGCTGTGGGCGTCGCGCAGAATCGAAGGGCGGTGGATGGACGCGCTCGCGGGACGGAGCCTGCGCGTAGCGAAGCGCCACCTCGAGGAGGTGGCGCAGTTCGCGGAGTGACGTGCGATCAGTCCGTGAGGAACCCCGCCTCCAGCGCTTTGAGCACGGCGCGCGTGCGGTCGCGCGCGCCGAGCTTGGCGAGGATGTTCGAGACGTGATTCTTCACCGTGCCGTCCGCCGTACGCAGGGCGTGCGCGATCTCGCTGTTGCTGTAGCCGCCGGCCATGAGGCGCACGACTTCGAGCTCGCGGCTGGTGAGCGGCTCGATGTCCGTGACGGTCGACGCGCGGCGATCGCGTGCGCGCTCGGTGAGGCGGTGCGTGATCGCGGGCTGAAACACCGTCGCGCCGGCGGCGACCGAGCGAATGGCGCCGATCAGTTGATCGAAAGCGATGTCTTTGAGGAGGAACCCGCGCGCGCCGGCGCGGATGGCCTCGAGTACCGCGTCCGCATCGTCGAACGTCGTGAGCACCAGCGTCGGAGGCAACGTACCTGCCGCCTGCAGCGCGCGCAGCACCTCGATGCCACTCTTGTGCGGCATGCGCACGTCGAGCAGCACCACGTCCGCGCGCGCGGGCGGGATCCGCTCGATCGCTTCCGCACCGTCGCCTGCTTCGCCCGCGAGCTCGATCTCCGGCTCGAGGTTCAGCAGCGCGCGCAATCCCTGCCGCACGAGCACCTGATCGTCGGCGACGAACACGCGGATCACGACGGTGCCTCCACCGGCACGACCGCGGTGACGTTGAAGCCGCGTTGCGCGTGACTCTCGACGCGCAACGTGCCGCCGAGGGCTTCGACGCGTGCGCGCATGGCGCGGAGGCCGAAACCGTCGCGCACGTCCTCCGCACCGCGACCATCGTCGTGCGCGCGGATGCGCACCGTCCCTTCCTCGCGATCGACGACGATCCAGAGGTTCTCCGCGCCGGAGTGACGCGCGGCATTCGTGATGATCTCCTGCGCGCAGCGGAGGATCGTCCGCGCGCTCTCGGCGTTTTCGACGCGCAGCCCCGCGGCGATCCGGAAATGAATGCGCGGCCGCGGAATGCCGGCGGCCAGCGACG
The DNA here is from genome assembly GCA_035629395.1 of Thermoanaerobaculia bacterium. Lineage (GTDB taxonomy): Bacteria > Acidobacteriota > Thermoanaerobaculia > Gp7-AA8 > Gp7-AA8 > QHVT01. The sequence goes on from DASPHZ010000006.1 coordinate 114,882, forward strand.
CGACGGCGTTGCCGAGGTCGAGACCGCGATCGTCGTCCATCGCGGCGACGATGCCGCGAATCTCGCCGAGGACTTCGCGGGCCAGCGTCTGCGCGGTCGTGACGGACGCGCGCGTGTCGCCGCTCGTGCGCTGCAATGCCGCCTCGAGGTTCAGCGACAGCGCGGTGAGGTGGTGCCCGGCCGCATCGTGCAATTCGCGCGAGATGCGCAGACGCTCGGCGATGCGGCCCGCGTCGGTGAGCACTTCCTGCAGCGCGCGCAGCTCCGCGTTGCTCTGCTCGAGCGCCCGCCGCGCCTCGGATTCGCGGGCCACGAGGTCGAACGCAATCCACGCCAGCAGTTGCAGCGCGAGATACGGCGGCACGAGCAGTACCGCGGAACGGAACGACCAGTGAATGGTGATCGCGGCGCCGAGGAGCAGCGTCTGCGCGGCGATCCAGAGGATGGCCTGCCGGCGCGGCAGCGCGCTCGCGAGCTGCACCGCGACGAGCACGAGCAGCGTTCCTTCGAAGCCGTTGCAGAGCGTCAGCACCTGCCCGACCACCGCCGCCACCTGCACCGCGAGGAGCGGCCATGGCGGCTTCGCGCGACCCGTCGCGAGCCAGTACGCGGCACCGAAGATGAGGAACGACGCCGCCCAGACGCCAAGCCGCGACAGCGAGCCCGCCGCTTCCAGCGTCAGCGGTACGCCGACAGCGAGCCAGGCAATCGTCCCGCCGATGCGGATCTGCCGCGCGCGATCATCCATCGCGAACATGGTCGCACCACGGCGGCAGCGCGGCCATAGGCCGAACGGCACATGCGCGATCGCGAACCGCGTCCTACCTTGGCCGGCGGAGGAACACGATGATCATCTTCATTTTTCTGATCCTGCTCGCCACCGCTGCCACGCAACCGCAAATGAGTCCCGTGTCCGCGGCGCTCTTCCAGTTCGACGAACAGAAGAACTTCATCCCGCCGCAGCGCAACGACGCGCTTCGCCGTGTGTTGGCCGAGAAGCCGAAGCTCGACGTGTTCGAGACCGCGGCCGTCGGCGATGCCGCGGATCTCGAGCGCATGCTCCGCCAGAATCCCACCGCCGTCTCCACCCGCAACCACCTCGGATGGACGCCACTGCATTACGCCGCATTCGGCGGCAACACCGCGGCGATCCGCGTGCTCCTCGCGCGCGGCGCCGACGTGCACGCGCGCGCGGCGAACCGCTTCCGCAACACACCTCTGATCGTGGCAACGCTCACCGGTCAGGTAGACGCGGCGAAATTGCTGCTCGACTCCGGCGCCGATGTGCTCGACCGTCAGGCCAACGGCTTCAGCACACTGCACGAGGCCGCGTTCAGTGGAAAGCTCGAGCTCGTGCGGCTCTACGTCGACAGCGGCGCGGAGCTCAATTCACGCAGTGACGACGGCCGCACTCCGCTCTCCGAAGCGCGGCGCGCGGGCCACGAGGCGGTGGTGAAGTTCCTCGAAGCGAAAGGCGCCGTCGCCGGACCGACGGGACAGGATGTGACGAGCGCACCCGAATAGCGGGCGCGCTCGATCTACTCTCCTGCTTCCCACCCTCCACCCAACGCGCGATAGAACTGCACGAGCGCGATGAGGCGGTCGCGGCGCGTATCGGCGAGTGCGTTTTCCGCGGCGAGCAAACGTTCCATGGCATCGAGCACTTCAAAGTAGGCGGAGAGGCCGGATTCGTAGCGCAGCGTCACGAGGCGCACGGCCTCTTCGTTTGCACGCACCGCGCGCGCGCGTTCGGCTTCCACGGCGCGCAACTTCTCGACGGAGACGAGCGCCGTCGAGACTTCGCCGAGGGCGTTGGTGATGTCGGCTTCGTAGGCGATGCGGGCCTGGTCGAACTGGGCGACGGCGGCGCGGCGCTGGTTGCGCAGGCGGCCGGCGTTGAAGAGGGGCCCGAGGAGGGAGGTCTGGATCGACCAGGTGCGCCCTTCGTCGAAGAGGTTGGAGAGCTCCGGGCTCGCCACGCCGAGGAGGCCGGTGAGCGAGAGCGTCGGATAAAACGCCGCTTCGGCAACGCCGACGTTCGCGTTCGCGGCGATGAGCAACTGTTCGGATTGGCGGATGTCCGGACGGCGCAGCAGCAGCGCGGACGGCAGACCCGCGGGAACGTCGGGAGGGAGCGGCTGGTCGGTCAGCGCCAGACCGCGCGCGACGGGCCCGGGAGCGCGGCCGACTAAATAGTTGATGCGATTCTCGGTCGCGACAATGGCGCGTTCGAGCAGAGGGATCACCGCCGCGGAGTTCGCGAGCAGCGCCTCGGCGCGAGCGGTTTCGACGGCGGACGCGGTGCCGCCTTCGAAGCGTCGCTGGAAGAGATCGCGCGTGTCCGTGAAGGCGGCCGTCGAACGGCGCGCGATGGCGAGCTCCGCGTCGAGCGCGCGGAGGTCAAAGTACGCGATCGCCACTTCCGAGACGAGTGCGAGCGTCACCGCGCGGCGTCCTTCTTCCGTGGCGAGGTACTGCGCGCGCGCGGCCTCGTTCAGACGACGGATGCGGCCCCATAAGTCGGCTTCCCATGAAATGCCGACATTCGCCCCGCCACGCGAGGTGGTTTCTTCGTTGACGCGCGAGCGGCCGAGACCGGCCTGGTAATCGACTTCGGGGTAGCGCAGCGATTCGCTGATGCCGAAGCGCGCACGCGCTTCTTCGACGCGGGCGGCGGCGATGCGCGCATCGAATCCATTGCGCACCGCCTCGTCGACGAGCGCGCGCAGGACGGGATCCTGGAAGAGATCGAACCACTGCACGTCAGCGGTCGAAGTCGCACCGTAAAAGTTCTCAGGGACCGTGACGGCCGGGCGCTGATAGTTCGGCCCGACCGTGCACGCCGAAAGAGCGAAGAACGTCAGAAGGAGCAGCCGTTTCATGCCGTCTCCTCTTCGAGGCGGCGCGCCGCCAGGCGTTTCTCCGAACGGGCGATGCGCTCGACGACGACGTACAGCACGGGGATGAGGAAGATGGCGATGACGGTCGCGGCGAGCATGCCCGAGACGACGACCGTGCCGAGAATGCGTCGTGCCGCGGCACCGGCACCGCTGGCGATCCAGAGCGGCACGCAGCCGAGGATGAACGCGAACGAGGTCATGAGGATCGGACGCAGTCGGAGCTTCGCGCCGTGCAATGCGGACTCGACGAGGTTCCCGGTGCGCTCGAACTCCGCCTTCGCGAACTCGATGATGAGAATCGCGTTTTTCGCGGCGAGTCCGATCAGCACGACGAGGCCGATCTGTCCGTACACGTCGAAATCGAACTTGCGCAGGAACAGACCGCCGAACGCACCGAACACCGCGATCGGCACGCTGAGCAGGACCGAGAACGGCAGCGACCATGATTCGTACAGCGCCGCGAGGATGAGGAACACGAACAGCAGCGACATCACGAACACGCGCGAGGCGGTACCGGCGGCGCGTTTTTCCTGGAACGAGAGATCGGACCAGTCGTAACCCATCTCACGCGGCAGGATCTGGCGCGCCACGTCTTCGAGCGCGGCCATGGCCTGCCCGGAGCTGAATCCCGGCGCGGCCGCACCCGTGACCTGCGCGGCGCGATAGAGGTTGAAACGCTGTGTGTACTCCGCGCCGTTCGTCTGACGGATGGTGACGAGCGACGACAGCGGGACCATGTTGCCGTCGTTGTTGCGCACGAAGAACTGCCCGATCGCTTCCGGCGTCAGACGGTCCTGCGCGTCGGCCTGCAGGAACACGCGCCACTGGCGGCCGAAGCGATTGAACTGATTGACGAACGAACCGCCGAGGAAGGTCTGCAGCGTTTGATAGACCTCGTTGATCGGTACGCCCTGCTTGAGCGCCTTGTCGCGGTCGACGTCGACGTACACCTGCGGCACGGCCGCGCGGAACGTCGAGTTCACGTTTGCAAGCTCCGGCCGCTCGCGCGCGGCGGCGAGGAACTTCTGCAGGTTCTCCTCGAGAAACTTCGGATCCTGCCCGGTGCGATCCTGCAGCCACAGCGAGAACCCACCCGCGGTGCCGAGGCCCGGAATCGGCGGCGGCTGGAACGCGAACACGGTCGCTTCGGGGATCTCGGCGCGGAAGCGTCCGTTGAGCTTCTGCACGATCTCGTTCGCGGAGAGCCCGTCCTCGTGACGCTTGTCCCACGTGTGGAGCTGCGAGAAGAACGTCGCGCCGTAGGAGTTCGACACGCCCGACAACAGGCTGAAGCCGACGATGGTGTTGTAGTACTGCACACCCTTCGTCTGTCCGAGGATCTTCTCGACCTTCTTCGCCACTTCGTCCGTGCGCTGCAGCGACGACGCGTCGGGCAACTGCACGTTGATGAGCATGTACGCCGCGTCTTCCTGCGGCACGAAGCTCGACGGCAGCTTGCGGCCGAGTCCACCCGCCAGCAGTGCGAAGGCGAGGAGGATCACCACCGACAGCACGGCCTTGCGAATGAGCAGCGCGGAGACGTGCACGTAACCGTTCGTGAAGCGCTCGAAGCCGCGATTGAAGCCGCCGAAGAAGCGCGACAGCAATCCTTTCGAGCGCTTGCGCGGACGCAGCAGCATCGCCGAAAGCGCCGGCGAGAGCGTGAGCGCGTTGAACGCGGAGATCAGCACCGACACGGCGATCGTCACGGCGAACTGCTGGTTGAGCCGCCCCTGAATGCCGCCGATGAACGCGGCTGGCAGGAACACGGAAGAAAGAATGAGCGCGATCGCGACGACGGGACCGGACACTTCCTTCATCGCCTGAATCGTGGCGGCGCGCGGCGCCATCCCCTCTTCGATGTGATGCTCGACCGCTTCGACGACGACGATCGCGTCGTCGACGACGAGACCGATCGCGAGCACGAGTCCGAACAGCGACAGCGTGTTGATCGAGAACCCGAGGAGCGGAAAGATCATGAACGTGCCGATGAGCGACACGGGGACGGCGATGATCGGGATGAGCGTCGCACGCCAGTTCTGGAGGAAGAGGAACACGACCAGGACGACGAGCAGCATCGCCTCGATGAGCGTCTGCCGGATCTCGCCGATGCCCGCGGTGACGGGGCGCGTGGTGTCGACGGAGATCGTGTACGCGAGGTCGGCGGGGAAGCGCTGGCTGATCTCGGCCATCGTCTTCTTCACGCCTTCCGCGACTTCGAGCGCGTTCGAGCCCGGCGCCTGAAACACGGCCACGTTCGCGGACGGATTGCCGTTGAAGCGCGCGCGCTGGCGGTACGAGAGCGCACCGAGCTCCACGCGCGCGACGTCCTGCAGTCGCACCGCGGAGCCATCCGGATTGAGGCGCACGACGATGTTGCCGAACTCCTCGGCCGTCACGAGCCGCCCCTGCGAGCGCACGGTGTACGTGAACTCCTGCCCCGCGGGCACGGGCTCGGCACCGATCTGTCCGGACGGATTGACCGCGTTCTGCTGCTGGATGGCGCGCTGCAGATCGGCGGAGGTGAGGCCGAGCTTCGCGAGCTGGTCGGGCTTGGCCCAGACGCGCATCGCGTACTCCGACGCGCCGAAGTTCAGCACCTGGCCGACGCCCGGCACGCGATAGATCGCGTCGTTGACGTTGATCATCGCGTAGTTCGAAACGAAGAGCGGGTCATACGTGCGCTTCGGCGAATAGAGCGAGATCAGCATCAGCGGCGAGCCCTGCGTCTTGCGGTACGTGAGGCCGAACTGGCTCACTTCCGTCGGCAGGCTGGGCGTCGCCTGCGACACGCGGTTCTGCGCGTTGACCTGCGCGGTGTCGCGGTTCGTTCCGACGTCGAACGTGACGCGCGTGGAGAACGAACCGTCGCCCGCGTTGGTCGACTGGATGTACAGCATGTTCTCGACGCCGTTCATCTGCTGCTCGATCGGCGTCGCGACCGACTGCTCGATCGTGAGCGCGTCGGCGCCGGGGTACTGACCCTGGATCTGGATCATCGGCGGGACGAGGTCGGGGAACTGTTCGACCGGGAGGTTGAACAGCGCGACGAGTCCGCCGAGGACGGTGAGGATGGAGATGACGATGGCGACGACGGGGCGGTTGATGAAGAAACGAGCCATTAGTTCGACGCCTCCTTCGGCGTCACGACCTGACCGTCCTTTACACGCGAGAAGCCTTCGATGACCACGCGCTCGCCGGGCTGCAGCCCTTCTTCGATGACCCACATCGCGCCGCTGCGCGCGCCCGTCTTCACGGGCCGCACCTCGGCGATGTTACCCGCGCCGATCACCGCAACCTGCTGGAGGCCCTGCAGTTCGTTGACCGCGCGCTGCGGCACGAGGAGCGCGTTACGGCGCATGCCGGTCGTCGCACGCACTTTCGCGTACTGGCCGGGGCGCAGGAGATTGCCGGGATTCGGGAAGATGCCGACGGTGGTGATGGTGCCGGTCTTCACGTCGACGTCGCGGCCCGAGAGCGCAATGCGTCCCTTGTGCGGGAACACCGTGCCGTCGGCGAGGACGAGCTCGAGCTCCGCGTGCTGCATCTGCGGATCGCGCTGGTACTGCAGGTACTCCTGTTCGCTGATCGGAAAGTTCACGCGGATCGGATCGACTTTCGAAACGGTTGTGAGCACCGTCGACGGGCTGACGAGATTGCCGACCTGCGCGTTGGCGATGCCGGCGATGCCGCTGATCGGCGACGTCACGCGCGTCCACGAGGTGTTGAGGCGCGCGTTGTCGACGGCGGCACGCAAGGCACCGACCGTCGCACGCGCGGCCTGTTGCGCGCTGCGCGCGTTGTCGAGCTCCTGCTGGCTGATGGCGCGCTGCGCGGCGAGCGGCTCGTAGCGCGCGACGTCGCGGTCGGCTTTGGCGAGATTCGACTCGGCCTGGGCGAGGTTCGCCTGCGCCTGCTGCAACTGCGCCTGCGCCTGGCGCGCGTCGACTTCGAACAGCAGTTGTCCCGCGCGCACGAAGCTGCCCTCGGTGTAGACGCGGCGCAGCAGGTAACCGTCGACTTTCGGACGGATCTCGGCGTTGACGTCGCCCTGCGTGGTGCCGATCCATTCGCGGCGCACGGGCTCGTCGTGCTGGACCACCGTCGTGACGACCACACCCGGTGGCGGCGGCGCCGGTTTGGCGGCTTCGGTTTTCGAGCACGCGGCCGCGGCGAGCGATACGAGCGACAGCAAGACAATGAGCGAACGATTCATGAAACGTCTCCTGATTTACGAACGGGCGATGCCGCGGCAGATGTAGTCACGCACGAACGCGGCGTCGGCGGCGAGGGGGCGGGGCGCCTTTTCGTGCAGGCGCTGCAGGGTGATGTCGCGGACGGTGGAGTTGACGGCGATGGCGATGCGCTCGGCGGGCTCGTCGCGAACCTCGCCTTTCTGCTGCGCCGCCTCGACCATCTTCGTGAGCTGGGCGATGTGGGTGCGATAGACGGCGTGCTTTTTCAGACGCCTCTCGCCGAGGGGCTCGGCCATGACGAGATAGAGCCGGAAGAACTCCTGGCGCTCCTCGAAATACACGAGCTGCGCGTGCACGACACGCTCGACGATCTCGACGAACGTACCGCCCGCCTCGATGGCCTCGTGGATGCGCGCGTGGAACTCGTCGAACGAGAAGGTCATCGTCTTCTCGAGGATGTCCTCGCGCGATTTGAAATAGAGATAGACCGTGCCTTTGGCGATGCCGGCCTCGTCGGCGATGTCCTGGACGGTCACGTGGTCGTAGCCCTTGCGGGCCACGACGCGCATGGCGGCGTCGCGGATGGCCTGACAGCGGAACTGCTCGACGACTTCTTCTTTGGTCGGCATGTGACGATCGTGTCCGGTAAACTGACCGAGCGGTCAGTTTAGTTCACACGCGCGTCAGAATGGCTGTGACGGAACGGGAAAGAAGTAAGCGCTACCATTACGGAATCATGAACAAATCTGCTGTCCTCCTCGCCATGCTGCTGGCCGTCGCCGCGCCCGCGTTTGCGGAGACGTTTCTCTCGGTCTCCGACATTCACTTCGATCCGTTCGCCGATCCGTCGCTGGTGGCGCAGCTCGAGGCGGCGGACGTGTCGCGGTGGCAGGCCATCCTGGCGACGTCGACCGTCAAGACGTTCAGCACGTACGGGCACGATCTGAACGAGCCGCTGTTCCGTTCGGCAATCGCGGAGATGAAGGCGCGCATCCCCTCGCCCGCGTTCGTGCTCATCTCGGGCGACTTTCTCGCGCACGATTTCCAGAAGACGTATCAGCAGTACGCGACGGACAAGAGTCAGGCCGCGTACACGGCCTTCGTGACGAAAACGATCGCGTACGTCGCGGGCGCGCTGCGGGACGCCTATCCCGGAGTGCGCATCTACCCGACGCTCGGCAACAACGACTCCGACTGCGGCGATTACGCGGTCGCGCCGAACAGCGTGTTCCTGGCGAACGTTCGCGACGTGTGGAAGCCGGCCGTCGGCTCGAGCTCGTTCGACCGCCGCTTTCCGACCGGCGGGTATTACCACGCCGACGTCCCTTCCCTCGAGCGCGTCCGCATCATCGCGCTCAACACGAATTTCTTCTCGTCGAACTACACGAATCCGTGCGGCAAGCCGGGGCCGGATCCGGGCCTCAAACAGCTCGCCTGGTTCGAGGACGAGCTGCGTCTCGCCCGCCTCCTCGGCAAGCGCGTATGGCTGCTGTTCCACATCCCGCCGGGCATGGACGTGTACGACACCGAGGAGTGGGGCGGCGCGTGTCCGGACGTGAAGCCGCAGACGTTCTGGAAGGACGAGTACCAGCAGCGCTATCTGAAGATCACCGCCGCGTACAGAAACACGATCCTCGGCTCGTGGGCCGGACATACGCATCAGGACGAGTTCCGCCTCGCCACCGGCGACTTCATTCACATCACGCCGTCCGTGACACCGGTGTTCGGCAACAACCCGGCGTTCGAGGTCGTGGACGTCGCACGCAACGGACAGGTGAAGAGCTACACCGCGTATCACCTGCCGAACGTGACGCTGCCGTGGGCGCGTGAGTATGCGTTCGACGAGGCATACGCGAAGCGGCGCTACGACACCGCGGCGTTGACCGAGATCGCGTCCGCCATCGGCAGCGACACGAAAACGCGCGAGCAGTACTTTGGCTATTTGTCGTCGGGCGCGCCGAAGAGCACCGCGTCCGCGCTGGCGAAGTGGCAGGGGTACTGGTGCGGGCTCACGCTGATGAACCCGTCGCAGTTCGTGACCTGTTACTGCAACGCGCTCGACAGCTCTTCGAGAAACTGAGACTGCCCGGCGATGACGCGCCTGCGCGCTTCGTCGAGCGGGAACCACGCGCCGCGATCGACTTCGGGGAACTCCTGCCGTTTCCCGGAGCGCGGCGGCCATTCCATCGAGAACGTGATGCTGCGCAGTTGCGACGGATCGCAGTCGCCTTCGATGGCCCACGCGACGATGGTCTTGCCGCTGCTCTGGCGCTGCGCTTTCAGCGGACGGAAATCGCCGTCGACGGTGAAGCCCGTTTCTTCGTGGAACTCGCGAATGGCGGCCGCGAGCGGCTCCTCCCCTTCTTCGATTTCCCCCTTCGGCAGGGACCATGCGCCGAGGTCTTTCTTCGCCCAGAACGGACCACCGGGATGGACGAGGAAGACTTCGAGCCCGCCGTGGCGGCGGTAGAGGAGGATTCCGGCGCTGGTTTTCTTCGGCATCGGTGCCCGTAATCGTATAGTCGAACGTCGATGAAGACGGAGTGGCTCGGAGGACGCTACGCGGTCCCGGACGCGATCGGGCAACAACTGGCGCTCTGGCTCGAGCTGCCGCGCGGCGTGATCGTCGCGTCCACGATCAGCAGTGCCGACGCGCCGGTCTCGTTCGCGGCGTCATTCGAAGACGCAATGCAGAGCCCTCTCGAGGGCCTGCCACGGCGCCCTCCGAGAATCCGCGTCTCCGACGATCGGCTGGCAGCCGAGCTGCGCGCAGCGGCCGGCGGGATTCCGATCGAGGTCGCGCCGGTGCCGGAGCTCGACGCCGCATTCGAGGCGATCGTCGAGGCGCTCCTGCAAAGCGGTCCGGAAAACAGCTACCTCGCCGGAGGCACGATCCCACCGCCGGTCGTCGCGGATTTTTTCGAGGCCGCGGCGCTGCTCTTCCACGCCGCGCCGTGGGAGCGCGCGATGGACGGACAGATCGTTCGCGTCGACGTTTCGCAATTCGGCGTCGATCGCGCGTGCCTGTCGGTGGTCGGCGCGGCCGGCGAAGAGTGCGGCCTGCTGCTCTTCAGCTCCATCGACGACTACCGCTCGTTCGCGCGCGGCGAAGCGCCCGGTGCCGCGGAGGAGCGGGTGACGCTGCGGTCGGTCGCATTCACCACGCGAGACGATCTCTCCGAGACGATGCTGCGCGAGATCGAGCAGTATCGCTGGCCCGTCGCCGCGGCGGACGCGTTTCCGGTCGCGCTCCGCGTCGAAGGCCGGACCGGAGTCGCCGTCAGCGAAGAAGACCTGCGCATGCTGGCGGCGGTGACGCGCGCGTTCGTGTCGTTCTACCGGCGCCACGGCGATGCCTTCGCCAGCGATCGTCCCGACGCCGTTCGCGAAAGCATTCAGGATGACGATGGCGTCGAAGTGACGCTCACCGCGCCGTACGACTGAAACCGCGGCTTGCACGCGTCGTAGGAACGAGCATGCTCAAACTTGCGGCGGTAGTGTTGGTCGGTTTCGCGGCTGCGGCGCAGCCGGTCCTGCTCGGGAAGCCCGTCACCGCGAAGCTCGCCGGCGGCGAGCAGCACGAGTACGCGTTGCGCCTGCGCGCGGGAATGTTCGCGCACGTGGTCGTGGAGCAGCAGGGCATCGACGTCGTCGTGACGGCGCACGCGCCGGACGGGAAGGTGATCGCGGAGATCGACAGCCCGAATGGTGCGCGCGGGCCGGAGCCGTTGGGATTCGCCGCGGCCGCGACGGGCACGCATCGCGTGGTGGTGCGCTCGTTCGATGCGAAGGCCGCGGCGGGCGAGTACACGATCCGCGTCGACGAGTTGCTCTCCCCTGCCGAATACCGCGCGCGTCTCGCGGAGGAATTGCGGCGTGAAGCGGCGGTGACGAAGTGGCTGCGCGAGCAGGCGATGGCGTTCGACGATCTCGCTCCGCTGGCCAACACGTTGCGCGATGCACGCGTAGTCGGACTCGGCGAAGCGACCCACGGCTCGCATGAGATCTTCACCGTCAAGCAGCGCCTGATCGAGCACCTCGTCACGAAGCTCGGCTTTCGCATGATCGCGTTCGAGGGGACGGCATCGGGCGCCGCGGCGATCAATGCCTACATCCAGGGTGGCGACGATCGCGCGGCCATGAATGCCGCGCTCGACTCGATCTGGATCACCTCGAACAGCGAAGTGCGCGCACTCGTCGAATGGCTGCGCACCCACAACGCGAGCACCACCGATCGCGTGACGTTCGTCGGACTCGATCCGCAGGGCAGCGCTTCCGCGATCGCCACGCTGCGCGCGTTTCCGATCGAAGAGCGCGTGCGTCCGCTGCTCGAAATCGTGCGCACGGAAGACGAAAAGTCGAACCGTTTCGAGCGCACGAACATCACACCGGAACAGGTGCAGGGGCTGGAGCATCTGATCGCATGGCTGGTCGCACGTGAGGGAGAGCTCGTGCGGCGCACGTCATCCCGCGACTACGCGGCCGCGCTCGATGCCGCACGCCTCCTCGTGCAGTTCGCGCAATTCAACAGTTCCCTCCCCGATGCCATGACCCGCGACGCGGCAATGGCCGAGAACTTCTTCCGTGCGATGCAGCGGCAGCCCGGCACGCGCGCGATCGTGTGGGCGCACAACGCCCACATCTCCACCAGCGACCGCAGCTCGTACAAGCCCCTCGGCACTCTGCTCCGCAACGCGTACGGCAACGGCTACTACGCGATCGCCACGTCGTTCGAGCGCGGCGCGTTTCTCGCGCAGGTGCCCGGCTCGACACCGCCGGACGTGCGAGCGTTCACCGTCCCGGCCGCACCGCGCGGCACCATCGACGCGGTGCTCGCGGCCATGAACCTGCCGCTCGCGTTCGTCGACCTCCGCAAGCCCGCGCCGCCCGTCGTCGCGGAATGGCTCGGACAACCGCGGCGCATGCACTGGATCGGCGCGCTCTACGCGGACACGTTCACCGAGGCGCAGCGGTTCCAGCCGTTCGTCGTGAATCGTGATTTCGACGGCGTGGCGTTCATCGCCACCACGTCTGCTGCGCGGGCCGTGACGACGCCGGCTCGATGAGCTCCCCCGGCCGCGGGATGACGATCGCGACGTTCGCTTTCGTCGCCGCGGCGAGCGCGCGGTCGGGCGGCTCGCTCCAGGCGTGGAACGCGAGATTGAACGTAGCCCAGTGCACCGGCAGCATCACGCGTCCCCGCACATCCTGATGCGTCCGCACCGCCTCCTCGGGCGTCATGTGGATTTCCTTCCACGTCGGATCGGACGCGCCGATCTTGATGAGCGTGAGGTCGAACGGCCCGTACGCCGCACCGATCGCCGCAAAGTGCGTCGAATAGCCGGTGTCGCCGCTGAAGAAGACGCGATGGCGCGGACCGACGATGGCCCACGAAGACCAGAGCGTTTCATTCGGATGGGTTGCGCGACCGCTGTAATGCCGCGCGGGCGTGGACGTGAGCGTGAGCGCCCCGATGCGCGCGCTCTGCCGCCAGTCGAGCTCGTGAATCTGCGGCGCGGGGACGTTCCAGCGCTCGAGATGCGCGCCGATGCCGAGAGGCACGGCGAAGTGCGTGCCTTTCGCGGCGAGCGTGCGGATCGTCTCCATGTCGAGATGATCGTAGTGATCGTGCGAGATCACGACGGCGTCGACCTTCGGTAATGCGGCGAGCGCGATCGGCGGCGCGTGCAGCCGTTTCGGCCCGATGAGCGTCGACGGTGAACAACGCTCGCTCCAGATCGGATCGGTGAGAACGGTGTGGCCGTCGATCTCGAGAAGGACGGAAGACCAGCCGATCCACGTCGCGCGCAGGCCGGACGCGGGCGGCGTCGCGTAATCGCGCGTGGTGCGGTGCTGCACCGGAACGGGCTTCGCCGGATGGCGTTGTTCTTCGCCGAAGAACTGGCGTCGCAGCATCTCCCGATTCGACGTCTTCGCAGTGCCGGCCGGCTCGGTGTTCCGGAAGCGTCCTTCCGCGAATTGCGCTGATTGTCGCGCGCGCGCGAGGCGTGCGCCGGTGACGCGGCCGCCGAGGGAGCGGAGCCATTCGGTCGAGTCGAGCGCGACGACGAGCGCGAGCGCGAACAGCGCGAGAAGCACCAGCACGATACGGCGGCAACCCGCTTTCGATTTCGGCACGCGACGAGGGTATCGCGAAACGAAAACGCCGGCTCGTGAGCCGGCGTTTGGAATCGTCGAAAACTGGAGCCGATGACCGGACTCGAACCGGTGACCTGCTGATTACGAATCAGCTGCTCTACCAACTGAGCTACATCGGCATGCTGGTAAGCGCGGTGGGTAACAGCGCGGGGGCGGATTCTATTCACGACCCGCCGGGCTGTCGAGTTTTTTTCGGCTAAACTCCGCGCGCTTTGCGGAAACACGAACGGATTCTGTTACTTACGGCGGGCGCGGCGGCACTGGTGCTGCGCGCGATCGCGTATTTCCGCTACCGGTTCGACTCCGACGAGCAGCAGCATCTGCACGTGGTCTGGGGATGGACGGCCGGGCTGGTTCCGTACCGCGACGTCTTCGACAATCACACGCCGCTCTTCCACATCGTCATGGCTCCGCTGCTGGCACTCCTCGGCGAGCGCGCGGACATTCTTCTCTGGATGCGCGCCCCGATGCTGCTGCTGTTCGGCGTGACGATCTGGGCCACGTTCGACGTCGCGCGGCGGCTGTACGACGAGCAGGTGGCGTTGCGCGCGGTGGTCCTGCTCGCGCTGTTTCCGCCGTTCTTTTTGAAATCGCTCGAGTTCCGTCCCGACAATGCATGGACGCTGTTCTGGATGCTCGCGGTGCTCGCGCTGCTGCGCGGTGCGCGTCCGCTGGTCATCGGACTGCTGCTGGGATGTGCACTCGCGGTGTCGATCAAGACCACGCTGCTGCTGGCGACGCTCGCCGGTGCGGCGATTCTCACGCGACGTCGGTGGCACACGCGCTGGCTGCTGGAAGCGATGGCCGGATTCGCGATCGTGCCCGGGGTGCTGGCGATTTACTTTGCGGGCGTCGGCGCGTGGGACGAGCTCGTGTACTGCAACTTCGTCTTCAACGGAAAGATCGCGCTCATTCGCAAAGAGCTGTGGCTCGGCCGCGCGCTGTTTCCGGTGATGGCCGGCATCGCGATCTGGCTCGCGCGCAAGTACCGGCCGGCGACGTTCACGTGGCGCTGGTTTTTCGGCGTCGCGAGCGGCGTCTTCACCGCCACGCTCCTCGGATGGTGGATCCTCATCTCCCCGCGCGACTTTCTCGCGCTGATGCCGATCGCGGCGATCTTCGTCGCGGCATTTCTGCAACTGCGCGGCGTGAGCGTCGCCATCGTTTTGTCGGTGCTCGCGCTCTTCTATTACGCCGACCGCTTCGAGAACCACACCGACTGGCACATCACGATGATGCAGCAGGCGCTGCGCCTCACGCATCCCGGCGAGATGCTGCTCGACCTCAAAGGCGAGACGATTTATCGGCGGCGGCCGTTCTACCACGCGCTCGAAAACGTGGCGCGGACGCAGCTCGCGCATGGGTTGCTGCAGGACACGATCCCCGAGGATGTGATTCGCACGCGCACGTATGTCGCGCAGGCGGACGGCCCGCTGTGGCCTCCGCGCGGACGTGCGTTCCTCAGCGAGAACTTTCTCAACATCGGACGGCTGCGTGCGGCGGGACAGATGGTGCGAGAAGACGGGACGTTCTCGATCGCGGTGCCCGGTGAGTACGTGGTGGTGAACGAGCACGGCGAAGTGCGCGGGAGGTTGGATGGTGTGCCATACGCCGGTGCGCGCCAGCTCGCGGCCGGCGCGCATCGGTTCGAAGGCGTGAAGCACGTCGCGGTGCTGTGGGCTCCGGCGTTCCGGCGAGGGCACTCGCCGTTCCACCCGCGCGATCTCGATTTTTAGGTGTACAGACCGCCGCTCACGTTCAGCACCGTCCCGGTGATGTAGCTCGCCTGCTCGCTCGCCAGAAAGACGACCGAGTACGCGATGTCGTCGGCGGTGCCGAGCCGCTTCACGGCGATGCGCTCGGTGAGTTTTTCGCGGGCGTCGTCGGCGAGGGCGTCCGTCATCGCGGTGGCGATGTAGCCGGGGGCGATGGCGTTGACCGTCACGTTGCGCGAGCCGATCTCCAGCGCGAGCGACTTCGTGAAGCCGATCAGCGCCGCTTTCGAGCTCGCGTAGTTGACCTGGCCGGGGTTGCCCATGAGGCCGACGACGGAGGAGATGTTGATCACGCGGCCCCAGCGCGCGCGGATCATCTTCTTCACCACTTCCTGAGTGATGTGGAACGCGGAGTCGAGATTCGTGTGCAGCACCTTCGTCCACGCATCCGGTTTCATGCGGATGAAGAGGTCGTCGTCCGTCACGCCGGCGTTGTTGACGAGGATGTCGATCGGGCGTTCCTTGAGCAGCGCGCCGATGCGGTCGCGGACGTCGGGTGCGGTGATGTCGAGCTCCACGCCGGTGGCGTTTCCGATCTCGGCGGCGAGCTTGTTGACCGCGTCTGCCGATCGCGCGGCGCAGAGCACGTGCGCGCCGGCTTCGCCGAGACGGCGGGCGATGGATTCGCCGATGCCGCGGGACGCGCCGGTGACGAGGGCCGTTTTTCCGGTGAGGTCAATGCGCATTGAGAAAAGCCTCCAGCGACGGGACGTCGGATACGTTCACGAGCTCGACGGACGGATCGATGCGTTTCACGAGACCGGTGAGCACGTTGCCCGGTCCGATCTCGACGATGCGCTTCACGCCCATCGACACCATCTTCTGCACCGACTCGACCCAGCGCACCGGCGACGCGACCTGGCGCAGCAGCGCGTTGCGTACGGCCGTGGCCGTGCCGATCGGCGAGGCGTCGACGTTCGAGACGAGCGAGAACCAGAGGTCCTTGAAGTTCGCTTCTTCGAGCAGCGGCTCGAGACGATCGGCGGCGGGCTTCATCAATTCGCAATGAAAGGGCGCGGAAACGGCCAGCGGCAAGGCGCGACGGACGCCGCGGCCCTTGGCCACTTCGATGGCGCGATCGATGCCGGACTTCGTGCCGGCGATGACGATCTGTCCCGGCGCGTTGACGTTCGCGACGGAGACGATCTCGCCCTGTGCGGCTTCTTCGCAGATGGCTTTCGCGTCTTCGACGCTCGGACCGATCAGCGCGGCCATGCCGCCGGTGCCGACGGGCACGGCTTCCTGCATGAAGCGTCCGCGCGCACGAACGAGTTTCGCCGCCTCGGCGGGAGTCAATCCGCCGACGCTGACGATGGCGCTGTACTCGCCGAGCGAATGGCCGGCCACGAGATCGCGTCGCGTCGCGCCGTGTTCTTCGAGCACGGCGTGGAGCGCGGAAGAGACGGCGAGGATCGCGGGCTGGGTATTTTCGGTGAGCGCGAGCTGGTCGTCGGGACCTTCGAAGCAGAGCCGGGAGATCGAGAAGCCGAGGGCGGCGTCGATGTCGTCGAACACGCGGCGTGCGGCAGGATACTTTTCGGCGACGTCGCGGCCCATGCCGGCTTTCTGGCTCCCCTGGCCGGGGAAGACGAATGCGGTGTGGTGTTCCATGCGGGCGGGATTCTAGCGCGCGTCGCGTCGCGCGCGTCGCGCGCGATGGAGCCGTGCGCGCTGCAGGCGCGCACGGGAAACCGCCCGGGCTCGCGATGCTGCGTGCTCGCGACCAATGGCTGGTCAACCAAAATGCCCGGACAACCCCACACGCGCGTGCGGCGCGTGTGGCTCCATCTGTGCCTCACCGGTGCGGACTCGCGACAACGGCGGCCACCCCTCCAGCAACTGCGCCAAGCGCACAGCGCGGCGCCCGCTACAGCGCGGCGCTCTCGTGTTCGCGCGTATGCAGATCCGAGATCTTCGCCCGGATCTTCGCATCCACCTGACTCATCGAAAAATCGCGAGCGACGCGGATGGCGTTCTTCACCGCTTTCGCGTTCGAGCGTCCGTGGCTGATGATGCAGCCGCCGTTCACGCCGAGGAGCGGGGCGCCGCCGTATTCGGAGTAGTCGGTGCGCTTCTTCACGTCGTCGAAAGCACCCTTCGCCAGGAACGCGCCGATCTTGCGGGTGAACCCGCGGGTGATCTCTTCGCGGATGAGACGGCTCATCATCTCCGCCAGCGATTCCGAGGCTTTGAGGACCACGTTGCCGACGAAGCCGTCGCAGACGATGACGTCGGCGTTGCCGTTGAAGACGTCGCGGCCTTCGGCGTTGCCCATGAAGTTGAGGCCCGTTTCCTTGAGGACGCGGAACGTGTCCTTCGTGGTCTGGTTGCCTTTGCCTTCTTCCTCGCCGATCGAGAGCAGGCCGACGCGCGGCTCCTCGATGCCGAAGATCATCTGCGCGTAAAAGTGCCCCATGACCGCGAACTCGCGGAGGTTCTCCGGCTTGGCGTCGACGGTGGCGCCGACGTCGAGCAGCACGACGTGGCCCTTCGCGTTCGGCAGCACGGCCGCAAGCGCGGGACGGCTGACGCCTTCGATCGTGCCGAGGACTTTGTAGGCGGAGGTCATGGCCGCGCCGGTGTGGCCGGCCGAGACCATCGCATCCGCCTTCCCCTCGGCGATGAGGTTCGCGCAGACGCGGATGGACGAATTCCGCTTCCGGCGCAGCGGCGCCAGAGCGTTGTCCGTCATGTCGACGACTTCGCGCGCGTCGGCGATCTCGATGCGCGGCGGGATGGCCGCGCCGAGCTTCTCGCGCAGGACTTCTTCGCGGCCGACGAGCGTGATGACGACGTCCGGATACTCAGCAGCCGCGAGCAACGCGCCTTTGACGATCTCGTCCGGCGCGTTGTCGCCGCCCATTGCGTCCAGCGCAATCCTGCAGGCGGCCACGCTCACCTCGGTCCTCTCAAAGGATTAGAGGACGTCCTTGGTGGCGATGACTTCGCGGCCCTTGTAGTACCCGCACTTCGGGCAGACGCGGTGCGGCTCTTTCGCCTCGTGGCACTGCGGGCACGTCGACAGCGACTTCAGCTTGAGAAAGTCGTGGGCGCGGCGGCTGCGCGTTCTCGCCTTCGAATGGCGGCGTTTCGGATTCGGCATGGTCGTATCTCCTGCGTTGGCTATTGAGCTGTTGAGCTATTGAGCGGTTGAGGGGCTGAGCTCAACGGCTCGCTTCTATACGTTCTTCTTCTTCGCGAGCTCGTCGCGGATGTCTTTCAGGGCGCCCCAGCGCTCGTCCGTGATCGATTCGCCGCACGAGCACTTTTCGCGGGTGCGGTTCGCACCGCACGTCGGGCAAAGGCCGAGACAGTTCTCGTCACACAGCGGCTTCATCGGGATCGACAACTGGACCTGCTCGAGAGCGAAGTCGCGGAGAGGAATCGAGCGCTCCGAGTAAAACTCGACGTCGAGCTCCTCACTGTCGGTGATCTCGACCTCCTCGTTTTCCGCGGAGGCCTCAGGACGAGGGCGAAATCTTACGTGAAACGGCGAAGTATTGGCAAACGGATACGGTTCGGCGCAGCGCGAGCAGCTCATGTCGGCGGTGAAGCTGACCTGCCCCTCCGCGACGTACTCCTCTTCCATGTCGCCCTGCCGCGCATTCGCCTCGACGACCACGGGCCCCATGCTCGCGACCTCGTGACGCCCGAGCTCCGTAGCCGGAACCTCGAACGTCTCGCGGTACGACTGCGGACCGTGCTCGTCGATCTCGTCGAAATCGATGGTGACTTCGTTCATAGGAAAAATGCGCACACGAAGGGCGTGGCAAAGATGAACCCGTAACCCCGCGCAGGCGCAAATCTATTTCGATGCAACCCTTACGCGCAACTCTTCCACGCCGCCGGCGACGGAATCAGCGGCCTCGACGGCAGACGCCCGGTCGAGGGCGTCGATCCAGTGACGCAGGTCGCGCGCGCCGCGATGCACCCGCGGGGCGACGAAGCGCAGGCCCTGATTGTCCGCCGTTTTCCTGAGGACCGGCACCAGCCGGGCCGGGTCGATGCGCAGCGCCCATCGCGTCGCCGGCCAGGTCGCCGGCACGGTCGCATCCTTTATATACAGCCCCATGCTCTCACGGTCGAAGGAGAGCGCCAGGCGATCGCCGAGGTCGCGGGTCTCCCCGACGAGTGCGGCCACGGAGGCGAGGTCGTCCCACT
Organism: Thermoanaerobaculia bacterium; assembly: GCA_035629395.1. GTDB lineage: Bacteria > Acidobacteriota > Thermoanaerobaculia > Gp7-AA8 > Gp7-AA8 > QHVT01. Next base: position 134,073 of record DASPHZ010000006.1, read on the forward strand.
GCTGCCGCGCCTCTTCGTCCGCGGGCACGACCACCACGCCGCGCGGACGCGGGATCAGCGTCCCGGTGTCGATGCCGTAGATGGCGATCGAGCCGCCGTTGTCGACGAGAGCGTCGATGCGGGTGCCGGTCAGGCGATTGAGGTCGCCGAGGATCCGCGGCGCCGAGGCGAAGCTCGCGGCGAGGATGGCCCCCCGCGGAAACTGCGCCCGGATCTCCCGAGTCTCGGCCACGTCCTCGGTGGCGGCGCGCGACACCAGCAGGATCTCCGCCGGCGTGATGCGCACGGAGCTCACCGCCGGACGGCCGATGGGGGGGAACGCACCGCGCGCACTCTGCTTCTGCACGACCAGCACGTCGCCTTCCGGCAGCGCGGCCGCGAGGCGGAGCAGATCTTCACTCATGGCCGGACTGGCACCCGGCGCGGCCTCGCCGCCGTGCATGATCAGCGTCGAGCCGCGCCACGACGCATCGGCGTTGCTGGCGAAGAGCAACCACATCCGGACGAGCAGCGCACGGAAGGGATCGAGGCGTACCGCGTAACTGGTCGTCTTCCCGCTCTTCCACGCGGCGATGTCCGCCCCGCCGAGCATCCACGCGCGCGGCAGTTCGTGTTCCGCGGTCCACTGCCTCACCGGCTCGGCGGTGACGGGATTGGCCAGCAGCTTCGCCTGCAGCGCCGCCGCAACCGGAATGAGCGCGAACGCCTCCGCCCCGGGCGGAACGTGCGCGAGCAGCGCGCGGTCGGATGCGGACAGAGGAAAGCGGACCGCCCCCGCCGTCTCCGGCGTCGTGGCAGCAAGATAGATGGCCGCGCCACCGACGAGGAGGACGACGACCAGCAGGATGACGAGAAAGGTCCGCATGGAGCTGTTGAGCTGTTGAGCGATTGAGCTGTAAAGCTAGAGAGCTGTAAAGCTGTAGAGGGGGTAGCGCTGAAGATCCGGCCCCTCTACAGCTTTATCGCTCTACAGCTCTACGCCTCTCTCCTCCGTTATCATCGCGCGCCGATGCCGCTTGCCTCGACGCTCGGGGTCATTTTCCACACTCTACGCCATGAGCTCGCCGCGCGTCTCGCGCGAATCTGGGGCCGTGCGTCGCGTGAGGCGCGTCCGATCCGGGTCGGCGTGGACATCCGGCCGTTCTACGAGCCGCTGACCGGCGTCGGCTGGTATCTCTACTATTTACTGCACGAGCTCGACAAGCGCGACGACGTGGAGCTCGTCCTCTTCGGCGACGCCCGCGTCACCGACTACGGTCCGAAGCTGCACGCCGACCTGCCGCCGCACGCCCGCTACTGCACGTTCGATCTCACCGGCAAACCGCTCGGCCGCCTCGATCGTCCGCTCACCGCCGCGGCCTACGTGGCGTGGATCGAGCTGGCCGCGTGCGACGTCTTCTTCGCCGCGAACTACTTTCTCCCCCGCCTGCACAGCGCCGTCGCGCGCAAACGCGTGATCACGATCCACGACCTCACCTACAAACGCTTCCCCGAGCTGCTGCAGAAGGAGACGCTGGCGAATCTCGAAGCGCAGATGCAGCGGGAGATCGCCGCGGCGGATGCGATCGTATGCGTCTCCGAGTCGACGCGACACGATCTGCTGCGCTTCTACGACGTCGACGAAACGCGCGCCTTCGCCATCCACTCCGGCCTCGGCGCGCCAAAAGCCGCCGCGCCGATCGACGGCCTCCCCTCGCGCTACCTCCTCTTCGTCAGCACGATCGAGCCGCGGAAGAATCTGGAGACGCTGCTCGACGCGTACGAACGCCTGCGCGACCGCGGCGCGTACGACGGCTCGCTCGTCGTCGTGGGAAAAGTGGGGTGGAAGTCGGAGTCGCTCGTGCCGCGACTGCGTGGACGCGGCATCGTGCATCTCGATTACGTGAAGGCCGAGCAGCTCGTGACCGTGTACCGCAACGCCGAGGCGTTCGTTTTTCCGTCGATCTACGAGGGCTTCGGCTTCCCGCTGCTCGAAGCGATGGCGCAGGGCGTGCCGTCGCTCGCGGCGCGCAGCTCGTCGCTGCCGGAGATCGGCGGCGACGCCGCGCTGTACTTTGATCCGAAGAATGCGCGCGAGCTGGAGTCGCTGCTCGAGCGCGTCACGAGCGACGCGGCGCTGCGCGCGCAGCTCGCGGCGCGCGGCCGCGAGCAGGCGGCGAAGTTCCGGTGGGACGTGGCGGCGGAGAAGACGCTGGATGTTTTGAAGCGCGCGGCTACACTCTGATCGTTGCGAGTCCTCATCGACGGCCGCCCTCTCGTCGGAAACCGCACCGGCATCGGCGTGCACACGGCGGAGATCGCGCGGCGGCTCTCCGGCAAAGTGACGATCGCCTCCCACGCGGAGATCGCCGACCGCGGCGGACTCGATCGCTGCACCTTCCGCGTCGACCGCATGCCGCTCGGCGTCGCGTGGCAGCAACTCACCCTGCCGCGCATCGACGCGGACGTCTTGTGGGGACCGCACGGAACCTTGCCTCTCGCGTGGCGCAAACCGTCGGTGGTGACACTGCACGACTTCACCTCCATCACCATGCCCGGCCGCCATCGGCTGAAGACGATCCTCTCCTTCAACCTCTTCATCGGACGGAGTCTCGAACAGGCCACGCGCATCGCCTGCGTTTCGCGCGCGGTGGCCGATGAGGCGATGCGCGGCTTCGGCGTGGACGCGGCGAAGCTCGAGCTCGTACCGAACGGCGTGGATGCGTTCTTCTCGCCGGGTGGGGAGGAAGAGGATTACGTCCTCTTCACCGGCACGCTCGAGCCGCGCAAAGGGATCGAGGACCTCATCGCGGCCTGGACGTCGCTGCCGCAGCCCCGTCCTCGGCTGGTGTTGTGCGGCGACGCCGGCTGGAAAACGCGGATCGACGATCCGGCCATCGAACGCACCGGCTACGTGACGCGCGAGCGCCTGCGCGAGCTCTATCGCGGCGCGCGCGCGTTCGTCTACCCGTCCCGCTACGAGGGCTTCGGCATCCCGCCGCTCGAGGCGATGGCCTGCGGTGCGCCGGTGATCGCCACGCGCACCGGTGCGATCGCGGAGTTCGCCGAAGGGGCGGCGCTCCTCCTCGAGCCGGGCGACGTCTCCGCGTTGCGTGCGGCGCTGGCGCGCCTCCTCGGCGATCCGAGCCTGCGCCGCGAACTGCGCGCGCGTGGTCCCGAGCGGGCGAAGGCGTGGACGTGGGATCGCGGCGCGGCGGCGATGCACGAGCTGCTGAGGGACGCATGCGCGTAGGCATCGACGCGCGGAAGATCGCCGACTTCGGGATCGGCACGTACATCCGCGGATTGCTGCGTGGCCTCGTCGAACTGAACACGAACGACGAGTACGTGGCCTTCGGCCCGCCCGGCGTGTCGCTGCCGCGGGGCGTGCAGCACGTCGTCGTCGACGCGCCGCATTACTCCGTGCGCGAGCTGCTCGCCGTCGGCCGCGCCGCGGATCGTGCGCACCTCGATCTCTTTCACGCGCCGCACTACGTCGTCCCGTTCACGCGCGTGCCGGTGGTGGTCACGATCCACGACCTCATTCACCTCCACCAGCCGCTGCGCCATTCGCTCGGCCTGCCGCTCGCGCGGGTCTACGCGCGCGTGATGCTGCGCCGCGCGGTGCACAAGGCACGGTGCGTGCTCACGGTGACGGAGGCGGTGCGCGAACAGGTGATGAGCGAGCTCGGAGCGAAGCAGGTGATGGTGACGCCGAACGGCGTCGACGCGCGCCACGCGAGCGGCACGCATGCGAACGGCTTCCTCTACGTCGGCAACGACAAGCCCCACAAGAACGTCGACACCCTCCTCGCCGCCTTCGCGCTCGCGCGCCGCGAGCTTCCCGGCGCGACGCTCACGATGGCCGGCGCCGACTTTTCGCGCTTCGCGGAGGTCGACGCGCGCGGCTTCGTCAACGACGACGAGCTCTCCGCGCTCTACGCCAACGCGATCGCGCTGGTGATGCCGTCGCACGAAGAAGGCTTCGGGCTTCCCGCGGCGGAAGCGATGGCGCACGGCACGGCGGTGATCACGTCCCGCGATCCGGCGCTCGTCGAAGTGACCGGCAACGCCGCGCTGCACGTCGACGCGCGCGATGCGCGTGCGCTCGCCGATGCGATGCTGCGCGTCGCACGCGACTCCGAGCTGCGCGCGCGGCTCGGCGCGAACGGCATCGCGCGCGCGCGAAACTTCACCTGGAAGCGATGCGCGGAAGCGACGCGTGCGGCGTACGAAGCGGCGTTGCGGTGACCGAAACCGTGGAACATCGTGGAACAACCGATGAAAATTACGATTTCGATAAACAATTGCTTGACAATATCGATTAACGATCCTATTTTTTCATCAGCACATGATGATCGCCGACTGGATGCAAGATTCAGATACGCCGCAGGTCATCACCCCCCGTCTCTCCACGATCTTCCCGAATCCCTCGTCAACGATTTGCCGGAGTGATCCGGCGCGTTATGCCAAGAGCGCGACCGGGAGGTCCCGTACGGCATGAAAGGTGGTGAGCACTAATGGCCTCGAAGAAGGGTGGTTCCAGCAAAGGCGGTAGCAGCAGCAGCAAGTCGTCGAAGGGCGGAGCCAGCAAAGGCGGCAGCAAGTCGTCGTCGAAGAAGAAGTAAGCCATCATCACCGAACTTTTGGGGAGTCGTACTCGAAGGGCCGGCGAACGCCGGCCCTTCGTTTTGCAACTTCACCCGGCGCTGATGCGTATCTCTAAGGTATGCGCAAGTCCCTGGTGCTGTTCGCCCTCGCCTTCGCCACGCCTCTTTTTGCCGCGGACGCGGAGCACGCGTTCCAGAATGCGATCGCCCGCGGCAGCGTGAAGCGCATCGTCGTCGACATTCCCACCGGCAGCTTCACCATCCGCAACGGTTCGGCCGAACGGCTCGCGCTCTCCGGCATCGCCTCGCGCGACTACGACTCGGCCAGAGAGCGCGACTGGGCGCAGCGGGTCGTCAACGACACCTCGGTCGAGTTTTACGTCAGCGGCGCCGAGGCGATCGTGCGGCGGAAGTTCGGCAGGAACGCACAGTCGTGGCGCGCGCAGAAGTTCACCGGACTCGACCTGCGCCTCGAGCTGCCGCCCGGCATCGACATCTCGTTCGAAACGACCGCCGGTGAAGTGGACCTGTCCGGCGACTTTGGCGACATCGACATCGACATGACCGCCGGCGAGGTCGACGTGACGGTGCCGCGCGCGAAAGTGCGCGAGCTCAGCGCCTCCTGCCGCATCGGCGAAGTCCGCACGAACCTCGGACAGGAAGTCGTCACGAAGGAAGGCGTGCTGCCGGGCCGCACGAAGTACTTCAACGCCGCCGGACGGACGCACGTGAACGTGCACGTGACCGCGGGCGAAATCGACGTCACGCTCGCGCAGTAACGAACGCTTCGGCCTCTTCGCGCGTGCGCACCTCGCCGCGGATCTGCGCTTCGAGGAGCGCACGTTTGACGCGGCCGAGCTCCAAGCCGGGTGCGATGCCGGTCAGCGACGCGATCTCGTCGCCGGTGAGCAGCGCGCGAATCGAGAAATCCGGCCAGTCGAGCGCGTCCTCGCGACCGAGCGCGCGCAGCACCGCGGGCAGTTGCCGCGCCACCGTCTCCCCCGCGTCGTAGAGCGCGACGCGATCGTGCTCGTCCATCAGACGGCGCAGCGTGAGCACATCGCCGCGCGGCTCGTCCAGCGACAGCAGCGCGTAAGCGCCGTCGAGCGAGACGTCGTCTTCCTGCACGTCGGGCGTGCGCAGGCCGAGGTGGGGGGCGAGAACGGTCGCGCGCAGGAGAGTCACGGCGCGGCGCAGTTGCCGCGAGGAGAAGATCACCGACAGCTCGTACGCGATGCGCTCCTTCGCCGCGGTGGTGATGAGGTGTGCGCGCTCGCGGATGGCGAGCAGCGTCTCCGCGTCGAGCGCAAAGTCGTAGCGCACGGCCATGCGCACGCCTTTGAGCATGCGCAGCGGATCGTCGTCGAAGTTCGACGCGCGCACCATGCGCACGAGGCGCGCTTCGAGATCGCGCTGCCCGCCGTGCGGATCGTGCAGCGTGCCGGTCGCGAGCTCGACCGCCATCGCGTTGATCGTGAAATCGCGGCGCGTGAGGTCGGTCAGCAGATCGTGATCGAGCATTTCCGCAAAGTCGTAGACGGACTCGCCGTCGACGACGCGGTAGGCGATGAGCTGATCCTCGTCGCTGCCAAGGCGAATGACGCGGTCGCGGATTTTCTTCGCGTCGGACAGTGGATCGCGGGAAGTCACGTCCACGTCCGCCGGCTCGCGTCCGAGGAGGAGATCGCGGACGGCACCGCCGACGACGCAGGCGTCCGGGCCGAGGCGGGAGAGCTTCGGAAAGCGGCGAACGAGCTCGTCACGCCACGACATTGCGCAACACCCCGAGCCCCTCCACCTCGACCTCCACGGTCTCGCCGGCGCTGAGTGGTCCGACGCCCGCGGGCGTGCCGGTGAGAATCACGTCGCCGGGGAGGAGGGTCATGATCGCGGTGATGAACTCGAACAGCACGCCGCACGGAAAGATCATCTGCGCCGTGCGCCCGTCCTGACGCACTTCGCCGTTCACGCGCGTGGTGATGCGCAGATCAGCGACGTCGAGCTCGGTCTCGAGGTGCGGACCGAGCGGGCAGAACGTGTCGAAGCCTTTGCCGCGCGTGAACTGCACGTCCTTTTTCTGCAGGTCGCGCGCGGTGACGTCGTTCGCGCAGGTGAAGCCGCGCACGTAGTCGCGCCAGTCGCTCGCGCGCACGTGCTTCGCCTCGCGTCCGACGACGATGGCCAGCTCTCCTTCAAAATCGACGCGCTGCGAGGCGGCCGGACGCACGATCGTCCCGCCTGGCGCGAGGAGAGCGCTCGGCGGTTTGAGAAAGAGGATGGGCTCCGTCGGCGCCTCGTTGCCGAGCTCCTTCGCGTGGTCGGCGTAGTTGCGTCCGACGCAAACGATCTTCGAAGGAACGACAGGCGGAAGCAGCGTCGCGCCTTCGGGCAGAGCAGAGGACTCGGCGATGCGGCCGTGATGCAGGTAGCGAAAAATCTTCACCGCTGCATTGTGTCATCCCGCGGGCGATGACACGTCGAGCTGCGTGTCGTAGATCAGCCAGAGCCCGGAAAAGCCGCGCAACAGCCGGAACCGCGAGCGATACAACTGATGCAGGATGCGCCGGTTCGTGTAGTACGCGGCCTCCTGCAGCAGGTCGCCGAACTGTTCGTCGAGCTGTTTGGCCAGATCGAGACTCTTCTTCGCGTTCGCGAGCAGCTCCGCCTCCGGCCGCACGCCCGCCGCGACCGCGCTGGCGATGCGCGTCGCTTCTTCGTCGATCTTCATCCGCAACGCCGCCGCGCGCAGGTAGAGGAGCCACAACTCTTCGCCGTCCTCTTCCGCGTCGGCGGGCATGCGCTCGATCAGCTTCAGATACGAGGACGCCTCCCACGGCTCGAGGCGCAGCTCGGCGGTGGCGGCGGGATCCTCGGACTCGATCGCGTTGTCGATGCGCAGGACGTAATCGAGCAGCGGCTCGCTGCGGCCGAAGCGCGCCGTCACGCGAGCCTCGTCGAAGAACGACGCCGGCAGCTCCGCGGTCTCGATCTCCGGATCGAGTCCGCGATCGAGCTGGGCGAGGATCGCGTTCATGCTCGCCTTGAGGCGCGTGACGACGTCGTACTTGACGTTCGACTCCGCGCGCAGCGCGTCGAACTGGTCGCGCAGCAGGCGGAAGCGTGCGATCTCATCGGCGAGACCGGGATTCGCGCCGCCGAAGTTGCGCGCGATCGCGGAGCCGTGCGCGAGCAGCTTGTCCGCGTCGGATACCAGCCGCTCCTCTTCCCCGTCGTACAAGCGGAGGCAGTGATTCTTCGAGGCGACGTTCAGCTCGATGATCGCCAGCAGGACGTCCGGATCGAAGTAGAGATCGCCCACGCGGTGCTTGAACGTGCGGGCATCGCGCAGGAGGTTGCGCTCGCCCAGCTCGTCGAACGCGCTGGCTGACGCGATGTCCTCGCGCAGCGAGCCGATCGCACGAATGACGCGTACGACTTCGTCACGCGGCGCGGCGGCGACGCGCAAAAGCGACACGAGCTCGATCACACGCTCGCGCAATTCGAGCGACTGCCGCACGACGAACTCGCCGCGCTCTTCGTGAAAGTCCTCGCCGAGGCGGGTGAAGAGGAGATCGAGCTTGTCGCGGCGATCGCCTTCGACGGCATCGGCGTAGAGATAGAAGCGGATGAGGCACGTGACGATGGAGTCGTCGTGATGCTTGAGGCGATCGAAGAAGCGGCGCAGCAGCGAGGGCGCGAGCTCCGCGTCCGCCTCGAGCAGGCGCGCCGTCGCGTCGTCGAGCAGCTCCGCGATGTGATCGAGCGCGCCCGACGCTTCCATCGGATAGCTCCCGTGGAGCAGGCGTCCGGCGACTTTGATGCGGTCGTAGATCGATCCGAGGTCGAGCTCGTACGGGAGATCGCGGAAGAGCAGTTGCGCGAACGCGCCGGAGACGAACTGGTGCGCGGTCCAGATCGCTTTGAAGCGATCGGAGAGGCGCGCGTAACGTCCCTGCAGTGCTCCTGCGTCGGTCACGGTCATGCTCGAAATCTCGATGCTATGATTCTGGCACGAATGGCACAGACGACGTTATTCAGCCGCGAACAGATCCAGACGCGTGTGGCGGAGATGGCGAAGGAAATCAGCGCCGAGTTCCAGGGCAGCGAGGTCATCGCGCTCTGCGTGCTCAAGGGCGCGATGTTCTTCTGCGCGGACCTCGTGCGCGAAATGACCATCGACGTCGCACTCGATTTCATCCAGATCTCGAGCTACGGCAATCAGAAGTACTCCTCCGGGGTCGTCACGATCCTCAAGGAGCCGCAGCTCGACATGCGCGGCAAGGCGGTGCTGATCGTCGAGGACATCATCGACAGCGGCCTCTCGATCCGCGAGGTGCACAACTACATCGAAAGCCGCGGCGCGGCGAAGGTGAAGACGGCCGCGTTCCTCGACAAGCCGAAGGCGCGCAAGGTGCCGTTCGTCCCGGACTACGTCGGCTTCCCGATCGACCCGCAGTTCGTGATCGGGTACGGGCTCGATTTCGCGGAGAAGTACCGGAACATCCCGGAAGTGCAGGTGCTGTCGGATTAACGCGCGACGGGCGCGATCAGACGCACCCACTCCGTGTACTGCCTGCCGGAGGGATGCAGTCCGTCACCTGCGACCAGCGCGGGGTCGGTGCCGCGCGAAGTCGGTGTGATGTCCACGTATCTGGCGCCCGCGCGTGCGGCTTCTTCACGGTTGACGGCGTTGTAGCGATCGATCTCGGCCGCGATCTTCGCGCGGTCGCGGCCCTCGGCGAACGGCGTGACGCCCCAATCGGGAATCGAGACGACGATCACGTTCTGCGCGTTGCCGCCGGCGAAACCGATGGCGCGTTGCAGGAGTGCCGCGAACTCGCCGCGATACTGTTCGGCGTCGCGGCCGCGGTACTGGTTGTTGACGCCGATCAGCAGCGTGACGAGCTCGAACGGTCCCTGCGGATTCGCCTCGTCGATGGCGGCATTCAGCTCGTCGGTGGTCCAGCCGGTCGTGGCGATGATCTGCGGCTCGCCGATGCCGAGCTCGCGCGCGAGCTGCACGGGAAAGCGCTCCGAGGCAGGGACGCGCTCGCCGATCGTGTACGAGTCGCCGAGGGCGAGGTAGCGGGTGCGTGCGGGCTCGGTCATCGACGTACATGATGCCAGCAGGGCGAGCGCCGCGAGCCAGCGTTTCATTTCGCGTATCCGGTGATCAGCATGACGGCGAGAATCGCGCCGAGGACGTAGCGGTAGTAGATGAAGATGTGCGTCGTGTGCGTGCGCAGGTAGCGCAGCAGGAAGTGGATCGACGCCCAGCCGGAGATGAACGCGACCACGATGCCGACCAGCATCGGTGTCATGCCGATCCGCGCCAGTTCTTCTTTCGCGTCGAAGAGCTGGAACACGCCTGCCGCGGTGATGGCGGGGATGCTCATCACGAACGAGAAACGCGCGGCGTAATCGTGCGGCACGCGGCGGAAGAGCGCGGTCATGATCGTCGAGCCGCTGCGCGACGAGCCGGGGATGAGCGCGATGCACTGGCCGGCGCCGATGATCCACGCGTCCTTGGCGTTGAAGTCTTCTTTCGTACGGAAGCCTTTGCGCTTCGCGTACGCCTCCGCGACCTGCATGAGGATGGCGATGAAGATGAGTTGGAACGTCACCACCCACGTGCTGCGGAACACGCCCTCGATCTGATCCTTGAGCAGCACGCCCACGACGACGATGGGGATCGTGGCGAAGATGACGTACCACGCCTCGCGCGAGTCGTCGTCCGCGAACGGTTTGCGCGTGACGAGCCCGCGGATGAACCCGACGATGAGGCGCAGGATGTCGCGGAAGAAATAGATGATGACGGCCAGGATCGTCCCGAACTGAATCACGGCCGATACCGCCGCCCCGGGATCCCCCCAGCCGAGAAGCTCGGGGACGATCTTCAGATGCCCGGTCGACGAGATCGGGATGAATTCGGTCAGGCCCTGGACGAGGCCGAGGATGATGGCTTCGAGAATGGACATAGTCGGATTTAGGATTGAGGATGGAGGATTGAGGATTGGAGGAAGCTCAGCCTCCATCCTCAATTCTCAATCCTCAATCCATCTCACATTTCCCAGATCACGGGCAAAATCATCGGCCTCCGCCCCATCGATTTGCGGAAGTACCGTTTCAGGACCGCGCGCATCTTCTCCTGCAGGAGGTCGGAGTCGCGCAGCTCGTCGGGGTGGCTTTCGTCAAACATGCCAACGAGCTTTTCGCGCACCTCGGTCAGGACTTCCTGACTGGCGTCGACGTGCACGAGGCCGCGGGTGATGATCTCGGGATCGCGGATCAGACGGCCGTCGGAATCGATGGCCACGACGACGATCACGAAGCCGTCCTCGGCGAGATGCTGGCGGTCGCGCACGACGACGTCCGGCACTTCCTCCGCCTCGGAATCGATGAAGACTTTCCCCTGCGGGACGCGCTGCTCGAGGACGCGCATCGACTTGCCGTCGATCTCCGCGACCTGGCCGTTCGTGATCACCACCCCATGCGGCACACCCGCTTCCTCGGCGAGACGGCCGTGATGAATGAGATGCCGCAGCGTGCCGTGCATGGGGATGAAGAACTTCGGCCTGGTGATGTTGATCATCAGCCGCAGCTCTTCCTGGCATGCGTGACCCGACACGTGCACGTCTGGCTGTTCGTGATGCACGACCTCGGCGCCGCGGCGGTAGAGGTTGTCGATGACGTGCGAGACCGCGCGCTCGTTGCCCGGAATCGTGCGCGCGGAGATGACGACGACGTCGCCTTTCTCGATCGTGATCTGTTTGTGCTCGCCCACCGCCATCCTGGAAAGCGCCGATGACGGCTCGCCCTGCGTCCCCGTGGTCATGATCACGAGATCGCCCGCGGGGAGATCGGTCGAGCTCGCGCGTACTTCGCGCGGGAAGCGGAGATAGCCGAGGCGCTCGGCGGTTTCGACGTTGTCGACGAGCGAGCGTCCCATCATCGCGACCTTGCGGCGATGCTTGCGCGCGGTGTCGATGACCTGCTGCACGCGATGGATGTGCGAAGCGAACGTCGTGACGATGATGCGGCCCCGTACGTTCGCAAAGACGCGGTCCAGTGCGTTGCCGACGGTCTTCTCCGACGGGCCGTGGCCGGGGACGAGGGCGTTGGTCGAATCGCTGACGAGCAGCGTCACGCCCTGTTCACCGTAGTGCGCGAAACGCGCGAGGTCGGTCGGCTTCGCGTCGATCGGCGTGTGATCGATCTTGAAGTCGCCGGTGTGGATGATCGTGCCGGCGGGCGTCTGGATCGCGTAGCCGAGGGCATCGACGATCGAGTGCGTGACGCGCAATGCCTCGACTTTGAACGAACCGACTTCGACGACCTGGCGCGGCAGGATCGCGCGCAGCTCGATGTCGTCGATGCGGAATTCGGCGAGCTTGTCCGCGACGAAGCCGAGGGCGAGCGGCATGCCGTAGACCGGGAGCGGCAAGCGTTCGACGAGAAACGGCACCGCGCCGATGTGGTCTTCGTGGCCGTGCGTGAGGAAGAGCGCCTTGATCTTCGCGGCGTTTTCGAAGAGGTACGTCATGTCGGGAACGATGACGTCGACGCCGAGCGTGGCGGCATCGGGGAACATCATTCCGCAGTCGACGAGGATCGCCTCGTCGCCGCATTCGTAGACCATGAGATTCATCCCGATCTCGCCGAGGCCGCCGAGGGGGATGACGCGCAGTGAGGGGCTCATTGGCGCGTACGTTAATGTGCGCGACACGCGCGCGCAATGGTTGTGGAACGCCGGCCGTCCGCGCCGGCGGGTCCGGCAGCGTCCTCGCTTCCGAGTGCACGCAGCGGGGCGGCGGGGACGCCGCGCGTCAGCCGGCGAGACGCCGGCGCTCCGCGGAGGCGCGATGGGCGATGGCGCCGAAGCCGGCGGAGCGGGCGTCGCGTTCGACGGTCGCGAGCGCTGCGGCGTCGCGCTCGAGCTCGGCGAGCGCGTAGCGCGCTTCCAGGTGCGGGGCGCGCAGTTTCTCGCGCGACGTGCGCTCGACGAGCGCGCGCAGCTTCTTTGCGTCGCGTGCCACGCGCGCGGCAGTGATCTCGATGTACGCGCGGCCCGCCGCGTATTCTCCCTTGGCGGCGAGCTGCATCGCCTTCGCCGCCGCTTCGGACGCGAGGTCGCGACGCCCGGCCGCGAGATGCGCCTCGGCGATCACGGCCCAGGCCGTCGCGGCGTCGGAGTCGTCGTCCTCGCGATCGTAGGACGCGGCGGCGGCGGAGGCTTGTGCGAGGGCGGTCGCGGGATCGCCTGATTCGAGCGCGACGCGCGCGAGCCCGAGCTGGTTTTCGGCGACGCTGCTCCGTTCCTCGAGCGTGCCCTTTTCCGCGAGCGAGCGCTCGAACGCCGCACGCGCGACCGCGAGCTCCCCCCGCGCCAGCGCGATGGCGCCGTGGTACATGTCCGCGTCCGCGGCCGACGAGCGATCCGCGTTTTTCTCGTACAGCGCCTTCGCCTCGGTCACATGCGCCGCCGCCGCGGCCAGATCGCCGCGCTCGTACGCGAGGCGGCCGAGGCTCATGACGCACGACGAGATCTGGTCGCTGTCGCCGATCTCGCGCGCGATCGCGAGCGACTCCTCGAACAGCGCACGCGCGCGCGCCGGCTCGTTCTGCATCATGTACGTCCCGCCGATCGACGCGAGCGCCCACGAAGAATTCTGGCGATCGCCGATCTCGCGATAGATCGTCAGCGCCTGCTCGAAATGCTTCCGCGCCTCGGTATGCTCGCCCTGCGTCGAGAGCAGCACGCCGATGATGCCGGTGGCGTTCGCGGTGCCGAGCTTCTGGCCGGTCTCGCGATAGATGGCCAGCGCGCGCTCGGTGATGCGCCGCGCTTCGGCGAGATCGCCGCGGCGCCAGAGGATGAACGAGCGCTTGCGCAACGAGCGCGCGAGGGAGTTGCGGTCGCCGATGGAAACGAAAAGTTCGTCGGCTTCATCGAACGCGACGATGGCTTCCTCGTTCTTCGACAGGTTCGCGAGCGCGTTCGCCCGCATCACCAACGCCTCGGCGAGCACGTTGCGATTCGACGTCGCGCGCGCTTTGGCGATGGCGCGATCGGCGCTGACCAGCATGCGCCGATAGTCGGAGACGATCTCGGTCGCCCATGCTTCGATGAGATCGATGCGCGGATCGCTTTCGAAAATGCCGGGCAGTCTGCGCATCGCTTCGACGGCCGCGAGCGCGTCCTTGCCGCGCGAGGCCGCGATCAGGCCGTCGATGAGACGTACGCGATGTTCGGGATCATCGGGGAACAGCGTCACGAGCGTCTGGTAACGTTCGACCGCCTTCTCCATGCGTCCGGCCACCTGATGATCGCGCGCCTCGACGAGCAATCGCTCCGCGCGCGGCAAGGCGGCGGAGAGCTCGACGGCACGCTTCGAATGCGCGACGGCCTGCGCGTCGAAGCCGAGGAGCGTGTTGGCGCGGGCGAGCTCGGAGTGCGCGAGGGCGAACAGCGGATCCGCTTTCGTCGCCGCTTCGAACGATTCGATGGCGCCGCGGACGTCGTACACGCGGAGGCGCGCGAGGCCTTCCGAGTACGCGCGTGCGGCATCGACGTTGACGGGCACGGCGCGACGCAGATTCACGCCGCCGGCGAGTTGCGCTTCCGCACCGAGGCGCTGGCGCAGTTGCGTGCCGGCGTTGCTGACGAGCGCGAAGAGATCGGACTCCGCGCCGGTCGATTGAAACGCGGCGACGGTCTCGCCGCGATGCGTGTCCTGCAGGCGCACGTCGAGACGCAGTTGACCGCCGGGGATGACGACGTACGAGCCGGTGACGACGACGTCCGCGCCGAGGGTACGGCGGAGTTTCGCCAGCGTGGCGGCAGTGTGCGATTCGATTTCGCGCAGACCGAGGTTCTGTTTCGCGCGCGCGACTTCCTCCCCCGGTACGAGGCGCACGGACTCGCTCGCGGCCAGCTCGGTGCCGAGCATTTCCGCGAGCGCGGTCGAGAGCCACGCCACCTGCGGCTGCTGCGCAAGGTTGCGGAAGCCGAGGATGGCGGCGGAGCGGCGTTTCGCGACCGGGGCGGTCTGCACCGCCTCTTCTTCCTCCGGTCGCGTGACGAGGTATGCAGTGCCGGCGATGACCGAAAGGAACGCGAGCGCGATTCCGGCGGCCAGCCCCCAGCGACGCGGCGGACGGCCTTCGTGCAATGCGCGCACGACGTCGCCCGCACGCTGGAAACGATGCTTCGGATCGCGCTCGAGGCATTTGAGGATCACCCATTCCCAGCGCCGATCGAGCTCCGGGACGCGCTCGCGCGGCGAAGGGGCGCGCTCTTTGAGGCGCCGCACGAGCGACGGGATGCCGCCGCCTTCGAACGGCAGCGTACCGGTGAGCATCTCGAAGGCGACGATGCCGAGGGCGTAGACGTCGGTGGCGGGAGTGACTTCGCCGCGCTCGATCTGTTCGGGCGCCATGTACGCGGGCGTGCCGACGATGCTGCCGCTGACGCTCGCGCCGCTGTCGGGATCGTGCGCGCGGGCGAGGCCGAAGTCGGTGATGACGGCGCCGCGCGGAACGAGCATCACGTTCGCGCTTTTGAAGTCGCGATGAATGACGCCGGCGGCGTGCGCGGCATCGAGTCCGGCGCAGAGTTGCTCGAGGATCGTCTTCGCTTCGTCGGGACTGAGGCGCCCTTTGCGTCCGAGGTACGAGCCGAGCGTCTCGCCGCGCAGCAGTTCCATCGTGACGAAGGAGGTGCGTCCGCCGTGATTGCCGACGTCGTACGTGCGGCAGACGTTGGGATGCGTGACGCGACGCGCGAGCTGCACTTCGCGGCGCAGGCGCGTGGGGTCGGGGGCGTTGATGATCTTCAGCGCGACGAGCTCGTCGAGCTCGAGATCCTCGACCTCGTACACGACTCCCATCCCGCCCTCACCGGCAACGCTGACGACGCGATAGCGGTCGGCGATGACGTCGTTTGCCGCGAACTGCCACGACGGCAGCGGCGCCACGTGCGAAAGAGGTTGCGTGGGATCGTGAGGGTCGCTCACGAGGGAGATTATGCGGGAGCAAGGATGAAGGATGGACGAAAGATGCGCGTGCGGGAGTGCGCGCGTTCGCGCGCGGCCTCCTCAGCGCTCATCCTTCCGCCTTCATCCCTGCCCCGCCGTGGCTTACGGATAGATCCTGTTCAGCGTCCGCGGATACGGAATCGTCTCCCGCAGGTGCGGCACGCCGGTCACCCACGCCACGCAACGCTCGATGCCCATGCCGAAGCCGGAGTGCGGGAACGTGCCGTATTTGCGCACGTCGAGGTACCACTGGAACGCTTCCATCGGGAGCTTGTGCTCTTCGATGCGCTGGACGAGGAGGTCGTGGTCGTCGATGCGCTGCGAGCCGCCGATGATCTCGCCGTAGCCTTCCGGCGCGATCATGTCCATGGCGAGCGCGACCTCGGGGTCGGCCGGATCGGGCTTCATGTAGAAGGCCTTGATACCGACGGGATAGCGCGTGATCAGCACCGGGCGATCGAACGAGTTCGCGATGACCGTCTCTTCGTCGCCGCCGATGTCGTCGCCAAAGTTCGCGGGCATGCCCTTCGAGGCGAGGAGCTCGATGGCCTCGCGATACGTGATGCGCGGGAAGGGACGTTTCACGTTCTCGAGCTTCGAGAGGTCGCGCTCGAGCTGCTTCAGCTCTTCCTGGCAGCGCTCGAGGCAGCGGCCGACGATGTACTCGATGAACTCCTCGGCCAGTTCCTGCAGACCGTCGAACTCGAGAAAAGCGACCTCGGGCTCGACCATCCAGAACTCGGTGAGATGCCGGCGCGTCTTCGACTTTTCGGCGCGGAACGTCGGACCGAAGCAGTACACCTTCCCGAACGCCGCGGCCGCGGGCTCGAGGTAGAGCTGGCCGGACTGCGACAGGTACGCCTTGTCGCCGAAGTAGTCGGTCTCGAACAGCGTCGACGTCCCCTCGGCCGCGTTGGCGGTGAGGATCGGCGAGTCGATCAGGACGAAGTCGCGGTCGTAGAAGAAATCGCGGATCGACTTTTCGACCTCGTTGCGCACCCGCAGGACGGCGTGCTGTTTCGACGAACGCAGCCACAGATGGCGGTGGTTCATCAGAAAGTCGGTGCCGTGCTCTTTCGGCGAGATCGGGTACGGCTCGGAGACGCTGATCAACTTGAACCCGGCGACGTGCATCTCGACGCCGCCCGGCGCGCGCTTCTCCTCGACGACTTTGCCGGTGACGCTGACGGTCGATTCCTGCGTGGCGCGATCGGAGTCGTTCCACGACTCGTCGGTGACTTCTTTTTTCGAGACGACGCACTGCAGATAGCCGCTGCCGTCGCGGACGATCGGGAACTGCAGCTTGCCGGAAGTGCGCTTGTTGTAAAGCCAGCCATTGACCGTGACGGTCTCGCCGACGTGCTTCGCGAGTTCTTCAATACGGACGGTTGCGGACATAAGGCGCGGGATTATAACGAGTGACGGAGCGCCGGCGTCCACGCCGGCGTTCCGCCTAGAACAACTTCAGGAACACGACGTTGGCGACGAAGCCGTCCTGTGCGTTGCGGCCGATGGTCTTGCCGAGGTCGAGGCGCACCAGGGTGCCCCAGGGGCCGATGGTCTGGCCGCCGAGGCCGATGCCCTGGAAGGGCTCGCGGCGAAGGTTCGCGGTCGCGTCGTCCACGAGGGCATGGTCGTAGAACGCCTCGACGCGGAACTGTTCGGAGAACACGAAACCGTACGAAAGATGGCCGATGAGCATCTTCTCCGCGTGCACCGTGCCGGACTGGATGCCGTGCACGCGATGCGCGCCGAAGAAGCCGAGCTCGTATTTCGAGAAGCGGTCAAGACGTTGACCATCCGCGTAATTCACGTCGACGCCGATGCGCTGGAAGCGCGGCAGGTAAAAGTTCTTGCCGACCGACGCACCGAAATGCGTGAAGGTCTGATGTTCGGGGTCGTACTCCGCGAGATTTCCCCACGGCGCCCATTCGCTGCGGCGGTTGTAGTCGTACGACGCGGCGAACGTCCAGCCGCGGCGCGCGTAGCGCAGCTCGATGCCGGGCGTGAACGTGAATGTGTCGCTCGGCACGGCGAAGTTCGCGCCGGTGTCTTCCGCGCGCTGATACGTCTGATGCGAGATGCCGAACGAGACGTCGATCTTGCCGAACTGCGCGAACGGATGTCCCGCGCGCAGGACCATGCCCATCGGCAGCACCTTCACCGTTTCCTCGGGGCGCTCGACGCCGCCGCGGAACATCGTGTTCTCGGTCGGGATGCCGATGCCGAAGAAGTCGACGCCGACGTTCGTACGCGTGTTGGCGACGTTCGGATGCGTCGCGTTCACGGCGAGCACGACGCCCGCGAAGAAGACGTTCGTCTGGATCCCTTTGCCCCAGAGGTCGAAGTTGAAGTAGTCGACGCCGCCGAGGGGAACGACTGGGAACTCGAGCCCCTCGTCGTGATGGATGCCGCCGAGCATGAAGAGCTGCGCGGTGTCGAAGCCTTCCTTCACCACGCGCTGGCCATCGCGCTTCTCGAGATAGCGCAGTCCCGCTTCGGTCTCGCGCACCATGCGCGCGTCGGACGCGGACGCCTGCGCGAGCAGCGTCTCGAACTCCGAGGGATCGACGCGGAAGTTGTCGAACGTCGTCGCGCGCTGCACGACACTCGCGCGTCCGGCCGCGGAGATGACCTGCTGCGCGTTGACTTCCGCGGGCAGCCAGAGGACCGAGCGCGGATCGGCGGTTGCGACCTGCGCCGCGGTCAAAGGCGTTTTCGTATCGCGCGCGAACGGCACAAAGTCGACGCGCTCTTCGTTCGACAGCACCTCGCCCGTCAGGTTGAGCTGCACCATGAGGATGCGCACGCGCGCCCACGTCTTCGCGTCGATCCACACCGTGCCGCGATAGAGCGGCAGGCCGGCGGGCGCGTTCGGCGGCGGCTCGAAGCGGACTTCGTATACGCGGTACCCGAGGAGGTCCGTGGTGCGGACCAGCTCGTAGCGGTACTCGTTGGAGAGGTGAATATCGAGCGGAAGCTGCGTGACTTTTTCCGGCTGGATCAGCGGAAGCTCGGGGATCTTCCCGTACTTCCAGCGCACGCCGTTGATGAAGAAGTCGGACCACACCCAATCCGCTTTGCCGTCCGGATCGGAAAAGTAATCGCCGGAGATCGCGGCTTCGAGCGCGTCGCCGCCACCGCCGATGTCGAAACGCAGCTTCGTCGTGTTGCGTGCGATGTAACGCGGCTGGATCGATTCCTGGTACGCGTCGTACGACTGGTGATTGCGGATGATCTCTTCGACCGTGATGCCGCGCTCGGTCGCGATGTCGATCGTCTCCTTCGTCACGTTCGCGGTCTGCTGGACGTAGTCGACGATGACGGCGGATGGCTCTTTCGCGACCGGCATGCCGACGAGCAGACGCTCGCCGCGGCGGCCGGTGTCGGTGATGTCGCGCTCCCCTGCCGCATCGACGCGGCGCGGCTTCGTGAAGCGATCCGCGGGCAGCGAGAGGATCGCCGGCGCGGCGGCGTCGCCGCGCGCGACGAGCAGCGTGCGCAGGTCTTCGCCACGTACGAAGCTGAGCACCGGCATCTCCGCGGGATTTCCTTTCGCGTCGAGCACGGGGACTTTCGCGGTCGCGTCGTAGGCCCAGTCGCCGGTCATGGCGCGATTGAACTGCGCGAGCGCCTGCGCGTTCGCGGTGCCTTCGGCGTACGCGCGCGTGGCGCCGTTCGCGAGCGCCTGGGCGAGATCGAAGAGCGGATTCGGCGCAGTGACGGGAGCGACGGCGAAGACTTTCTTCGAAGGATCGCGCTCGGCGAGCCAGGCCACGGTGTCCGCTACGTTCGCAGCATCGACCACGACCGCGTCAAAGTACGCGAGCGCCTCCTCGGCCGACGCGCCCGCGCGGTCGACGACGATGCGGTTCGCGACGCCCTGCCCCTGCGCCGAAACGGCGAGGCGTTTGATCGCGTACGGGATCAGCGTGGCGTCGCTGCTCCTGACCGAGACGCCGAGGGCGTCGAAGGGACCGTGCGTGCGGGCCCAGTCGATGATGGCGCGGGTCTGCTGTTCGACCTCATCGAGAGTGGACGCCTCGTATTCGATGAGCACGGCGACGTTCCGCGGACTGGCCGGCACGAATGTCGGATAGTCGTTCGCGGTGAGGCGTGCGAGCGCGGGGACTACGGTGCCGTCGCTGCCGGTGATGCCGGCGCAGAACGAGCACTCGTCCGCGGCGAACGCGGAAAAGGAGAGAATCTGAAGGACGAGCAGGAGACCGAACGCGAGTTTTGGCATCGCGGACAGCTCGAACGCCATCCTGAAGTCCGAAAATGCCAGTCTCGGCCACCCTTTTTCTGAATCGCAACTCCGGAGCGCGCAGCGAATCGGACGCCCTGGTCGAGACCGCGCGCGCGGAAGGCGTCGAGATCGTCGAGCTTTCGCCGGACGTCGACTGCGCGCGCGAGGTGCGCGAGCGCGCCCGCCGCGGCACGAAACTGTTCATCGCCGCGGGAGGCGACGGCACCGTGCATCACGTCGTGCAGGGGCTGGTGAACTCGGACGCGGTCCTGGCCGTGATCCCCACCGGAACGTACAACCACTTCGCCCGCGACCTCGGCATTCCGCTCGACTGGCGCGAGGCGCTCGACGTCGCGCTCAACGGCGTTGCGCGTTCGGTCGACATCGCGCGCATCAGCGATCGCTTCTTCGTCAACAACGTCTCCATCGGTTTGTATCCGGAGCTCGTGGCGCGGCGCGAGGAGCACGGACGCGACTACCCGCGCTGGCGTGCGCGCCTGTACGCGTTCTATCGCACGATGCGCAAGTACCCGCACGTGACGCTGGCCGTCGAATCGCAGGCGCAGCAGGAGCTCGTGCGCACGCACGTGTTCATGATCTCGAACAACTCCTACGAGCTCGAACGCGTCGGAATCGAAGCGCCGCGGGCGACGCTGAGCGAAGGAAAGCTTTCGGTGTACTGGCTCGACCACATGCCGCGCCTGCGCCTCGCGCGGCTCGTGGCGAGGTATCTCACCGGGCGCGTGAAGCACATCCCGTCGTTCCGCTCCTTCCGTACGACACAGATGCGCGTGCAGGCGAAGCACGCGTTGCGCGTCGGGATCGACGGCGAGTTGTTCACGTTGTCGATGCCGATCGTGGTGACGATCGTGCCGCAGGGATTGGCGGTGAAGGTACCGCGGGATTGAGGGAACGGACGCGGGCACGCTTTTGGTACCGTACGTCCGGCAATGCCGGGGATTTTCGATACGGTCGTCGACGCCGAAGTGCAGGCGCTGTTGCGCCGCGAGCAGCGGCTGCTCGTCGAGTTGCGCGAGACGCTGGAGCGCGAGCAATCGGACGAGCGCCGGCGCGTCGAGGAGTTGCTGGCCACGCTCGAGGACCTCTTCACGCTGGTCATCGTCGGCGAGTTCAACGCCGGCAAGTCGTCGCTGATCAACGCACTGTTCGGTGCGCGCTTGCGGACCGAGGGGCCGATTCCGGTCGACGACGTGATCTCGATCCTGCGATACGGCGAGAAGGAAGCGCAGCGAAAGCTGTCCGACTACGTCATCGAGCAGTTCTATCCGATCGAGTTCCTGCGCAACATCACGCTGGTCGATACGCCGGGGACGAATTCGATCGTGCAACGGCATCAGGAGATCACCGAGGATTACATCCCGCGGGCGGATCTCGTGCTGTTCGTGACTTCGATCGACCGGCCGCTGTCGGAGTCGGAGCGAAAGTTCCTCGAGTACATCCGGGAATGGGGAAAGAAAGTCGTTTTCGTGCTCAACAAGGTGGACACGAAAAGCGACGCGGAGATCGCGCAGGTGCTCGATTACCTGAAGAGCAACACGCGCACGATCTTCGGATTCGATCCGGTCATCTATCCGGTCGCGGCGAAGCTGGCGCTGGAGTCGAAGCTCGGCTCACTGCCGCCGCGCGAGTGGACGCGCAGCCGGTTCGAAACGCTCGAGGACTACATTTTCCAGGTGCTGTCGGAGAAAGAGCGCGTGCGCATCAAGCTCACCGCGCCGCTCGAGACCATCCTCAGCCTGGCGAAGAAGCAGTTCCGCATGATCGATTCGCGGCGCGAAGTGCTCGCCGCGGACAAAGCGCGGATCGACTCGATCAACGACCAGCTCGGCCGCGCGCGAACGGACCTGGTCGGCAACTTCCGGCAGTTCGTGATCCGCATCGACAACCTGCTGATGGACCTCGAGCGGCGCGGGATCGACTTCCTCGATCGCTACGTACGCATCCAGCACGTGATGCTGCTGCGCGATGCGTCGCGCTTCCGCGAGGAGTTCGAGCGCCAGGTGTTTCAGGGATGGCGCGGGAGCATCGACACGACCATTCAGGAGGCCGTGGACTGGCTGGTCAAGGAGAACATGAAGCTCTGGAACGGTACGGTCGACGCGTTCCATCGCCGCGCGGAGCAGGATGCGAAAAACGACGAGGTCATCGGCCGCGTGGGGCGCGAGTTCGCGTACAACCGCGAGGAGGTGTACTCGCGCATGCGCGTGAACGCGGAGCAGCGCCTGGCGTCGTACGACGTAAACGTGGAGAGCCGCCGCATCATCGACAACGCCATGCGCGCGGTGCTGCACTCGTTCGGACTGGGCGCGGGTGCGCTGGGTCTCGGCTATCTGCTCACCACCGCCGTTTCGTCGACGGCGGTCGACGTCACCGGACTCACCGCGGCGACGATGCTGCTCGTGACGAGCTTCCTCATCCTGCCGTACAAACGGACGAAGGCGAAAGAGGAGTTCCGCCGCCGGATCGAGGAGCTGCGCACGCACCTGCGCGACTCGATGGACCGCGAGTCGTCCGTCGAGATCGACCGCATGCTGCGCAACATCACCGGCGCCTTCGAGCCGTACCAACGCTTCTACGACGCCGAGTCGGAAAAGATCGAGACCTTCGCGGCCAAACTGACGAAGATCGAAACCGAAGCGCGAGAAATCGGGAACGCCAGCGTCCTCGCCGGCTGATGGGCGGCGTGCCTTCGAGCCGCGGCGAAACGCGCGACCCAGTGTCGCCGCGATCCACACGCGAAGCGGCGCGCATCAGCCGCTCGCGGCCATCCCGCATGCAAGCACATCGCGAGGCAAAGAGTCGCGTAGCCATAAGGTGATGAAGGAGAGCGCGTCGTCGACCAACCGGTGCGGCAAACGTCCGCGGGAGTGGATTTTCAATGAAGCGAGCGGCGGGAACGCCGGTGTTCCGCGGGAACGAAAAAGCCCGGCGGGAGGCCGGGCTTTTCGTTCTGCAACGGGAGGGAGGGTCAGGGTTGGGGGGAACCGTTGGTCACGTAAAAGTCGGCGGAGCCGATGATCGAGCGGTTGCCGCGGCGGTCGGTGGTCTGCACGGTCAGGCGGTGGCGCGAGTTCGTGAGCTTGCGCGTGTCCATCGTGAAGGCCCAGCCGGAGTTGTCGGCGTTGACGACGTGCGGGTACTGGTCGCCGACGTCGGTACGCAGGAAACCGTACTGCGCTTTCCCGACGAAGTTGCCGTCGATGAGGATCTCGACGTCCGTGATGTCGCTGCGATCTTCGAGCGCCCAGCCGCGGAACACGACCTCGCCGCCGACGTACGCCCCCGGCGTCGGGTATTCGATGAAGCCGTAGCCGGCAAAATCGAAGTCGTCGTCGACGCACTGGAACCACACCGGGATGCCGTCGCGGTTCGGGATGTCGGTGAACGTCGAATCGACGTCGCCGACGCGCATCGACAGGCGGTGGTGTCCCGGCCGCAAGCCGAGCTTGATGAGCGCGCCGACGTCGAGCGTGAAGAGGTAGCCCGCGCGCGGCGCGTCTTCGAACGTCGGGTAGTAGCGCGCGACGTCGAAGCGCGGAATGCCGTAGCAGTTCGCGAAGCGTCCCGCGACCACGCCGCAGTTGTCGGTCGAGAGCCAGGGCACGCCGTCGATGAGGAGCTGCACGTACCCGACGCGGCCGACGTTCTCGCGCGTGCCGAGGTCGAGCGCCCAGCCGCGGACGAGCGTGAGGTGCTCCTCGACGTCGATCGGCGGCGAGATCGGACCCGGCTCGCCGTCATCGCAGCCGGTGCCGTAGAGGACCGCGTCGCGCTGCGGCTCGTCGAGGAAGCCGAAGGGACGCAGGAACTGGTCGTTGTTGATGACCTGCACGGTGCGGCGGCCGATGGTCGTCGAGACGCCGTGGCGGTCGATCGCGCGCACCGTCAGCACGTGCACGCCGTTGACGACGCGCGTCGAGTCGATGTTGGCCACGAAGTGACTGAACATCGCGCCGGGAAAATCAGGGAACGTCGCGCCGACGTCCGGACGCGAGTCGCCGTGCATCGCGCCCTGCAGCACGAGGTCGTCGATCGCGACTTCGATCGCCTCGATGCCGTCCGTATCGGCGGCCCAGCCGACGACCGGGAACGCACCGGAGACGTTGTAGACGCCCTTGCCGTCCGGAATGTCGAGGAAGCCGAACGGCGCCTGGTTGATCGAATTGTTGATCGTGATCGTGCGGCGGCCGAGGGAGTGCACGTCGCCGTTGCTCGTATGAACGCGGAGCTCGATCGTGTGCGTGCCGTTCGGATAGTTGCTCGCCAGGAATCCGGTGATGAAGCCCGGCCGCGCGTTGTGGACGCCGGGCCAGTCCGGATAGCGTGTGATGACGTCCGTGCGCGGGATCGACATCACGGTGTCGTGCAGGTACTGATCGTTCACCCAGAGCTCGATCTTCGAGATCAGACCGGGATCGAGTGCCCACCCCTGGACCAGAATGAGTCCGGAGTGCGTGCGCGACGGATCAGGCTTCTCGACGTCGCCCACGAACGTTTGTGCGAAGAGTGCGGGCGCCAGAACAAGCGCCGCTAAGGTGAGAACCAGGCCGCGGGTAACCCATCGCCACATAACCCCAACCTCCAACCCGAAGATGACCTTGGTGCCGGCCTGCCTGCGCCGCCGGCATTCGCTCTATTGCTAAATCAAATAATCGGCGGGAGTTTATACTACGCCGGGTGAGTTCGCCAAACACCGCAACCGCTCCGGACCTCTTCGCGGTCCGCTCCGCCGCCGCCCGCATCGCTCCCTGGATTCATCGCACGCCGCTCCTCGGCAGCCGCTCGCTTTCCGAGCGCGCCGGAGTCGAGATCCGGCTCAAGTGCGAGAACTTCCAGCGCGCGGGCTCGTTCAAGATCCGTGGCGCGATGAACGCGCTGCTGCAACTGGAGGAGGCGCAACGCGCGCGCGGCGTGGTCGCGTTCTCCTCCGGCAATCACGCCCAGGGTGTCGCCCTCGCCGCGAAGCTCCTCGGCATACCGGCCACGATCGTCATGCCGGAAAACTCCGTGCAGTCGAAAGTCGACGCGACCAAAGCATACGGCGCCGAGGTCGTGACGGCGGGCGTGACGGCCGCGACGCGGGACAACGTCGCGCGCGAGATCGCGGAGAAAAAAGGCGCGGCCGTCATTCCGCCGTTCGATCACGATCACGTCATCGCCGGGGCCGCCACCGTCGGCCTGGAGATCGCCGAGGAGTGGCCGGACGTCACCACGATCATCACGCCGCTCGGCGGCGGCGGATTGCTCGCGGGCACGGCGCTGTCCGCGACCTCCGTGAGCAGCAGCATTGACGTCTATGGCGTCGAACCGGCCGCAGGGAACGACGGAGAGCAGTCGTTCCGCAAAGGCGAGATCGTGACCATCGACCCGCCGAAGACCATCGCGGACGGCGCTCGTACGCTCGCCATCGGACAGCGCAACTTTGCCATCATCCGCGAGCGTGTGAAAGACGTGGTCAGCGTCGACGACGACGTGCTGCTCGACATCCTCCAGTGGACGATGTACCGCACGAAGATGGTCATCGAGCCGACCGGCTGCCTCGGCATCGCCGCGGTGCTGAGCGGCAAAATCAGGCCGCGCGGTCCGGTGGCGATCGTCGTCAGCGGCGGAAACCTCGACTTCGGACTGCTCTCGTCATGAGCGGCTCTCTCTTCGGCGACGACGATTTCGCGCCGGTCTCGCCGCGCGAATCGGACGACGTGCCGCTCGCGGAACGGCTGCGTCCGAAGTCGCTCGAGGACATCGTCGGCCTCGAAGACCTTCTCGGCAAAGGCCGCTTTCTGCGCAACGCCATCGAATCCGACCGCATCCCCTCGATGATCTTCTGGGGTCCGCCGGGATCGGGGAAAACGACGATGGCGCGCATCATCGCCAAGACCACGCGCGCGCGGTTCGTGCAGTTCTCCGCGACGTCGAGCTCGATCAAGGACATCAAGACGCTGATGGAAGAGGCGCGGCGCTCGAAGCGGGCGCGCGGCTCGAAGACGATCGTCTTCATCGACGAGATCCACCGCTTCAACAAAGCACAGCAGGACGCGTTTCTCCCCTACGTCGAAGCGGGCGACATCATCCTCATCGGCGCGACGACGGAGAACCCGTCGTTCGAGGTGAACTCGGCACTGCTGTCGCGGTCGAAGGTCGTCGTCATTCCGGCGCTCGAGCGCGAGCAGGTCGTGACGATCCTCAAACGGGCCATGGAGCATCCGACCGTGCAGCAGTTCGGGATCGCGATCGAAGATCCGGCGCTCGACTTCATCGCCGCGACTTCAGCCGGCGACGCGCGCCAGTCCCTCACGTCGTTGCAGCTCGTGGTGGAGACGGCCTCGCAGGAAGACTCGCCGATCGGCGTCGACAAGGTGAAGGAGATCCTCCAGCGCCGCTCGCTGATGTACGACAAGTCGGGCGAGGAGCACTACAACATCATCTCCGCGCTGCACAAATCGCTGCGCAACGGCGACGCCGACGCGGCGGTGTACTGGCTCGTGCGCATGCTCGAAGGGGGGGAGGATCCGATGTACATCGCGCGGCGCATGGTGCGCGCGGCGTCGGAGGACATCGGCAACGCGGACCCGCAGGCGCTCACGTTCGCGATCTCGGTCAAAGACGCGGTGCATTTCCTCGGCATGCCGGAAGCGGGAGTGGCCCTCGCACAGCTCGTGGCGTATCTGTCGGCCGCGCCGAAATCGAATGCCGCGTACGTCGGATACGGCGAGGCCGTGCGCGAGGTGCGTCAGGGCGACAACCCGCCGGTTCCGCATCACATCCGCAATGCCCCGACGCGCCTGATGAAGGACCTCGGCTACGGCCGCGGCTATCAGTACGCGCACGATTTCGAGGACCAGACCGCGGCGATGGAATGCCTCCCCGACGCCCTCGCCGGCCGCCGCTTCTACGAGCCGAAAGACACCGGCGCGGAGACGGAGATCAGGGCGCGGCTGGAGAAGATGCGAGCGGCACGAAAGCCTCGCGACTGACGTGCGGGAACTGATCGCGTCCCGCGATCACGTGAATCGTGAATACCGTCCGCTGCTGCTGCGCCGTGGCCACCACGTGAGCGCCGGCGAGGCGTTGGATCGTCCCGACGAGGCTCGCCTGCTGATTGCGCAAGAACGACGCGAGCGCGACCTCGAGAGTGTCGGCTTCGACGATGTGATACGCGGCGGCGGGGATACCGCCGAGAGGCTTGCCGCTGCTGTCCGTGAGGAAAGTCTGTTCGATTGAGAAGTGCATCAAGTCTCCACACCCGTCACACGCTTTTTGCTCCGGCTGCAAATTTCGTGCATTCTGTGCGGCGATGCCGGCAGCCCCGCGCGTGCTCGTGGTCGAAGATGAAGACGCAATCCGCGCCTTGCTGGTGGCCGCGTTGCGCCGCGAGCCGTTCGAGGTCGACGCCGCAGGGGACGGCGCCGCCGCGCTGCTCCTGACGAGCGTCCACGAGTACGCCGTGATCGTCCTCGACCTCATGATGCCGCGCGTGAGCGGCTTCGAGTTTCTCGAAGCGTTCCGCCGGGTCGCACCGCAATCGCGGAGCGTCGTCATCGTGGTGACGGCGTTCGACGACGGGATGGTGGCGCGGCTGAGCGCGGATGCCGTGCACGCGATCGTGCGCAAGCCGTTCGACGTCGGACAGCTCGTGGCGATCGTGAGGGAGATCGCGGGGACGTGGAGCGCGCATCGGCAGGCAGCCGAAAAGCGCAGCGGTGGCGAGGACGCCGCCGGGCCCGCCACCGAAGACGCCGGCGCTCCGTTGATTCAGGCCTGATAGGCGTTGGCGTGCAGCTCGATCGCCTGCGGCTTGCGGTCTTTGCCGAGGTTCACGTAGACGACCTGCGCCTCCGTGACGGTCACGCGCTTCGACGGATCTTCGGCACGGATGGCCTCGACCACGACTTTCGTCGTGATCGAGGTATTGCCGATGCGCACCGTTTCGGTCCAGAAGCTCACGAGGTCGCCGACGAACACCGGCTCGTGAAACACGACCTTGTCCATCGACACCGTGACCATGAACTGCAGACCCTGCCGGCGCGCTTCGATCGCGCCGGCCTGGTCGATGTACGAGAGGATCACGCCACCGAAAATGGTGCCGTGACCGTTCGTATCGCGCGGCATCATGAGCACGCGGATCGCGGGCTCGTCCCACTTCGCCGCTGGTTTCGAATCCACCACTAGATGCCCTGCGGAGTCGTCGTCGGGCGCGTGATCTCGTCGTTGACTTCGATCTCGGCGTCCTTGCGCAGACGCTGGATCAGCACCTGGCGGAGGCTGCGCGCCTGCTGTCCGCGCAGCGTCTCCATGTACGACTGGCGGTTCGCCGTGAGCTCCTCCGGCGTGACCTTCTTCTGCTCGACGACCTGCACCGCGACCGCGCCGTTGCCGACGACGACCGGTCCCTTGAGCTGACCGACGCTCGACGACATGGCCGTCTCGATGAGCTGCGAGGTGTCGCCCGAGAATCCGGCGACGCTGCCCTGACGGTTGATCGTCGCTTCCTGTGCCGGCTGGCCGACTTTCGCCGCGACGTCGTCGATGCTCGCCGCACCGTTCATCATCTGCGCGAGCGCGTCGCGCGCCGCGACACGCGCCTTCTCCGCGCGAACGTCCTGCTCGACCTGCTGGCGGATGTCGTTGAGCGCGCTGGTGCCGGCGGGACGGACGGCTTCGAGCCACGCGATGACGATGCCGGTGGCGCGCGGCGTCCCGATCGGCTCGCTGACGTCGCCCGGCTTGGCCGAGTAGGCCCACTGGGCGAGCGGCGGGAGTGCACCGATGCCGCCGATCGGATCGTTGCGCCCGAACCAGCCGCTGTCGTTCGACGTGACCTTGTCGTTGGCGAGATTCGAGAAGGCCTGCACGTTGGCGGGCTTGTTCTGCTTGAGAATTGCGTTGATGCGGCTCGTCTCCGCGCGTGCGATTTCGCGCGCCTTCTCGGTGGAGGCGGCGGCCGTGAGCTCGACGCGCACTTCCTGGAACGGGCGGACGCTGTCCTCGCGGCGCTCCGTCACCTTCACGATGTGGTAGCCGTACTCGCTCGAGCGGATCGGATCGCTGATGGTGTTCAGAGGAACGGAGAAGATCGCGTTCTCGAACGGCTCGACGGT
Source organism: Thermoanaerobaculia bacterium (assembly GCA_035629395.1). Classification (GTDB taxonomy): domain Bacteria; phylum Acidobacteriota; class Thermoanaerobaculia; order Gp7-AA8; family Gp7-AA8; genus QHVT01. The sequence goes on from DASPHZ010000006.1 coordinate 163,066, forward strand.
CTGGCCTTTGTCGACCCAGCCCATGTCGCCGCCGTTGCCGGAGGACGACGGGTCTTCCGAGTTCGCACGCGCGAGCGTGGCAAAGTCGGCACCGCCGCGGAGCTGCGCGACGAGGCCCTGGGCTTTCGCTTTGGCTGCCGCGTCGACGGCCGGAGCCGCACCCGGCTCGGACTTGATGAGGATGTGCTGCACGCGCGCGGAGGCCGGACGGCGATAGCGCTCGCGGTTCGCGTCGTATGCCGCGCGCAGCTCCGCCTCGGTCGGCTGGATCTGCTGGCGCAGCTTCGCGAAGTCGGCGAGGAGATAGCGGATCTTGCGCTGTTCGCCATGCGCGTACTTGTCGAGGTTCTGCTTGTAATAGTTCTCGACCTCGGCCGGCGTGACCTGCACGCTGGCCATGTGCATCGCCGACGGAACCAGCACGTAGCGCACGCGTGCGTTCTCGTTGAGACGGCGGTACTCGGCGTCAGCGGACTTGGCCGAGACGACGAGCGAGTTCATGAGCGCGCTCTCCATCTTCTGGAGCGTGATCTCGCGGGCGAGGTCTTCTTCGAACGCGGCCGCGCTCGGATAACCGAGGGGGCCGGTGACGTAGCGGTTGTAGAGCTCCATGCCGACGAACTTGCCGTCCTGCGTGAAGGTCGGGATCTCGAGGAGCTTCTTCCGCACTTCTTCGGGAGTGGCCGTCAGGTGAAGGCGGCGGGCCTCCTGCGCGAGGAGGCGCTGGTCGACGAGGTTGTCGAGCACCTGCTTCGGCAGACCCATCTGCTGGGCCATTTCCGGCGTGAACTGCTGACCGTACATGTTGCGGTACATGTCCTCGAGGTTCTTCACCGAGCGGTAATAGTCGTTGTAGCCGATCGTCTCGCCATTGACGCGAGCCGCGAAATTGCGGCTGTCGTCCTGGCCCGTCATGCCGCCTCCACCGAGGCCCATGTCGAGGAAGACGAACCCGAAGATGAACGCCGCGACGACGGCGATGAGGACCCACTTCAGGTGGTGAAAGCTGTCACGCATTACTTTGAGCATGAAAAATCTCTTTCGCGGGAAAAGGATGGTTACGGCCGACGTGCCACAAAAAGCGGCGCAGTTTACCTATTCCCGTGGCGCCTCGCCAGCGGTTAAACTCCGCGCGGCGTCCATGGCCAGCAGAAAAAAGCAAAGCGGCGCGGATATCGACTGGTATCTGATCTCCATCGACCGGCTCAAGCAGATCGGCTTGATCGTGGTCCTGCTGCTGCTCGCCGGCGCCGGATACTGGTTCTGGCAGAACCAGAAAGGCAACCCGCGCAGCAACGCCGAGTCCGCCATCGCGGATGCGAAACAGGCGCTGAATGCGCTGGCCGCGGCGCCCGAGTTCAACCAGCGCCGCAACGAGTTCAACCGCGCGCAGCAGAAGCTCGACGAAGCGAACACGCATCTGACCGCAACGCGTTTCGATCAGGCGCGTGACGCGGCGGTCGAGTCGCAGACGATCGCGCGAGCCGCACTCAGCGGCGGCACGGACATCGAAAGCGACGCGCAGTTCCTCGCCGTCGAAGGCGAGGTCACCTACCAGAAAGGTGCGGCCGGCGAGTGGAAAGACGCCGATCCGCGCATCCCGCTCGTCAACGGCGACTGGGTGAAGACGGGCGCGCGCGCCTCCGCCGAGCTCATCTTCGCGAACGGGGCGCTCTACACCGTCGGCCCGAATGCATTGCTCGAGATCTACTCCGCGGTCACGCCCGGCTCGACGAAGCGCACGAACGCGGTGCAGATGCGCGTCGGCTCGGTCGAAGTGGCCACGCCGTCGGACGACGTCTCGACGGTGCGCACGCCGGGTGCGCAGGTCGTCGTCGAATCGGAGTCGATGACGCAGGTCGGCGTGCAGGCCGAGAAGACGGACGTCATGGCCACGCGCGGCACGACACAGGTCACACCGGAAAAAGGTGGGCAGGCGGTGCGTCTCGCGTCGGGGGAAAAAGTCACGGCCACGCCCGAGGGGATGCTGTCGCCGGTCAAGAAACTGGCGATGCCGCCGGCGCTGCTCGCGCCCGGCGACAACCAGGTCTTCCAGCTCTCGCCGAACCTGAAAGTGGAGCTCACGTGGGACGCGCGCGACGGCGCGAGCGGCTACGTGCTGCAGGTCTCGCGCTCGCGTCTCTTCTCCACGCAGGAAATCAATACGAAGCGCGCGGCGCGCAGCGCGGTCGCGCGTGTGACGTCGGAAGGCGCGTTCTACTGGCGCGTCGCGTCGGTCGGGCCCGACGGCGACGTCGGTCCGTTCTCGACGTTCCGCCGTTTCCGCGTGACGGGCGGCGGCTCGAACGCCGGCACGACCGATCGCACGCCGCCGCGCCTGACGATGAAGGCGCCGTTCCACGTCGGCGGCCAGTACTACACGATCGCCGGCACGACCGAGCCCGGCGCCACCGTGTTCATCAACGACGAAGAAGTCGACGTCGAGTCGAGCGGCACGTTTCAGAAACTGATCGCGCTGGCGAAGCTCGGACCGAACACGGTGGTCATCAAAGCCAGCGATGCCGCAGGGAATCAGACGGTACAATCGCAGACCGTGATCGTGGAAGAGTAGCGCTCTCTCCTCTTCTTCCCCGCAACTGAACCTCGTTCTGGACCCCGTTTTGCACCAGGGGCCGCTCGGCCCCCTACGGAAACTCAAGCAAGGAAACGACAAATCGAATGGCTGTGAAATCGCTTCTCTCGATGTTCTCGAACGATCTGGCGATCGATCTCGGGACAGCGAACACGCTGGTCTACGCGAAAAACAAGGGCATCGTCGTACGTGAGCCCTCCATCGTCGCGGTCAATAAAATCAACAACAACGTCGAAGCCGTCGGCAAGGAAGCGAAAGAGATGCTCGGGCGCACGCCCGGCAACATCGTCGCCATCCGGCCGATGAAGGACGGCGTCATCGCCGACTTCGAAGTCACCGAGAAGATGATCAAGTACTTCATCGAGAAGGCGCACGGGCGCCGGTTTCTCGTGAAGCCGCGGATCGTCATCTCCGTCCCTTCCGAGATCACCCAGGTCGAAAAGCGCGCGGTCAAAGACTCCGCGCTGCGCGCCGGTGCGACCGAGGTCTACCTCATCGAACAGGCCATGGCCGCGGCGATCGGGGCAGGACTGCCGATCACCGATCCCACCGGCAACATGATCGTCGACATCGGCGGCGGCACGACCGACGTCGCCGTCATCTCGCTGGCCGGCATCGTCTACTCGCGCTCCGTGCGCGTCGCCGGCAACGAGATGGACGACGCGATCATTCAGTACATCAAGCGCAAGTACAACCTCCTCATCGGCGAGCGCACCGCGGAGCAGATCAAGATGGAGATCGGCTCCGCGTTCCCGCTCGACGAAGAGATGACGATGGAGATCAAAGGCCGCGACCTCGTCGAGGGCGTGCCCAAGACGCTCGTCGTCAGCGACGAGGAGATCCGCGAAGCGCTTTCCGAAACGGTCGCCACGATCGTCGAGGCCGTCCGCGTCGCCCTCGAGCGCACCCCGCCCGAGCTCTCCGCCGACATCATGGACAAAGGCATCATCATCGCCGGCGGCGGCTCGATGCTGAAAAACCTCGACAAACGCCTGCGCGAAGAAACCGGTCTCCCCGTGACGCTCGCGGAAGACCCGCTCGCATGCGTGGCGCTGGGAACGGGGCAGATGCTCACGGACTTCAATCTGCTCAGGAAAATTTCGATCGAGTAAGAGTTGGTGGTTGCTGGTTGCTGGTGACGCGGGGCCGAGTGGCAAGACCTGCTTCACGAGCAAGCGGGAACCAGCAACCAGTTGGTGGTTGTCTGTTGTCGGTTGTCGGTTGTCTGCGCCTTTCGGCGTGGACGACACGGCGCAGACAACGGACAACTGAGAACTGACAACCCTCTCTGGCCCAAAATCTGCTCTCGCTGGCAGTCGACAATGGCAGTCCCAACTGACGTAATCCCACGCCGCCCGACGCTTCTCTTCATCGTCGTGCTCGCGCTGCTGTTCGTTCTGATGAGCTTCAGCCAGCAGACGCGCTACCTCGGAGAGACGCGCACGATGTTCGAGCGCACGGTCATGACGGTGTTCTCGCCGGTGCCGAAGTTCGTGAGCTGGGTCGGCGGCAGCGCGCAGGACATCCATCACGGCTACCTCGACATGCGCCGGGCCGTGAACGAGAACCTCGAGCTCCGCCGCACCGTCGCCTCGCTTACCACCGAGAACCTCAAGCTGCGCCAGTCCGAGGGAGACCTTAAGCGGCTGCGCAGCCTGCTCGCTTATGCCGAGCAGTTCGACATGAAGACGTCGATGGGGCAGACGATCATGCTCGACACGGCGGGCCGCTTCAAATCGATCATCATCGATCGCGGCTCCGCGGACGGCGTACAGGTCAACGACGTCGTCGCCAACGCGAACGGCCTCCTCGGCCGCGTCGTCCTCACCACGAACGATCTCGCCAAAGTGCAGCTCGTGACCGACAACAATTGCTCGGTCGGCTCGCTCATCGAGCGCACGCGCCGCCAGGGAGTCGTGCGCGGCAGCGGCGGCACGTCGCTGCACCTCTTCGACATCCCTTCGCTCGCCGACGTGCAGCCGGGCGATCGCATCCTCACCGCCGGCATCGACGGCATCTACCCGCGCGGTATCCCCATCGGAACCGTCGTGCGCGCGGAGCCGGGGCAGTCGCTCTTCAAGACCGTCACCCTGAAACCGGCGGTGGACTTCGGCACCATCGAGGAAGTCATCGTCATCCACACCCGCAAAGTTCCCCCGTCCGTCGTGAGGTACGCGCCTTGAGGTGGTTACGGTTCGCGATCGGTTTGCTGATCGCTCTGACGCTCCATTCGCTGCTCGACAGCTTCTATCCGAACGCGCTGGCGTTCTTCAATCCGTACGTGATCCTCGTCGTGTATTACTCGATGGGCGGCAACATCCTCGGCGCGATCGCCGCGGGCGTGCTCGCCGGATTCGTGCAGGACGCGTTCTCGAACGCGATGTTCGGCTTGCACGCCTTCTCGCTCACGGTGTGCGCGTACGTCGTCGCGTACATCAACTCGCGCCTGGCCCTGCGCGGCACGCTCGCGTTCGGTGCCTGCCTCGGCGGCGCGGTCATCGTGAACGAGCTCGTGATCTACGTGCTCGTCAACATTCTTGTGAAACAACGCATCGAGATGTTCGAACAGGCGCTGCTCGTGAAAACGATCTTCACGCTGTTGTTCGGCATGTTCGTTTATCAGCTCCTGACTCTCTTCCTTCGTGAGGAACCCATCGAGGCCACGCGCCGTCCCGCCGCGTGGTAGGAAACCATGCGCGTATATCGAGACGACCAGAAGTTTCTCCAGTTCCGCATCAACGCCGTGCTGTGGGGCATCGTGGCGGCGTTCGTTTTTCTCGCAGGCTCGTTCTGGTTCGTGCAGGGCGTCCAGGCGGAGAAATACCGCGGCCTCTCCGAGGCCAACGCGCTGCGCGAGATCGAGATGCCGGCCAAGCGCGGCCTGATCATGGACCGCACCGGCAAGATCCTCGCGGACAACCAGCCGGCGTACCTCCTCCAGATCGACCGCGTGGTCATGAAGCCGCTCGTCAAGGCGGACAAGCAGCGCCGCCAGAAGCTCGAGCGCTTCCTCTCGATCGTGCTCGGCATCCCGCCGCAGGAGCTCACCGCACGCTGGGACAAGGAAGCGGCGAAGGTGAACTCCTCCCAGCCGTTCCCGCTCGCGGAAGACCTGACGATGGCGCAGGTCGCGAAGATCCAGGCGCAGTCGATCGCCTTCCCCGAGGTCAACGTGGTGCCGGTGCAGCGGCGCAACTACCCGTACGGCACGATGGCCGCGCACGTCCTCGGCTTCATCGGTGAAGTCGGCGACAAAGAGCTCGCCCAGAATCAGGCGCTCGAGCAGGGCGACCTGATCGGCAAGCGCGGCGTCGAGCTGATGTACGACCAGTACCTGCGCGGCAAGGACGGCGCGGAGTTCTGGGAGTACGACGCGGACGGCCGCCGCCTCAGCGAATACCAGCCCGCGCGGCAGAATCCCATCCCCGGCGACAACATCTATCTCACCCTCGACTTCGAGCTGCAGCGCCGCGCCGAGCAGTACTTCGTCGAGAACGAAATGGTCGGCGCCGCGGTCGCGCTCGACCCGCGCAACGGCGAAGTGCTGGCGATGGTCTCCTCCCCCGCCTTCAACCCGAACGTCTACTCGAAGCGCTTCAACCCCGAGACGTGGAAGACGATCGTCAGCAATCCGTTCAAGATCGAGCTCAACCGCGCGATTCAGGGACTCTACTCGCCAGGCTCGGTCTTCAAGGTGGTCATGTCGATCGCCGGGTTGTCGGAAGGCGTCGTCGATCCGCACACCGACTTCGGCTGCGGCGGCAGCGGCGTGTTCTTCGGCCGACGGTTCCGCTGCTGGCGCAAGGAAGGCCACGGCTCGGTGGACGTCGAGCGCGCGCTGAAGGTCTCCTGCGACATCTACTTCTATCAGACCGGCGCCCGCCTCGGCGTCGACAAGATCAAGGAGTACGCGAACAAGCTGACGTTCGGCGAGATCTCGCACATCGATCTCGACGGTGAGCGCGCGGGCCTCGTCCCCTCGGTCGAGTGGGCGCGCACGAAACAGAATCGCAAGTGGTATCCGTCCGAGACGATCTCGGTCGCCATCGGACAGGGTCCGCTCATCGTCACGCCGCTGCAGGTCGCGAACATGACCGCGGCCGTGGCGAACGGCGGCAAAGTCTTCCAGCCGCACGTCGTGCGCTACGTCGATCGCGTGCAGCGCGACGGCTCGTACAAGCGCTTCCGCGTGCCGAGCAAAGTCATTCACGAAGTCGAGCTCGCCCCCGCCGCGCTCAAGGCCGTGCGTCAGGGATTGTGGGACGTCGTGAACGACCAGGGCGGCACCGGCAGCAACGCGCGCGTTCCGGGCCTCGACGTCGCGGGCAAGACCGGCTCGGTGCAGGTCATCGCGTACTCGGGCTGGATCAAGGCGACGTCGCTGCCGTTCAAATATCGCGATCACGCGTGGTTCGCGTCGTTCGCACCGGCCAACAATCCGCAGATGGTCGTGGTCGTGTTCGTCGAGCACGGCGGCGCCGGCGGTGCGGACGCCGCTCCGCTGGCCAAGCTCATGTACGAATCGCGCTTCCGTGACCGCGTCGCGGGCGCGCGTCTCGATCTCAGCAATCCTCAGACACTCGAGCAGATCAAGGAAGGCGAGCTGCCTCTCCCCTCGACACGATGATTTTTCGCGACCGTACCACTCCGAACGTCGACCTCAACTTCCTCGGCACCGCCGTCGTGCTGGCGATCATCGGCTGCATGCTCGTCTACAGCGCGACCTTCTTCAACGAGCCGGGACTCGGCACGTTCAAGCGGCAGATGCTGTGGGTGGCGATCGGCCTCATCCTGGCGATGATCATCCTGATGGTCGACTACCACGTGTTGTTCGACATTGCGCCGATCCTCTACGCCATCGGGATCATCCTGCTCATCTACTTGCTCGCATTCGGCAAGCTGACGGCAAACGTGAAGTCGTGGATCCGCATAGGCGGCTTCCAGTTCCAGCCGTCGGAGTTCATGAAGGTCTTTACCGCGCTGATGCTCGCGCGGTACTTCGATTCGAACGACCGCGCGTACCTCGACATGCGCTCGTTCCTCACCGCCATGGCCATCATCGGCGTGCCGGTCGGCCTCATCATCGTGCAGCCCGACTTCGGTACGGCCGCGTCGTTCTTCCCGCTCGTGGCGGTGGCGATGTTCTTCGGCGGCATCCGTCCGCGCGTGTGGGCGGCGATGATCCTCGTGACCGTGATCGCGATGCCGCTCGCGTGGGGCGTGTTCCTCAAGCCCTATCAGAAAGAGCGCGTCATGATCTTCCTCAATCCGGAGCGCGATCCGCTCGGTTCGGGATATCAGGTCACGCAGGCCAAAATTGCCATCGGCTCCGGCGGCATTCACGGCAAAGGTTACCTGCACGGCACGCAGGGCAAATTCGGCTTCGTGCCCGAGCACCACACCGACTTCATCTTCGCCGTCCTCGGCGAGGAGTGGGGCTTCGTCGGCGTGACGGTCGTGCTCGCGCTCTATCTGTATCTGATCTTTCAGGCGATGACGTTCGCCAAGCACGCACGAGATCGAGGAGGCACATTCCTCGTCATCTGTCTGATCTCGTTCTTCATCTTCCACATCGTGATCAATGTCTCGATGCAGATCGGCATCCTGCCGACCACGGGCATCCCCCTGCCATTGATCTCGTACGGAGGCTCGTCGACGATGATGTTCTTCATCGCCATCGGCCTCATCGCGAATGTGGACATGCGGCGGTTCGTGAACGCATAGCAGCGCGGCGGCGGAAACGCCGCCGCGTCAAACGCCGGGACGCCGGCGCTCCGTCAGCCCCGCCACTTCTCGATTTCCCGCCGTTCCTTTTTGGTCGGGCGGCCGGCGCCGCGATCGCGCACGAGCTGGCCGGCGAGGTCGGGCTTTTCCTGCTTCGGCGTCTCGTCGACGTACATCGTGCGGGCGACGTCCTTCGACACGTTCGCCACCGGGAGGCCCTGCACGACCACGCGGCGGAAGTGGCTGCCGAGGTAGAACTCGACCACGTCTCCTTCCTTCACGGTCGCGGCTGGTTTCACGCGCAGACCGTTCACTTTGACGTGGCCGCCTTTGCAGGCCTCGGTCGCGTCCGCGCGATGTTTGAACAGGCAGACGAGCTTGAGCCACGTGTCGATGCGGTGACGTTCGGACGGTTCCATCGTGCAACTAACGTATAATCAGCGCCTTCGGAGGAAATCGATGATCAAGGCGGACATCGTCAACAAAGTCGCGGAGACCTCGGAAATTTCCCGCGTCAAGGCCGCACAGGCGGTCGACACGGTGATCGAGGGGCTGCGGAACGCGCTCGCGCGCGGCCAGCGCATCGAGCTCCGCGGCTTCGGCGTCTTTCAGGTCAAGCAGCGGAAGAAGGGCATCGGCCGCAATCCGAAGACGGGAGTCGAGGTGAAGATCCCGCCCGGCAACACCATCCGTTTCAAGCCCGGCAAGGAGCTCCGGAACCTGCTGTAAACAACCGGCAAACCGCGAGTGGTCGGCGCAACATCATCGCGCGCCCTTCGTCATAGAAGACAGGACAGACACACTCGCCGCATCGCACACTCCCGCGATGCACCAAGCCCCTCCACCCCATCCTTCCACCTCCGGCGCAACAGGCTGCGCGCCGGAGGTTTGTCGGCAGGAGTAGCAGAGCCCATGGAGCTGGAGAGCCGTCGAGGGGAGGCCCTCTACAGCTCGATCGCTCTACAGCTCTACAGCCCACGCCGAATACAATGCGCGCCGTGCAGCCAGAGCAGACCGTCCTCGTCCTCGATTTCGGCTCCCAGTACACCCAGCTGATCGCCCGCCGGGTCCGCGAAAATCGCGTTTACTCGGTCGTCCATCCGTTCGACATCACGCCGGAAAAAGTCCGTCAGCTCGCCCCCACCGCGATCATTCTTTCGGGAGGGCCGCAGTCGGTTTACTCCGAGGCCGCGCCGTACTGCTCGCGCGAGATCTTCGAGCTCGGCATCCCCATCCTCGGCATCTGCTACGGCATGCAGCTCACCGCGTACCTTCTCGACGGCAGAGTCGAGGCAGCCGCGGAGCGTGAGTACGGCCGCGCCGAGATCGACGTCACTGCCGACTCGCCGCTCTTCACGAACACGCCGCAACACCAGCAGGTCTGGGCCAGCCACGGCGATCGCATCCTCGCCGGACCTCCGGGCTTTCACACCACCGCCTCCTCGCCGAATGCCCCGATCACCGCGTTCGAGAATCGCGAGCGGCGTTGCTACGGCATCCAGTTCCATCCCGAGGTGACGCACAGCGAGGCGGGCGGGCAGATCGTCAAGAACTTCCTCTTCGACATCGCCGGCTGCACGCCGACGTGGGACCTCGGCGACTATCGCCGCCGCAAGGTCGAAGAGATCCGCGAACAGGTCGGTGAGGCACGCGTCATCGCCGCGGTGAGCGGCGGCGTCGATTCGACGGTCGCCGCGCTCCTCGTGGCCGAGGCGATCGGCGATCAGCTCACGGCGATCTTCGTCGACAACGGCGTGCTGCGAAAGCATGAAGCACTGCAGGTCGGCTCGCGGCTCAGCGATCGCCTCGGCTTGCATTTCGTGCAGGTCGACGCGCGCGAGCGCTTCTACGAAAAGCTCGCCGGCATCACCGACCCGGAAGTGAAGCGCAAACGCATCGGCAACGAGTTCATCGCCGTCTTCGAAGAGGAAGCGAAACGCATCCCCGACGTGCAGTTCCTCATGCAGGGGACGCTCTATCCGGACGTCATCGAATCGGTCTCGATCAAGGGACCGAGCGCGGTCATCAAGACCCATCACAACGTCGGCGGGCTGCCGGAGAAGATGGGTCTGAAACTCATCGAGCCGGTGCGCGAGTTGTTCAAGGACGAAGTGCGCCAGCTCGGCATCGAGCTCGGACTCGAAGAAGAGTTCGTGTGGCGCCACCCTTTCCCCGGTCCCGGCCTCGCCGTGCGCATCCTCGGCGAAGTGAACGCGGAGCGCGTGGAAGTGCTGCAGAACGCGGACGAGATCGTGATCGACGAGATCCGGAAAGCGGGCCTCTATCGCGAGATCGCGCAGGCGTTCGCGGTTCTACTCCCTGTGAAATCGGTGGGCGTGATGGGCGACGAGCGCACGTACGAAAACGTGTGCGCGGTGCGCGCGGTGACGACGACCGACTTCATGACCGCCGACTGGTACCGCATGCCCTACGAAATCCTCGACCGGATGGCGCGCCGGATCGTCAACGAAGTCCGCGGCATCAACCGCGTCGTGTACGACATTTCCTCGAAGCCTCCCGGCACGATCGAGTGGGAATGACGGGGGTATGTCTCCAGCCTGCCCGGGAAGCGTAAAGAATGTAATTTCTCGCGCAAACCCATCAAAAAAGACGTGACATGCCCGCGGGCGGTAAGCGTATAGTGACTCATCCGCGTCTAACCCGCATCCACAAAAACAGCAGGCCAAAAACGGCCCGACTGACGTGACGGAGCTTCCGTCACGTCTTAACCAGGAGGAGGCATTTCATGGCTCTCAGTCGACCCCCCATTGCCCGTTTTCTCATCGTGCTTCTCGCGCTCTCGATCCCGATGGCCGCATTCGCGCAGCCTGTCGGTAAGCCTTCCGGTGGCGGCGCGTCCATTCAGTGGAACGTCACGCACTCCGGTCACGAGAAGATCCGCCTCTCCGTCCTCGGCAGCGACGAGACGCTGTGGGTGAAGGAGTTCGCCGCCGGCAGAACACCTTCCTTCAGCCTCTCCGACATGGGCGGCGACGTCGCCGACGGTCAGTACAACTACGAGCTCCGCGTCGTGCACAAGATCTCGGAAGGCACGAAGAAGAAGCTCGAAGACGCACGCGCCAAGGGCGATGAAGCGTCGGTCAAGAAGATCCAGAAGGAGGCCGGCCTCGGACAGGCGATCGTGCAGTCCGGCACGTTCACGGTCCTCAACGGCTTCATCGTCGATCCGAACGGCGCCGAGGCCGATTCGAACGACGCCGCCGCGGCCGCGCGTGGTGCGGTCTCGACGAACGCCGCCACCACCGGCACGGCGAACCGCAACTGGCAGGTTCGCGCGCTCGACCAGGTCATCCCCGATGACCTCATCGTGCAGAGCAGCGCCTGTGTGGGCTTCGACTGCGTCGACGGCGAGAGCTTCGGCGTCGACACGATTCGCCTCAAAGAGAACAACCTCCGCATCCATTTCGAGGACACGTCGACGTCGGCCGGTTTCGCTTCCAACGACTGGCGCATCATCGCAAACGAACAGCCGAGCGGCGGCGCGAACATGTTCGCCATCGAAGACTCGACGGCCGCGCGCAACCCGATGACGATCGAGGCGGCCGCTCCGGCCAACTCGCTCTACGTCGACAGCACGGGCAACATCGGCTTCCAGCAGTCGACCCCGGGCCTCGACCTGCACCTCACCACCAGCGACACGCCGGCCTTCCGTCTCGACCAGTCGAATGCCGGTGGCTTCACCGCGCAGACCTGGGACATCGGCGGCAACGAGGCGAACTTCTTCATCCGCGACCTGACCGGCGGCTCGAGGCTGTCGTTCCGCATCCGTCCGGGCGCGCCGACCAGCTCGATCGACATCGCCGCCAGCGGCAACGTCGGCATCGGCACGGCCAGCCCCGAAGCGAAGCTGCACGTGTTCAGCAACTCGACCACGGACGGCGTTCTCGCCCTCGGTGAAGACTCCGACGGCAACACCGGCACGCAGTCGGCGTTCAACGTCGCGTACGGCGGCTCGTCGTTCGGCCGCGCGTCGGGCTTCCTCAACGTTCGCCCCGACTCGAACGCCGTCGCGCCGAATCCGTCCATCCGCCTCATGACCGCGAACTCGGTCCGCATGATCATCGACAACGAAGGCTTCATCGGCCTCGGCTCGACCGCCAACCCCGACGCGCCGATCCACTACACGAATGGCGCGAGCCAGGCGCGTCTCACGACGGCCGGCGTGTGGCAGGACGCGTCGTCGCGCGTCGGCAAAGAGAACATCAACGAGCTCGACGCGGACGCCGCGTTCGAGGCTCTCAACGAGCTCAAGCCGGTGACCTACAACTACAAGGTCGAGCCGACGGACGGCAAGGTCGGCTTCATCGCCGAGGACGTGCCGGCGATCGTGGCCACGCCGCAGCGTGATGGCCTCAGCGCCCTCGACATCGTGGCCGTCGTCACGAAGGTCGTGCAGGAGCAGCAGAAGACGATCGACCAGCTCAACGAGCGCATCGCCGAGCTGGAGAAAGCCAAGAGCAATCAGTAGTCACGGTCCATAGTCACTTCAGCAATCACCACGATTGCCACGGCCGCCGGAGTTTCCGGCGGCCGTTCTTTTTTTGACACAATCGTTCGTGGTGCCGTTCTTCTTCGTCCCCTTCTATCAGAGCAACGATGACGTGGCCATGCGCCTGCTGGCCGAGGGGAACCTCGTGCCGGAGACGGGGCCGCTGCCGTTCCTGATGCACGTCAACGTCGTGATCGGCGCGCTGCTGCGCGTGCTGTACGGCATCGCTCCGTCCGTGCCGTGGTACGACCTGCTCCTCGGCGCGAGCATGACCGCGGCCGCGATCGTGTTCGTGCGGATCTGGCTCGGTTCGCGGAAATGGTTTGAGGCCGCGTGGACGATCGTTTTGGCGCTCTTCTTTCTGCTGCCGGTCTTCGTGCACGTGCAGTTTTCGGTTGCGGCAATGGCGTGCGCGGGTGCGGGCATCGTGCTGCTCGTGCGGGGACGCGTGTGGTGGGGAGTGGCGCTGTTCCTATGGGGTGCGCTCATTCGCACGGAAGGCGCGGCGCTGATGCTGATCGAAGGCGGTGCGCTCGCGCTGCCGCTGGTGATGAACGCGGAGTTCCGTCCGCGCGCCAAGCGTGTCGCGATCGCGGCCGTCGCGGCGGTCCTGCTGACCGGCGTGGCGTTCGGCGTCAACCAATACGTTTACGCGCGGGCGGAGGGATGGGAGGAGTTCCATCGCTACAACTTTCTGCGGTCGCGCGTGACCGAGTATCTGTCGCTCGCGCGATTGACGCCGCAAAACGAAGCGGAGTTGCAGCGGCGCACCGGCTGGACGGCGAACGATTTTCGCCTCTTTCGCTACTGGTTCTTCGCCGATCCGGAGCTCTTCAGCTTCGCGCGCGTGCAGAAGGCGGAGCAGTTGCTGCTCGCGTCCGCGCCCGCGCCGGACCAGACGCAGCCCAGCGTGCCGAAGCAGATCTACTATCACACGCGCACATACGTGCACGAGCTTCGTTTCGTGATTCTCGTGCTCGGGTTGTTCGCCCTTTCCTGGCGGGGACGTCTGCGCCTGCTGCTGTACTGCGCGTGGGTCGCATTCGTTCTGGCGACGCTCGTCTTCGTGCTGCACGTCGCGGCGAAGGCGCCGCCGGAGCGCATCCTCTGGCCGATGGTGATGTTCGTGCCGGTGATGCTCGCGCTCGCGGCGCAGCGCTGGGGACGTGAGGCACAGCCGATCGTGGCCGCGATCGCGCTCATCGTCGCGAGCCTTTTCACCGCGCGGTCGGTGATCGCCCTGCATGCGAAGAACGAGCAGCGGCAGATCCACGCGGCGGAAACGCGCGGCGACGTCGAAGCGTTGCGCAGTACCGGCGCGACGTTCTTCCTCCTGCATGCGGCCGCGTTTCCGTACGAGGATTACTGGCGTCCGCTGCATGTCGAGCAGCGCCCCTTCCCCTTCCTCGGCCTCGGCGTCAGCGCACGCACGCCGCCGGTGCAGGAGTTCCTCCGGCGCAGCGGCCGCACGGATCTCCCGCTCGCGCTTTGCAGCGATCCGAACATGCTGATCATCGCGCGCGACAATTTGCCGCCGATGCTCGAGCAGTTCATGCGCGAGCATCACGCGCGCGAAGTGCGGTACGTGCCGGCATTCGCGGGCAAGCGCTTCACGGCGTGGCGCTGCATCGCACCAAAGAAAACGGGGCGCGAGTCGGAAGAACCCGCGCCCCGTCCGGAGCAGGTGATCCCGGGGCCCTCTCCCCAGGATCGCGAGGTGCACTGAGGGGTGCACCAGGCGCGGGGCACGAGGCCCCGCCCTAACCTAGTCACTCAAGTTGCGAATCACCGTCGGAATATCGAGGTCATTGCCGAAATCACTCGACGCCATCGGTCCGAATCCTCCGGAGCCGTCGGCGCGGGAGAAGCCTCTGCGAAAAAAGGGCGGATCGTAGATCTCACCCTCTGCTCCAATCTGCGGCTGCGGGTCCGCGTCGTGCTGCGCTGCGATTTCTTTCGGTGCGAACGGACGATACGGCACGGCGGCCGGAGCAGGCGCCGCCTGCGGCTGCGGTGCATGACCGCGCGGCGCGGACAGCGACTCGCCGCGCGAGTTGAGCAGCCCCTTCGTCGCGGTGTCGAAACCGGTCGCGATGACCGTCACCTTGATCTCGTCTTTCATACGCGGATCGATCACGGTGCCGAAGATGATGTTCGCCTCTTCGTCCGCCGCTTCCTGGATGATCGACGCCGCCTCGTGCACTTCGAAGAGCGTCATGTCGTGACCGCCGGTCACGTTGATCAGCACGCCCTTAGCGCCTTCGATCGACGCTTCCTCGAGCAGCGGCGAGGAGATCGCGCGCTGCGCTGCTTCGACGGCTCGGTGCTCGCCGGTGGAGACGCCCGTGCCCATGAGCGCCATGCCCATGCCGTGCATGATCGTCTTCACGTCCGCGAAGTCGAGGTTGATCTCGCCCGGGACGGTGATGAGATCGGAGATGCCCTGCACGGCCTGGCGGAGGATGTCGTCCGCGATCTTGAACGCGTCGTTGAGCGAGGTGCCGCGCTCGACGAAGTTGAGCAGGCGCTCGTTCGGAATGGTGATGAGTGTGTCGACCGTGTCGCGCAGCGCGCGGATGCCATGCTCGGCCTGCACGCGGCGCCGCTTTCCTTCGAAGCCGAACGGCTTCGTGACGACGGCGACGGTCAATGCTCCGAGCTCCGCGGCGAGCGAGGCGATGATCGGCGCCGCACCGGTGCCGGTGCCGCCGCCCATGCCGGTCGTGATGAAGATCATGTCGGCGCCGGACAGCGCCTCGAGGATGCGATCCGTGTCTTCGAGCGCGGCCTGCTTCCCCACCTCGGGGTTGGCGCCGGCGCCGAGACCTTTCGTGAGCTTGCCGCCGATCTGCAGCTTCACGGGCGCGAGCGCGTGCCGCATCGCCTGCAGGTCGGTGTTGGCGACGAGGAACTCGACGCCCTTGATGCCCGCCTGAATCATCCGGTTGACGGCGTTCCCACCACCCCCACCAACCCCGATGACCTTGATCTTCGCGCCGAGATGCTCTTCGTTGAGCGTTACGCCCAGCGCGCCGTCAGCAGGTCGTTCGTCAAATGTGATCATTTACCGTCTCCCGGAATAGTAACAATTTACGTGCTTCGTTAAAACAGAATTTTCGTTCCGCGGCCTTTCGCGCGGGCGATCTACGACCAGGCGAACCACGACTTGAACGAGTCGGCGACTTTCGCCAGACCCTTGCGCGGACGCTTGGCCCGCACCTTCGACTGATTGCGCAGTCCCCACAGCAGGAGGCCCGCGGCCGCCGCGTACTCAGGTGAGCTCACGGTGTCGGCGAGTCCGCCGAATCCCCGAGGCACGCCCTTGCGCGCCTGATGGTCGAAGACCTGCTCGACCATCTCGACCATGCCGTCCATCTCCGCGCCGCCGCCCACGAGGACGACGCCGGAACGGATCTCTTTTTCCAGTCCCACTTTCTCGAGGTCGCGATAGACGAGTTTCGCGATCTCCGCCGCGCGCGGCTCGATGATCCCCGTCAGCTCCTGCCGGGTGAGGATCTTCGGCGCGCGTCCGCCGACGGTCGGCACTTCGATCGGATCGTCCGCCATCACCAGCGACGCGAGCGCGCAGCCGTACCGCTTCTTGATGCGCTCCGCGTCTTCCATCGGCGTGCGCAGCACGACCGAGATGTCGCTCGTGAAGTGGCCCGCGCCGACCGGCAGCACGTTCGTGTGCACGACGTTGCCTTCGAGGAAGACGGCGTAATCCGTCGTACCGCCGCCGAGGTCCATGAGCAGGACGCCCATCTCGCGCTCGTCCTGCGTGAGCACCGCTTCCGCCGCCGCGAGCTGTTCGAGGACGAGCTCCTGCACGGCGATGCCGGCCTTGTTCACGCACGTGAGGACGTTCTGGTCGTGCGTGCGCGCGCCGGTGACGATGTGGACGTTCGCCTCGAGCCGCGTGGCGGTCATGCCGACGGGATCGTGAATGCCGTCCTGCCCGTCGACGACGAACTCGCGCGGAATGACGTGCAGCAGCTCGAGCTCGGCCGGGATGTTGATCGACTTCGAGGCTTCGATCACGCGATCGATGTCCTCGCGCCCGATCTCCTTGTGCTTGCCCATCACCGAGACGACGCCGCGCGAGTTGACCGAGCGGATGTGATCGCCCGACACGCCGACGTACACCGACTCGATCTGCAGGCCGGCCATGACTTCCGCTTCGTCGACGGCTTTCTTCACCGCGTCGATGGCCTGATCGAGATTGATGATGTTGCCGCGGCGCGTGCCTTTCATCGGCGAGGTGCCTTTGCCGATGATCTCGAGCTGTCCGCGCTCGCTGATCTCGGCGACCAGCGCACAGACTTTGGACGTGCCGATGTCGAGGGCGACGATGTACTTGTCTTCAGTTCTGGACATGCGTTGACTCCAACGGTTTGACGATCACACGATCCGCGAACCGCAGGTCCGCGTACTCGATCTTCGGATGGTTCTCGGCGGCGAGGACGGCGTAGAGGTTGCGCCACTTCGGCGCGATGTCGGCGGCGTTCGCGTACACGACGGCGCCGAGGGCGCGGTCGTAAAGCGCGAAGCCATGCGGTGCGATCGGCCACACCTCGGAAACGCGCGCATAGAGCTCGCGATCTTTCGCCTGCAACTCGCGCAGCAGCACGACGGTGCGCTGCAACTCGGCGCCGTGCGCGTCGGTGATGAGCGGGAGATCGTCGTCGCCGACTGCAGGATCGAGCTCCGCGAAGCCCACGCCGTCTTCGTCGACGTAGAGCAGGCGCTCACCGCTGCGCACGAGCGCGACCGGCTGGCGCTCGGTGACCTTGATGCGCAGCGTGTCGGGCAATTTCTTTTCGATGTCGATGCGGCGCACCCAGCCGACGCCGTTCAGATCGCGCTGCACGCGGGCGATGTCGATCTGGAACAGGTTGAGGCCGACGTAGCGCTGCGTGACGAGATCGAGCGCGCCGCGCGGCGTGTGCTTCGCGCCTTCGATTTCGATCGTGCGCACGGCGAAGCGCTCGTCCGACTGCGTCTGGCGGTAGATCCAGATGCCGCCGATGACGACGACCGCGAGGAGGCCGAGATTGCGCAGGATGACGAGCAGGCGCTGCACCTGAATGCGGCGCTGGTTGCGGCGCAGGCGCGAGACGTCGGTCGGGCGGAGGAAGCGCGACGCCGTCGTGTCGAAGTTCGTCGTCATGCGCCCTCCCCTCGCACCAACTGTTCGGCGATCTCGTGCACGTCGCCGGCGCCCATGGCGATGAAGATGTCGTTCGGCTTGAGGCGGCGGCGCAGTTCGTTGACGATCTGCGAGTTGCTGCGGTCGAGGAACTCGACGCCTTTGACGGAGTCCGAGATGATCCGCGCGGACACGCCTTCGACCGGATGCTCGCGCGCCGCGTAGATCGGCGCGACGATCGGCACGTCGGCGATGCGCAGCGCCTCGCCGAACTCTTTCGCGAAATCGCGCGTGCGCGAGAAGAGATGCGGCTGGAACAGCGCCACGATGCGGCGTCCCGGATAGCCGCCCCGCGCCGCTTCGAGCGTGGCGCGCACTTCGGTCGGGTGATGCGCGTAGTCGTCGACGATGATCGCGCCGTGGTAGTCGCCGAGGATCTGGAAGCGGCGATCGACGCCGATGAACTTCGCCAGCGCGTTGGCGATCGTGTGCGCGGGGATGCCGAGGTGCTTGCCGACGGCGATGGCCGCGAGGGCGTTGCGCACGTTGTGCTCGCCCGGCACGAAGAGCTTGAAGTAGCCGAAGCCCGGCACTTCGAACGAGGAGCCGCGCTCGCTGAACGTCAGGTCGACGGCGCGCACGTCGGCGCCTTCGCCGAGGCCGTAGCCCATGCGGCGCTGCTCGGCGTGGCGCAGCAGGCGCGCGACGTTGTCGTCGTCGCAGCAGCCGATGACCATGCCGTGGCGCCGCACGCCGCCGACGTAGATGCGGAACGCCTCGATGATCGCCTCGAAGGTCTGGTAGTACTCGAGGTGATCGGCCTCCATGTTCGTGACGACGGCGATCTCGGGATGGAGCTGGTGGAAGGTACGGTCGTACTCGTCGGCTTCGACGACGAGGAAGTCGCTCGCGCCGCGCTTGGCGTTCGTGCCGAGGTTGCGGACCATGCCGCCGACGAGGACCGTCGGGTCGAAGCCCGCTTCTTCGAGGACGACCGAGATCATCGCCGAGGTCGTGGTCTTGCCGTGCGTGCCGGCGACGCCGATGGAGCGTTTCTCGTTGACGATGGCCCCGAGCACTTCGGCGCGCTTCATGATGCGCACGCCGGCCTGACGGGCGGCGTCGACTTCCGCGTGCTCGCCGCGTACGGCGGAGGTGATGACGATAAGGTCCTTGCCGTGTACGTGCTCCGGATCGTGTCCGATGGAGACAGGGATGCCTCGGCTCACGAGCAGGTCCGTTGCGGCAGAGCGCTTCAGATCGCAGCCCGAGACCGGCAGGCCTGCGCCGGCCAGGATCTCAGCGAGACCACTCATTCCAATCCCGCCGATGCCGACGAAATGAATGGCTCTAAATTGATCAAAAATCATCCTGATCTGGTCTCTAGAAATTGTAAGTTAATCCGTCTGAATTCGTTCGATTAAATCAACGATATTTTTTGTCGCATCCGGAGTGGCGAGCGTCTTCGACGCCGCCCCCATGCGCGACGCGCGCTGCGGGTCGCTGACGATGTCGGAGATCGTGCGCGCCAGCTTCTCCGGTGAAAGCTCCGCTTCGGTGATCACGACCGCGCCGCCGGCTTTTTCGACCACGCGCGCGTTGAGCTCCTGATGGTTGTTCGTGGCAGCGGCGAAAGGCACGAGCACCGCCGCGCGTCCGACTGCCGACAGCTCCCCGACGGTCATCGCGCCGGAGCGCGAGACCACGAGGTCCGCGGCCGCGATCTCGTCCGACATGGGATCGAGGTACGGCACGACGCGCGCGTTCGTGAAGGCGGATTGCTGGTACGCCGCTTTCACTTTCTCGAGCTCGTTCGGACCGGTCTGGTGAACGATGTCCACCGTGTCTTTGAGCCGCGCGAGGAAAAGCAGCGCACCGGTCATGTTGTCGTTGAGGATGCGCGAGCCTTGCGAGCCGCCGAAGATGAGGAGGCGTTGTTTGCTGCCGGCCGCCGGTTGCTGGCGGGCAGCGAAGAATTCGGCGCGGATCGGGTTGCCGGTCACGACGCCGTCTTTGCGACTCATGCGCGGGAGGGCGTCCGCGAAGGCGACGGCGACAGTCGTCACGAAGCGCGCGACGACGCGATTGGCGAGGCCGGGGAAGGCGTTCGCTTCGTGGATGATCGTGGGGACGCCGCGCAGCCGGGCCGCAACGAGCACGGGACCCGAGGAGTAGCCGCCGACGCCGAGGACGACGCTGGGGCGGTGCCGGCCGACGACGCGCCACGCGTCGATGAATCCGAGCGGCAGGCGCAGGACGTTGCGGATGAGATCGAGACCGCCCTTGCCTTTGAGTCCGCCGACGTTGATGAACTCGAGAGGGAAGCCGGCTTTCGGGACGATCGTCTTCTCGAGCCCCTTCTCGGTTCCGACGAAGACGACTTTGCGCGACGCGTCACGCGACGCGTATTCGCGCGCGATGGCGATGGCGGGATAGATGTGTCCTCCCGTTCCGCCGCCCGCAATCATCAATGTCTTCACACCCATCGCACCCACCCTTTTCCTAACCCGACTGCTGGGAGAAGTTCAGCAGCAATCCCACCGACATGAGACTGGCGATGAGGGACGAGCCGCCGTAGCTCACGAGCGGCAGCGGCAGTCCCTTCGTCGGCAGGAGACACAACGCGACGCTGACGTTGATCAGCGCCTGAATGACGATCATGAGCGTGCAGCCGAGGGCCACGTAGAACGCGAACCGGTCCTGGCTGTAGCGCGCGATCCGGAAGCCGCGCCACGCGAGCACGGCGAACGCACCGAGCAGCAGCACCGCGCCCGCGAATCCGCCCTCTTCGCCGATGATGGCGAAGATGAAATCGGTGTGCGGCTCGGGGAGGAAGAAGAGTTTCTGCCTGCCGTTGCCGATGCCGAGACCGTCGAAGCCGCCGGTGCCGAGGGCGATCAGCGACTGCATGGCCTGAAAGCCTTTCCCGAGCGGATCGGCTTCGGGATTGAGGAACGTGAGCAGTCGCTCGCGGCGATACGCGGCGCTCAGGGCAAAGTAGCCGGCCAGCGGAATCAGCGCGCAGGCGATGGCGGCGATGTAATGCCACGCCAGTCCGGCGGCGAAGATCATTCCGCACGCGACGAGGATGAGCGTTGAGGCGGTGCCGAAGTCGCGGCCGAGGAGCACGAGCCCCGCGATCATCGCAAGGACGAAGCCGAGCGGCAGCAGCGTCGCCGTGAGATCGTTGACGCGGCGTTCTTCGCGGCGCGTCAGGAACGCGGCGATGAAGACGATCATCGCCGGCTTGGCGAACTCGGACGGCTGGAGCTGGAACCACGGCAACTGGATCCAGCGATGCGTGCCGTTGATCGGCGTCTGGAACAGCGCCACGATCAGGCCGAGTGCGACCACGCCGACCGCGCCGTACACGACGCGGCGGTTCTGCAGCACGGCCGGATTGACGTGCATCAGGAAAGCCATGGCCATCGCGCCGGCGGCGAGGAACGCGAGCTGGCGCGTGAGGAAGTAGTACGGCCCGTGTCCGAAGCGCTGCGTGGCGATCATCGCGGACGCGCTGTAGATCATCACCAGGCCGACCACGACGATGAGCGTCGCGGTGGTGAAGAGCCAGGTGTCGTATTGCAGTTTCCGGCTCATAAGGCGCGCACCAGTTCCTCGAAGTGTTCGCCGCGGTGCTCGAAGTTTCTGTATTGATCGAAGCTCGCGCACGCCGGCGAGAGCAGGACGGTCTCGCCTGATCTCGCGTTCGCGCGCGCCCATTCGACGGCGTGCTGCATGTCGCCGGCGGGGATGATTTGCGCCGCGTCTTTGAGCGCTTCGCCGATGCGGTCGGCGGCTTTGCCGATCGTCAGTACGGTGCGCGCTTTCGACTGCACGAGCTCGCGCATGCGCTCGAATTCGCCGGCCTTGTCTTTGCCACCGAGGATGAGGATCACGCTCGCGGCGTCGAAGCCTTCGAGCGATTTGAGCGTGGCGTCGACGTTCGTCCCTTTGGAGTCGTTGATCCAGCGCACGCCGTCGAGCTCGCGCACGAGGACCATGCGATGCGGGAGCCCCTCGAACGTGCCGAAGGCGATCTGCACGTCGACGTCGTCGACGCCCACGGCGCGCGCGGCCAGCCACGCGGCGAGCGCGTTCTCGACGTTGGCCTGCCCCTGCAGCCGCAGCGCGCTGCGCGGGATGCGGCGCTCGTCGCCGCCGAGGCGGATCACCATCTCGTCGCCGTCGAGCCAGGCGCCGTCGTCGAGTTTTTTCGAGGCGGAGAAGCGCCACACGCGCGCCGGAGAATTGCGCGGCGACTCGCGTCGCTCGCTCGCGTTCACGATGGCCGTGTCGCCCGATTCCTGATTGCGGAAGATGCGGTACTTCGCCGCCGCGTAGGAATCAAAGTGCGGGTAGCGGTCCATGTGATCGGGCGTGATGTTGAGCAGGAGGGCGACGTTCGCGCGGAACGTGTCCACCGCTTCGAGCTGGAACGACGAGAGCTCGAGCACGTAGGTACGCGCGCGCTCGGAATCGAGCGAGGCGATGAGCGGCTCGCCGATGTTGCCGGCGACGATGGGCTGGCGTCCCGCTACTTTCAGGATCTCGCCGATGAGGGCCGTCGTCGTCGATTTGCCGTTGGACCCGGTGATGGCGATGACATGGCCTTTGAGATGGCGATACGCGAGCTCGATCTCGCCGCGGACGGGAATCGCGCGCGCGCCGGCGGCCTGCAGGAGCGGGATCGTCATCGGCACGCCGGGGCTGAGCACGATTTGCGTGATGCCGTCGAGCAGCGCTTCGTCACTGCGGCCGAATGCGCGCTCCACGTTTTCGTGCAGCGCGTACGGCAGCGCAGGGTCGGCGTTGGAGTCGGTCAGGACGACAGACTCGTTGCGCGCGGCGAGAAAATTCGCCGCCGCGACACCCGACTTTGCGGCTCCGATGACGAGAGTGCGGCTCATGCGTTCGAGCGCCTCCTGCCGTCATGCTGCGCCGCATCGGCGGCAAAGCATCTCCGCCCACGCAGAACCTGCGTTCCGCGTGGTTCGAGACCCTTCGCTGCGCGCAGGGTGACGGGCGTGATGACGACGGAAGCTCTCATCTCAGTTTCAGCGTCGCCAGCGAGATCATCGCGAACATGATGGCGATGATCCAGAAGCGGACGACGACCTTCGTTTCCTTCCAGCCCGACAGCTCGAAGTGGTGGTGCAGCGGCGACATCTTGAAGATGCGGCGGCCGGTCAATTTGAACGAGGCGACCTGCAGGATGACGCTCAGCGCTTCGAGCACGAAGAGGCCGCCGACGAGGACGAGCAGGATCTCCTGCTTGATCATCACGGCGAGGCAGCCGATCGCGCCGCCGAGGGCCAGCGAGCCGACGTCCCCCATGAAGATCTCGGCGGGATGGGCGTTGAACCAGAGGAAGCCCAACGACGCGCCGACCATCGCCCCGCAGAAGACGGCCAACTCGCCGGTCTGCGGCACCCAGGCGATGCGCAGGTAATCGGCGATGCGCGCGTGACCCGACGCGTACGTGAGCACGGTGTACGTCACGGCGGCGATGAGGGTCGTGCCGATGGCCAGGCCGTCGAGTCCGTCCGTGAGATTGACCGCGTTCGACGCGCCGACGAGGACGACCATCACGAAGGGGATGTAGAGCAGCCCGAGGTTGAGGACCACGTCCTTGATGAACGGGAACGTGATCGCGGTCGAGTAGTTGTTGCGCAGCATCGGCAGGTAGGCGATGGCCAGCGCCGCGAGGAGCGCCACGGCGAACTGCGCGCCGAATTTCTCTTTGGCGGTGAGGCCGAGGTTCCGCTTCTTGGCGAGCTTGCGGTAGTCGTCGACGAAACCGATCGCCGCGTACGACGCGGTGACGAAGAGGATGATCCAGATGTACGGGTTGAAGATGTCGGCCCAGAGGATCGTCGGGATGAGGATGGCGACGTTGATGAGGATGCCGCCCATCGTCGGCGTGCCCGCCTTGACCTGATGCGACTTCGGACCTTCCTCGCGGATGAACTGGCCGAGCTTGATGCGGCGCATGCGCTCGATCAGCCACGGTCCGAGGATGAACGAGATGAGCAGCGCCGTGAGCGCGGCGAACGCCGTCCGGAACGTGATGTAGCGGAAGACGTTGAAGCCGACGAACGTGTCGTGCAACCGGAAGAGAAGGTGATACAGCATCAGGCGCTCTCCAGCATCGTTACGGCTTTGTCCAGACCGACCCCGCGGGATCCCTTGAGCAGCACGAGATCGCCTTCGCGGATCTCGCTCTTCAGAAACTCCCCTGCCTCCGCCGCGGTCGCGAAGTGATGCAGCTGGTCATCGCGGAAACCCGCTTCGCGCGCGCCTTCGAGCAAGGACTGGGCGCGCTTGCCGACGCCGATCACGACGTCGATCGATTGGGGGATGGCCTTCCCGGCGTCGCGATGGAACTGCAGCTCCTGTTCGCCGAGCTCCAGCATGTCGCCGATGACGGCGATGCGGCGTCCGGTGACGTCGGCCTGGGCCATGAGCTCGAGCGTGCGGCCGAGCGCGTACGGATTGGAGTTGTAGGTGTCGTCGTAGATCGTCGCGCCATGGCCGTTGACGGTCAGCGGAAGGATTACGCCGCGGTGATACGCGGGCTTCACGTTCGCGACGCCGCGCTCGATGCCGTCCCACGAAATGCCCGCCACGCGCGCGGTGGCGATGGCGGCGAGGAGGTTGTCGAGGTTGTGGCGGCCGGGGAGGGCGAGGTCGAGCTCGCGCGTCGCGCCTTCCGCTTCGAGCGTGAAGCGCGTGCCGAGCAATCCGCGCTCGCGGATGTTCGTGGCGCGGTACTGCGCGTCGTTGTGCACGCCGTACGTGACCTTCGGTCCGTCGTAGTCGCTGCTGATGCGCACGACGTGCTCGTTGTCGTTGTTGACGACGACGGTGCCGCCGGGCGTGAGGTTCTCGAGCAGCTCGCGCTTGGCGCGCGCGACGCCGTAGATGCCGTCGGGGAAGAACTCGACGTGCACCGGGGCGATGTTCGTGTACACGCCGATGTTCGGGCGCATGAGGCCCGCGATCTCGGCGATCTCGCCGGCGTGGTTCATCCCCATCTCGCTGACGACGACTTCCGCGTCGTCGGGAGTGTTGTCGAGGCAGAGCGGCGCACCGATCTGGTTGTTGAAGTTGCCCCACGAGTTCCACGTGCGGCGCTCGGTCCTGACGAGCGTGGCGATCATTTCCTTCGTGGTGGTCTTGCCCGCGGACCCGGTGATGCCGATGAGGAGGAAGTCGTAGCGCTGGCGAATGGAGCGCGCGAGCGCCTGCAGGGCTTTCGTCGTGTCCTCGACCTGGATGAGCGGCGCGCTCACCCCTTCGGGCACGCGCGACACGACCGCGCCGACCGCACCCTTTTCGAGCGCCTGCGCGACATAGTCATGCCCATCGAGCCGCTCTCCCTTGACCGCGAAGAACACGGCCTCGGGTTTGATCTCGCGGGAGTCGATGATGACCGAGGAGGTGACGGCGGTGGCGCCCTGGACGACGGTGCCGTCGATCATTTCGGCGAGCTGCTGGAAGGTCAGGCGTGGCATGGCGTGACCTCCGGCCCGGAAACGTGAAGGCTCAATGCAGAATGCAGAGGTGAAGGCGATGCCGCCTCCCGGCTCCGCCGCGTCTCGTCGCCTGAACTCGTCCCCTTCCCCAGGAACTGCCGGGCGAATCCCATCCGTCCACCCTCGCCGAAACCGACCGACGGAGCCGGAACGCGGCACCTGATCGAACGCGAGATAATATATGTCTTTTTCATGACTGATTTCAAGCAGATTTTTCGTGTCGCTTTTGGAGCGCGAGCTCGGCTTCCTCGCGGTCGTCGAAGTGGTTCACCTGGTCGCCGACGAGCTGGTAGGTCTCGTGGCCTTTGCCGGCGATGACGATGACGTCGTCGTCGCCCGCTTCACTGATCGTCCGCGCGATGGCTTCGCCGCGATCGGCGATCGCGAGGCAGCGCCCGCCCGGCATGCCCTTCACGATTTCCTCGATGATCGCCTGAGGCTCCTCGGTGCGAGGGTTGTCGCTGGTGACGATCACGTCGTCCGCGAGCCGCGCCGCAATCGCGCCCATCTCCGGGCGCTTGCCGCGGTCGCGGTCGCCGCCGCAGCCGAAGACGATCTTCACGCGCCGCTCGCCGGCGATGTCGCGCACGGCGTGCAGCAGCTTCTCGAGCGCGTCGGGTTTGTGTGCGTAATCGACGATGACCGTCGGCTTCGCATTGCCGACGCGCTCGAAGCGCCCGCGCACCGACTGCAAATTGCGGATGCCCGCTTCGATCTGCTGCACCGGGATGCCGACGATGAGGCACGCGCCGATCGCACCGAGCCAGTTGTAGAGGTTCGGCATGCCGAGGAGCTGCGACTCCATGCGGATGTCGCCTTGCGGCGTGTGGATCGTGCCGCGCAGCCCCTCGACGGAGACCTGCACTTCCGGCCACACGTCGGCGTTCGCGTCTTTGCCGAACGTCATCGCGTTCGCGCCGAGCTCGTTCGCGAGTCGGCGGCCGTATTCGTCGTCGACGTTCACGACCGCGGTCTGGCGCGTGCGGTCGATCTGGTCGAAGAGGATCTTCTTCGCCGCGAAGTAGTCCTCGAAGTCTTTGTGGAAATCGAAATGTTCGCGGGAGAGGTTCGTGAACACGGCCGCGGCGAAGCGCACGCCGTGCGTGCGTTTGAGCGCGAGCGCGTGCGAGGAGACTTCCATCACCGCGTGCCTGACGTGCGCGTCGACCATCTTCGCGAACCACTCCTGCAGTACGACGGCATCCGGGGTGGTGCGGTCGGCGGAGAGGCGTTCGTCGCCCGCGCGGTATTCGATGGTTCCGATGAGGCCCACCGGCTCGCCGATGGCGTCGAAGACGGACTCGATCATGCGCGTGGTGGTCGTCTTCCCCGAGGTGCCGGTGACGCCGACGAGCGAGAGCTTTTCGGCGGGACGGCCGTGAAAGTTCGCGGCCAGCAATGCGAGTGCGGCGCGTGCGTCGTCGACGAGCACGTCCGCGTCACCGTTCTGCGCGACGATCACGCTCGCGCCTTTTTCGCGCGCCATGGGGATGAACGCCGCGCCGTCTTTCGCCGTGCCCGGAATGGCGACGAAGAGCGCGCCTGCCGTCGCGAGACGGGAGTCGGGCGTCACGAGCGTGACGTCGACACTCGTGTCGACCCGCGTTTCGCGCACGGGGACGTCGCGGAGGAGCTCGGACAATTTCATCCGCGCAGCTCCTTCGAGAACGTGAGCGTCACCCGCCGTGAGACCGGCAGGGCTCCGCCCGGCTGAGGATCCTGTGAAGTCACCACTCCGCTTCCGATGGCCCGCACCGTGAGGCCGCTCGCGACCGCACGGGCGATCGCGGCGCGTGCATCCAACCCTCGCAGATCAGGGACCGCGGTGGCTGGGCCGACAGCGGGGCGGGGTTGCGAAAATGCGGCCAGCAACGGCTGTCCGACGTCGATGGTCCGGCTCGGAATCGAAGGCGCGACGCCCATGTACCGCAGCGTCGCCTCGGCGATCTCTTTGAACACGGGCGCGGCCACGGCGCCGCCGTAATGCTCGCCGCGCGGCTCGTCGATGACGACGAGCATCACCAGCCGCGGCTGATCGGCAGGAACGTACCCGCCGAACGAGCCGACGTAATGCCCGACCATGTAGCCGCCGCGTCCCGCCTTCTGCGCCGTGCCGGTTTTTCCGGCGACGACGTGCTCGGCGAGCGCGGCGTTCGAGCCGGTGCCGCGCGTGACGACGTTCTTGAGGATCTCGTTCATCACCGCGGCGGTCTTTTCCGACATCACGCGGCGCGGTGCGTTGCGCGCGGGTTCGTAAATCGTGTTGCCGGCATCGTCGACGACCTTCTGCACGATGCGCGGCTCGACGAGCATGCCGCCCGTCGCGACCGCACCCATGGCGCGCGTGATCTGCAGCGGCGTGACGCCGATCTCCTGGCCGATGGAGATGCTGGCCGGTGAGACCGCGGTCCACTTTTGCGTCGGACGCAACAGTCCGCCTTCCTCGCCCGGCAGCGTGAGACCGGTGCGCTCGCCGAAACCGAAGCGGCGGACCCAGTCGTAGAGTCGCTGCTCGCCGAGGGTCAGGGCGACGCGGACCGTGCCGACGTTGGAGGAGTTGACGATGACGTCTTCGAACGACAGCAATCCATAGCGATGGCCGTCGTGCTCGTTGATGGTGATGTTGGCGATGGTGATCGCGCCGTTGCCGCAGTCGATCACCTGTGACGGTGTGACGAGGCGCTCTTCGAGGCCGGCCGCGGCGGTGACGATCTTGAATGTCGAGCCGGGCTCGTAGACGTCCTGCACGTTGCGGTTGCGCCACGCCACCGGCGAGAACTCGCGGAAGCGGTTCGGATCGAACGTCGGCGCGGAGGCCATCGCCAGGATGGAGCCGTCGTTCGGATCCATGACGATCACGGAACCGCCCGACGCGCGACGCTCGGTCACCGCCTTCTGCAAGGCGCGCTCGGCGATGAACTGAATCACCGAGTCGATGGTGAGGACGACGTGGTGGCCGTCGCGCGGCGCGTTCGCGCCGTCGCCGCCGACGAGGTAGAAGCCGCGGCGCGCATCGCGCAGCAGGGTGACTTTGCCGGGCGTGCCGCTGATGCGGTCGTCGAATTTCTGTTCGATGCCGGCGAGGCCGTTGCCGTCGAGGCCGATGTAGCCGATGACGTTCGCGGCGAGCGCGGCGCGTGGATAGGAACGCCGATGCGCTTCGAGGAAGTAGATCCCGGGGAGCTTCAGCTTCTTCGCTTCGGACGTCACCTCGAGCGGCAACTGGCGCGCGACCCAGGCGAAGCTGTTGTTGCCGCGCAGCTTGTGCTCGAGCTCGCGCGCGGTGAGGCCGATGCCCTTCACCCCCGCGAGCGCTTTCGCGACGGCGCGGCGGTTGGTGATCGCCTGCGGATCGGCGTAAATCGATTCGGCGGCGACGCTCTCCGCGAGCACGCGCCCTTTCGCGTCGCGGATCGAGCCGCGCACGGGATTGAGGGCGAGCGTGAGCTCCTGCTGCTTCTGCGCGCGCGCGACGTAATGATCGTGCCGCACGAGCTGCACCTGCACGAGCCGGATGATCACCACCACGCCCCACGCGGCGAGGAATGCGAAGAGTTGGAGGAGCCGGCGATGGGAGAGGGGCATTTATCGCCCTCCAGGCGCTTCGCGCCCTGCGGGCGAAGGGCTGAGGGCCGAGGGCTGAGGGCTGAGGGAGGACGTCGCCGCGAGCGCGGACGTCGCCGGGGCGGACGGGCTCGCGGCCCTCGGCCCTCGGCCCTCGGCCCTTCTCCCCACCATCACAATCGTCTTCGGATCCGTCGGCGCGAAGCCGAGGGCGGTGGCCTTTTTCTCGACCGTATCGAGGGCGGTCAGGCGGTCGAGCTCCGCGGCGAGCGACTTGTGCGTGGCGTCGGTGTCCTTGAGCTGCTTCTGGAGGCGCGTTGCTTCACGGCCGAGGCGGATGACCTCGAGGTTCTGCCACGTGAAGAGGAGCAGAAAAAGACCGATCGGAACGCCGAGACTCAGGACGGCGAGCAGTTCACGGTTTCGCCGGCGATCCCTCTCGCGGACGATGTGCGTGTTTTCGATCGGTTTTTTCTGTGTGTACATGACCGGCGATACGAGCTCGCGCGAAACGAACGACCAAGGGTGAAGATCTGCCTACAAGTACAGCGCGACGAGCCATCCACACACACCCACGCTCCACGCTCCACCCCTCCCGAGCTCCCCTGCCGCACACACACCCGACCCTTCCCCAACCTTCACCCTTGCCCCTTCGTTTCGGGCAAGCACTACACCTTCTCCGCGACTCTCAACTTCGCGCTCCGCGCCCGCGGATTGCGACGTTCTTCCTCTTCCGAAGCAGTCACCGGTCTACCGGTCAACACGTTGACGATCTGTTTCGCGCCGCATCCGCACACCGGCATGCCCGGCGGGCAGGTGCACTCCCCTTCGAGCCTGCGGAAGGCGCGTTTGACGATGCGATCCTCGAGCGAGTGGAACGAGATGATCGCGGCGCGCGCACCCGATTCGAGGACGCTCACCGCGTCGTCGACGAACCGGTCGAGTCCGACCAGCTCCTCGTTCGTGGCGATGCGCAAAGCCTGGAACGTGAGCGTCGACGGATCGATGTCGTGCGGCCGCGACTTCTTCACGCTGCGGATCACTTCCGTGAGCCGCGTCGTCGTTGCGATCGGCGCCTCGTTGCGCGCCGCGACGATCGCTTCCGAGATCCGCCGCGCCATCGGCTCTTCGCCGTAATCGCGGATGATCCGGAACAGCTCGTACTGGTCGAGCGTGTTCACGAGATCCGCCGCGCTGAGGCCTTCCGAGCCCATGCGCATGTCCAGCGGGCCTTCGAAGCGGAACGAAAATCCTCGGGCCGCGTCGTCGAGTTGCATCGACGAGACGCCGAGGTCCGCGAGCAGGCCGCTGACGGCCGTGAGACCTGACTGCTTCAGGATGTCAATGAGCGATTCGTGGCGTCCGCGGACGAACGTCACCCGGTCGCCGAAGCGGCTCAGCCGCTCCCGTGACCGTCCCAGCGCCTCGGGGTCCCGATCGATCGCCAGGATGCGCACGTCCGGATGGCGCTCGAGGAGCCCTTCCGAATGTCCGCCCAGGCCGACCGTCGCATCGACGATGGTGCCGTCGGGGCGATTCGGCTCGAGGTACTCGAGAATTTCGCTGAAAAGAACCGGTTCGTGTTTCATCGCCAGGACGTCTGGCAACTCACACGCCGTGGAGCTCCAGCTCCTTGAAGTCTTCTTCCGTGAGCGGCTGTTCGGTGAGCCGCTTCTGGATCTTTTCGTCGTTCCAGACGATGAGATGGTCCTGACTGCCGAGGACCACGACGTCGTCGTTGATCTTCGCGACGTCGCGAAGAACCTGCGGCACGAGCACGCGCCCCTGCGCGTCGATCGTGGCCACCTGGCCGTAGTAGTTCACCCGCTCGAGGAGCTTGGTCTTCGCCGTCGACGTCGACGGGACTTTCGCCAGCCGTGACTGGAACTCGAACCACACCGCCAGCGGGTAGACCAGAGCGCGTTCTCCGTCCATGGACGTGATGAAGCACTCGCCGCCGTAGCGCTCCTCGATGATCTTCCGGAAGGTCGCCGGGATCTTGAGCCGGCCCTTCTCGTCGATCTTCGCGGGGCTGTGCCCCATGAGTACATTTAGTTCCACGGCAGGTAGATTTCCGCTGTTTCGGTGCCTGTTTGTACCACTGGCACCCACCGATGTCCACAAAAATCCACCAGGACGGCGCGAAAAAGGCGCAACCGAATGGCTGCGCCTGCCAAAGTTATGCGGTGTGAAAAGGGCTAAGCGGGATGCTTTGGATTCGCCAACGGATCGGGGACGACGAGAGGCCTCCGGCGGCTGGGGCCATGGGCCCCAGACCCCATTGGTTGGCTTAGCCTCCGCGACACTGTCTTCCAAGTTCGTGACGCGGTGTCGCGGAGGCTAGGCCAACCAGCGGGTCCGGGCCCGCGGCCCGGCCGCCGGAGGCTCCCGGTCGTTTCCCGATCCGTTGGCGACGTCAGAGCATCCTGCTTAGTGCTTCGTCCCCTCCACAAAGTGCGCGACCCACGGGCCGCCGCACGGCGGATTCAGCTCGGTGAAGATGCCGGTGAGCTTGTTCCCCTTCTGCACGACGGAGCCTTCGAGGAAACGCTCGCGGCTGCCGTCGAGCGCGTAGATGCGGGCGAAGATGTCCTCGTCGATGGCAGCGGCTTCGATGCCGGTCGTGCCGGGGATGCGGTCGAAGTGGATGAAGATCCCTTCGCGGCGGATGTTCCACATCCCGGAGAGGTTTGCGCTGCATGCGCCGGTCACGGTCACGTCGAAGCGTCCGCCCGGAGTGGCGTTCGCGCCGGCGCGCACGGCGCGGGAGCGTCCGCGCGACGTGGTCGCCGCGGCCGCCGGAACTTCCGCGCCACCGTCGGTGAAGACGAGCTGCAACGACTGCCGCGCCGCCTTCGGTTGCGAGGAGACGAGAATGTCCCTCGTGCCGTCCGCGCGGAGCTCCGCGCCGAGGACGGTGGCTTGTCTGGCCGTGGCGATGCGTGCGATCTCGCGCAGCATCGTCCCGCTCGCCCCCATCACCGCCACGCCCCCTTCGGCCAGCCCCACCGCGATCTCGGTCCCGCCGCCGGCGAAGAAGTCACCGATCGCGAACTGCGTCGCATTGCCGTGGATCTGTTCCCCGAACGCGTGCGCGTAACCCGGGAAGCGTCCCGTTCCGTCGCCGAAGAGCACGAAGATGCGCTGATCCGGCAGGTTCAGGTGGCCCAGAGCGACGATGTCGGAATGACCGTCGCCGTTCACGTCCGCGATTCTCGGATAAGCGAGCGACGCGTAGGTGAAGCGTTTGACGGGCGCGGTCAGCGTGCCGTCTTCGTTGCCGAAGTAAAAGTACGCGTAGCGGTTGTAGGTGAAGACGATGTCCGCGTGTCCGTCGGAATTGAAATCGGCTGCCGCGATCATGCCGTGCGGACCACCGTTGTTCGTATGCGGCCACGGCTCGGTATGCACCGGCGAGAACGTCGCGTCGCCGTTGTTCACCGCCAGGGTGAAGGTCGAGGGCGTGATCAGCACGAGGTCGAGCTTTCCGTCGCCGTCGAGATCCGCGACCTCGTCGACGGCCCCGGCGGGAAGCGGCTTGCCGGCCGTGAATCCGCCGCTGCCGTTGTTGAGGTACAGCTTCTGCGGACGCGACGGCGAGCCGGGCGCCTGTGTGATGACGTCGTCGAAGCCATCGCCGTTGAAGTCGCCGATGGCCTGCACGTAATGGCCCTTCTGCAGTCCGTCCGCGGCGATGGCGGCGTCGAAGCGTCCGCCGCGGTTGAAGTAGACGTTCCCCTTCTCGATGAGATCGTCGAGGCCGTCGCCGTTGAAATCACCGACGCCCGGATGACATGTCTCGCAAACGACGTCTCCCGGTTGCAGACGAGCCGTAGCGGCGAACAGCGGCGTAGCGACGCACAGTGCGCCAAGGAGCCAGAGCGTACGTTTCATGGCGCGCATTATGGCGAACCGCATGCGCGCCATGAACCGGAGTTCCGCACTTACGGACTACTTCATCGTCTTTTTGAACTTGCTGATGATGTCGCTGCCGATCAGGTTCTCGGCCGCACCCATCACGTTCTGGATCGACGTGAGGATGTCGTCGCTGCCGCTCCAGTGCTCGCGCAGGATGGCCGCGTCGGTATCGCCGAGGACCTTGTTCAGCAGGATCACGCCGAAGATCAGGTCGTCGAGGTAGCCGATCGCGGTCACGTCGGGGATGAGATCGAGCGGAAAGATGTAATACGCCAGACCGCTGCCCAGCATGACCTTGTTCTTGGCGTTGACGCGCGGGTCGTTCACGAGGCGCCACAGCAGGATGAAGATGTCGGGGATGAGCATCAGATACTCGCCCGTCTTCCCCGCCAGAGCACCTTTCTTCTCGAGATACGTACGGACGCGGTCGCGCAGGCGGTCGTAGAAACGCTGCGCGCGGTCCTGCGACATCGATCCGGACAACTCGTTCATGTCTTCGCCGATGTCTGCACCATTCAGCTCGTCATCTTCCTGAGCCATTCATAACCCTCCCTCAGGCAAATCGGCCCCGCCTCTTCCGAGGGTGACGGCGAGACCGCCGTCGATGATCCAGATCTTCTGGATATCGGCCGCCACGAATGGTGGCAAAAAGCGATCCAAAGACACCACGAGCGTGGCCGGCTCCTCGAATCCGACATCCGCCGGAAACCGCGAGCGCACGAGGCCGATGAGCAACGACGGGATCGGCACCGGCCCGGCGGTGATGCGCCCGAGCGGCACGCGCACGGTCGTCCCGCTCGCGCCGATGTTCGTGATGTCGACGGTGAACGGAATGCTGATGAACTTCCGCACCGAGCCCTCGACGCGCAGCAGTCCGTTCGTGAACCGGAGATCGAGCCGCTCGATCATCGGGTCCTTCGCGATCATCTCCCGCGCCATCGCGGCGATCTTCGTACCGTCGACCCTGACATCCAGTGAATCCCATTCGATGAAGCGGCGCACGTCCGTATACTATGCCCCGCAGTGCCCAAGCGGACCGACCTAAAAAGCATTCTCATCATCGGATCAGGACCCATCGTCATCGGGCAGGCCGTCGAGTTCGACTACTCCGGCACCCAGGCGTGCAAGGCGCTCAAGGACGAGGGATACCGGATCATCCTCGTGAATTCGAATCCGGCCACGATCATGACGGACCCCGAGTTCGCGGATCGCACGTACATCGAGCCGCTCACGCCGGAGTCGCTCGAGAAGATCATCGAGCGCGAGAAACCGGACGCGATCCTGCCGACGGTCGGCGGCCAGACCGGGATCAACCTGGCCATGGCGCTGTACGAGAACGGTGCGCTCGCACGGCACGGCGTGGAGCTGATCGGCGCGAACTACGACGCCATCAAGACCGCGGAAGACCGCCAGCTCTTCAAAGAAAAAATGACGTCGATCGGCGTGGACGTGCCGCAGTCGACGTACGCGGCGTCCGTCGACGACGCCGAACAGTTCGCGGCGACGATCGGCTATCCGCTGGTCATTCGCCCTTCGTTCACGCTCGGCGGCTCGGGCGGCGGCATCGCGTACAACGTCGAAGAGCTGCGCTCGATCGTCTCGCGCGGACTCGATCTGTCGCCCGTGCACCGCGTGCTCGTCGAAGAGTCGGTGATCGGCTGGAAAGAGTTCGAGCTCGAAGTCATGCGCGACTGCGCGGACAACGTGATCATCGTCTGCTCGATCGAGAACTTCGATCCGATGGGCGTGCACACGGGCGACTCGATCACCGTCGCGCCGCAGCAGACGCTGACCAATGACGAATACCAGTCGATGCGCGACGAGGCGCAGCGCATCATCCGCGCGATCGGCGTAGAGACGGGCGGCTCGAACATCCAGTTCGCCGTGCATCCGAAGACGAGCCGGCGCATCTGCATCGAGATGAATCCGCGAGTGTCGCGGTCGTCCGCGCTCGCGTCGAAAGCCACGGGATTTCCGATCGCGAAATTCGCGGCGAAGCTCGCCGCGGGCTA
The DNA here is from genome assembly GCA_035629395.1 of Thermoanaerobaculia bacterium. Taxonomy (GTDB): domain Bacteria; phylum Acidobacteriota; class Thermoanaerobaculia; order Gp7-AA8; family Gp7-AA8; genus QHVT01. Next base: position 198,074 of record DASPHZ010000006.1, read on the forward strand.
CACGCTCGACGAGATCCCGAACGACATCACGAAGAAAACGCCCGCGTCGTTCGAGCCTTCGATCGACTACGTGGTGGTGAAGATCCCCCGCTTCTCGTTCGAGAAGTTTCCGAACACGCCGCCGCATCTCGCCTTCTCCATGCAGTCGGTCGGCGAGTCGATGGCCATCGGACGCACGTTCACCGAGGCGCTGCAGAAGGGATTGCGGTCGCTGGAGATCGGCGTGGCAGGGCTGGAGTCGCGCGGCCACAAACGCGAGGCGATGAACGAGCTGCTGCGCACGCCGACGCCGGAGCGCATCTTCGCGGTCGCGGACGCGTTCCGCGAAGGGATGACGGTGGAGGAGATCCACGCGCTGTCGTACATCGACCCGTGGTTTCTGCGCGCGATCCGCCAGATCGTGGAGCTGGAGAGGAACGTCGCGTCGACGCCTCTCTTCACGCTCAAACGCCACGGCTTCTCCGACCGGCAGCTCGCGAAGCTCACGAACCGCAGCGAAGCAGAGGTGCGGAGCGAGCGTCACGCGCAAGGCATTCGCCCCGTCTACAAACGCGTCGACACCTGCGCCGCGGAGTTCGAGGCGACGACGCCCTACCTCTATTCGACCTATGAAACCGAGAACGAGTCCGCGCCGACCGATCGCAGAAAAGTGATCATCCTCGGCTCGGGGCCGAACCGCATCGGCCAGGGGATCGAGTTCGACACCTGCTGCGTGCACGCCTCGTTCGCGCTGCGCGAAGCGGGCTTCGAAACGATCATGGTGAACTGCAATCCGGAGACGGTGTCGACGGATTACGACACGTCCGATCGTCTCTACTTCGAGCCGCTCACGCTCGAAGACGTGCTGGAGATCGTGGAGCTGGAGAAGCCGGCCGGCGTGATCGTGCAGTTCGGCGGGCAGACGCCGCTCAAACTCGCCAAAGCACTCGCCGACGCGGGTGTGCCGATGTGGGGCACGTCGGTCGACGACATCGACGTGGCCGAAGACCGCGAGCGGTTCGGCGAGCTCGCGAAAAAGCACGACATCCTCGTCCCCGCGCACGGCACCGCGCTCGACGAAGACGAAGCGGTCGCGGTGGCGAAACGCATCGGCTATCCCGTGGTCGTGCGCCCGTCCTACGTCCTCGGCGGCCGCGCCATGGCCATCGTCTACGACGAGCAGGCGCTGCGCGGCTACATGCAGCGCGCGGTCGAAGCGGCGCCGGGGCATCCGATCCTCGTGGATCACTTCCTCGAGGACGCGATCGAGATCGACGTCGACGCGGTCTCGGACGGCCACGACGTCATCGTCGCGGGCGTCATGGAGCACATCGAGCTGGCGGGCATTCACTCCGGCGATTCGACGACGGTGATCCCGCCGTACATCATCGGACACCGCGATCAGGACAAGATCCGCCGCCGGACCATCGAGCTGGCGAAAGCGCTCAACGTCATCGGCTTGATGAACGTGCAGTACGCGATTCAGCACGGCGAGCTGTACGTCCTGGAAGTGAATCCGCGCGCGTCGCGCACCGTGCCGTACGTGTCGAAAGCGACCGGCGTGGCGTTCGCGAAGATCGCTGCACGCGTGATGGGCGGCGAAACGCTGCGCAGTCTCGGCCTCACGAAAGAGCCGCCCGTCCTCGGCTACTTCGTCAAGGCGCCGGTGTTCCCTTTCAATCGCTTCCCGCGCGAGGACACGGTCCTCGGACCGGAGATGAAGTCGACGGGCGAAGTGATGGGCAGCTCGCCCAGCTTCGGCGAGGCCTACGCGAAAGCGCTCCTCGGCGCCGGCGTCCGTCTGCCGCTGCAGGGGACGGCGTTCATCTCGATCAACGACAACGACAAGCGTCCGCACGTCGTGCATCTCGCCCGCGAGCTCGGCGCCCTCGGCTTCAAGCTCATCGCCACGGCGGGCACGCGCGAGTTTCTGCTCAAAAACGGCGTCCACTCCGACCTCGTGGAGAAAGTGCACGAGGGACGTCCGAACGTCGTCGATCGCATGATCAACGGAGAAGTGGCGCTGGCGATCAACACGCCGTTCGGCAAGTCCGCGTTCGTCGACGACACCTACATCCGCCGCACGGCGCTGCAGATGAACATCCCCTGCATCACCACGCTGACGGCGGCGACGGCCTGCGTCGAAGGGATCCGCTCACTGAAGGAGGGAACGAGTACGTTCGCCGCCCTGCAGGAGCAGCACGTTACGCCGTCACGGTGACGACGATCTTCGTCGACGCCACTTCGGTCTTGAACGCCGTCATCGCGCGCACCGTGTACTGCACGCGCTTGCCCGCGGCGGTCGGCAGTGCGCCGTCCGAGAGCTGACGATGCGGGCGGGCGCCGCCCGGCTTGCGCGTGCGGAAAACGGTCTGCGCGAACGGCGACGGCTTCTCGAACTCGACGACGACTTCGTCGACGGTGACGTCGGCGCCGCCGAGGTAACGGAAGTCCCATTCGATGCCTTCGCCGACGCGGACGGTGACTTCCGTCGGATAAGCGATGACGTAGAAACGGCCGGCGCTCTGCTCGATGTCGAGGCGCACCGGAACCGTGCGCACCGCGGGATGCTCGACGTCGTCCGGGCGGATGAGGCGATCGGAAGACGCGGGCGGCGCCGCAATGGCGGACGGCGCTTCGGCACGAGCCGGGGCCGGGATGAACGACGCGGGACGCGGCTTTTCGGTCGACAGCCACGCCGCGGCCGGTGCACCGCTGGAGGTGACGCGCGGACGCGCGCGACGGCCGCGCTTCTTCTCCGGTTCCGGCGCGCGGGCGGCGGGAGGGGGAGGCGGCGTGGCGACGGGGGCGGATGGCGTGGCGGGCGGAACCGCTTTCGGCTCGACCTTCAGTGCCGGTGGCTTCGGCGCGGCAGCTTTCGGGGCCGCGGCTTTCGGAGTCGCAGCCTTCGGAGCCGCGAGTTTCGGGGCCGCGGCTTTCGGCGCCACGGTTTTCGGGGCGGCCTTCGGAGCGGCGGCTTTCACGACCGCTTTTGCCTTCGGCGCCGCGGCTTTCGCCGCTTTCGCGACCGGCCTGGTGACCTTCTTCGCCGCGGACTTGGTGGCCGTCTTCACCGCTTTCGCGGCAGCTTTCACGGCCTTGGCGACCGATTTCTTGGCCGGCTTGGCGGCAGGTTTCGGAGGGGCTTTCTTTGCGGCAGGTTTCGGCGGGGGCGCGGCCTTTTTCGCGGCGACTTTCTTCTTTGCCGCCCCTGCCACGCTCTTCACCCGTGCCACGACCTTCTTCGCTGCGCTCTTGCCAGCGGAGGCCGCTTTCTTCCCCTGCGCCTTAGCCATGAATGATCTCCGGACCCGCCTGGGCTGAAAAATGAATGGCGCAATATAGCAGCGCTTGTCCGGTTCGCCAACCGAATTACTGGAAAACGCCGGCGACCTCGAACCCGCCATCCACGCCGATCACCTGCCCTGTGATGTAGGAGGCGGCGGGCATGCACAGGAAGGCCACCAGCGAGGCGACCTCTTCCGGTTCGCCGATCCGGCCTAACGGGGTCGTGGCGAGGATCTTCTCCAGACGCGCGGGATCGTTCAAAACGGGCTCTGCCAGAGGCGTGCGGATGTACCACGGCGCGACGGCATTGACACGGATGGTGTCCTTCGCCCATTCCGCCGCGAGGGCACGGGTCATGTGCGCCACCGCGGCCTTCGTCATGGCGTACGGGAGGCCGGTGCCGAGGTGGCGGTAGGAGGCGACCGAGACGACGTTGATCACGCTCGCGTCGCTCGATTTCCGGAGCAGCGGATAGGCGAGCCGGGAGAGCTCGAAGACCGAATCCATGTTCGTCTCGCGCACGCGGACGTACTCCTCGTAGTCGTACTCGACGGCTTTCTTGCGCACGTTCGTGCCGGCGTTGTTGACGAGGATGTCGAGGCGGTCGAGGTTCGCGAAGATGCGTTTGCGGTCGTCGGCGTTCGTGACGTCGGCATGAACGTCCGCGTCTCCGCCGCGCGCGACGCGGATCACGGTCGCGCCGTGCTGCGCCAGCTCATTGGCGATGCCGAGGCCGATGCCCTTCGTCGCGCCGGTGACGAGGGCGGTTTTGCCGGCGAGGGACCAGCGGGGCTGTGTCGTCCCGGGCAAGGACATCTACCCGATCTCCTCTTTCAACACATCGCGCAGCTCTTCGGCGATTTTGCGGATCTGCGCGCCGTCCTCCCCTTCCACCATCACGCGCACGAGGTTTTCCGTGCCGGAGTAGCGTACGAGGATGCGTCCGCGTCCGCTCAGGTCCTGCATCGCTTTCGCGTACGCGGCCTGGTAGCGCGGCAAGGTGTCGAGCGCGGGCTTCGCACCGACTTTCTGGTTGAGCAGGAGCTGCGGCATCGGTTCGAACGTGGGGAGCTGCGAGAACGGAGCGCCCATTTCGCCGAGGATGTGGCCGAAGACGAGCGCGGTATGGATGCCGTCGCCGGTCGTGTGCACGGAGCGATCGATGATGTGGCCGGACTGCTCGCCGCCCAGCGCCGCGTCGTGCTGGAGCATGAGCTCGAGGACGTACTTGTCGCCGACGTTCGCGCGCTCGAGGCGGATGCCGTCCGTCTTCAGTTGCTTCTCGAAGCCGAAGTTCGACATCACCGTCGTCACGACCATCGGCAGCTTCAGATGCCGGGCCCAGAGGTAAATGATCTCGTCGCCATCGCGGATCTTGCCTTTGTCGTCCGCGAAGATCGCGCGGTCCGCATCGCCGTCGAAGGCCACGCCGTAATGCGCGTTCTGCTCGACCACCGTCTGCGCGAGCCGCTCCGGATGCAGCGCGCCCGAGCCTTCGTTGATGTTCGTGCCGTTCGGCTGATCGTGGATGACCACGACTTCCGCGCCGGCGCGGCGGAACGTCTCCGGCGCGATGCGATACGCGGCGCCGTAGCCCGTGTCGAGCACGACCTTCGTTCCGGCGAGCGCGGCAGGCGGAACGCCGGAGATCAGGAATCGCTCATAAGCCTCGATCAGCTCTTCATGTTCCGGCAGCGGCGCGTCCGGAATGGTGACGTCCTCGCGGCGCAGCGCACGCAGCTCGTCCTCGATCTCTTCCTCGATCGCGTCCGCCAGCTTCATGCCGTCGTGACCGAAGATCTTCACGCCGTTGTCTTCGTACGGATTGTGCGAGGCGGAGATGGAGATGCTCGCCGCCGCGTCGGTCGTCCTGCAGAGATACGCGATGCCGGGCGTGGGGATGACGCCGACGAGGATCGCCTCCGCGCCACCCGCGGCCATGCCCGCCGCGAGCGAGCGCGCGATCTCCGGCCCCGATTCGCGCGTGTCCATGCCGAGGAGGATCTTCGAGCCCTTGCCGAGACGATGCGCGAGCGCTTCGCCGAGGGCGTACATGGTCGCGGGATCGAGTGGGTACTGATGCGCTTTGGCGCGGATGCCGTCGGTGCCGAACAGAGATCTCATGGTGTGTCCGTCGTGGTCGTCGTTGTCGTCGGTGTGGTGGTGGTAGTCGCCGCGGTGTCCGTCGGCTGGGCCGGCCCTACTTCGGCGAGCACCGGCACCGTCACCTGAGTCGTGAGCGGCGAGATGATGCGCACCAGCGGCGAATCGGAAACGACCGCCACGTTCTGCACGAACGTCGCCGTGCGGCCGGTCATGATAATGCGTTCGGTCGCGACCTCGCTCAGTTTCAGGACCGATGACGCCGGGCCGGAAATCAGCGCGATCGCGGGATCGGCGGTGGCCTCGCCGACGAGGTACCCGCTCGGTGCATCCCCCACTAGGAAGGGGCGAATCGGCACGGCACGCTGGCGCAGCAGCTCGATGCGGAAGCGCACTTTGTCCGGCGAGACCGAGACGACCTCGATGTCTTCCGGAACGTTGATGTGCCGCGCGCGGATGCGGATCTCCACTTCGCCCGGTCCGATCTGGCTGAGGTCCGCGGTCGCTTCGAGGTTCTGCCCCGCGAGCGCGCGGAGGTCCGACATGCGCCCCCTCACGCGCACGGCGACCGTGCTCGGAATGTCGCTCGTGGTGATGACGAGATGCGGCGGCACGCCGACCAGCGACAGCGACGCCGAGACGATGCGCTCGCGCGGGCGCTCGCGCCGCGGCGCGGAGACGATGAACCAGAGCACGCCGGCGAGGAAGAGCGCCACGAGCTTGAGGCCCACGTTCTTCATGCGAAGCGCTCCCGCAGGATCTGCGCGAGCTGGTCGCGCGAAACGTCCTCCCGCAGCACGCCATCCAGAGCCACGGCCATCGACCCGTTCTCCTCGGAGACCACGATCACCATCGCATCCGTCTCTTCACTGAGTCCGATGGCGGCGCGATGACGGGTGCCGTGCGCGAGCGTGGGATCGGGCGTCGTCGTCAGCGGCAGAAACGCGTTCGCCGCGACGATGCGATTCGCGCGGATCAGCACGGCTCCGTCGTGCAGCGGTCCGCCCGGCGTGAAGATCGAGACCAGCAGTTCGGTCGTGACCAGCGCATCGACCGGTTTCGCGCCGTCTTCGTACATGCGCAGCGTCTGCCGTCCTTCGATGGCGACGAGCGCACCGGTTTTCTTCGCCGCGAGCACTTCACACGCGTTGAGGATCGCGTCGTACGGCACGCTGTTCATGCGCGGGCGGAACAGCTTCGCGATCGGATCGCCGACCATGTGCGCGAGGCCGCGGCGGATCTCCTGCTGGAACAGGATGATCACCGCGAATGGAAGATAGAAGAGGATCTGCCGCGAGATCACTTCGAGGGCCGGCAGGTCGAACGCGTTTGCGATCAGGGTGGTCGAGCCGAGGAGCATCAGGCCGATCGTGATCTGCATGGCGCGCGTGCCGCGGATCAGGCGGAGGATGTAATAGATGATGAAGGCGACGATGACGATGTCGACCGCATCGCGCCACGTGGGGTTGATCTCGAGGAAGCGGTCGAACCAATTCATGGGCGCCGCTCCTCGATCGCCTGCAGCACTTTGAGAAAGTCGATCGTTTCGCGGACGTCGTGCACGCGCACCATCGCCGCGCCGCCGCGATGCGCCGCCGCGATCGTGGCGAGCGAGCCGGCCATGCGCGGTGCGCCTCCGGGCTGGCCGGTGAGGTGTCCGACGAAGGCCTTGCGCGACGCGCCGATGACGACCGGTGCGATGCGCGTCAGCTCGCCGCAGCGCGCGAGGAGCTCGAGGTTGTGCTCGAACGTCTTGCCGAAGCCGATGCCGGGATCGACGAGGATGTTCGCGGCATCGACGCCCGCGGCGATCGCGTCATCACGCCACTGCGCGAGCTCGCGCGCGACGTCGGTGACGACTTCGTCGTACTGCGGGTTGTCCTGCATCGTGCGCGGCTCGCCGCGCATGTGCATGAGCACGACGCGCACTTTGCGCTTCGCCGCGAGCGCACGCATTTCCGGATCGTGCCGCAGCGCGCTCACGTCGTTGATGACGTCCGCGCCCGCCTCGAGCGCCGCCGCGGCCACCCGCGCCTTGCGCGTGTCGATGGAGATCGGAATCGCGCTACGCTGACGAATCCCCTCGATCACCGGAATCACGCGCTCGAGCTCTTCGTCGATGGAGACCGCGTTCGATCCCGGGCGCGTCGATTCCCCGCCGACGTCGATCACCGCCGCGCCATCCCGTTCCATGCGCAACGCCGCGTCGATCGCGATCGTGCGATCGAAATGCACGCCGCCGTCGGAAAAAGAGTCGGGGGTAACGTTGAGGATGGCCATGACGGCCGGGAGGAAGGAGGAAGGAGGAAGGAGGAAGGAGGAGGCGTGACGCGGATCCTCACCTTTGACCGCAGGAGGAGCGCCGCCGTCCCCGCCGCTGCTGACCTGCGGCAGGGATGAAGGATGAGGGGTGAGGGATGACCGTTCGTCCTCGCGAGCGCCGTTCATCCTTCCGCCTTCATCCTTCCGTCTTGCTCAACGTCGCGCCCGGGCGAGTGCCGTACGCCCGTTCATCGCTGATCTCTCATCGTTCATCGCTGACGCTAGACGTCGCGCTCTCGCGTGATCCTCGCGCCCAGCGCATTCAGCCTCTCGTCGATCCGTTCGTACCCGCGGTCGATCTGGTGCACGTTGTGGATCGTGCTCTCGCCTTTGGCGCAGAGCGCGGCGAGGAGGAGGGCCATGCCGGCGCGGATGTCAGGGCTCGAGATCTCC
>DASPHZ010000007.1:0-54011 GCA_035629395.1 Thermoanaerobaculia bacterium
AGCGTGGCTGGTCGGACGCGAAGATCGAGCGTGCGCTCGCGCAACTGCGGGACGACGACGCACATCCGAGCACCCTCCTGAGCCTGCGAGGGAGGGGGACGACGAGGGGGGCCGACACGGTCGGCGGCGCGTCCGTCATGCACGTGCGGTCGCGGGGACCGCACAGTGCTCGCGTCTAACGTGCGTTCTGGCTGGGCCAGCCGGAGCCGCCGACCGTGTCGGCGGCCCCTCGTCGTCTCCCCTCCCGCGTCAGAAGGAAAGCCGGTACGACAGAGCGATGTCCCGTCCTGGCAGCGGCGCGCGGTCCTTGAGAGGCGACACGTGCGAGCGCGCGAGCTCGTCGGTCAGATTCGTCGCGCGCAGCATCACGTCGTGGATCGTCTCGTGGAAAAAGAACCGGTAGCCGATGTGCGCGTTCACGAACGTGTAGCCCTCCGTCTCCGTTTCGTACGACGCGGTGTCGTCCTGCTCGAACGTGTGACGCACCTCCACCAGCGCATTCAGCGGACCGCCGTGCAGTTGCAGGCTCGCCAGCGCGCGCATCGGCGGGATGCGCGGCAGGTTGTCGCCGCCGGCGACCGTGGCGCGGACGTAATCGGCGCCGAGGTCGAACTCGAGATGCGACTGCCCGCGGCTGAGCAGATGCGTGTGCGTCATCAGCTCGAACCCGCGGAAGCGCGCGTCGCGCTGGATGAACTCGAAGACCGGCAGGTCATCTTCGACGTCGCCGGTCGGCGCCTCGTAGATGTAGCCGTCGAACTGATTGTTGAAGAGATTCAGCTCCCCGCGGAAACGCCCGACCGTACGGCGGAACGACAGGTCGAGCCCGAGACTCGTCTCCTCCTCGAGCAGCGGATTGCCGACTTCGAACTGCGCGGTCGCTGCATGGGGGCCGTTCGCGTACAGCTCCGTCGCCGTCGGCAGACGCACGGCGCGCGCGAGCGACGCCGCGACGATGTACCCATCCGCCGGCTTCCAGATCGTGCCGACCGAACCGGAGATCCCGCCGAAGTCGCGATCCGGCAATCCGGCCGCGTCGACGCTCACGTCCTGATGCTCGTAGCGCGCGCCGAACTGAATGTCGAAGCGCTCGCCCGGCAGTTCCTCGAACGCGAAGATCGCGCTCGCCGTCGACGCGTTCGGCGGAATGTACGCCTCCTCCCCCATCGCCTCGAAATCGGTCGTCGTGAGCTGCACGCCCCACGTCCCTTCCACGCGCCCGAACGGACGGTGCCGCGCCTCGATGCGTCCTTCGAGTCCGTCATTGGTGAAACGCGTCCCGATCTCGGAGCCCTCGAGCTCGACGTGCTCGTAGTCGGTGATGCCGAGGCGGATGCGGGCATTGCTGAAGAACCCGAGCTGCATCACTTCGCCGCGGATGTCGAAGCGTTGCTGGTCGAGATCGATGCGCACGTCCTCGCCGGGGATCCCGTAATTCGTCGCAAAGCTCGTCACCGCCGCGCCGAAGAAGCCGCGGTCGCCGACCCATGAGCCACCGACCGTGCCCGTGCGCGACTGCAGCGCACTGTTGAACAGGTCCCCTTCCGGCGTGGCGTAATCGTTCGTATCGCGCAGCGTAAAATCGGCGTGCCACGCGAGGTTGCCGTGGCCGCCGTCGACATTGACGCCGCTCGTCTTTTCCTCGGCAGCGGTGGCGTAACGCACGTCGACCGTGCCGGTGATCGCGTCGGCCGGCACGCGTGACGGCACGCGCGCGCTGATCACGTTCACGACGCCGCCGACGGCATTGCTGCCGTAGAGCAGCGTCGCCGGTCCGCGCACGATCTCGATCTGCTCGGCGGCCGAAGGCTCGACGCTCACGGCGTGATCGGGGCTGACGTTGGAGACGTCGCCCGTGCCGACACCTTCTTCGAGCACGCGCACGCGATCGGCGCCGAGACCGCGAATCACGGGACGGCTGGCGCCGGCGCCGAACGACGTCGAGGTGACGCCCGGCTCCTGCGCGAGCGTCTCGCCGAGCGTCGGCTGCACGCGCGCCTGCAGCTCTTCCTCGCCGAGGACGTTGACGGGTTGATAGACCTCCGACTCGCGGCGCGAATCGGCACTCGCCGTGACGACGATCTCTTCGGCGTGCACGAGTGGATCGATGACGACTTCCACGGTGCGCGTTTCGCCGGCAGCGACGTCGGCCTCGCCGATCGTGAAGCCGAGGCGGGGGCTTTCGGCGCGGAGGTGATAGTGGCGGGGGGTGACGCCTTCGAAACGGAACGAGCCGTCGGCGGCGGTTTTGGTCTGGCGGCGGACTTCGACGAGCGTCACGGTGGCGTCGCCGACGGGCTGCGCCTGCGGGTCATACACGCGGCCGACGATGGTGGCGGTCTGCGCGGAAAGGGTCGTGGCAAAAAGGAATACGAACAAAGCGCGGAACACCCGCGCTGAAAAAGCGGACATGACAAAGCTCCTATCGAGGGGGAAATCAGCTTCGCGTGAGGAGGGAGATCACGCGACCGGCGGAGCACGCGCCGGCAGTTCGGTCACATCGGCGACGGGAACGTAGGTCTCCGCGAGGGCCGTGTGCGAGGCAGCGCGCGCCTGCACGCCCGCGAGCGCGGGCGGCGCGACGTCGATCACCGCGCCATGCGCACACGCGCAGACGAGCGGATCGTCGACGTGCGCGACCGGATGGATCACTGCCGCGAGCAGCAGCAGGATGGTGAGCAAATGCCGCACGGCGTCACCATACACGCCGTGCGGCTCGCGTCAAGTTCCAAACGGGAAACTATGCGGTCGCGCTCGTCGCGCACGCACTCTCCGCTGTGCAGCAGGAAGCCGCCGTCGTCACCTCGGCCAGGTTGTCTTCGAGGACCACGAACGCTTCCCACTCGTTGCCGTCGGGATCGACGACCCAGGTCTTGTTCTGGCGCGCGTAGCAGCAGTCGGTGCCGATCTCGTCGCGCGTCTCGAGTCCCGCCGCCGACCAGCGCTCGCGATACGCAACCACGTCCTCGGTCGACCCGAGCTGGATGCCGAGGTGCGAGAGCGCGCCGGCGCCGGCGAGGTTGGGCTGCTCGTTGAGCGTGAGGTTGAGCGGCGGATTCTGCACGTCGAACTTCGCGTAGCCGGTGCGGACTTTGGACGGCTCGATGCCGAGCATGCTGCGGTAGAAGGCGATGCTGGTTTCGACGTTGCGGACGTTGATGCCGATGTGTGGCTTGAGGGCAGTGATCATTCGCGTTCCTCCATACATTTGGTAAGGCGAATATAAGTCCGCAGCTCACATTCGTCAAGCCGCATGTGAAGAAAAGTCCTGTAGTCTCTCGCGCCGTGGATCGCGACCTGCGCCAGCGCCTGGAAACGTTTCTCCGCCCGTACTACCAGGACCTCGACGGCGCCTCACGTTTCGACGAGGTCGAGCGCATCGCGAAGATCGCGCGGAAGCTGTACGCGCCCTCCCCCGCCGACGAGCGCGCGTTCGAGCTGCTGCTGCTCTTTCATCGCCTGGGCAAGTGGCTGGAGAAGATCGGCAATCTCTCGCGGACGCTGCTCGCGGTGCCGGGACTCACGGAAGAGGATCTGCGATTCACGGCGCATTCGATCCGCCGGCTCGACGAACCGGTGACGGAAGCCGAGCGCGCGGTCGCGGCCGCAGTGTTGATCGACAGCGCGGGTGTGCGCGGCCTCACGGAGCTGTTCGCTCGCGCCCGACGCGAAGGCAATTCATTGATGGACGTGCTGCGCGCGTCGCTGTCGGATGTGCACGTGCCGGAGTGGTTCGACGCGCGTGCGGAGGCGTGGATCGCGAAGCGCCGCGAGGCGCGACGCGAGGTGTGCCGGAGGTTGGTCGAGGAGTTGGCGTTGGATGATCTGGGGTGAGAGGGCGGGCGGCGGCGGCGGGGGTGCGCTGGCGGGACGTGCAGTCGCGAGAGATGACGCATCGCGAGAAAACATCAGACGCCGCCGCAGTCCTGACCTCACTCACCGCAGCGCGGTGAGGAACTCTCCCAACGCCTTGTAAAACGCCCCCTCCTGTTCCAGCCACGGAAAATGTCCCGCGTTCTCGAGCACGACCAGCTTCGAGTCGGGAAACGTTTTGTGCACTTCGTCCGCGGTCTCGAGTGGGTCCTGTTTGCCGTGGATCACGAGCACGGGCGCTTTCACGTTCTCCAGGCCGGCGCGCAGGTCGAGGGCCATCATCTGCGGGACGATCGACCAGAACACGCCTTCGTGGAACCAGTCGTCCGTCATCTTGTCGGTGAAGAGGTGTGCTTTCGCACGGTCGGCGAAATAGGCCGCGGTCTTGATCTTCGTGAGCTGCAAGGAAGCGAGGCGGCGATTGGCCTTCATCTTCTCCGGCGCCGACCATTCCTTGATCTGCGCGCGCTCTTCGTCGGTGAAGCGCGACTCGAGATTGGTCTGGAACTTCAGCACCGACGCGAGTGTCGGGCCGCCCGAGTCGACCAGCGCGAGCGCGCGGATGCGCTGCGGATGCTCGCGCGCGTACATCATCGAGAGGATGCCGCCGAACGAGTGGCCGACGATCGTCCACTGTTCGACCTTCAGCTCCTTCCGCAAGGCCTCCAGATCCGAGACCAGCTTCGGAATCGAAAGCGCCTCGGCGTCATAGCGATCGACGGGCGACTTGCCGGTGCCGCGCTGATGGAAGAGCACGAACGCGTGCTTCTCGGACAGCTTTTCGGCGACCGGCCGCAGGTAATCGGGCGAGAACCCGGGCCCTCCGGACAGCATGAGGATCGGCTCCCCTTTGCCGATCACCTCGTAAAAGAGCTTCGTGCCGTCGTGCGACTCGAACGTCGCGGCGGACAGCGGCAGCGTGAGAAGGAAAGAGAGAACCAGGACGCGACGCATCGCGGAGGATTGTACGGATGCGCCGCGCGCGCTGCCATCGACGTTTTCCGGTGAGTGACTCGGCAGGCCCCTCACGTGTGGCGGACGACGAGCTCTTCGAGCGACGCATCCGGTTCGCCAAAGTGCGCGCGCAGGTCGTCGAGCGTGCCGGCGGCGAGGATGTGACCGTGCGCGAGCAGCGCAAAGTGCGTCGCGATGGTGGTCACGAAATCGAGCTGGTGGGTCGACACGAACAGTGTGCGCGGGCCGTGCTCCGACTGCAGGAACGTTTTCAGCGCGGCGATGCGATGCGGGTCGAGCGCGTTCGTCGGCTCGTCGAGCAGAAGGACCGGCGGCGCGTGCATCGTCGCGGCGATGAGCGTGACGATGCGGCGCTGTCCCTGCGAGAGCGTTCCCGCGCGCGCGCCGGCGAGCTCCTTCGCGTCGAAGCGCTCGATGGCCGCGTCGACTTCACCGCGCGAGAGCTTGCGTGCGGACGCGGCAAACGCGAAAAGCTCGCGCGGCTGAAGGGACGGGTGGAGGTCGGGAAACTCGGGCTGATAGCCGAAGACGCGCTTTGCCTCGACGGGATTCGTGGCGAGGTCATGCCCTTCGATGCGCACCGCACCGGAGTCGGGATGCCACAGCCCGGCGAGGATCTTCATCAGCGTCGATTTGCCGGAGCCGTTGCGGCCGAGGAGGGCCATCACGCCGCCGCGGATCTGGAGCGTGATGCCGTCGAGGACGACGCGGCCGCCGAGCGATTTCCGGACGTTCTCGAGCTCGATCATGGGGTGTCGTGGATCGCGTCGCTGCGCTCCGCCATCAGTACGAACGGAGGAATGGCGATGGCCGCGGCGACGATGCCGAGGTGTGCGTGGATCGCACCGATGAGAGCGAAGGCGGCGCCGGTGAGCCACACGTAGCCCATCGCCGTTCTCGCGTCGCGCAGCGAACGGTGCTCGCCGAAGAGCAGGAGCGCGATCAATGTGAGAAGGGCGAAGAGAAACACGCGCGCGTGGAAGAGGATCGCCGGTGCGAAGAGGAGCACGCCCGTGCCGATGGCAGCACGGACGTGCTGGCGGGACGAGAGCGGGAGCGTGCGCTCGAACGTGCGGAACGGACGCGCGGTATTGCGTGCGCCGATGACGCTCGCGGCGGCGAGCGTCATCGCGATCGCGGCGAAGAACGAGGCGATGCGCGCGATCGATTCGGGACGCGTGACGCTGTTGTTGCGGATCGCGAGCTCGCTTGCTCCGAGGAGGAGCAGCGCGATGACGTGCGTGGCGAGGACGGAAGACACCGGAATCCAGCGCAGCTCGTAGCGTGAGAAGCGCCGCGGCTCGCGGAGCGTCAGCACGCGTGCCTTGCCCATGTCATTGAGGAGGATGGCGACGGCGTAGAGCGCGACCACTTCGACGCGCGGTGCGAGGAGCAGCCACGCGACGTACGGCGGCGAAAGAAAGATCGCGGAGCACGCGGTGTCGATGGCGAAACGTTGCGTGCGCGTGAGCGGTAGCACGTCGCGCATGGCGTCGTCGCGGCGTCCGAGGAGCGGACGTGTCAGGAGGGCGATCGCGGCGACGAGGAGAAGGCCGTAGCCGATGCGCACGTGCGTTTCGAGTGCGAGCCAGGCACGCGACCATTGCACGAACGGGAGATCGGCTTCGAGACCGCTGGCCACGGCGATGGCGATGAGGACCGAGCTCCACACGGTCATCGCCGTGCGGAGCCCGGTCGCGAAGCGGTAACGAACGCCGTCGGCCAGAAGCACGCGGCGATGCTAGCTCACAAGAGCGCAGCGAGGGCGTTCAGACGCTCCGTCCAGTACGCCTTCACGCGCGCGACGCTCTCTTTGTCCGGCAGCTTCACGTGCTGCACGGCCACGCTGCTCTTCGCGTCCCCTTTGGCGGTGAACCAGAGCTCCACGCTCGTGCCGTCTTCCCACGTCATGCGCAGCGATTTGTCCTGCTGCGATGTCCGCACGGTCGGTTTCGCATCGAGCCACTTCGCCCGTTTCCTCGCGTCGCTGAAGAACGGGAAGAGCGTCGAGACCGGGACGTCGAACGTCTTGCTCTTGCTCGCGCCCCATGCACCGCCGCGGCGCTGGCCGCGCTCGCGCAGGCCGCGCACGCGCTCGTAGCCGACGACGACGGACTGCGACCACCAGTCGGGGACGCCCAGCGCGGCGATGTGCTTCGCGGCATCGCGATGCGGTTTGTTCGTCGCGTCGAAGGCATCCAGCACTTCGATCCAGTGCGGCCATGAATGTCCCGTTGCTTTGGCGAGGGCGGCGTCGGACGCGCCGGCGAGCTCGGCGTAGTTGTCGGGAAGCGCGGGCTTGGGCGGTACTTTTTTGCGGAGGACCTGCTGGCGGGCGGCGGTGTACGACTCGCCGGTTTTCTGCATGCGCGTGCGCACGACGCGCTTGAGGTCTTTCTGAATCGGCATCACGATCTCCTTCGGTCACGCCGCCGCGACACTCCCCAGCAACGCCGCGTTGGCAGACGAAGGTCCGTCATGCTCCAGTCCAGCCTCGCCCGACGGGGCGGGGGATGAACTGCTGCTGACCCGGGAGTATGCCCCCCTTTGCCTCGCCGAGGACCTTCGCTGGGGGAAGGTCAGGAGGTTGGGCGCGAGTCGGCGCCGCGGGAGATTTTAAGGGAAAATGCCGCGCATGCTCCCGATCTTCGTGCTCGCCGCCGCCATCGCCTTCGCTCCCGAGGCTGTCGTCTGGAAGGATGGACCGCCGTCCCTCCCTCCCGGTTCGCAGATCGCCGTGCTGGAAGGAAACCCGCGCGAGGAGGGGATGTTCACGATGCGCGTGCGCGTGCCGAAAGGAGCGACGCTCGCGCCGCACTGGCATCCGCGCGATGAGCGCGTGACGATTTTGTCCGGCGCGGTGGAGCTCGGGTTCGGCGCGACCGCCGATCGCGCGAAAGTCACGCGATACGAGGCAGGGAGCTTCTACGTGAATCCGCCGCGGATGATGCATTACCTGTTCTTCCCCGAGGAGACGGTGATGCAGATGACGGGCGTGGGACCGTGGGAGATCCACGCGAGTGACGTCAGCGCACCCGCGGAGGCGGCGACAGGGACGATCGCGGTACGCAGCATCACGCCCGCGGCAGGTGCGGCCGTCGACGGCACCACGAAGATCCGCGCGGTCGTCGATTACGACATCCGTGGCTTCCGTCCCGCTTCGTTCTACGTGAGCGTGCAGTTCGAGAGCACGACGCCGAACCGCACCTTTACCTCGCATCGCACGCAGCCCGGCGATCTCCCAGGTCCGCCGCGCCCGCACGTGCTGGCCAGCGCCAAGGGCTCGGAAACGATCACCTACGACCTCGGCAACGTCTGGAATGACGCGAACCTGCAGAAGCCCGTGCGCCTGCGCTTTTTCCTGCACGAGGTCGAGGACCCGGCGACGAGCCGCGTCGTGGCCTCGAGCGACTGGGTGGAGTACCGGTAGCGGTCCTCAGCCCGTATTTCTCATCCCCGCGGCGATGCCATTCACGGTGACGACGAAAGCGTCGCGCAGCGAGGCGTCGTCGTCGATGGCGCGCATGCGGCGCAGGAGCTCGGCCTGCACGACGTTGATCGGATCGACGTACGGATTGCGCACGTCGATGGAGCGGCGCAAGGCGTGATTGTTTTCGAGCAAACGCGAGTGCCCCGTCACGCGCAGCACGAGCTGGCTCGTACGCTGGAGACGCGCGCGTAACTCCTCGCCGAGGTCGCGCAGTTCGTCGGACACGAGCAGACGGTCGTAGTACGCGGCGATGCGCGCCTCCGCCTTCGCCAGCACCATCTCCAGCAGCTCGATGGTCGACTGAAAGAACGGCCACTCGCGCATCATCGCGTCGAGCGTGTCCGCATCCCCGGCGGCGAGTGCCGCATCCACGCCGAGCCACGACGGCAGGAGCAGGCGGTTCTGCGTCCACGCGAACTGCCACGGAATCGCACGCAGCGAATCGACGCCTTTCTTCGCGCCGCGACGCGCGGGCCGGCTGCCGATGTTGAGCGCTCCGAGCTCGACCTCCGGCGTGGCCTGGCGAAAGTAGTCGAGGAAGCGCGGCGTCTCGTACACGAGCGAGCGATAGCTGCGCGCCGCGGCGTCGGACATCGTGCGCATCGCCGCACGCCACTCTTCGCGCGGCGTCTCGCAACGGGCGAGCGTCGCGTCGAGTGTCGCCGTCGTGTAGACCTCCAGCGTACGCAAGGCAATGCCGGCGAGGCCGAACTCGGCCTGGATCATCTCCCCCTGCACCGTCACGCGCAGGCGTCCGTCGATCGAGCCGCGCGGCTGCGAGCGAATGGCCACGTACGTCGGCCCCCCTCCCCTTCCCACGCTCCCGCCGCGGCCGTGAAAGAGCGTGAGCGAGACTCCCGCCTTCGCGCATGCGGCCACGATCTGCTCCTGCGCCTGGAACAGCTCCCACGCCGCCGTGAAGCGGCCGGAGTCTTTCGAGGAGTCGGAGTAGCCGACCATCACTTCCTGATGGCCGTCGATCGAGGCGCGGTAGTCGGCGTTCGCGAAGAGGCGCGTCATCGTCGCGCCCGCGTTGCGCAGGTCTTCGATGGTCTCGAACAGCGGCACGACGCGCTGCTGCACCGCGTGCATGTCCAGCAGGCGCTTCACGTTCAGGACGTCGTCCGCGTTGCGCGCCATCGTGATGACGTACGCGCCGAGGGACTCGCGCGGGATCGTGGCCAGCGCGCGGAACGTGCGCAGGTCCTCCTGCGCGTTCTCGTCGAGCAGCTCGTTGCGATCGAGTGCGTCGAGCAGCGCCGTGTGACGCGTCGATTCCTGCCGCACGTCGAGCCGCACCAGCGTCACGCCGAAGCCGTACACACGGCGGATGACGTCCTGCAGCCGTCCTTCCGCGATGATGCCGTTGCCGGTCGCGTGCAATGAGCGATGACAGGCGAGCAGCGGTTCGAGCAGCTCGCGTGCTTCGACGAGCGGCGCGCGCTCGCTCCATGCCGATGGCCAGCGCTTCCACCCGTCCTTCTCCGCGACCGCTTCTTCGAGTGACGTACGCGTGGCGCGCAGACGCTCGCGCACGTCGCGCAACAGATCGCGATACGGTTCGTCCGATTGCGGGAGGTCGGGCGTCGCCGAGCGCATCGACAGCTCGGAGCGCAGCGCGTCGATTTCTTTCAGATACAGATCCGCGGCCACCCAGCGCGAGAGCAGGCAGGCGACGCCCGTGACTTCCGCGGTGACGTTCGGATTGCCGTCGCGATCGCCGCCGATCCATGAGCCGAACGACACCGGCACCGCATCGAGCGGCAGTGCGCGGCCGGTGTGCGCGCGCAGCGCGTCGTCGAGCACGCGCAGGTAGCGCGGCAGCGCGTCCCACAACGTCTGTTCGAAGACGAAGAGGCCGCCCTTCACCTCGTCGAGCGGCGACGGGCGCTGGTGCCGCACCTCGTCTGTCTCCCACGCGGAGGTGATCTCGCGTCGCAGCGCGTCGACGATCTCGCGCTTTTCCGGTTCGGTGAGGTCGTCGTGGTCGCGCTGCGCGAGGAGCTCCGCGATGCGCCGATGTTTCTGCAAAAGCGTCCGCCGCACCACCTCGGTCGGATGCGCCGTCAGCACCAGTTCGATGCGCAACGACGTCACGGCGTCATAGAGGCGATCCGCGTCGATGCTCGTCCGGAGCCGCGCGAAGACTTCCTCGCACGAGCCGGGCTGCGGCGGCGCGTCGGGGACGCGCTGGTATTCGCGGCGCCGGCGCACGCGGTGATGCTGTTCGGCGATGTTGGCCAGCGTCAGAAAATGGGCGAAGGCCCGCGCGACCGGCAAAGCCTCGGCCGCCGGATGCGCCGCGAGCAACTCCGTCAGCGCGTCAAAGTCCGTCTTCGCCAGCGCGCGCACGCGCTCGACCATCGCGAAGAGCGCCTCCCCTTCCTGCGCGCGGAGCGTCTCGCCGAGGAGATCGCCGAGGAGGTGGACGTCATCGCGGAGGGGCTGGTCGTCTTTACTCATCGCATCCTCGCGCCGCGGCGCGAGCCGCATCGGCGTGCGGAAACAATGCCCGCGCCGCCAGAGCGTGCTCGCAACGCTCGCCGCGCCTGCCCATGCGCGCGAGGCGCAGGCGCAGGCGATAGTTGCCCGGATCGACGACGGCGGCACGCTGGAGCGACGCGCGATCGCCGCGCGTGGCGAACACGTTCATGGCGTAGAGCTGCGCACCGCTGCGTCCGGCGCCGAGGAGCGCGAGGAGCGCGGCGATGGCAAAGGCAAAACGGACTCGCGAGGCAGGAGCGGGCGTCGACAACGCGCCGAGCGCGCACCAGACGAGGAACGCCGGCAGAGCGAGCAGCAGGACGGCGTCGAAGAGGCCGGCGATCACCGCACCGGTGACCGTACCGAGGAGCGCGGTCGCCGTGATGGCGTCTTCGACGGTGATCGCGGAGAAGAGTTGTCGCAGCGCACCGAGCGCCAGAATGACGAAGACGAGTCCCAAAAGCACCGCCGCGGCCAGTCCGCGCTCGGAGATCGCGGCCACCCAGTCGCTGCTCGGCCACGGGTTGTACGTCGTCCCGCCGCGATTCGGATCGAGTGACGGATCGCGCCGCGCCGCGTGATCGGGATACGCCACCGACCAGTTCCCCGGGCCGACTCCGAACAGCGGATGCCGCGCCGCCATCCGCAGCGACTGCTCGTACTGCACGAGCCGTCCGCGTCCGCTGCCTTCGTGGTAGTCGGCCACGCGCTCGAGCGTCTCCAGGTACGGATTGTCGCTGCGCCATTTCAAGGTGTTCGGCAGCAGCAGCGCGGCCGCCACTCCCCCGCCCGCAAAAATGAGCATCCCGATCAGGCGACGCCACGTGCGCCCATCGCCGCGCAACGCGCGCGAAAGAATCATGGCGGCGAAGAACACGAACACGACCGCGCCGAACGCGAGCCACGCGGCGCGCGAGCGCGTGAGGACGAGCGCGCCGGTGACGAGCAGCGCGCCGCCGGAGGCGATCACGTAGCCGCTGAACCGCCGCGCGCGCAACGCCGACCACAACACGAGCGGCAGGCCGAACGCGCCCGCGTGCGCGACGAAGTTGCGATTGCCGAGCGTGCCGCCGGGAGCGCGGCTTTCGGAGAAGAACCGCGTCTCCACGCCGTACGTCTGCAGCAATGACGTGATCGCGACGAGCACGACCGCGAACGCGAGTCCGTGCACGAGCGGCTCGCGCCGCACCGCGCGCGCGGACCAGAACAGCACCGCGCCTGAAGCGCTGATCGCCACTGCGCGCATGGCCAGCCACGGATTCGTGGCGAACACCGCCGACACGACGCTGAGCGCGAGAAAGAGCGCGAGGAACAGCGACGCACGTCCTTCCACGCGTTTCCCGCGCGCGCTGAATGCGGCCAGCACCGCGGTCACGTGCAGGACGAGCTCCTTCGGGACGAAGAAGCGGTCGAGCTCGAATGCGTGCAGCGTCGTCGTGGCGAGCACCACCGCAATCGCGCCCCCCTGCATCACCCGCAGCGCGAATCCACTAGAATCTGCCCCCACTTGTTCGCGGAGGATTTCGGATGGATTGGCTGACGGACCCACAGGCATGGATTGCACTTGCGACATTGACGCTCCTCGAGATCGTACTCGGGATCGACAACATCATCTTCATCTCCATCCTGGCCGGGAAGCTTCCCGCTGCCCAGCAGAAGAAAGCCCGCAACGTGGGCCTCGGACTGGCCCTCGGCACGCGCCTGCTGCTCCTCGCCTCGCTGGCGTGGATCGTCAAGCTGACCAAGCCGCTGTTCACCGTCATGGGGCACGACATCTCGGGCCGCGACCTCATCCTCCTCATCGGCGGCCTGTTCCTGCTCTTCAAGGCCACGCATGAGATCCACGACCGCCTGGAAGGGGAAGAAGGTCACGAGGTCAAACGCAGCACGCCGTCATTCACGGCCGTGATCATCCAGATCGGCCTGCTCGACATCGTCTTCTCGCTCGACTCCGTCATCACCGCGGTCGGCATGGCCCAGCACATCGGCGTCATGATGACGGCCGTCATCATCTCGGTGGCCATCATGCTGTTCGCGGCAGGCTCGATCGGCTCGTTCGTACAACGCCATCCCACCGTGAAGATGCTCGCGCTGAGCTTCCTCCTCCTGATCGGCATGTCGCTGATCGCCGAGGGCCTCGAGTTCCACATCCCGAAGGGCTACATCTACTTTGCGATGGGCTTCTCGGTCTTCGTGGAGGTGCTGAACATCCGCTTCCGGAGAATCAGCAAGCCGGTGAAGCTGCACGACGGGTATCACGACGAGACGGGGGCGCCGGCGACGAAAGCGTAAGAATCGGGCTGCAACGACGCAATGGATGACGACCGACATGGGAGAGATGTGCAATGCCTTCTGTGAGGGATCGCGGTGCTACGACGTCTGACGTTCGCCGCAGCAGCGGGCCTACTCGCTGCTGCGCCGGCGACGGCCGCGCTCATCCATCTTCGGGTCGCAGATCCCTCGCTCGCCGGGGAGAAGATCAAGGGAGTCTTACGAGCGACACCGGAGAGATGCGCGCCGGTGGTTGTGCCATTCGAGCTCGACGGAGGTCAGGCGACCGTCGAGCTCGATCTCTGCGGTGACGGCGTAACCGCGCTCTCCGTCGAAGCACCCGGTTGGTGGGGAGGTGCGAGCGCTGCCGATCCGCACACGATCACGCTGCACCGCGAAGCGCTGATCAGCGGGGTGCTCGGCGGCGATGCGAAGGCGGTCTTTCTTCGCATCGAGAGCGCGAACCTGGCGTCGCAAACGGAGTCGTGCGAGCTGAAAGAGCGCCGATTCCGCTGCCGTGCACCGGCGCGTATCCCTCTCGATCTTCGGCTCGCCGCGGACGCCCTCGTCCCGCATTACTTCTTTGACGTGACGGCACCCGCCGGCATGGGCACGCTGTCACTGGAAAGCGGCGCTTCGATCGCCGGATTCGTCGAGACGAAAAACGCCGCGGCCGTGGAGCTTTCGTCCGAGGGAAAGCGGATCGCGTCGCGCAGGGCGAACGCGCGCGGCTTCTATCAGTTCACGCGTGTACCCGCGGGCACACTGACGGTCGCCGCCGCGGGAACCGTATCGCGGCAGGTCCACGTCAGCCAGGCCGTCGAGCATCTCGTCCCTCTTCAGGTCGCGAAGAAAGCGCTGTTTGCGCTCACGCTGTCGCCGCCGGCCGATCCGGACGGCCTGCCATGGAGGATCGAGGTCACACGGCGCGGAGAACGCGACGGAGGGGCGACGATGCTGCGGACCATTGCCGCGGGAGTAGCGACGCCCGATGGCCGCTGGTCGACAGAGGAGCTCGAAGAAGCGGAGTACGCGATCGCGATTCGCGACGCCGCGGGCTCGGTCCATCACACACGCGACCTGACGATCGCTTCCGGGGATCCGCCGCTGCACGTGAACATCGAGCAGGTTTCGCTGCGCGGCCGCGTCACCTTGGGCGGTGAACCGGTGCAGGCGAAGGTTTCCCTCTCCGGGCCAGAGGGCGCGGCGCTGGAGATCGCCACCGATGAAGACGGTCGATTTCGCGGCGTCGTGCCGGCCGAGGGAGAGTGGAACGCCGCCGTGTGGCCGGCCGGAACGCGGCAACTCCTGCGCCGACGCGTCCACATCCACCGTGCGGATGGCGCGTCGCACGCGACCGTCGAGCTCGAGCTGCCCGGCGGGCGTCTCGAAGGTGTCGTGGTCGACGATCGGGGACGCGGTGTCGCTGCAAACCTGACCGTCGTCCGCGATGGCCGGATCGATGTTTCCGGCGGCACGGAAGAAGACGGAACGTTTTCTCTCGTCGGGCTTCGCGAAGGAACGGTGCAACTCGTCGCCGATGGCGTGGAAGGAACTTCGAATCCGCTCGCGTGCACGATCGACGATGACCGCAGGACGACGGTGCGTGTGGCACTGCAGAGGCGCATGGAGCTGGATGCGATCGTCGTGACCGATGGTGGTGCGCCGGTCGCCGGCGCGATCGTCGGCTACTTCGCCCCCACCTTTCTCGAGCGCCGCGAGTCGGTGAGCGGGCCATCCGGAAGGGTGTCGCTCGAGCTTCCCGCCAATACGCCTCGTGTGACGGTGGTCGTCATTCCGCCCGGATTCCCGCGCAAAGTGGTGACCGTGCCAATCGACCCGCGGTCGCGAACGCTCCGCTTCGTCGTGGGACAGACGGCGGCAACACTGCGCGTGCGGCTCGCGGGGGCTCCCCCATGGCCATTCGTTCGCGCCGCTACCACCGACTTCGTTTCGCTCGGCGCGCTGTCCGTTCCCGGACGACTCCGTGACGACGTCGACGGGAATGCGCTCCGCCTCCCGGTCGAAGCCGGTGAATACACCCTCTGTCCGGAAGCTGGATGGTCGGATCGGTGCCGGGTGGCCGTGCTTGCGCCCGGAGGCGAGGGCTTCATCGACGCAACCGGGTTTTACCCACGCCAACAGGAGTCGAAGCAATGAACACGATTTTCACCCTGATCCTCGCGGCCACGGCTGCTGCACCCGGCTGGCTCGGATTTCGGATTCACGCCCCTATCGCACGCACGACGAGAAACTGGCCTCCAAGGGGATGGTTCGTCCGCTGCGCTGTTTGAGAACACGGTGGCAGCGTATGGCGCGTTCGCACATCTGCGTCCGAAGCTCGCGTCGCCCTGCCACCGTCTCCTCAACAGCTCGATAGCTCAACGGCTCCCAGGGGCGGGGCTTCACGTGCGTCGCGCCAGACCGTGCGTCTTCGGATTCGCCGGGGAACGGAGCAGCACCTGATCGTCATCGTCGCGGGAGCGCTACCCGACGGCGCGGCGATGAAACGTCGCGACAATATCGAGCGGGCGAAGGCGCATCGCCATGCGTCAAAGTAGCTCGCGCTCGATCCAGAGATCGCTGATCGTCGCGGCCGCGGGGACCAGAGTCTCCGCGACCGCGGCCCGCATCTCCGCCATCGCATCGAAATCCAGCGGCTCGATGGTGGCGATGCGCTCGCGCAGGCCGGCGACGTAGGCCTGCAGCGTCTGCACGGCGTCGTCGTTCGCAGCGAAGAGCGACTGCGGCAGTGCGTCCAGAATGCGGGCCACCTCCGCGGACTGACGTTCGGACACCTCGACGGCATTCCGCCAGTACCGCGTGGCGATCTCGTTCGCCAGCTCGTCGGGACGCGGGACCTCGCGCAGGTTCGTGAGCTGCGTGAGCGTATCGCGCCACTGCTGCACGCTCGGCGCGAAGCGGCGCGCGTCGGTGGCGATGGCTCTCGGCCACAGCGTCAATCCGAGGGAGGGCCAGTCGGCGACGGAGCGCTGCACGAACTTCCAGGCGTGATCGTCGAGCTTCTCGTCCGGACGCGGCAGGTCGAGGATGCGCAGCGACCACGCCTTCCCCTCCAGCGATTTCCCGCGCACGAGCGGCACGAGGTGCACGGTGCCCCAGACGAGGTCGAGCGCGTAGCGATCGAACGCGTGCAGTTCCGCCGGCGGGCGCAGGACGTCGATCACCTGCACGAGCGCTTCCGCGAAGGCGTTGATGACCTGCGGCGCGTGCGGCACGTCGACGGTGAGCCAGAGCCCCTGTTCGTTTTCCGCGTGGATCTCCGTGCGCGACAGCTCGAGCGTGCGGAAACGTTTGCGCAAGGACCGGCGACGCTCTTCGATGCGCGCGTCGATCGCCGCGACGGAATCGCGTGCGGCGTTCTCGATGCGGCGGCGCGGGTGATACGCAAAGTCGAACCAGACCGCCCACAACTGCCACAACGCGGCGTGTTCCTGGCGCTCGAAGGCGGCGTCGGAGTCGAAGCGCAGGCGGAACTCTTCCTGCACTTTCTTAAGGATGGCGATGGCGTCGGCGAGACGCACGGTCGCGGGATCGGCGGAGATCTGCTGCTCCTGCAGCCACTCCGCCAGCTTCTGCCGGGCCTCGGGCGTCCCGCGTCCGATCTGCGGATTCGCGGCGAAGATCTGCCACGAACCGTTGAAGAAATCGTGCAGCGCTTTCGCGTACGCGTTGAGCGCGTTGACGTACGGTGCGTGCGCGAACGGCGTCCCCGCGCTCCACGCCCGCTCCCCTCCCTCGGACTCCCAACCCCACGCGTCGACCGCGCTGCGCGGCAGCTTCGGCAGCGACTTGAGCGCGTTCATGATCGTGTCCCACTCCTCGGCCTCGACGCCGAGGTCGATCACGCTGACAGGCTTGTCGCGGCGAAAGTACGTGGTGAGCGCGGCCGTGATGCGATTGGCGAGCGTGGTGACGCGGCGCCGCAGGGCGATGATTTTCTCGACGTACGAATCCCACGTGTCGGCGGACGGCGTGCCGACGCGCGTGAAATGAAAGTGCAGACGCATCACGGCGGGAATCGGGAACTCGTCCGCGGCGATCGTGCGTTTGAGCTCCCCCGTCTGCGCGCCGTAATGGCGGCGATCGGGGTAGAGGCGGCGCAGGAGGTTGATGCGGCGCACGAGCTCGCGATCGAGGTCGAAGTCCTCGAGCGGCGCGAGCCAGTGGGCGATGACGGTCTCGCCGTCGTCTTCGACGGCGACGGTCGCGGTTTCGCCGCGGAAGCGCGCGATGGCCTCTTGCGCATCGGGCGCGGTGCTCTCGATGGGGATGTTCCACGCCGCGGCCCAGAAGAGTGTTTCTTCATCGGCCGAGGATTGCTGCGCGGCGATCCACTTCCGCGCCTCGGGGAAGATGCTCTCGCTCGACGGCCTGCGTCGCTGGATGTCTTCCCACCATTCGCGATATTCGGGCAGCGAGCTGATGGCGTCGTTGATGGTGAGCGACGGCGCCCACGTGGCGAGGCCGACGGGATCGAGGATCGACCACACCACTTCGCTGCTCGGCATGCGCGAGTGCACGGTCTCGATGAGGTCCGCATGCGTTCGCACGTAGCGTTCGATGTCTTCGAGGAACGCGGCGCGGAGGCCGGCCGGTTCTTCGACGGACTCGCCGCTCGGAGGCAGCGGGACCGCGGCCCAGAGAAGCGTCGCGCCCGTGTCGTACGCGCGTTGCCAGTACGCTTCGGGTGCGGACGCGAGCACGCGCACGTTCTTCATGCGCCGCCAGCCTTCCACCTCCCCCGCCCATCCGAGGCTCTCCTCGACGCGCACGAGCAGCGGCACGCCGAGTTTGTGCGCATCGTCGACACCGGCGTCGCGGATGGCGGCGGGCATCCCGGAACGCATATACGCGCTGGCGCGCTCCTCGCGCTCCATCTTCGTCCCGCCGTGGATCACGACCACGGTCGATTTTGCGAACGCGGCGTCCAGCTCTTCGTCGCTTGCGCCGCCATCCGCCGCGCGTCCCGCGATCTCCGGCACTTCGCGCACGTCGACCGCGCTGATGCGGCGTCCGCGTGCGTGATGCAGCCACGCGTGCATGGCGTCGCTGATCGCGCGCGGTGGCTCGATCCGCTCGAGCACGAACCGCGGCAGCAGCGCCTCGGCCTGTTTGAACGAGAAGCCCGCCTCTTCGAGCGTGGCCTTGAGAAACGGGCGCAGCGGCTCGAGCGAGACGATGCGCTGCGTCATCTCGTTGTTGCGGCGCAGCCGCTCTTTGGCGCGATCGAAGAAGGGCTGGTCCGGGGATCCGACGTGGACGGCTTCGATGGCGTTGCCGCGCAGGTCGAAGATCTCGACGTCGTCGCCGAGGACGATTTCGATCTGCGGATCGGAAAGAAGACGCTGGACCGCGTACGCGTGCTGGAGTCGCGTCATGCTACGTGCGCAGCACGCCCGCCCGCTCGTAGACTTTCGCTTCGATGAACGTGTCCACGAGCTGCGGGTCGAGCAGGCCGTCGCCGACTTCCATGCGCAGGATGTCGAGCGCGCGCTCGGTGGAGATGGCCCGTTTGTACGGACGATCGCTCGCGGTCAGCGCGTCGTAGATGTCCGAGACGGTCATCATGCGCGACTGGATGGGGATCTCGGTCGCGCTCAGCTTGCGCGGATAGCCGCGCCCGTTGAGCTTCTCGTGATGCGCGTACGCGATGTCCGCCACGCGCGAGAGGTCGCGCGTCCAGGGGATCTTCTGGAGGAAGTTGAACGTGTGCGTGACGTGGCTCTCGATCTCGAGCCGCTCGGTCGCGTCGAGGTTGCCTTTGCGGATCGAGAGGATGCGCGCCTCTTCCGGATCGACGAGCAGCCGCTTCTCGCCGCGGATGTCCTCGTAGTCGCGATTCGCGAGCTGCTGCAGGTACTCGAAGTCTCCCTCGGGAAGGACGGTCGGCTCGTTCGACTGCGCGATGAACGCAAAGTCCTTCTGCAGTTTCAGGATCGTCTCGGCGGTCTGCGCGTCGACGTGCGCCGAGAACTCGTCGTAGCCGTCGCGGCCGTTCTCGAGGAGATAGTCGATCTTGCGCTTGTTGCTCTCGTTCTCGACCGACTTCATCACGAACTCGAAGCGCCCGCGGATCGTGGCGAGCTGCATCGGATAGAGCTTCTTCTCTTTGATCAGCACCTGCTCGCGCACGCCGACCTTGCCGAAGTCGTGCAGCAGCGAGGCGTAGCGGATCTCGCGCACCTGATCGGGCGTGAAGCGGACGTCGACGTACGGACCGGAGTCAACGCGGTCGAGCACACGCGCCAGCTCGACCGTGAGGTCGGCGACGCGGAACGAGTGACCGGAGGTGGTCGGATCGCGCTGTTCGATCGCGGTGACGGCGGCGGTGACGAAGCCTTCGAAGAGGCGTTCGATCGATTCGTAAAGGAGGTTGTTCTCGACGGCGACCGCGGCCTGCGACGCGAGCGCGCGCATGATGTCGGCCGTGTCGTCCATGAACGAGACGACGTTGTCGGGAACGTTCGCCGCGGTCAGGCGCGCGGGCGCGCCGATCTTGCGGCGGTTGATCAGCTGCAGCACGCCGATCACGTCGCCAGCGTGGTTCGTCATCGGGAAGACGAGGAGCGAGCGCGTGAGGTAGCCGTTCTTCTCGTCGAAGGAGCGGTTGATCTCGTACTCGGCGTCGGCGGGGAGGTTGTACGCGTCGTCGATGACGAGCGTCTCGCCGGTCATCGCCACGTAGCCCGCGAGACTCTTGCGCGTGATCGGCAGGATCTTTTCTTCGAAGCCTTCGACGTCGATGGAGTCGTTCTGCGCGAGCTTCCAGCGGAGGACTTTGACGCCGTCGACCTCGTCGAGGAGGTAGAGCGACCCGGCATCGGAGCGGGAGAGCTCGCGCGCCTTGCTGAGGATCATCGTCAGCAGGACCGAGTGGTCGCGCACGGTCGAGAGCGAAACGCCGACTTCCGCGACTTCCTGCAGCTCGCGCGTGCGCTCGGTGAGCTGCTTTTCGAGCTGGTCGGCGCGCTGTTTCTGATAGAGGAACTGATACGCGCGCTTGACCGCGCTCAGCAGTACGCCCGTGGACGGATCGTGCGGGAGGTGCAGGTAGAGCGAATCGTCCGCGAGCCAGCCGGGCTGCTCTTCGAGTCCGACGCCGACCACGGCCGTACGCGGATCGAGCTGCAGCGCCTGCTTGCGTCCGTTGATGATGCCGGCATCGACGACGACCACCCGCAGCGAGCTTTGATCGGAGCGTAAAAGCTGGTCGAGACTGACGACGCTGCTCGACGCAATTGACTCACGCGTCAGCACATCGGCGTACCTGCCGATGGGAAACGACTCCGAGTGCAACAGCGTGAGCGTCTGCATGATCTCTCTGGTACTGGTGGCGCCCGTGCAACGAGCGTGCGAGGGCGGTTGTTCCACGGTAATTATGCACCTTGCCGGTTGCCCGCTACTGGTTGCTGGTTGCTGGTTGTTAGTTGCTTGTGACATATGGCCCGAGCCATCCCTCCCAAGCAACCAACAACCAGCAACCAGCAACCGCAGCATCTAAAATCACCCGCCCATGAAAACGTACATCGCCGTGCTGTTCCTCCTGGCGACCACCACCTTCGCCCAACCCGAAAACCCGAAATACGCGCCGCCGCGCGACGCCTCCGACGGCACGGGCCCGCACAAGCGCCTCATCATCCGCGGAGCGACCGTCGTCGATGGGTCGGGCGCGCCGCCGATCGGGCCGATGGACATCGTCATCGAGGGGAATCGCATCAAGGAGCTGCGCAACGTCGGCTTTCCAAAAGTCCCGATCGATCCGAAGCGGCGGCCCACGGACGCGACGCACGAGATCGACGGCTCGCGCATGTACGTCCTCCCCGGCTTCGTCGACATGCACGGGCATCCCGGCGGCGAGCAGCAGGGGACGACGGCCGAGTACGTGTTCAAGCTGTGGCTCGCGCACGGCATCACCACCGTTCGCGATCCGGGCTCGGGCAACGGCCTCGACTGGACGGTGCACGAGGCCACGCGCAGCGCGCGCAACGAGATCGTCGCGCCACGCCTCATCCCTTACGCCTTCACCGGCGCGTCGCTCTGGGACGGCGGCGCGATCGATTCTCCCGAACAGGCGCGGAAGTTCGCGCAGTGGGTGGCGAGGAACGGCGGCGCGGGCCTCAAGATCATCGGAGGCGGCGGCGACGCCATCTACGACCCCGACGTCCTCGGCGCGCTCCTCGACGAGGCGAAGAAACTGAAGCTCGGCAGCACGACCCATCTCGCACAGATGGGCGTCGCCCGCATGAACGTCCTCCAGGCCGCCCGCCTCGGGCTCGGCGGCATGGAGCACTGGTACGGACTCCCCGAGGCACTTTTCACGGATCGCACCGTCCAGGACTACCCCGCCGACTACAACTACCTCGACGAACAGAATCGCTTCGGCGAGGCGGGACGGCTGTGGAAGCAGGCCGCGCAACCCGGCAGCGCGAAATGGAACGCGGTCCTCGACGAACTGCTGAAGCTCGACTTCAACCTCGATCCCACCTTCACGATCTACGAGGCCAGCCGCGATCTCATGCGCTCCATGCGCGCGGAGTGGCACGACAAGTACACGTTGCCGTCGCTGTGGAAGTGGTACGAGCCGAGCCGCGCCGCGCACGGTTCGTACTGGTTCGACTGGACGACGCGCGACGAGATCGAGTGGAAGAACAACTACCGCCTCTGGATGACGTTCATCAACGATTACAAGAACCGCGGCGGACGCGTGACCGCCGGCTCCGACTCCGGCTACATCTACAAACTCTACGGCTTCGATTACATCCGCGAGCTCGAGCTGCTGCAGGAGGCAGGCTTCCATCCGCTCGAAGTCATTCGCGCGGCGACGTGGCACGGGGCGGAGGAACTGCATCGCGCGAGCGGCAAGCGTCCCGAGTTCGGCCTCGTGCGCGCGGGCATGCTCGCCGACCTCGTGCTCGTCGAAGCGAACCCGGTCGCGAATCTGAAAGTGCTGTACGGCACCGGAGCCATCC
Organism: Thermoanaerobaculia bacterium; assembly: GCA_035629395.1. Taxonomy (GTDB): domain Bacteria; phylum Acidobacteriota; class Thermoanaerobaculia; order Gp7-AA8; family Gp7-AA8; genus QHVT01. The sequence continues at coordinate 22,087 of DASPHZ010000007.1, forward strand.
GCGTGAACGACACGACCGGGAAAGTCGAGCGCGTGGGCGGCGTGCGTTACGTGATCAAGGACGGGATCGTGTACGACGCGAAGAAACTGCTCGCGGACGTGGAGAAGATCGTCGCCGACGCTAAAGCCGCGCGCGACACCGCTCGATGAGTTTTTCGAGTCCCATCGCTTCCGGGACGACGGCCCTGGCCTTCATCAGCTCGGTGAGCATGTCGGCGGACGTGATCTCGTCGGCCGCTTCCTCGATGTCGCCGTCCGCGGTTTGCACCGCGGCGGCGATGTAGGGAATCGCACGCGCGTCGCGGCGCCGGGCCAGTCCCAGCGCCGCTTCGTGCGCCACCGCGCGATCCTCATCGCGCAGACGCTCGACCAGCGCCGCGCGGATGCGGGGCGTGTCGTGATCGGAAAGACTCCCCACCGCGAACGTCGCGCGATCGCGCACGGAAGTGTCGGCGTCGCGCATGAGCGTGAGCAGCACGCGCTCCGCACGCTCGTCGCCGATGAGATCCTCGAGCGCCGTGGCCACGGCCCAGCGCACGTTCGAGGCTTCGTGTTGCGCCACGCGCGAAAGTGCGTCGATCGTGCTCGCGTCCTGCTGCTGGCTGAGCGAATGGATCGCCGACTCGATCACGCCCGGCTCACTGTCTTCGAGCAGCGACACGAGGACGCGCCGCGCGTCTTCGCCGAAGGCGTTCAGTTGCCCGAGGATGTCGGCGCCGGCGACTCTTTCCTGCGGGTTGGAGCTCGTGCAGAGCTGTCGCGCGCGTTCGAACACCTCGCGTGTGGCGAGCGCATGCAGCTCGCGAATCGCGGACCATCGAGCGTCGTCGTCCTGCTCCCGAACGACGATGCCGAACAGCTCATCGACGGAATGCACGGTGCGATGCTACCTTAACGAGCGACGATGCGTGTACGGCCGATTTCTCTGCTCGTCCCGTTGCTCTTCATGGCAGTCGCCTGCGGCGAGTTGAAGTCGCCGACCGACCCCGGCACCGGTCCCGAACCGATCGATCCGACCGCCACCTTCACTCGCGTGCAGAACGAAGTGTTCACCCCGAGCTGCGCCCTCATCGGCTGTCACGACACGATCGGCCAGCAGCAGAGTCTCGTCCTGACCGCGGGGCGCGCGTACGCCGACACGGTCGACGTGAACAGCACGGAAATGCCGCAGTTGCGGCGCGTGCAGCCGAACGATCCGACGAACTCGTATCTCTACCGCAAGATCACCGGCGCAGGCATCACCGGCGAGCGCATGCCGCTGCAGTTGCCGCCGCTGCCGGACGACAAGATCCGGCTCGTGCGCGACTGGATCCGCAGAGGGGCACCGAATGATTGAAGGATTGAAGGCCAGGGGGCGAGGGCCGCGGGACCTGGCGCGCTGGTCGCGGGTCGTCGTATTGCTTCTGACTCTCGGAGCGCTGCCCTCGGTGCTCGGCACTCTCCACGCCCAAACCGATCCGTATCGTCCGCTCGGCCGCCTGCCCGTCGGCGATCAACTGCTCTCCCTCCCCTCCTCCCACATCGCCTCGCAGGGGACGTGGGAAGTGAAGTTCACACATCGCTTCAATCAGTCGCTGAGCGACGGCAGCTTCGCCGACCAGGTGCATTCGCTGTTCGGTCTCGACACGAACGCGGACGTGACGTTCGGACTCGCCTACGCGCTGCGCCGCGACCTGCAGCTCTCGCTCGCGCGCAGCAATACGAACGACACGTTCGAGGCCGCGGCCAAGTACGTGCTGCTGCAGCAGGCGCCGCGCGTGCCGCTCACCATCACCTTGCGCGGCGGTGCCGACTGGCGCACCGAACGCGACCTCGGCGACCGCACGAGCGTGTTCGCGCAGGCCATCCTCTCGCGCCGCATCGGCGAGAAGCTCGAGCTCTTCGCCATGCCGACGTACGCCACGAATGCCGGCCGCGCCGTCCGCGGCGACGAGTCCGGTGCGCTGTTCGGCCACGCCTTCAACGTGCCGCTCGGCGCCGCCTACTTTGTGCGCACGCCCCTCGCGATCGTGGCCGAAGTCATCCCTCCCAATGGCGATCTCCCCGGCGAGATGGACTCCAATCCCGCCTGGGCCCTCGGCATCAAACGCGCCATCGGCGGCCACTGGTTCGAAGTCCTCCTCACGAACAGCCAGAGCACGCTGGTGGATCAGTACGTCACGACGACGTTTCAGGGGAGTGCGTTGGACACGGGGGATGTGAAGCTCGGGTTCAATATCGAGCGGCGTTTTGGAGGCAGGCGTTGAGTTGTCACCGGTTCTGATCGTGAATACCGCCCCATGGCAGCCCGGTTGCACTAACCGGCATCATGCGATGCCCCGAGTGCCACGCCCTCAACGAGTCCGACACGGCGGCGTGCACGAGCTGTGGCCTCCTCCTCCTGAATGCCGCGCCGAAGCGGCGTGCGGAAGACCTCGCCATCAAGCGTCGTCGCGCCTCGGATCTCGATAACGCCGAATGCCGCTTCTGCAGCGGCGCGATTCCGTCCAACACCATCCGCTGCAAACACTGCGGCGAGGTCGTCGACGAAGACTTTTTCCGGGAACGCGCCACCCGCCTCCGCTCGCGCATCAACTACGCGTCGTGGGTCATGTACCTCTTCGGCCTCGGCGCACTGCTCGTGTTCCGTCCGGTGGGCGTGCTGTCCATCGCCGCGGGCCTGCTCCTCTCCATCGCCTACTACGCCGTCCCCGTCGAGCCGCCGAGCTCGCCGAAGCGCAGGGAGAAGCGCCCTCTCCTCGAGGTCCTCAAGCAACAGCTCAAATTCGAGCGGGTGGCCATTCCCCTCCCCGCGCTGCGCCGCAAGAAGCTCGTCTTCGTCGGTACGCCGCTCGTGGCCGCAATCATCGGCTACTCCGCGAACCTCTTCCTTCTGCAGGAACCGGTCAACGACATCCTCCGCGAGAACGCCTCGTTCCGCGGGATGGAAGTCTCCGCGCACTACCAGTACTGGGTCGTGCCGGGCGTGGTCGTCTACGACCTCAAAGCGCTCAGCTTCCGCCAGACCCCGATCGACGTGCACACCGCCTTCCTCGAGTTCGCCAAGACGCTCAAGGACAAGCGCTACTCGCGCGTCGACCTCTCGTATCGCGGAACGAAAAAGTTCTCGATCGACGGCGCGTCGTTCATGAAGATCGGAACCGAGTACGCGAACCGGAACTTCGATTACGTCCTCTACGCGTTCCCGAAGCTCATCCGCCCCGCGGAAGGGACGAAACCGATGCAGACCGCGCCGAACGATCGCGATGCGCTGCTCGAGTTCCATCGCCGCTGGTACGGACAGGACCAGCTCACGAAAACCGTCGCGAACGGGCTCTAAAGCAGACCGGCCTCCGTGAGCTCGCGCTCGAGCGTCGGCGTGTCGATGAACTGAAACGCCTGGATGCCGATGCTGCGCGCGGCCACGACGTTCTCGATGAGGTCGTCGACGAACACCACGTGCTGCGGCAGTGCGCCGATGATTTCGAGCGCGCGGCGGAACATCTCCGGATCGGGTTTCGCCACCTTGAAGCGGTGCGAGAAGACGAAGCGGTCGTCCTTGCGGAACAGCGTCGGGAACTGTTTCGGGATCAGCTCCGCATGCACTTCGTTCGAGTTCGACAGAAACGCGACGCGGTACTTTGCACGAACGCGGTCGAGCAGGTCTTCGATGCCGGGAATCGGACCGTCGAAGAAGTCGCTCCAGACGACGTGAAAGTCGCGGATCGAGCCGCGGTAACCGCTCTTGTCCGCGAGGTGCTCGTAAAACTCCCAGAACGTGACCGCCCCGCGCTCCATGTCCCGATACCCGCCCGGCTCTTCGAGGATCTCCACGAGCTCATCCCGCGTCACCGTCGCATCACGACAGATCGCCTGCAGCACGCGCTCGTACGCGAGCTTGATGAGTGTGTTGCCGAGGTCGAAGAGGAACCAGGTGGTCATCGTTGTGAGCTGTTGAGCCGCTGAGCTGTTGAGCCGCTGAGCGGTTGAGCCGTTGAGCTGTTGAGCTGTTGAGCCGTTGAGCTGTTGAGCTGTTGAGCCGTTGAGCTGTTGAGCCGCTGAGCTCAATGGCTCAATGGCTCAATAGCTCAATGGCTCAATAGCTCAATCGCATCGCTCCTACATCCTGAACACCCCAAACCGCGGCTCCTCGATCCTCGCGTTATACGCCACACTCAACCCCAGTCCGAGGTAAATGCGGGTGTCGGCGGGGTCGATGACGCCGTCGTCCCAGAGGCGGGCGGTCGAGTAGTACGGGCTGCCTTCTTCCTCGTACTTGGCCAGCACCGGATCGGCGATGCCGCGTTCTTCTTCCGGCGACAACTCCTTCCCCGCGCGGGCGAGCTGATCGCGTTTGACCGTCGTCAGCACGCCCGCGGCCTGTTCGCCGCCCATGACCGAGATGCGCGCGTTCGGCCACATCCACAGAAAGCGCGGCGAGTACGCGCGACCGCACATGCCGTAGTTGCCGGCGCCGAACGAGCCGCCGATGATCACCGTGAATTTCGGCACCGTCGAATTGGCGACGGCGTGCACCATCTTCGCGCCGTCCTTGGCGATGCCGCCGCGCTCGTACTGCTTGCCCACCATGAAGCCGGTGATGTTCTGCAGGAAGATCAGCGGGATCCGCCGCTGGTTGCACAGCTCGATGAAATGCGTCGCCTTCAGCGCGGACTCGGAGAACAGCACACCGTTGTTCGCGAGGATGCCGACCTTGTAGCCGAAGATGCGCGCGAAGCCGGTGACGAGCGTCGTCGCGTACCGCTCCTTGAACTCGTGGAACTTCGAGCCGTCGACGACGCGCATGATCACCTCGCGCACGTCGTACGGCTTGCGCAGGTCGCGCGGAATCACGCCGTAGAGTTCCTTCGGATCGTAAAGCGGCTCCTCCGGCTCGATGCGCGTCGGCGGCTCCTGCTTCTCGAGCCGCAGGTTCTCGACGATGTTGCGCACGATCGAGATCGCGTGATGGTCGTCTTCCGCGAAATGGTCCGCGACACCGCTGATGCGCGTATGCACATCCGCGCCGCCGAGCTCTTCGGCCGTCACTTCCTCCCCCGTCGCGGCCTTCACCAGGGGTGGTCCGCCGAGGAAGATCGTGCCGGTGTTCCTGACGATCACGGCTTCGTCGGACATCGCCGGCACGTACGCGCCGCCCGCGGTGCACGAGCCCATGACCGCGGAGATCTGCGGGATCTCGCGCGCGGACATGATGGCCTGGTTGTAGAAGATGCGCCCGAAGTGCTCGCGGTCGGGAAAGACCTCCGCCTGCAGCGGGAGGAACGCGCCGCCGGAGTCGACGAGATAGACGCACGGAAGATGGTTCTGCAGCGCCACTTCCTGCGCGCGCAGATGCTTCTTCACCGTCATCGGAAAGTACGTCCCGCCTTTGACCGTGGCGTCGTTGGCGATGATCAGGCACTCGCGGCCGCTGATGCGTCCGACGCCGGTGATCATCCCCGCGGCCGGAGCCTCGTCGTCGTACATCCCGTTCGCCGCGAGCGGCGAGAGCTCGAGGAACGGCGTGCCCGGATCGAGCAGCGCGCTGATGCGCTCGCGCGGCGGCACTTTCCCCTGCTCGCGATGCCGCGCCAGGTACTTTTCGCCCCCGCCCTGCCTCGCCACTTCGATGCGTTTTTTCAGTTCGTCGACCAGCCCCTGCATCCGCTCCGCGTTCTGCCGGAAGTCGTCGGAGGAGGAGTCGAGATGTGTGTCCAGTGCTTCCATGTGCGGCGGGAGTCTAATGCGATCGTGCGCCGCGTGTCTCGGGTCCTCGCGATCGCCGCGATTTTTCTCGCACCCGTTGGCCGCTCATCGCCACGGCGGCAATGCCCGCGCTCCCCGGCTGGCGATCGTCCACTGCTTGACCATACGCAGATCGAGTCGCTCGATGCGTGCGAGCTCGTCCTCGTGCGACTCCGCGACGCGATCGACGAGGTGCAGCGCCAGCGCGTCCTCCGCGCGGAGCACGCGGTTGGCGAGAAAGAGCTGATTCGCGGCGCGGCGATCGAGCACGCTCTTCCATCGCGACGTCCCGCCAAAGCCGGTGACGATGCCGAGCTTCGCGCCCGGATGCGCGAAGCGTGAGCGTGGCGTCGCATAACGCAGGTCGAAGGCGAGTGTGAGATCGAGCGCGCCGCCGAAGCAGTCTCCGTCGATCAGCGCGACCGTGATGCACGGCAGGCGTTCGATGCGCGCGAAGAGCTCCTGGCCGAGTTGCGCGAACTCGTACGCCTCCCACGGCGTGAAGCGCTGCATCTCCGCCATGTCCGCCCCCGCGGCAAAGAGGTTCGGCCGGCCGGAGCGGAAGACGAAGAGAGAGACGCCGGCGGAGGGCAGCGCGGCGCCGATCGCGCGCAACGCGTTCGACGACAGCAGGTTCATCCCGCCGTCATCGAACACGAACTCCGCGCGCATCTACACCTGCACGACGGAGCGGATGGCGTTGACCGCGGTCGCGGTCGGAGTGCCGGGCAGAAAAATCTCGCGGATGCCGAGGGCTTTGAGCTTGGCAACGTCCTGCTCGGGGATGATGCCGCCGGCGAAGACGGCGATGTCCTCCCCCCCTTCCTCTTTCAGCAGCCGCATGATCTCGGGGAAGAGCACGTTGTGCGCGCCGGACAGGATCGACAGGCCGATGGCGTCGACGTCTTCCTGAATCGCGGCAGCGACGATCTGCTCCGGCGTCTGCCGGAGGCCGGTGTAGATCACTTCCATCCCCGCATCGCGCAGCGCGCGGGCGATGATCTTCGCGCCGCGGTCGTGCCCGTCGAGGCCGGGCTTGGCGATGAGGACGCGGATTTTTCGGTCGGACATGAATCAAGTCTCCTGAGGTGCACCGTCGCGGAACGTCGAAAGGATCACGATGTCGTGGTAGGTCCCGTCGCGGAAGAACTCGCGGCGGAGGCGGCCCTCCTGCACGAACCCCTGCGTCTCGAGGACGTGCTTCGCGCGGTCGTTGTAGTCGAACACGTTGATGCGCAGCTTCTGCAGGTTCATCTCGTCGAACGCAAAGCGGACGAGGGTGCGGATGGCGTCGCTGCCGAAACCGCGGTTCCAGGCGCTCGGCTCGCCGATGAAGAGACCGAACGCGGCGACGCGCGACACCCACTCGATGTCGTGGATCGACGCGTTGCCGATGTGTGTGCGGTCGTCCTTGCGCTCGACGGCGAAGTGGCGCTCGGTCGTGTTCGCGTGCATCGCGCGCTCGAGCCACTCCGCTTCGTTCTGGAACGCGATCGGGTAGCGCGACTTGAGCGTGCGGACGATGTTCGGGTCGTTCATCCAGCGATAGCAACGCTCCGCATCCTCGCGCTCGAAGGCGCGCAGGATGACGTGCTCCCCCGCGATCATGAAGCGGCGACGCGGCGCGTCGTTGCGATCGGGCGCAAATGCGCGTTCGGTGCGGTCTACCATAGCCGGGCGCGGATTATATGCGGAGGGAGGAAGGGCCGAGGGGCGAGAGAAACCTCCCGCGGTTCTCCTTTCGGCCCGCAGCCCTCTACCCTCAGCCTGACCGAAAGGACGACCATGCGCCACGACACGATCGACATCCACACGCACGTCTTCAACCTCCGCTACCTGCCGCTCGAGGGGATCGTCCGGTCCCGCCTGCCGAAGTGGGTCATCGGCCGCAAGGCCATCGCCGCCGGCCTGGCCCGGCTGCTCAACGCGCTCACCCACGATGGCTCCGACCTCGGCGCACCGCCTCCGGTCGCACGTCCCGAATCCGCGGAGCGCATCGCCTCCGCGGACGCGATGCTGCTCGAGCTCGCGGCCGAAACCCCGCGCGAATTGCGCAGTCATCCCGACGTCGCGAAAGGCATCGCCGCGGCGCAGGTCAACGAGGCCACCGCGCCGACGGCACCCGCGACGGCAACGGCCGGCACGAACGAGAGTGTGCCCATCGCCGACGGCATCGTCACACTGCTGTCGAAGCTGAAGCTCGTCAACGTCGAGGGACTCTTCGAGACCGTCGACGACTTCATCAACTGGATCACGTTCCTGCGCAAGGACGAGCTGTTCATCATGAAGCGGCTCTTCGACACCTATCCCGTCGACCTCTACGTGCATCACATGATGGACATGGAGCCGCACTACGACCCCGGCACGTGCTACTACGAGTTCAACGCGGAGCAGATCCGCCGCATGCGCCGTCTCGTGGAGCTCAGCGGCGGCAAGCTGATGACGTTCGTGGCCTGGAGTCCTGACCGCGATCCGCAGGAGCGGCTGGAGATCGTGAAGGAGATGGTCCTCTCGGGAGGCGCCGGCGGCGTGAAGGTCTACCCGCCGAGCGGCTACGCCGCGAACGACGCACGCAACGAAGAACTGTGGGAGTTCTGCGTCGCGGAGGACGTGCCGGTCTTCACGCACTGCAACGCCTCCGGCTTCTACGCGAATAAAAAGTTCATCGAGTTCAACGATCCGAAGTACTGGGCGAAGGTGCTGGACAAGCATCCGCAATTGCGCCTCTGCTTCGGACACGCCGGCGGTGAGGCGGGATGGTTCGACCGCTATTCGAAGAAGAAGAACGCGGTCGAGAAGAGTTGGGAGACGTCGTTCGCGAAGCAGGTCTTCGACCTCTGCACGGCGTATCCGAACGTCTACTGCGAAACCGGATTTCTGCCGGAGGTCCTCGACAACGCGAAGCCGTTCGTCGATCGCCTGACCGCGTGCGTCCTCGCGCAGCCGTCGTTCGCGCACAAGATCATGTACGGCACGGACTGGCACATGCTGGAGCGGTTCGAGCAGCACACGCGCTACTTCGAGGCGTGTCAGGGCGTGTTCGCGCAGCCGGTGCTCTCGCAGTACAAGGACCTTTTCTTCTACGCGAACGCCGTCGACTACCTCAACCTCCCCGCGTTCGAGGCGCGGCAATCGACGTCCGAGTCGTTCGACGTCGGCGCGGTCGCGCCGCATCTGCGGGTGGTGCAGGAGAAGGCGGAAACGATGAAGAGCCGGCTGCGATGATCAGCCGAGGGAGACGAGCTCGAGATGCTCGATCTCCTGCTCGAGAAACTCACCCGCGATCCTGCGGAAGCGCTCTTCGGCGTCGGTGACGAGAAACTGCCGCGCCGGCTCGGCCATGCCTTTCACGTCGCCGAGAGCGCGCTTGACGGTCAACGCCGTCGTCTCCGCGCTGTCGACGATCTGCACCGCACCGCCGACCACCTGCTCGATGGTGCCGCGCAGGATCGGGTAGTGGGTGCATCCGAGGACGAGCGTGTCGATGCCGGCGTCGATGAGCGGCTCGAGATAGATCTCGGCGACCTCGCGAGCCACGTGCGTGTTCGCCCATCCTTCTTCCGCGAGCGGAACGAACAGCGGCGCCGCGGACTCGATCACTTCGACGTCCGGATCGAGCGCCTTGATCGCCTTCGTGTACGCCTTCGACCGCACCGTCCCTTCGGTCGCAATCACGCCGACGACGCCTTCGGTTTTGGCGACCGCGGCCCGCGCCCCCGGCTCGACGACGCCGATCACCGGAATCGAGAGCTGTGCCTGCAACTCCGGCAACGCCGCCGCCGTCGCGGTGTTGCACGCGACGACGAGCATGCCGATGTCGCGCTGCATGAGATGCCGCGCCGCTTCGAGCGAATAGCGGACGATCGTCGCCGGCGACTTCGTCCCGTACGGAACGCGTGCGGAGTCGCCGAGGTAGATGAGCGGCTGGTGCGGGAGCGCGCGTGTGATCTCGCGGAAGACCGTCAGCCCGCCGACGCCGGAGTCGAAGACGCCGATGGGACGCGTGCCGCTGGCGCGGATGGAGGATGGGGGATGGAGAATTGAGGATTCGGAGCTGCCGCTACGCCTCATGAACGTCCCCGCTTCACATCCTCAATCCTCAATCCTGAATCCTCAATCCGTGGGCGCGTCGGCGGTCATCCCCGCCCCCGCCTCACGTTTGATGTTGTACTGCTCGATCTTTTTGTACAGGTTCGAGCGCGGCGTATCGATCGCTTCGGCGGTCTTCGAGACGTTCCAGCCATGCTCGCGCAGCTTGGCGATGATGAACGCCTTTTCCGCCTCGTCCTTGAACTCCTGCAACGTGGAGAGACGCATGGCGCTGCTGATGATGTCGGTGGGCGTGCGGAAGAATTCGGCGGGAAGATCGGTGACGTCGATCGAGTCCGCCGGCACCATGATCACGAGGCGCTCGATCATGTTGCGCAGCTCGCGCACGTTGCCGCGCCACGGAGCGTCACTCAGCGCCTTGAGCGCCGCCGGCGTGAATTTCTTCGGGTGATAGTTGTGCTCCTCGGAGAAGAGCTTCGCAAAGTGCTGGGCGAGAACGGCCACGTCGTCGCGGCGCTCGCGCAGCGGCGGTGTGCGCACGGGGATGACGTTGAGGCGATAGTAGAGATCTTCACGGAACCGGCCGGCGCGGATCTCTTCGGGCAGGTCTTTGTTCGTCGCGGCGATCACACGCACGTCGACTTTGACGACCGTCGCCGAGCCCACCGGCTCGACTTCCCCTTCCTGCAGCACGCGCAGCACTTTGGCCTGCGTGCGCAGCGACATGTCGCCGATCTCGTCGAGGAAGATCGTCCCGCCATCGGCGGCCACGAACTTGCCGGTCTGCTTGCGCACGGCCCCGGTGAAGGACCCTTTCTCGTGTCCGAACAGCTCGGACTCGATCAGCTCCTCGGGAATCGCCGCGCAGTTGACCTGGATGAACGGCCGGTTCGAGCGCGCCGAGCGTCTGTGGATCTCACGCGCGACGAGCTCTTTGCCCGTGCCGGATTCGCCGGTGATGAGCACGGTCGCTTTCGTCGGCGCGGCGCGCTCGATCTGCGACTTGAGCTCGAGCATGTTCGCCGCCTGGCCGACGAGCTGGTACTCCTTTTCCGCTTTCTCTTTGAGCTCGAAGTTCTCTTCTTCGAGCGAGCGCTGGCGGACCGCGTTGCGGACGGTGAGCAGGAGCTTGTCGCGATTGAGCGGCTTTTCGAGAAAGTCGAAGGCACCGCGCTTCGTGGCGTCGACGGCGGTGTGCACGTCGCCGTGGCCGGAGACCATCACGACGGGAGTGAGGATGCGCTGCTCACGCAAGTTGTCGAGGACTTCGAGTCCGTCGAGCACCGGCATCTTGATGTCGAGCAGGATCGCGTCGTACGGGATCTTGGCGGCCTTGTCGAGACCTTCAGAGCCCGAGCGCGCTTCGTCGATGCGATAGCCCTCGTACTCGAGGGTCATGCGGATCGCTTCGCGGATCCCCGTTTCATCGTCGATGACCAGAATTCGATACGGCATTCAGAACCTCGCGGTGTGCATGAGTCCGGCCAAGTATGGCAACACCCGGACCGCGGCGCCATAGGCGCCGCGGCCGGGGTTGCTCGCGCGTCGCTGCAGCCGTCGCGCAGCGCGGCTGAGCGACGCGCGGGGCGCGCTCAGCTGCGCGGCGGAGCCGCGACGGCTGCAGCGCGCCACCAATCGAACGGCACGCGTTCCGGCATGATCACGTTCCCAGCAAACCAGTGTCCCGGCGACGGTTCCGGAATGGTCTCCTCGAAACGGAATCGCAACTCCAGCTTTCCGCTCGTCACCAATTCCATCGATGCGCACGGCCGCGGACATCGATGCGCTCGAGCGCGCCCGTCAGCACCCACCGCGCAAGCGCGAGCTCCACTCCCGCACCGATCCTCCCTTCGAGCTCCCCGAACTCGCATAAAATCCGCGCCGCATGCACGTCGACATCGTTCGTGAGCCGAAAAAGCACGACCACCTCTTCGTCCTTCTCGCCGAAGGCAACACAGACCTCGACCTTCCTGAAAGCGTTGCGAAAGCCGTCGAGGACGCCCGCTTCGAAGGGCGTGGCGACGAGTCGCTGACGATCCTCGCCGGCGAGCCGCGCAAGATCACGCTCATCGGCCTCGGCAAGCACGACGCGCTCACGCACCGCGGCATGCGCGCCGCCGTCACCGCCGCGGGCCGCATCGCGAAAAAGCAGCGTGACGCGAAGATCGCGGTCCTCTTCCCGTACACGCTCCCCGATCGCACCGCCGACGAAACGGCGCTGGCCGTCGCCGACGCGCTGGCGCAGAGCGACTACAAGTACGACGCGTACATCACGCAGAAGAAAGAGCAGAAGAAGATCGCCATCAGCGGCAGCGTCATCGCGCCTGAAGCGGATGCGAAGAAATCGACGGCCAAAGCAAGAGCGCTCGCCGAAGCCGTGGCCACCGTGAGAGACCTCGGCAACACCCCCTGCAACGTCATGACTCCGCGCCGCCTCGCCGAACGTGCCGAGGAAGTGTGCAAGTCGGTGGGTGTGAAGTGCACCGTGTACGGCAAGCGCGACATCGAGCGTATGAAGATGGGCGGCCTCCTCGCCGTCAACCGCGGCTCGGTGGAAGAGCCGCGCTTCGTGGTCATGGAACACGCGCCGCGCAAAGCCAGAGCGCACGTGGCCCTCGTCGGCAAAGGCATCACCTTCGACTCCGGCGGCATCTCCATCAAGCCTGCCGAGAAGATGGAGGAGATGAAGTTCGACATGTGCGGCGCGGCCGCCGTCATCGGCATCATGGAAGCGGTGGCGAAGCTCGACATCCCCGTCAAAGTCACCGGCATCTTCGCCGCCACCGAAAACCTCCCCAGCGGCAGCGCCTACAAGCCCGGCGAGATCATCACGATGATGAACGGCAAGACCGTCGAGATCGTGAATACCGACGCCGAAGGGCGCATGATCCTCGGCGACGCACTCCATTACGCGTCGAACCTGAAGCCCGATCACGTCATCGACTACGCCACCCTCACCGGCGCCTGCGTCGTCGCACTCGGCAGCGAAGCGACAGGCCTCTTCTCGAACAACGATGAGCTGGCCCGGAAGTTGATTGAGTCGGGGGAGCGCGCCGGTGAGCGCCTCTGGAGACTTCCCGCCTGGGACGAATACAAGGAACTGATCCGCAGCGAATGGGCCGACGTGAAGAATTCGGGCGGCCGGTGGGGCGGCGCGATCACCGCGGCAGTATTTCTGAAGGAGTTCGTGGATTGTCCCTCATGGGCGCATCTGGACATCGCCGGCACGGCGTACGCGGAGAGCGAAACAGCACGCGAAGCACGCGGCGCGACCGGCGCGGGCGTGCGGGCCACCATCGAGTTTCTGCAGTCGCTCTCGCGCTAGTCGTCGTGCTGCTCGGCGCAGGCTGCGGACGCAAGAAAGCCGCTGCCGCACCCGCCCCTCCACCGCCGCAGATTGACTTCACGCTCATCGACTCGCCGAGTCTGCAGTTCCTGCCGCGCCATCAGGAAGCGGCCGGCTGGCGTCTCGAGGAAGACCCGATGGTCGTCCCCGGCGACCGCCTGTCCACCTACATGGGCGCGGCGTCGGCCAGCCTCACGCGCTACGAGATCATCGACGTCACGGCCGGCAAGTACGCGGCGATGAACGGCCCCGGCTTCGCCACCGTCGAGATCTTCCGCTTCCCCGATTTCGTCAAAGCGTTCGGCGCGTACTCGATGCGCAAGGAAGCGGCGCGCCGCTTCGTGCCGATCGAGAACGAAGCGTACGTATCGAAGTTCGCCGTGCACGTCTGGCGCGGTCCGTTCTACATCCGCGTCACCGGCGGCGCACAGAACGCGTTCCAGGCCTTGACCGGACTCGCGTCGTTCGTCGCCGAGCGCATGCCGCCCGCACCCGCGAAGCCCGCGGTCTTCAACTTCTTTCCCTCCGACACGCGCATCCCGAACAGCGAGCGCTTCTCCGCCGACATGGGCTTCGGCCAGGCGCTTCTCGCCAACTCGTTCCAGGCGGACTTCAACATCGCCGGCGACAAGATGGAAGGGCTGATCATCCCCGCCGCGAACAAGGCCGCCGCCGCAAAGATCCTCGACGGCTACCGCGCGCTCTACGTCCGCAACGGCAAGCTCCTCGACCCGATCCCCAACCTCGGCGAAGACAACTTCACCGGCGAAGACCGTTACCTCGGCCGCGCCGTCGCCTTCCGCCTCGACCGCTTCGTCATCGCCTTCAACGGCTACAAAGAACGCCAGAAACTCGTCGACCTCGCCGTCGCCACCGACGCCCGCATCCTCGGCAACATCCGCAAGCAACTCGTGAAAGCGGACGAACAGGCCGAAGCAGCAACGAGACCGTCGGAGACCCGGCGGAATGACACGCGGCCGCCGTGGCAGCGGGGGCAGTAGCCGCGCTGCGGAATTGAGGATTGAGGATTAGCCGCGCTGCGGGATTGAGGATTGAGGATGAAGGATTGAGGATTAGCCGTAAGCGCGCTCAATCCTCAATCCTCAATCCTCAATCCTCAATTCTCAATCCTCAATCCTCAATCCTCAATCCTCAATCCTCAATTCTCAATCCTCAATTCTCAATCCTCAATTCTCAATCCTCACCTCTCCCACACCCCCGACTTCCCTCCGGACTTGCGGATGAGCTGCAATCCCTCGATCACAATCCCCTTCTCCGCTGATTTGCACATGTCGTAGATCGTGAGCGCGGCGACCGCGCAGGCGGTCATGGCTTCCATTTCCACGCCTGTTTTTCCTTCGCAGCGGACGATGGCGTGCAGCTCGATCGTGCCGGCGGTGGGGTCGAGGTCGAAGGTGATGTCGACGGAATCGAGGGCGAGGGGGTGCGCGAGCGGGATGAGGGTCGGGGTCTGTTTCGCCGCGAGCACGCCCGCGACTTTGGCGGTCGTGAGCACGTCGCCTTTCGGCAGCGCGTGCTCCATCAGCTTCTGCAGCGTCGCGGGGGACATGCGCACGGTCGCGGCGGCGACGGCCTCGCGCTGCGTGCTCTTCTTCGCCCCGACGTGCACCATCGAGATCCCGCCGGTCTCGTCGAGATGGGAAAAATCCTTCGCCATGACTGCTCTCAGCTCCTCCGGAGTGTTGACGTTGCTCAGCGGCTCGCCGCGAAAGCGTGCGCGCAGCTCGGACTCGGGGATCATCTCCTGTTCGAGAAGACCGTGCAAATCGAGCGCGCCTGCCGCGATGCGCCGCTCGATGCGCGGCAGCGCCTCCGCGTCCCACACCGCGCACAACGGCTGCGGCTGTCCGTTCCACACCGGCACGCCCCCGCGATCGCGCACGAACGCCAGCACCTCGGACGTGATCGCCGGATAGTCGACCGCGAGCACGAAGCAACGCCCGCGCGCATCCTGCAGCGCACGCACGAGTCCGAACACCGCCCCTTCGTCCTCGTGCGGCTCCTCGAAAATCGTGCGAACGCCATGGGCCGGATCGCCGCCGCACCGCTGCACGGCGATCACTTCCTCGAATACGGGACGCGCCGCGGCCACGATGCGATCGAGAAACAACGCCGCCTTCGACTCTCCCATCCGCCGCGACCGCCCGCCGATCAGCACGTACGCCTGCACGCTCCTACGTTAGCATCGCGTTTGTGGCCATCAGCGTGATCATCCCGGCGCTCAACGAGGCAGACCGCATCGGCGATACCGTCCTCGGCGCATTCATCGCCGGTGCCGCCGAAGTGATCGTGAGCGACGGGGGCAGCACCGACGCCACGATCGCAATCGCGCGCTCCCGCGGCGCGCACGTGATCACCGGCGAGCACGTTCGCGCACGCCAGCTCAACCGCGGCGCGAAAGCCGCGCGCCATTCCATCCTCCTCTTCGTCCACGCCGACACCCTCCTCCCCCTCGGCGCCGCGCAAGCGGTCGAAGAGGCAGTCGCGAACGGCGCGGTCTTCGGCGGCTTCCGCGTGCGCTTCCTCGAGCGCGGCTTTCGCCTGCGCTACGTCGCCTTCATGATCAACGCCCGCACGCGCCTCACCCGCGCGCCGTGGGGCGACCAGGCCCAGTTCGTCCGCCGCGACGCCTTCCCCGGCTACCCCGACTTCCCCATCATGGAAGACTACGAGCTCGCCCGCCGCATGAAGCGAGCCGGACGCTCCGTCCTCCTCCCGCTGCACGTCCACACCTCCGGCCGGCGGTTCCTGCAGAAGGGCGTCGTTACGGCCTCAGCCATGAACTGGTGGATCATCGCGGCGTACCACTGCGGCGTCTCTCCGGCCCGTCTCGCAAAGTGGTATCGCGGCTGATCGCACATCCCAATATCGGAAACACTCGGGCGTCTTCAAAGGCGTAATAACAAATTACATGGGACTCGGAGACATTGGGCTCCCATACAAAAATCCGCTCTGAGGATCCGGCGTGACTCGAACTCTCGTGCGATGCTCTCTTGTCCTAACTCTGCTCGTTCTCGCCACTGCAGCGCTCGCCGCTCCACTTCCGATCCGGATCACCGCCGCCGCCTCTGACGGCACGCCGCTCCCCGGCACCTACCTCGCCCTCTACGCGCCCGAAGACCCGCACGACCGTCCGTCGTTCGAGGTCATCGCCGCCGACGGACGCGCGCCGCTCCAGGTGCCGCCCGGCACGTACCGCCTCTTCGCCGCCGCGAACGGCTATCAGCCCGCGGGCGAGCGCGTGACGGTCAACGGCATGTCGAAGGGCGAGCTGACGATCAATCTCCTCCCCGATGTGATGGCCACCGGCACGGTGAGCGATCCGTCCGGCAACCCGATCGCCGGTGCGCACGTGCGCCAGGTGCGCGTGCCGCTCAGCAAAATGGCGCTCGACCATCTCGGCGCGCGCTGGCAGACGACCTCCGACGAGAACGGCTGGTGGACGCTCCCCGTCCCCGGCGAGTTCGTCCTCCCGCTCCTCGTCGAAGCGCCGCATCGCGCGCCCGCATGGCAGGTCAGCCGCCCCGCCGAGCTCGCGAAGCCGATGGACATCGCGCTCGCCGAAGGCGGCCAGCTCACCGTAACGCTCGATCGCGCGGAGCCGGAGCTGTTCGTCTCGCTCGTGAGCCTCGCGGAAGGCGCGGTCCCGAAACACGAACAGTCCACGGTCTGGCGCCGCGATGCGACGTCGACGAAGCTCGAATGGAACGCGCTCGCACCGGGCACGTACCGCATCGTCGCCACCGCGCGCGATCCGCGCCGCTTCCTCGCCGAGCGCGAGCTCGCCACCGTCAAGGTCACCGCGGGTGACGTCGCGACGCAGACCGTCGCGTTGCCCGCGCTTCCGCCGCAGCGCGCGCATGCCGCACGGTTCTTCGTCCCGGGCAAAGTGCCGCACGAGCTGGAAGCGCTCCGCGCCATCGCCGCGACGACCACCGCACCGGTCCTGCTCCAGCGCGCGTCCAGCGGCACCGTGGTCTACGTCGACACCGCCGCCGCGCCGAAAGACGTCTTCCTCCTCACGAGTGAAGCGGTCATGTTCGCCGCGCCCGGCCTCGAAGGCGAAACGGTGCGGCCGGTCGCCGTCACCACACACCACCGCGCCGAGGCGACGCTCAAGCTGGCCGCGGCGACGGAAGGCACGCCGCTGCCGTCGTCCGGCTCCGTCGTCTATCGCGACTGCGAGCGCAACCAGCGTTTCACCGTGCCGTTCGTCATCGCTCGCGACGGTGCGGTGTCGCTGCAGGTTCCGACGGACTGCAAGGCCATTGCGCTCTCGCTCCCGCCGCTCGAAACGCTCGCCCTCCCCCTCGCTCTCCGTCCGCACGAATCGAAGTTCCTCGGCAGTCACAAACTCGAAGCCGCCGCACGCGCGCTCGTGCACGTGCGCCGCGAGCCGAGCGGCGTCGCCGTCCCCGGCGCGACCGTCCGCGCGCTCGAGCTCCTCGACGACGCCGGCCGCACGCTGCCGGTCGCCGAAACGCTCGCCGACGAAACCGGCTTCGTCGCCCTGCACGGACTCCCCGCCGGCAGAAAGCTCCTCCTCGAAGCGCGCGTCACCGGCGGCGCCGCCACCGGCTCCATGAGCGTCCAGCTCGAGCCGGGGCAGGAGCTCGTCGTCGATCCGCTGAAGATCCTCGAGCCGGCGACCGTCGTCGTCGAGCCGCGCCTCCCCGCCTCGTTCCGCGAACGCTGGCCGGGCTCGCGCGTCGGTGCGATCTCGATGCAGCGCAGAGACGTCGACGAACAGGGCCGCAAGAGCCTCACCAAACGCATCGGCGAGGACAGCACGTCGGTCACGTTCGAAGACGTCGAGCCGGGCACGTGGCACGTCATGGCCATCGTGGAAGCGGCGGGCACCGGCCAGCCGATCGACGTCGACGATCTCGAGCTCGCGCCCGGCGAGACGCGCCGTTTCTCGCCGGAGATCGAGCCGCTCGTCTTCGAAGGACGCGTGGTGTCGAACGTGCCGGACAAGCAGTGGTCCGTCGCCGTCGGCGATCCGCCGTCGCCGAACGCCATCCGCCGCCGCATCCAGACCGGACGCGACGGCCGCTTCGCCGCCGTGCTCTCGCACAAGGGCCCGTACGACGTGCGTCTGCGCGCGACCGACAATCCGGAAATCGAGATCGAGATCGGCGAAGTCGACTTCAGCGATCCGTCGCGCCCGATCGAGCTCGTCGTCCCCGAGGGGTCGCTGGCCGTGACGGTGCGCGAAGGAGACGAGCCGCTCGCGAACGCCAGCGTCACCGCCACGCTGCGCCGCGACTCGCTGCGCGGCGGCGTACACGAGATCGTCCGCCGCGGCACCACCGACACCGCCGGACGCGCGTTCTTCGACGCCCTGCCGCCGGGACGCTGGATCGCCCGCGCCACGACCGGCAACCGCGCCGCCGAGAAAGCCGCCAGCGTGGCCGTGGACGCGGAGGCGCAGGTCCAGCTCGACGTCACTCCGGCAAACGCGCTGGAAGGAATCGTGCGCAATCCGGATGGACGTCCTGCCGTACAGGCGGACGTCGACTGTTTCTATCTCGCCTCGACCGGGCCCGTCTCGCGAGGAGCGCAGACGGGGGACGACGGACGCTTCACGCTTGCTCTCGGCGCGGAGAAACCCGCGTCGCTGCAGTGCGGCGCGACCACGGCCGAAGGTCTCGTGGGCGCGTGGGTGGTGCCGCAGGGCACGCGCGCGGAGCTCACGATTCCCGCGGCCGGCGCGCCGCTGACGATCCCCGACTACGGCGAGCGTCTCTTCCGCGACGAGCTGTGGCTTCGCTCCGCGGACGGACGGCTCGTCAGCCTCACCTGGGTCGCCGGCCGCATCGGCCGCGTGTGGCAGCCGCTCGCGATCCCGCAGTTCCCGGCCGGCTCCTGGACGCTCGTCCGCGCCGATTCCCTCGATGAATGGGCGGCCCTCGCCCGCGGCGGCGCCGCCTCGATGGAAACCCTCGGCGAAGTGCGCATCCAGCCCGGACAGCAGTATCAGCTCCGCATCAACGAACACCAGACCACCGGTGAATCTCAAAGAAAGGAGGAGACCCGATGAAACGATTGTTTTTCTTCACTGCAGTAACCGCGGCCTTGCTGTTCGCCGCGGGTGACGCACAGGCGGCCTGTCAGAAGTGCCTCAACGAGTTCAGTCCGAACGCGATGTGCTGGGCGCTCACCGGCTCACAGACGAGCGAGGCCGAGTACGACGCGTGCTGGGAAGTCCCGGTCTACGACGAGAACGGGCAGATCGAGGGCGAATACTGCGACGGCTCGCCCGCCCCGTCGTCCTGCACCAGCAGCGGTGGCGGTGGCGGCGGCCCCGGCGGCGGATTCAACGACGATCCGGGCACCTGCACGCGCACGGCCATGGGCTGTCCGGCGGAATGCCACACCTGTCTGTAATCGACAAGGAGATCTCGGAGATGAAACGCGTTCTTCTTTTCGCGGCAGCGCTTCTGGCGCTGGCGTTCCTCGCGGATGACGCGGAGGCCGCCTGTCAGAAGTGCCTCAACAACTACACCGAAGACGCGCAGTGCTACACGCTCAGCGGCGCGGCCGTCAACGACGCCGAATACGGTGCGTGCTGGGAAGAGCAGGTCTTCGGACCCGGTGGCCAGGTGATGTACGAGAAGTGCCAGGGCTCCGCGCCTTCGTCGTACTGCTTCACCGGTAGCGGTGGTGGCGGTGGCGGTGGTGGTGGCGGCGGCGGTTTCGATCCGTACTACGACGGCACCTGCACCGGAACGGAGCTCGGCTGCGCGGCCGACTGCGCGTCCTGCGGTTGAGAAAGGCACCTTTTTCGATGAAACGACTGATCCTTCTTTCTGCTCTGGCGGCAGCCCTCACGTTCGCGTCGAGCGACGCGCAGGCGGCCTGTCAGAAGTGCAACAACGAATTCACCGTCGACGCGATGTGCTACTCGCTGACCGGCTCGGAGACCAGCCAGGCCGAGTACGACTCATGCTGGGAAGTGCCGCATTACACGCCCGACGGGCAGCTCGACTACGAGACCTGCGACGGCTCTCCGGCACCCGCGTCCTGCTTCAGCACCGGCGGCGGTGGCAAAAAAGATCCCTTGGAAGAGTTCGAGGGCGAGAACGGCGGCAGTTGCTCCGGCGGTGTGCTGGGCTGCCCCGCCGAATGCAGTTCCTGCGGTTGATTCATGGCGCCTCGCGCAGTCGAATGATTGCGCGAGGCTTGCTCTACACGCGCGACCACAAATCGCCGTAGCGCACGACGAGTCCTTCGTCGTCGACTTCCAGCTCCGCGACGAACGAGCCTCCGCCACTCTCGTAGCGGTACATCCGCTCGCTCAATCGCGTGTACTTCTGCTCGAGTCGCTCCACGCGCAGCGACGGAAACCGCAGCCACGCCGCGGAAACGGCGGCCGATGCGCCGATCGCGAGATCCAGCCGCCGGATCGGCAGCGTGTTCGTGCACGGCGTGAACTGCAGATCGAGATCGACACAGCCGTCGAGCTCCGGATGCGTTTCGCCGTTGCGCGTCCAGCCGCGCGTGAGCGTGACCTCGAACGACTCGTTGCCGATCCATGCCGAGACCTGCGCGCCCTGCGAGCGCCACGCGTCATCGCAGGTCACGACATACGACGCACGACACGCGACGCCGTCGTTCGAGAACACGGCGTCGCCTTCGATGCGCCAGGTGTCAGCGTGCCGCACGAGACGGCACGCCTCCATTCCCGGCACGTCGAGACGCCGCCAGAGCAGCGTCACTTCCGCTCCCGTTCGGCGAGGCGCCGCTCCATCTCCTTCGGCGATACGTCTTCCACGTGCGTCGCAATCCACCACAGATTGCCGGCCGGATCTTCGACGCCCGCGTTCCGGTCGCCGTAGAACTGATTCACCGGCTCCATGATCGTCTTCGCGCCCGCGGCCATGGCGTCGCGATACATCGCGTCCGTGTCCTCGACGTAGAGGTAGAGCGTGCTCTGTCGCGCCGGCCATTCGTCGCGTGCCTGCCCGAGCATCACGCGCGAGTCGCCGATCTGCACTTCCGCGTGGCGAGGCTTCCCTTCGTTGTCGCGCAGCAGCTCGAACGTCGTCGCGCCGAACGCGCGCTCGACGAATTCGACGAGACGTCCGAGGTCGTCGACCATGAGATATGGAGTGACGGTGTGATAGCCCTCAGGAATGGCGCGGACCATCAGCTACCCCAGCCGCGCGTCCATGGTGATCTCGGCTTTGAGCAGACGCGAGATCGGGCAACCCGCCTTCGCGTTGTTCGCCGCGGTCTCGAACGCCTGCGCGTCGGCGTTCGGCACTTTCGCGGTGACGTCGAGATGCACCTTCGTCACCGTGAATCCGGCGTCGGTCTTCTCCATCGTCACGGTGGCCGAGGTGTTGATGCTGTCCGCGGTGAGCCCGGCATTGGTGAGCTGGCCGGAGAGCGCCATCGAGAAGCATCCCGCATGCGCCGCCGCGATCAACTCCTCGGGGTTCGTACCGATGCCGTCCTCGAACCGCGTGCTGAAGGAATACTGCGTGTCGCGCAGCACCCCGCTGTCCGTGGAGATTTGCCCTTTCCCTTCTTTGAGGTTCCCGTTCCAGACTGCCGACGCTTTTCTTTTCATGCGCGGAGCGTATCGCGATCGACGGCGGCGGCGAAACAACCCTACGGCAAACACGCCGCCGCCGCGGTCAACGCTTCTTCTTGTCCTGATCGGCGAGCTTCTTCGCGTGCCGCGCCTGTCCCAGCGAAACGTTGATCGGATTCTTGCGATCGAGGAACGGCACGGACGGCTCGGCGCGGACGCCGAGGGACTTGCGGACGGCGAGCAGGTAATCATCCTCGGGGACGAGTTTCAGCCCTTGCTCCGCCGTCTCCACGGCCTTCTTGCGATTGCCGCCCGCGAGGTACACACGCGCGAGGTTCGCGTAGTGATCGCCGTTGTAGAACTCGAGCTCGATCGCGCGGCGGCACAGCTCGATGGCCGGCTTCATCTGCTTACGCACGAGCGCCAGCACGAGTCCGAACCACGACAGCCCGCTCGCGTCCTTCGGCGTGCGAATCGACGGCGCGTCGTCGTTGCCGAAGATGTCGAGGAAAAGATTGAGGGAGCGGAGGAAATCTTCTTCGCGCGCGGCCCGGATGGCTTCGTCGATATTCGTCGCGGGCGTCGCTGCCATCAGAGGGCTTCCCGCGAGCGGAGGCGGTGGACGAACCGCGAGATGCGTTCGCGGTCCTCCTCGGAAAGATCGACGAACCGCATCCCGTACTTGGACATCGACCCCGAGAACTCCGCCCGCAGCACCTCGGCCATCACCTGCAGCGGCTTCGGATCGGACGGCAGATAGAAGTGCAGGCGCAGAGGCCCTTCCTGCGGCAGCATGCGGTCGACCTCGATGAGGATGCCGGTCGCGGAGATGTTGACGCTGCGGCCGAGGACGAAGCGCCCGTTTTTCTCGAGCGAGACTTCGATCTTCGTGATCGTGCGGAGCTGCCGGCGGACGGGGATGTTGGTGAGCCGCTCGACCTTCTGGTCGAGCTCCGGTTTGTGCAGCGGCCGGAAGATGACGTCGTTGCAGCCGGCGGAGAGACAGAGGTCGCCGTGCTCGTGGTGCTCGCGGTCGCAGACGAGCAGCAGCGAGATGCTGCGCGTGTGGTCGTCGGCGCGGATCTCGCGGCAGAACTCGGGCGCGCTCATGTCGAAGAGGTCGTAGCCGAAGATGATCAGGTTCGGCTTCTCCATGCGCGCTTTGGTGAGTCCGTCCGAGCCCGCGAGGGCGGTGGTGATGACCATGTCGCGGCGGCGGAGGATGGTCTCCTGGAACAGCAGCGCGCCGCGCGAGTGGTCGACGAGGAGGATGCGTCCGGGCCCGTTGGCACTCATCCGACGGAGATCTCCCGCAGTTTCCGGACGGCGCGTGTCAGGTCGTCGATGAGCATGTCGATGTGTTCCGCGGTGTTGGATTTTCCGAGACCGAAACGGATCGATCCGATCGCCGCGGTCTCACTCGCGCCGATCGCTTTCAGCACCCGCGACGGCCCCCTGTCGCCGGAGCTGCACGCCGACCCTGACGAAAGCGAAAAGCGCTTCATGGCCAGGATCAGCGAGTCGGCCTCGATCCGTTCGAAGCTGACGTTGAGATTCCCGGGCAATCTTAACTCCCGCGGACCGTTGACCGAAATGCCGTCGATGGCGGACTCGATCCCTTCCCGCAGTTGCTCGCGCAGTTGCGCGAGGCGCTCCGCCTCTTCGTCCATTTCCGCCGGGCGCAACTGCAGCGCTGCCGCGAAACCGACCGCACCGGGGACGTTGACCGTGCCGGCGCGCACGCCGCGCTCCTGCCCGCCGCCCGCAATCACCGGCTCGACCTTGATGCCGCGACGGACGAACAGCGCGCCGACGCCTTTCGGCCCGTAGACCTTGTGCGCGGAGAACGAGGCCAGGTCGACGTTCGCGAGGTCGAGCGGAATCTTGCCCGCGGCCTGCGTGGCGTCGGTGTGAAAGAGCACGCCGCGCTCGCGGCACACAGCGCCGATCGCACTCACGTCCTGGATCGTGCCGATCTCACCGTTCGCACTTTCGACGGAGACGAGACGCGTGTTCTCCCGAATGGCATCGCGCACCTGTTCCGCGTGAATGAAGCCCTCGCGATCGGGCTGCAGAAACGTGACGTCGCCGAAGCGCTCCGCGGGCACGAGGATCGACTTGTGCTCGGTCTCGCTGGTGACGAGATGCTGGCCGGGCTTCAGCAGATGGAGGGCGATGTTGTTCGATTCGGTCGCGCCGGCCGTGAAGTAGATCTCGGGCGGCAGCACGCCGAGAAAGCGGCCGATGGCAATGCGCGCGTCCTCGACCGCAAGAGAGGCTTTCCGTCCATGCTGATGCGTGATCGACGCGGCGTTCCCGAAGTGCTCCGTAAAGTACGGCAGCATCTTCTCGACCACACGCGGGTCGCAGGGGGTGGTGGCGTGGTGGTCGAGGTAGACGATCATGGATTGAGGATTGAGGATTGAGGATTGAGGATTGAGGATTGAGGATTGAGGATTGGGGCTCCCGGCGAATCCTCAATCCTCAATTCTCCATCCTCAATCCCGGGCTAACACGCCTATCTTTTTCTCCGCCGCCGTCGCTTCTTCGTCGTCCCTTCGCTCTCTTCCTGCGCGCGTTTGACGCGCACGGCGAAGGCCTGCCACTGGCGGAAGACGTCGATGAAGCGGCCGGACGAGAGGGCGTAGAGCTCGAGCAGTGCGAGGGCGTCGTTGAACGGTTCGCGATAGACGGCGCGGAACTGCGAGCGGCGATCCGTCGGCGGCTCGAGCAGGCGCCACAGCGTTTCGAGCGCCTGTTCCATCTGATGACGCGTGCCGGCGGCGAGGGACATGCGCGCACAGAGCGGCTGGATGAGCTCGCGGATGAAGAGGATCACCTCGCCGATGCGCATGCGGCCCATCTCGGCGCGGCGCGCCTCCTCCGCCTCGATCTCGTCGAACACCCACGGCAGCACGAGCACCGACAGCAGCACCGCGTCCGAGATCTTGCGCCCCGCCTGGACCGTGCGATCCAGCACCTCGAGCATTTTCCAAAAGTACGGCGCGCGATCGCCGCGGATGGCGTTGTAGATCTCCGGCAGCAGCGGCTCGAGCAGCGCGGTGTCGACCATCAGGCGAATCGCGCCGCGCGACCAGCCACGCCGCAAGAGCTCCAGGATCTCCTCGGAGACGCGCGGCGGCGAAGCCTTCAGGATCTCGTTGCGATGGCGGAGGATGCCCTCGTACGTCTCGGCCTCGATCTCGAATCCGAGGCGAGAGGCGAACTCGATCGCGCGCATCATGCGGACGGGGTCTTCGCGGAAACGCAGGTCGGGATCGCCGATCACGCGAACGCGGCCGAGGCGGAGGTCGTCGAGACCGCCGACGTAGTCGATCACCGAGAAATCGGCGATGTTGTAGAAGAGCGCGTTGATCGTGAAGTCACGGCGCTTCGCGTCCTGCAGCGGCGAGCCGAACGTGTTGTCGTCCGTGATCAGGAAATCTTCCGTCTCGTCCTCGGCCACCGCGGCGCGCTCGGGCTCGCGCCGGAACGTCGCCACCTCGACCACCTGATCCTGAAAGATGATGTGCACGAGGCGGAAGCGCCGTCCGATGATGCGGCTGTTGCGGAAGAGGCGGCGCACGTCGCCGGGATGCGCGTCCGTGACGACGTCGAAATCCTTCGGCGTGCGGGCCATGAGGAGATCGCGCACGCTGCCGCCGCAGAGGTACGCGCGGTAACCGCTGCGATGCAGGCGGTACAGCACCTTGAGCACGTTCTCCGGGATGCTGCGCCGCGAGATCGGGTGATCGCCGCGGTCGATGACCGTGCCGTCGACCTGCTCGACCTGCGTCTGGATCTCCGGCTCCTCCCCGTCCGTGCGATTACTCGTTTCCATCAGAGCTCACACCCGGCGTGTAGTGATACTTGCTGTCGACGATGAAGAACGTGCGGTGCCACCGCGTGTGGGTGAAGAAATTCACGACCACGTTTTTGAGCTC
This sequence comes from Thermoanaerobaculia bacterium, assembly GCA_035629395.1. Classification (GTDB taxonomy): domain Bacteria; phylum Acidobacteriota; class Thermoanaerobaculia; order Gp7-AA8; family Gp7-AA8; genus QHVT01. The sequence goes on from DASPHZ010000007.1 coordinate 47,713, forward strand.
GACGATGCGCTCGCGCGTCGAGCCTCCCGGCGGCGTCGGCGTGCCGACGAACGACCAGTAGACGAGGAACGCGCGTCCCTTGATCAGCGAGCGCGGCACGGTGCCCCAGTAGCGCGAATCGCTCGAATGATCGCGGTTGTCCCCCATCGCAAAGTACTGCCCCGCCGGGATGCGGAAAGGGCCGTAATGATCGCGCGAGCGGTAAGGCTCGGGGAGGAACTCGCCACGCGGATACGTCTGCGGGTCGTCGTAGACGACGTACGGCTCGCTGAGCTCCCTGCCGTTGATGGAGACTTTCTTGTCGCGGATGCTGATCGTGTCTCCGGGCATGCCGACGACGCGCTTCACAAAGTCCGTGTCGGGCTGCAGCGGATAACGGAACACGATGATGTCGCCGCGCTGCACGTCGCGCAGCGGCAGGAGACCGGCCAGAAAACCGTTGCCCGTCGGGCCGTAGATGCATTTATTGACGATGATGTGGTCGCCGACTTTCAGATTGTCTTCCATCGATCCGGTCGGGATCTTGAAGGCCTGGAAGACGAAAATGCGCGCGAAATTGACGAAGATGATCGCAATCAGCAGCGCTTCGTAGTATTCGCGGGCGGTCGATTTCGTTTCGGAGTCAGCGGCTGCTGCCATTGAGTGGCGTAGTCCTCTTGAGCTGGTCTGCGATGAAGCCCGCGGCAAAGGATTGTATGACAGCGGGAGGGACGGTCACCACGTTGCCGTCCCGCCGGTAGCGCTCGCCACCCAGAATCCACGTCGTCCCCCCGGCCACCTTCTCCCCCGCCGGCGGGGAAAAGGGGCTGACGACGAACACTCGTTCGCCACTCATCCACTGCGTCTCCCCCATCCTCTTCCACAACTCCTCGTTCACGTCTTTCGTCACGATCATCGCGACGCGCGCTTCGCGGATCAGCTTCGCGCGCGCGTCGTTCCACGCGCTATCGCCGACCCACACCACCACCGGCAGCTTCTCGTCGTAACGGATGTCGCGCGGACGCAGCAGGAGCGCGCGGTGGAACGGTTCCACCTCCACGTCCAGCGTGACGGCGGGATCGACCGCCATGCGCCGCTCCTCCCCGTCGTACTTCATCACTTCCACACGATCGGAGCCGTCGGGCGTCGAGTACGCGACCGCAAATCGCTCGCCCTCCGGGTCCCACGCAACCGCGTGAACCGTCGCCAGCGGAAACGGCACGGACCACGGCGTCGCCGTCGGCACGTGCACGGTGCGCACGACGTCCCCGCCGTTCGCGCGGATGACGTAACTGATCTTGCTCCCCTTCGGAGCCCACTGGACCATCACTTCGTCCGCGGGATCGGCGGGCACCCAGTTCACGGCACCCCCTTCCGAGGAGACGATGCCGATGTCGAAGGCGCGGTCGCGCTTCGCCGACAGAACCACTTCGCCCCGCGCCTCCGAGAAATCGAACGAATCGATCTCGCGAAAACGCTCCGTGATCACCTTCTCGCCGTTCAGCAGCATGTGGTCGAGCGCGCGGATGACCTCGCGGCGCGGCGCCAGCACGGCCGGGTACGCCACCTTGCCGTTTTCATCGAGGGTCAGCGAACGGATCCGCGGCGCCTGAGGCACGCTCTGCCAGCTCTCCGGAACGACCGCGGAGCTCGTGGCGCAGCCCATCAGAAAAGGAAGCAGAAACACGGCTCCGAAGCGCATGGCTGCGCATTCTAAATCATTGAAAGGAAAAGGCAAATAGTTGGTCACCCGCTTGCAAATAACTACATCGTCATGGACCTTCAAAAAGAGCTTCTCGAGTCGAGCAAAAACAAGAAAAAACAAGGTGGCTGGCGTGCCTCCGTGGCTTCCATCGCCATCCACGCAATGCTTGTGGCCGGTGTCGTGTATGCCGGCGCGAACAGCGAGACTCACAAGGTCAACGCTGAAAAACCGATCAACGCGTTCATCACCCAGGGCGCGGCCCCGCCGCCCCCTCCGCCTCCTCCCCCGCCGCCGCCCGCGAGGAGCAGCGGCGCGCCGAAACAACAGCAGGCGCGAGTGCAGCCGAAGCCGCAGCCGGTGACGCCGAATCCGATGACGCCGCCGGTGGAGGTCCCGAAGGAAGTGCCGAAGGTCGAGCTTCCGGTCTCACAGGACCTGCCGATCGTCGACACTCCGGTGACGGAGGAAGTGTCGCTCGGCGGCACGACGGACGGTCCGGGTGACGCGGTCAACGGCGTCGAAGGTGGCGTCGAAGGCGGTGTGGCCGGTGGCGTCGTCGGCGGTGAGATCGGAGGGGTCATCGGGGGTGAGATCGGCGGCGTCAAAGGCGGCGAGCTCGGTGGGGTCCTCGGCGGCAAAGTCGGCGGTACGGGCACCGGCACCGAAGGCGAAGGCACCGGCGGTCCGGAAGCGCCGGTCGCGCCTCCCACGCCTCCTCCGAGCGGCCCGCTCCGCGTCGGTGGGGATGTCAAGGCGCCGATCGTCGTCGATCGCGCCGATCCGAAGTACACCGAGCCCGCGCGAGCCGCGCGCATCGCGGGCATCGTCGTCGTCGAAGCGATCATCGACAAGAACGGCCGCGTTCAGGACGTCAAAGTCGTGAAGGGCCTGCCGATGGGTCTCGGCGAGGAAGCCGAAGCGGCCGTGCGCAAGTGGCGCTTCAAGCCGGGCACGCTCAACGGCCAGCCGGTCGCGACCATCTTCAACCTAACCGTCAACTTCAAACTGGACTGAACGCAGGCACCGCGGGCGTCAGGCTTCTGGATCTTCTCGCGAAGAGCCCAGACGCCCGACGCCCGAGCCGTATTAGAACCCTTTCGCCTCCGCCACCGTCTTCGGCTGCGGCCCCTTCTTCCGCGCGATCGACTTCGCCTGCAGGAACAGGCCGAGGTAATCGCGGCCTCCGGCCTTCGAGTCGGTGCCGGACATGTTGAAGCCGCCGAAGGGATGCACACCAACGAGAGCACCCGTGCACTTCCGGTTCAGGTACAGGTTACCGACGAAGAACTCCTCGCGCGCGCGCTCGAGCTTCTCCTCGTTCTCCGTGAACACCGCACCCGTCAGACCGAACTCGGTGTCGTTCGCGATGCGCAGCGCGTCGTCGTAATCCTTCGCTTTGATGATCGCCAGCACCGGTCCGAAGATCTCTTCCTGCGCGATCGTGGCGTGCGGGTCGACGTCCGCGATGACCGTCGGCTCGATGTAGAAACCGTCCTCCGGATTCACATTGCCGCCGGCGAGCAGCCTCCCGCCCTCGCCCGTGCCTTTGTCGATGTAATTCTTGATCGCCTTCATCGCGCGCTCGTTGACCACCGGGCCGACGGCCGATTCGAACAACGTCGGATCGCCGATGCGCAGCGCCTTCGTTTTCTCCACGATCATCGGCACGATGCGGTCGTAGATCGCCTCGTCGATGATCGCGCGCGAGCACGCGGAGCACTTCTGTCCCTGGAAGCCGAACGCCGACGCGACGACCGCGCCCGCGGCTTCATCGAGGTTCGACCATTCGCGGTCGACGATGATCGCGTCCTTGCCGCCCATCTCCGCGACGACGCGCTTGATCCAGCGCTGCCCTTCGCGAGTCTTGGCCGCTTCTTCGACGATGTGCAGGCCGACCCCCTTCGATCCGGTGAAGGAGATGAAGCGGATGCGCGGATGCTGGATCAGCGGCTCGCCGACTTCGCGTCCGCCGCCGCTCACGAAGTTCACGACGCCTTTGGGCATCCCCGCTTCCTCGAGCAGCTCGAAGAAGCGCCATGCGATCCACGGCGAATCGGACGACGGCTTGAGCACGACGCAGTTGCCGGCCGCGATTGCCGCGGTGGTCATGCCGCACATGATCGCGAGCGGGAAGTTCCACGGCGGAATGACCGCACCGACTCCGAGCGGGATGTAGACGAGCTGGTTGTCTTCGGACTCGATCTGGGTGATCGGATGCTCGCCCGCATAGCGAAGCGCCTCCCGGCCGTAGAACTCCATGAAGTCGATCGCTTCGGCCGTATCCGCATCCGCCTCGGCCCAGGTCTTTCCGACCTCGAGGATCATGACCGCGGAGAACTCGTGCTTACGCTCGCGCATCAGCTTCGCGGCGCGGAACAGCAGGCCCGCGCGCTCGGCGGCGGGAACGCGCTTCCACGATTCGAAGGCTTCCCACGCGGCGTCGACGGCGCGATGCGCGTCGTTCTCGTCGCCTTCCTGGAACTTGCCGAGGACCTGGTCCTTGTGCGCGGGGTTGAGGGAGGTGAACGTTTTGCGGCCGGTGATGCGCTCGCCGCCGATGACGATGGGATGTTCACCGCCGACCTGGCCGAGGATTTTGGCGATGGCGAGATCCATCGCGGCCTTGTGCTCCGGCTTGTTGAAGTCGGTCAGCGGTTCGTTGCGAAACTCGGGCAGAGTGGACATCGTGATTCCTTTCGGGCGTCCAAGTTGCTTTGTGGGGTCGCAGAGTCGCAGAGTCTCAAAGTCGCGGAGTGCGCGGCGAGTTGCTCTGAGACTCCGAGACTGTGAGACTCTGAGGCTCAGTGAGGGTGCGAATCTTATCCAAATCGTTCGTGAGAGCAACCGCGCTCGGCCTCGCGCTGCTGGCCTTCTCCTGCGCGCGGCTTTTGCCGTGGCGCAATGACCAGCCGTCGCCGGAGGTCAACCTCTCGTTCGTGCTCGAGAACAACCTCGTCCGCCTGCAAACGGTCCGCCTCGACGGCCAGCCGGGCCGCTACATCCTCGGCAGCGCCGCACCGCGCACCGTCGTCGCGCCGCCGCTCGCGGCGACGACCACGGTGCAGATCACGGAAAGCGAGACGGTGAACGTCACGCCGTCGACGCTCGACCTGCGCGGCGTGGCCGATGCCATCATCGGCGCCGAGGTCTGGCGGAACCGGGCGATCTCGATCGACTATCGCAGCGGCCTCGTCACGTTTCAGGAGGGCGGCATCCAGACGGGGCTCATGAAGCTGTACACGTACGACGTCGAGCCGATGATCTACGTGAAGGTGAATGGCGCCGACGTCGCGGCGATCGTCGATACGGCCAGTCCGGACACGCTCACCCTCCCCTCGCGCAACGCGGGACGCGGGACGGTACGCGTCGAGGTCGCGGGCAGCGACTTCGGTTTGATCGACGTGCAGTACGCGAACGTGCCCACCGCGCGCATCGGCAATCGCCTCCTGTCGCGCTTCCTCGTGACGATCGATTACGGGAAGAAGATGGTCGGTCTGTGGCGCGATCCACGGATTCCGCTGACCGAGCCCTGAGGCGCACGCACGCCGCAACGTGCACGCGAAACGCTACAGGTTCTGCAGGTCCGCTTCGGTATCGATGTCGACGGCCGCGTCTTCGAACGGGATCACATGCGCGGCATGGTTCGCGATCACCGCACGCGCGCCGCGATCGCCGCGAAGCGCGAGCAGCTCGGGGATGAGCTCCGGCGCGAAGATCGCCGGCACTCCGGCAATCCCGCGATAGCCGGTAGCGACGATCGGCGCATCGACCGCAATCAACGCGCGCAGATGCTCCGCGTTGATGAGCGGCTGATCGCACAACACGATCAGCACCCGCGCCTCCCCCGCCGCGCGAACGCCGAAGCGAATCGACGAGGCGATTCCTTCATCGGCGTCGGGATTGTTCTCGCGCGTCACGACGATCACGTCATCCGCCACCTCGCATGCGATGCGGGTCGCGCGTGCGAGCAGCGTCTCGCCTTCGAAAACGATGTCCTGCTTCGGGCGGCCGAGTCGCGAAGACGAGCCCGCGGCGAGCACGACCGCGATTACGCGCACGTGGGCGTCGACCGCGGTTCGTGAATCGGTGCGTCGAGCTCGCGCAGCGGCTTCGCGCTGCGCCGCGTCAGCACCGCCTGGATCTCCGCCACGATCGACAGCGCGATCTCTTCCGGCGTTTCGCTGCCGAGATCCAGGCCGATCGGGCTGTGGATGCGGGCGTCGCGCGACACGTTGGCGTGTGCGAACAGTTCGTCACCGCGGGTTTTCGGTCCGAGGAGCCCGATGTAGGCGATGGGCGAGGCGAGCAGCATCGGGAGGAGCTCGGCGTCGCGGAGGAAGTTGTGCGTCATCACCACCGCCGCGTCGTAGTCGCGCACGTCGGCGGGATCGCGTTTCGTGATCACGTCGGCGCGCCAGCCGGTCTGCTGTGCGAGACGCACGAGCGGCTGGACGTCGGGACCGCCGCCGAAGATCACGATCGCGCGTTGCGGGCGGATGAGCTCCATCAGCGTCTCGCCGTTCGGCAGCGTGGTCGTCCACTCGACCGGCTCGCCTCCGTTCCACCTGAAGTCGACGATGCGCGGGCGATGCTGTGCGTCGAACGGCTCGACCAG
>DASPHZ010000008.1:0-56977 GCA_035629395.1 Thermoanaerobaculia bacterium
GTCTTCTTTTCGTACAGCTCGCGGACGCAGCCGAGGTGCTCGAGGACTTTTTCGCGGTCGACGCCGGCCGTGTTGCCGCGGCCTTCCACCCACGCCTGGGTGCATTCGCCGCAGCACGGGCCGTTCGCGTCGATGACCTGGCGGCAGTGGCATTCGCCGGCCGTGATCGCGCACTGCCGGCAGGCGGGTTTCACGCAGCAGTCGTACTTGCCCTCGGACGTGAGCTCGGCCTGGTACTTGTCGATCTCCGAGATGAGCATGGCCTGCTTCATCGCCAGCGGCTGCGTCTCGAACGAGGCGAGGTCCGCGGCGGTGAACTGCACCTCGCGCGCTTCCGCCTCGGAACGGGTGTCGTTGGGATCGACCCCGGCGTGCTGAGCTTTGTACGCGGCGCAGGTCGAAAACAGCACGAACGCACAGATCGACAGGACCACTTTTTTCACGAGGCGCCTCCGGAGTTTCCGGACATTGTAAGACGGACGAGGCCGATGACCGCGAAGGCCCCGGCGAACGCGAAGAGCGCGGCCCGCCAGTCGGGCTCGTTCCAGCCGCCGAAATCGAGGGCCGTAGCCACCCATCCGAGCAACAGCGCGGTGATCGAGCCGGCGCTCAGCTCGGCGAGCCAGCCCGGCGTCCGCAGGAACGGAACGATCCTCGCACAACCAAAGGCGGCGACACCGGAGACGATCCACAGAGCGATTCCCATTGGGGGTGGGATTATCGCGCGCTCAGCAGTTAGCATGGAACTCGCAAGAGAGGCGAGTTCGAGGAGAGACCACGATGTTGGAGACGCGCTCGAACAGCAAGGCAAACCATAAGATCCTCGCCATCGAAGACGACCCCGAAGTCCTTGCGCTCTACAAGACGTACCTGCAGAAGCGCGGTTACGAGGTTCTCTCCGCGACCGGTGCGGTCGAGGGGATGAATCTGCTCAGCCAGAACCCCGACACCCGCCTCATCCTGCTCGACCTGAACCTCCCCGGCATGTCCGGCGAAGAGTGGATCGAGTGGTACGGCCGTCAGAACAAACAGACCCCCGTCGTCGTCGCCTCAGGAAAAGGCGACATCCTGACGATCACCAAAGGCAACACCCGCACCGCCGCCCTGACCAAGCCCTTCCACATGGAAGAGCTGCAGGAGTTGATCGAAGTCCTGCTCGCGGACGACTGGCACGAGCAGGTGAGTGTGGATAAGAAGCTGCACTGACGAGAGGCTGTAGAGCGATAAAGCTGGAAAGCTAGAGAGGGGCAAAAGCCCCAAGGCAGCGTCACCCCCTCTACAGCTTGATGACTCTACAGCTCTACAGCTCCCCACGTCACCCATCACTCCCAATCGCCTCCACCGGACAATTGTCCAGCGCGTCCTTGCACAGGGTCTCTTCCTCGGACGTGGCGGGTTGTTTGAAGACGTACGAGAACGCTTCTTCCTCGTTGCGGGTGAAATTCGCGGGGGCCGTCTCGCGGCACAGGTCACAGTCGATGCACTGCGTGTCGACGTAGTAGCGTCCGAGCGCCTGGCCCGGCACCTTGTCGTTGGGATCTGCCATCTTGTTGTGTGGTTACTTTCTCGAATAGCGTGGCGTCGAAGTTAACGGAGGTTACATGAAATCGATTCTCACCACCCTCATCGCACTCACCGCGGCCTCGGCCGCTCTCGCCCAGACGCCCGCACCCGCGGTTCCGGTGCTCGCCGAGACCGTGACGGTGCAGGGGACCGGACGCTCGAGCGTCACGCCGGACCGCTTCTCGTTCAGCGTCGGCGTGCAGACCGTCGCCCCGACCGTCGACGACGCGGTCACCCAGAACAATACCCGCGTCGCGAACGTCATCGCCGCGCTCAAGAAAGCGGGCGCGCAGGAGAAGGACATCCAGACCTCGCAGTTCAACATCTGGCCGCAGCAGGACTATCGCGAAGGGCAGCTTCCGCGCATCCTCGGCTACCAGGTCACGAACACCGTCACCGTCCGCAGCACCAAGATCGCCGATGCCGGCCGGCTCCTCGGCATCGCCATCGCCGCGGGCGTGAATACGTCGACCGGCATCAACTTCGAGGTCTCCGATCCGGCCCGCGGCCGCGACACCGGACTCCGCGCCGCCTTCGAGGACGCGCGTGCGAAAGCGGCGCTGCTCGCGCAGGCGGCCGGGCGCACGCTGGGCCGCGCCGTCATGATCAGCGAAGGGGTCGAGCGCGGGTCTCAGCCGTATCCCGTCGCCACGCGCGCCATGGCCATGGAAGCGCGCGTCGCGAACGCCGACGTACCCGTCGAGTCGGGGAGCCAGGACGTCGTCTTCCAGGTGACGGCCACCTTCGAGTTGCGGTGATCGATCGGTATTCTTTTTGCTAATAACTAAACCGTTGTTCGAAAGGAGGCCTATGGAAAACCGAGAGAGAGATCGCGTGAGTCAGCGGACGACGCCAACCGAGGCGGGCGAGATCAACCGTCACGTCGAAGAGGAACGCGGACGCGAGCTGAACAGCGGTACGAGCGCCGAGTTCGGACAGGAAATCGGGCGCGCGGAGAATCTCGAAGGAGGACACATGCGCAACCGCAACGACGAAGACTCGAAACGGCAGATGAACGAGCAGATGGGGAATGAGTCCACCCGTCGCTCCGGCATGGGCGAGCACGATTCGTCCACCGGTCGCCGTGGGAGTACCGGGACGATGGGCAACACCGGCACGGAGGGCGGCGCCGGCAACATCGGCAGCTCGACCGAAGGCCGTCACTGACGCAACTTTACGCAAACGCAACGAAGTCGGGCCGCGCGCGTAGCGCGGCCCTTTTCGTTTCCGGAGCGCCGCTCTCCTGACCGGCTGGACCGCCGACCGCCGGCCGCGCTCCGATGTATCATCGCCCGCGGATCCCACACCGCAATGTCCGACATCACGATCTCTCCCGCGACCGCGGCCGATCTCGATTCGATCAAGGCGCTGCTCGTCGCCAGCGAACTTCCCACCGCCGGCGTCGACGAGCACTGGAAGACGTTCATCGTCGCGCGTGACGGCGAGAAGCTCGTCGCCTGCGGCGGCGCCGAGGCGTATCAGTTCGCGGCCCTCATCCGCTCGGTAGCCGTCACGCCCGAGTACCGCAGTCACGGCGTCGGCCGCCGAATCGTGCGCCAGCTCCTCGATCGTCTCGCCTCGCGCGGCCTGCGCGAGTTCTACCTCCTCACGACGACGGCCGAGGAGTACTTCCGCAAGCGTGGATTCAAGCCGATCGATCGCGACGAAGTGCATCCGCAACTGCTCTCCTCGCGCGAGTTCCAGGACGCCTGTCCGTCGAGCGCGGTGTGCATGCGGCTGGTGATGCTCGCGTGACGCAGGTCTTCGACGCGCACATCCACGTCCAGCCGTGGCAGATGGTCAAGCCCGAAGTGCTGGCGATGATCGACGACGCCTCGCATGCGGATGCGAAGGACGTCCTCGCCTCGCCGGAAAACCTGCTGCGGCATCTCGACGCGGAAGGCGTCGAGCGCGCGTGCTGCATCAACTACGTCTCGCCCGACGTCATGGGCTTCACACGCGAAGTGAACGACTGGATCGCGGACTTTACGCGTGACCACCGCGATCGTCTCGTCGCCGTCGGCTCGGTCAATCCGCTGCACGAGATGAGCGTCCGCGACGAGATCCGCCGCGTCCTCGACCTCGGGATCGGCATGATCAAGATCCATCCGCCGCACCAGCTCTTCGCGCCGAATGCCTATCGCGGCGAGCTGTGGCAGCTCGCGGAGATCTATCGCGAATGCGAGGAGCGCGGCGTTCCGGTGATGTTCCACACCGGCACGTCCGTTTTCCCGAAAGCGCGCAACGTGTTCGCGGACCCGATGCCCGTCGATGACGTCGCCATCGACTTCCCGCGCCTGAAGGTCATCCTCGCGCACGCGGGACGGCCGATGTACGGCGAGACCGCGCTCTTTCTCGCGCGCCGGCATGCGAACGTGCATCTCGACATCTCCGGCATCCCGCCGAAGTCGCTGCTGCAGTACTTTCCGCGCGTCGCGAGCGTTGCGGACAAAGTGCTGTGGGGAACGGACTGGCCTTCGCCGGGGGTCGTGTCGATGCGGAAGAACGTCGAGCAGTTCCTCGCGCTGGGATTCGGCGAGGACGTCGAACGCAAAGTTTTGTGGGAGAACGCGAGCGCCCTCTTCGGACGTTGACCGTTCAGACGTTGACGCCCACTTTGCGCAGCGCCTCGAACGATCCCACGTCCGACCAGTCGAAGTCGCCGCGAATCGTGGCCACGTTCGCGCTCTTCTCCATCAGCGCGTAGTCGATCGAGATCGACGGCATCTCCTCGTAGGTCGCGTGGCTCACGCGCACGATCTCCGGCGCCGCCGCCTCGAGCGCGCGACGAAAGACTTCCGAGCGCCAGACGAACATGCCCGCGTTCCACGCGTAATTGCCCGCGCGAAGAAACTCCTCGGCACGCGCGAGATCCGGTTTCTCCTTGAACGCGCGCACGCGCAGCACTTCGTCTTCGAGCGGCTCGCCGAGCTCGAGATAGCCGTAACCGGTGTTCGGCTCCGTCGGCTCGATGCCGATCGTCATCAGCTCGTCGTGCGACTCGGCGAATTCGTACGCCCGATTCAGCACGCGCAGGAACTCCGCTTCGTCGCCGATGTAGTGATCGGACGCGAGAAACGCGACCGTGCACGGTCCGATGCGTTCTTCGATGGCGAACGTGCAGAGCGCGATCGCCGGCGCGGTGTTTCGGCGCGCGGGCTCGGCGAGGACGTTGTCGTGCGGCAACTGCGGGAGATGTTCGCGCGACTTGTCCGCGTACTGCACGTTGGTCGAGACGTAAATCGCATCCGCCGGAAGCAGGCGCGCGACGCGTTCCCACGTCAGTTGGATGAGCGACTTTCCGTCGAAGAGTTTCAGGAACTGCTTCGGATTTTCGTCGGACGAGAGGGGACGCAGACGTGTGCCCGCGCCGCCGGCGAGGATCACCGCGGCTCGTTTCACGCGCGCTTTCTCCCCACCGCGACCAGGCTCAGGCCCGTCGACGGATTCTCCCCTTCCATCGCGCGCAGCAGCGGCACGATCGTGTCGAAAATGCGCGACTGCCCGCTCGGCAACGCGCGGCGTCCCAGCAGTTTGGCGTTGAGCCACCACGCCAGTTTGGCGATCCGGTTCTGAAAGCTCACGTGCTCCACCTCGAAGCCCGCCTGCTGCAGTTTTTCGACCAGCTCGGATTTCTCGTAACGGCGCTGGTGGCCGAGGGCGCGGTCGATGGAGCCGAAGAGGGAAGGGTCGGCGGGGACGAAGATCACCACGCGCCCTTCGGGCTGCAGCAACTGATTCGCGCGGCGCAGCGCCGCGACGTCGTCCGCGGTGTGCTCGAGCACGTTGATGCACGTGATCGTGTCGAAGCCGTAGTGACTCAGCGCCTGCACGGAATCCGAATCGAGATCGACGCGCTCGATGACGATCCCCGGCCGGCGCCGGAATGCGTTGCGCAGGCGATCGACATAGGCCGTCTCGCGATCGCCCGCGACGATCAGTTCGCGTCCGTACAGGAAGCGCGTCATCGCGCCGCTGCCCGCACCCGCTTCGAGCACGCGCTGCCCGACGAACGGCTGCAGCCGCTGCCACACCCACGCGTTGTAGCGGCGCAGGCGCGCGCGGCGGCGGATCTGCGTGAACGTGCGCGGCTCCGATTGCGAATCGTGAAAGAGGCCGTAGCGGAAGATCGTGTACAGCGCCGCGAAGCCGTCCTTCCAGTTGATCTTCTTCCCTTCCCAGTAGTCGCGGCCGTAGTACGCGATCGGCACTTCGAAGATGCGGTAGCCGCGCTTCGCGACCTTGGCCGTGATCTCCGGCTCGATGCCGAAGCGGTTCGAGCGCAGCGGAATGGACTGGATGACGTCGCGGCGGAAGACCTTGTAGCAGGTCTCCATGTCCGTGAGATCGAGGTTGGTCGTCATGTTGGAGAGGAAGGTGAGGAAGGTGTTCCCCAGGCGGTGCCAGAAGAGCATCACGCGCCGCGGATACCCTTCGAAGCGTGAGCCGAACACCACATCCGCATGGCCGTCCACGATCGGCTGCACCAGCTTCGGGTACTCCTCCGGGTCGTACTCGAGATCGGCGTCCTGAATGAGGACGATCTCGCCGCGCGCTTCCTGGATCCCGCGGCGAATGGCCGCGCCTTTGCCCTGATTCTCCGGCTGCAGGTACTGCCGCAACTCCGGCCATTCCTTCGCCAGATGAGCGACGACGTCGCGCGAGCCGTCGGTCGACTGGTCGTCGATGACGATGATCTCTTTGTCGATCGGGACCGCTCTGACGCGGCGCAGCAACTCGGCGACGGTCGCCCGCTCGTTGTAGCAGGGGATGACGACGGAGAGCAGCGGGACGTCCGGCATTGCGGGGCGCATTGTAGACTCCCGCGTCGCACATGCCGCACACCACCAACGAGACGCTGCGGAAATCGCTGCACATTGCATTCGGCTTCGTGGCGTTCACGTTGAAGTGGCTTCCGTGGCAGGCAGCCGCGCTCGTGTGCGTCGGCGCGATCTTCGGCAACTGGATCGGCTTGCATCGCGTCGTCGGTCGCAGCGTTGCGCGTCACGAACGTGGGTATGACGCGGGCATCGTGCTGTATCCGATCGCCGTCCTGCTGCTGATCCTCGCGTTTCGCAATCACCTGCACTACGCCGCGATCGCGTGGGCGATGCTCGCCTTCGGCGACGGCGTGGCCACGCTCGCCGGCAAGTCGCTGCGCATCGCGCCGCTGCCGTGGAATCGCGACAAGAGCTGGGGAGGGTTTCTCGCGTTCCTCCTCGCGGGCGCGATCGGCGGGATGGCGGTCGCGTACTGGATGGACTACCGCGCACCGTTCGTGATCCTGATCGCGGCACTCGCATCCGCCATCGCCGAATCGCTCCCTCTCGGCGTCGACGACAACGTGACGGTGCCGTTCGCCGCGGGCGTCGCGCTCGTAGTGGCGGGCATTCCGGTGGTTTTCCCGTACGGTGTTTGGCCGGACACGATCCCGTGGCTGATCGCGAACGCGGCTCTCGCGCTGATCGGGTTCATGACCCGCAGCGTCAATTTCTCCGGCGCCCTCGGCGGCTTCCTCCTCGGCGCGATTCTCATCCTCGGCGCCGGCTGGCCGCTGTACGTCGCACTGCTGGCGTTCTTCATCCTCGGCACGCTGACGACGAAGCTCGGCTACTCGCGCAAAACGAAGCTCGGGCTCGCGCAGGAAGGGGGCGGGCGGCGCGGATTCAGTCACGCGTTTTCGAACGTCGGCGTCGCCGCGATCTGCGCGATCGCCGTGTCGCGACTCGCCCGCGTGCGCCAGGAGGGGATGACCGAGGCGGAGCTGGTGCCCTTGTTCATGGGCATTGCTTCGCTGGCCACGGCGGCCGCCGATACCGTGGCCTCGGAGATCGGCCAGTTCCTCGGACGCCGTGCGTTTCTGCCGCTCACACTCCGCCGCGTGCCGGTGGGCACCGAGGGGGCGATCTCGGTGGAGGGAACGCTGGCGGGCCTCGTCGCCGGATTCCTCGTCGCGCTCGCGGGAACGTGGGCAGTCGACAGAATGTTCGGCGACGTGGTCGAATTCGCGTGGAGCCTCGTCGCACTCGTGACGCTCTGCGCGTTCGCGGGCTCCTATCTCGAAAGCATCGCCGGAAGTTGGAACCGGAAGCGCATGTCGCCGGTACCGAACGGCGTGCTGAACTTCTTCAATACCGCGGCCGGCGCGCTCCTGATGTTTTACGCATGGCAAATCGCACACTGAAAAAAATCGTCATCGTCGGCCGGCCGAACGTCGGCAAATCGACGCTCTTCAACCGCCTCGCGGGTAAACGCCGCGCGCTCACGCACGATCTGCCGGGCATGACGCGCGACCGCCTCACCGACGTCGTCGAGCTCGACGACGGCCGCCGCTACGAGCTCACCGACACGGGCGGCCTCGAATACGGCGAATCACCGATGTCCGCATTCGCGGGCGAGATCCGGGAGCAGGCCGAGGCGGCGCTGAAGGACGCGGACTTCATCATCTTCGTGGTCGACGGCGCGGCCGGCCTCCTCGCGGAGGATCGCGAGATCGCCCAGGACCTGCGCAGCGAGTCTTCGAAGACCGTGCTCGTCGTCAACAAGACCGATCGCAAGGACGCGGAAGAGGCGGTCAACGAGTTCTGGGAGCTCGGCTTCGAGCGCGTGCTGCCGATGTCCGCGGAGCACGGCGGGGGCGTCGACGATCTGATCGACGCGATCGCGGAGATCGTCCCCGCGGAATCCGTCGAAGACGAGGAAGAGGATGCGAATGCGCCGATCCGCGTGGCCATCATCGGGCGTCCGAACGTCGGCAAATCGTCGCTGCTGAACAAGCTGACGCAGGAGCAGCGCGCGGTCGTCTCGCCGATCTCGGGCACGACGCGCGATGCCATCGACTCGGAGATCACGCGCAATGGCAAGCCGTATCTGATCATCGACACGGCCGGCATTCGCCGGAAAGGCAAGACGACCGACGAAGCGGAGAAGCTCGCGGTGATCTCGGCGCGCAAGGCCATCGAGCGGTGTGAGATCGCGCTGGTGGTGATCGACGCCGTCGAAGGGATCGCCGCGCAGGATGCGACCGTCGCCGGATACGCCGAAGACGCGGGCAAGGCCGCCATCATCCTCGTCAACAAATGGGACGCCGAGCAGCACGAGCCGGACGACTACAAAAAGTTCGAGGAGTCGCTGCGCTTCAAGCTCAAGTTCCTCTCGTACGCGCCGCTGCTGTTCATCTCCGCGAAGACGGGGCGGAACGTCGAGAAGATCTTCCCGCGCATCGATCAGGTGATCGAGGGGCATCGCCGCAAGTTCCGCACGTCGGAGCTCAACGCGGTGCTCGAGCGCGCGGTGACGGCACACAACCCGCCGGTCGTACGCGGCAAGCCGCGGCGCTTCTACTACGTCACCCAGCTCAAGTCGGGACCGCCGACGTTCGCGCTGTTCTCGAACGTCGACGAGCCGCTGCACTTTTCGTATCGCCGCTACCTCGAGAACCAGTTCCGCGACGCGTTCAACCTCGTCGGCTGCCCGCTGCACTTCGTGATCCGGGCGCGCAAGGGGATGAAGCGCGAACGCTGACGGAGCGCCGGCGTCCCGCGCCGATACGGACGTCGCGCTCCATCACAGACTGGCGCGAACGGCGCTGATCGCACGCGGGTCGCCGCCGCACTCCTTCTCGTAAATCACGAGCAGCTCGCGCGCCGCGCTCGCGGGACCGAGGCGCATGGCCTGCTCGAGCGCGTAGTGATCGAAGCGGCGGAGCGGGTCGAGATCGTCGTTGCCTCCGCCGAGGAGCTGGACGAGGAAGCGCATGGCGTGGATGAGCATCCAGCGGGCGGAGGCGAGCTCGCCGCGGCGTGCGCGTCCCGCGGCGACGAGCACGTGCGAGAGAAACATCCCATGCAGCCAGTCGCGGCCGGGCGGTTGATCGCGCACGCTTGCGACCTCGGCCATGCGCTCCTCGATGCGCTCGCGATCGAGGAGCACGCGGTAGTCGTTCGCGCGTGCGAGGCGCAGCTCGTCCGGCGTGAAGACGGCGTACTCGACGAGGTGCGAGTCGTCGTAGATCGCTTTGCAGCCGTGCGGCGTCTCGCGAAACCAGACGGCGATGCGCTCGCGCTGCGGCAGCCACTCCGTCGTCGCCCGCAAAGCCTCGGCGTCGTTCGCGATGACGAAGAAATCGTGATCGGACCAGCGGTCCGGCTCGCGGCCGCGCTGCTGCGCCATCGAGCCGAGCGCGACGATGCCGAGAACCCGCGGATCTTCGGTGAGCGAACTGACGAGCTGGTGTGTGAAGGCCTGGTAGTTGCTATCCATGCGTCTCACATAGAATCACTCAAGCAGCGATTCTGTTGAAGAGGCACGATGAAACCACCTGAAGTCGTGACGCTTACGCCCGGTAAGCGCGTGCTGTTCCTGACCAAAGATCCCGAGCTCATCCGCCGGCAGTTGAGCGGTGAGCTGAACCTGCAGATGAAGGACCTCCGCGTCGAGGATCTCCTCGACGACATCAACACCGACGCGATGACGCCTGCGTGGGTCTGCTTCGATTACAAACCCGAAGACATTGCGCGGAATGCGTACGCGGGGCTGATCGTCAACGGCGAGCGGCTCTTTCCCGCGGACGCGCTGCGCAACGGCAACTTCGAAGTGATCGTGTCGGGCTACCGCAAGGGTGTCGGCAGCTCGCGCGAGACCGCGACGCAGTGCGAAGTCTTCAGCGGGATCAGGCTCGCCGTCGCCGTTTCATTCGCGCCGATTCACGCGGGCAACAACATCAACCAGGGCCTGCTGATGGGGACGCACGACATGCTCGCGCGCCTGCAGGCGGGTGAGGGCGTGCCGCTGCGCGAGTTCTACGACAAGTACGACCCGATCACGCAGCTCATCATCCAGTGGGGCGGTCTGTTCCCGTTCTCGAAAGCGGTAGAACGCGGCGACGTGCAGTTGCCCGTCCCGCACAACGCGCCGCGTCCGATGACGATGGGGGAGAAGATCCTCGCACGCCACATGCGCGGCGTCTCCGATGCGGAGCGCTACGTGAAGCCGGGCGATGCGGTGGTGGTCGATGTCGACGGCGGCTACACGCACGAGTTCACGACCGCGCAGGTGCATTACTTCCTCGAGCAGGAGTACGGGCGCGCGTACGAGATCTCGAATCCGCAGAAGTTCGCGGTGTTCGAGGACCACCTCATCTACGCGGACGAGGTCGTGAAGATGCGGCCGTTCATGGACAAGATCCAGACGCTGCGCGACATGCAGCGCGAGTATCAGCGCCACACGTCGTGTCGCGACTTTTCGGCGAAGGACAACATCTCGCCGGGCATCTGCCACGAGGTGGCGCGCGAGGCGTTCATCGACGCCGGTGATTTCATCCAGGCCACGGACAGCCACACCTGCATGGGCGGCGTGAACAACGCGCTGGCCTGGGGCGTCGGCGCGACCGAGTACGCGAACCTCGTGCACTCGGGGTTCACGACCGTCGAGGTGTCGGAGTCGATCCGCTTCGAGCTCACCGGCGAGCTGCAGCCGAACGTCACGGCCAAGGATGTGATGCTGTACATCCTCCTCAACTACGCCAAGCCGCAGATGACGCTCGACCGGATCATGGAATTCACCGGACCGGGTCTGCGCTCGCTGTCGCTCGACGAGCGCGCGACGCTGGCGAACATGGCCACGGAATGCTCCGCGCGCACGGCGATCGTGGAGGCGGATGAGAAGACGTTCGAGTGGATTGCGTCGATGCGTCCGGGCGTCGACGTCGAGGCGCTTCGCTCGCGCGCTGTTTCGCCCGATCCTGACGCGGAGTACGCGGGCGGCGTGCACGCGATCGATCTCTCGGACATTCGTCCGATGGCCGCCCATCCGGGAGATCCGGATCACGGCATCCCCTCGGACCCGACGAACGGGGCCTTCATCGCCGACATCGAGAACGTGAAGATCGACATCGCCTATGCGGGGTCGTGCACCGCGGGCAAGATCGACGACTTTCTCTTCTATCACCAGGTGGCGAAGGAAGCCGTGGACAACGGTTTGCGCGTGGCCGATGGCGTGAAGTTCTTCATCCAGTTCGGTTCGCAGGCGGTCGAGAAGTTCGCCCGCGAGAACGGTCTCCTCGACACCTTCGAGCGCGCCGGCGCGACGGTGCTCAATCCCGGCTGCGGCGCCTGCATCGGCTGCGGCCCCGGCGTCTCCGACGCGAATGAGCAGGTGACGGTGAGCGCCATCAACCGCAACTACAAAGGGCGTTCCGGCCCCGGCAAGCTCTGGCTCGCGTCGCCGCTGACCGTCGCCGCCAGCGCCTTCACCGGCACGATCACCGAGTACACCCCGGGCATGTTCGCGAAGCAGCAGGATCTGGTGACGGCGTAGCCGTCACCAGATGGTCTGCACGACGGCGGACTCGCGGATGCGCGCGTCCTTCGTGACCAGCGGCACGCCCTGATGCATCGCGGTGGCGACGATCAGGCGGTCGGCGGGATCGCGGATGGGGGTCGGGGAGAGAACCGGCCGTGATCGCGATTTCAAGCGTGATCGGGAGAAGCACCACGTTCGCATTGAGACGACGGCGCTCAGCCAGTCCTCGACGGTCGCGGGCAGCTCAACGCGTTGTCGTCGGACGAGCGTCGCCACTTCCATGCAACTGATCACCGGCACCCCTACCGGTCCCCCGCATCGAGTTGCGCACGTGCGATGCGCGACAGTTGCGGCGGATCGAGAATCCACCAGAGGAGTGCGTGCGTATCAGCGACAATCACAGTTCTTCGAGCGGCTGCGTGATGTCACCGAGAATGCGTCCGCCGGCGGCCCGCAATTCTTCGAGCGTCATCCGCCGGTCCCACGTCACCGGGACGACCTTTGCGAGCGGCTTGCCGTTGTCGACGACCACGACCTCTTCCTGCGACTGCGCGACTTCCTGCAGCACGGCAACGGAGTGCGCCTCGAACTCGGCCACGGCAACGGTCTTCGACATGGCGTCATGGTACCTCGGCGTCCTCCGATCGTCTGCGATCACGCCCCACTCGCCCTCCGCCGCGGGGCAAGGGTGCGGGCGAGGTCGTCGGCGAAGCGGACGGCGTCGCGGGGGTCGAGGGAGGCGATGGTCACGCGGATGGCGGGTGGGGAGGCGATGCGGTAGCGCTCGCCGGGTTTGACGGCCCAGCCGGAGGCGAGGAGGGACTGGACGACCGCATGTTCCTCGGGGACGGGGATCCAGACGTTGAGGCCGGAGGCGCCGTGGGCGGGGATGCCGCGCGACGTGAGCGCCGCGAGAAGGGCGTGGCGGCGTTCGGCGTACGCGCGGCCGGCGCGCAGCGGAGCGCGATCGCGCGCGAGGGCGACGACGATGCGCTGGAGGATGTGGCTCACCCAGCGCACGCCCAGAGTCTGGCGTCCTTCGACGCGAGCATGCGTGCGGGCGTCGGAAGCGAGCAACGCGACGCGTAGATCGGGTCCGAGGGATTTGGAGACGCTGCGGACGACGGCCCAGCGTTCGCGCGTGCGGTCGATGATCGTCAGGTAGTCCGCGCCGGCGACAGCGCCCGCGTGATCGTCCTCGATGACGAGGAGCGAAGGCCGCGTGGCGAGGACGGGGCGCAGCTCGCGAGCGCGGCGGGCAGTAAACGCGGAACCGGTCGGATTCTGCGCGCGCGGTGTGACGATGAGCGCGTCGCAGGAGCGGATGATTTTGCGCAGCGCGGAAGGAAGCATGCCCTGGTCGTCCATCGGCACCGGCACCGCCACGAGGGAGAGCGCGCTGAGCAGATCGAGCACGGCCGTGAACGACGGATCTTCGACAGCCACCCGATCGCCGGCACGCAGATGCTCGCGCAGTACGCGCTCGATGCCGTCCATCGCCCCGCTGACGATGGCGACGTGCTCGGACGCCACGCCATCGGCGCGGAACTGTTCGCGCGCCAGCTCGAGCAGCTCGGGATCGTTCAACTCGTCGCCGTACAAACGTTGTTCGAGATCCAGCCGCGGCAGGCGAGGGAGCAGCGCCGGATCGGGATTGCCGGTGGCGAGATCGCGCACGCCGTCCGGCAGCGGCAGCTCGCGTGGCATGGAGATCGGCGGCGCCGGACGCACCCGCGTTCCGCGTCGCCCGTCCGCCACGACGACGCCGCGATCCTGCAGCAACCGGTAGGCGGCGGCCACGGTCGCGGGCGAGACGCCGAGGTGCGAGGCGAGGGCGCGCACCGGCGGCAGCAAAGCCCCCGCCGCGATCTTCCCCGAAGCCACAGCCCCCTCGGCCGAAGACGCGATGTTGACGGAAGTCGAGCCACTGAAGTAGTTTTGTATTAGCAAAGCAGAAGGATTGTACTAGCACGAAATGATCGAATACAAGCTCACCTCCGATCTCGACGTCGACACCGCGCACGATCTCTACGTCGCCTCCACGCTCGGAGAGCGGCGTCCGGTCGACGACCGCGAGCGTTTCGCGGCCATGCTGCGCAACGCGAATCTCACCATCACCGCGTGGGACGGCGATCTCCTCGTCGGCATCTCGCGCTGCATCACGGACTGGGTATGGACGACGTATCTCGCCGACCTGGCCGTGCGCGTATCGCATCAGAAGCAGGGCATCGGCAAGGAGCTGATGCGCCGCACGCAGGCCGCGGCGCCGCAGGCGAAGCTGCTCCTCCTCGCCGCACCGGCCGCCGCGAATTACTACGGCCACGTCGGCTTCTCGCACATGCCCAGCGCCTGGTGGCTGCTGCCGGAGGAGAGGATCACCGAATGACCGCAACCATCGAGACGACAGACCGCACGCGCGTGCGCCGCCTGCCGAAGCGCGGCGTGTACGACCGCGAAGCCATTTACGCGATCCTCGACGAGGCGCTGATCTGCCACGTCGGCTTCGTCGTCGACGGAGCGCCGGTCGTGATTCCGACGATTCACTGGCGCGACGGCGATCAACTCTATTTTCACGGCTCGTCCGCCAGCCGCATGCTGCGCAATCTGCGCGATGGTGTGGACGCGTGTGTGACCGTCACGCTGCTCGACGGGCTCGTGCTCGCGCGCTCGGCCTTCCATCACTCGATGAATTACCGGTCGGCGGTGATCTTCGGGAAGGCGCGATTGGTCGAGGATCGTGAAGAAGCGTTGCGCGCGCTCGATGCATTAGTCGAGCACGTGGTGCCGGGGCGTTCGAGGGAGATCCGCGGCCCGAACGAGATCGAGTTGAAGGCGACGATGGTGCTCGCGATTCCGATCGAGGAAGCATCCGCGAAAGTGCGCACGGGCGGCCCGATCGACGATGAAGAGGATTACGCGATGCCGGTGTGGGCGGGCGTGCTGCCGATGAAGCTCACGACGCAGGAGCCGGTGGCCGACACGGGAGTAACGGCCGAGGTGCCGGAGTACGTGAGGCAGTACAAAAGATAGCCCGCCCTGGCCCTCTCTCCACTGCGCGGAGAGAGGAGCTGGGATCAGGCGACGAAGGTGGCCATCCGGGCGCGAGTCGCCGCGTCGGGAAGGGGGCCGCGGGAGGCGGCGAGGTTGTCGCGCAGGTATTCGAGTTTGGCGGTGCCGGGGATCGCCGAGGTCACTGCCGGGTGCGACACGACCCACTTCAGCGCGAACTGCGCCCACGTGGCGATGCCGATCTCGCGCGCCCAGTCCGGAACAGGCTTGTCGCCGAAGGCCTGGAACACACGACCGCGTCCGAAGGGGAGGTTCGTCAGCACGGCCACACCCCGATCCGCCGCCAGCGGCAGAATCCGCTCCTCGGCCGCGCGATTGTCGATCGCGTAGTCGATCTGGATGAAATCGAGCTTCTCGCGCTTCATGATCGTCTCGAGCGCCTCGTACTGCTTCGCGTTCGAGGTGGAGATGCCGAGGTAGCGGATGCGGCCTTCGTCCTTCCACTTGCGGAGGACGGGCAGCATCTCGTCGACGCCGGCGAGGTTGTGGATCTGCAGCAGATCGAGCTTGTTCGTGTGCAGACGCGCGAGTGAAGCGTTCATCTCCGCGAGTCCAGCCTCGACGCCATTGCGTCCCGCGCCGACCTTCGTGGCGAGGAAGAGCTTGTCGCGATTGCCGATCTCGGCCACGAGATCGCCGACCACCGACTCCGCCACGCCGTACGAAGGCGCCGTATCGACGAGCTTTCCGCCGAGCTTCGGCAACTCGCGCAGCACTTCGCGCAGCGGCGCGCGCTCTTCGGCGGAAGTGACGTCATAGCGGCGCGCCGTGCCGATGCCGACGAGCGGCAGCTTCTCGCCCGAAGACGGAATCGCGCGTGTGAGCAGCGGAGCGTCCGCCAGCAAAGGCCAGTCGACGAGCAGCGCCGCGGTGGCACCGGCGCCGAGTTTCAGTGCAGTACGGCGCGTGATCATCGCGACCATGGAGGCACCACTCCGTTCATGCGCGCGTAGGCGATCGACTGGCCGAGGTGCTCGTGCAGATGATTGAGCACCGTGATCATGACGCCGCGCTGCGACGTCGTATTGCCGAACATCTTCACCGGCTTTTCGAGATTGCTCGTGTTGGTCGCGGCCATGCGCACGTGATCGAACGAACGCCGCAGTTCCGCGACGATGTCCGCTTTCTTCGTGATCGTTTTCTCGAGATCGCCGCCGTTGCGCTTTGGCGGATCGACGCCGAGGAACGTGCAGAGGAAGTAGTTGCTGGCGGCGACGTGCGCGTAGACCTCGCCGATCGAGCGCACACCGGGAGCGGGGCGCCACGAATACTTTTCGGCGGGCGTCGACTCGGCGAGCTCCATCAGCTTCGACTCGATGTCGTCGACACTGGAGAGGAACTCGGCCTTGAAGCCGGTGGGCTTCGCGGCATTGGACTGCGCACGCGGCGTGTTCTGCGCGCGTGCATAGGCGAGCGTCGGGAGCGCGAGCAGGATGACGAGGGAGCGGAGGACCTTCATGTGCGGGGGATTTTAATCGCGGCGGATCGTGGCCAGGAGTGAATAATCGGGCGCGAACGTCACGCTTTTCGGCTTCGCCGGCAGCTTGTGCGTCACGCTCTGCTTCTGTTTGTTGCTGACGATGTAGAACAAGACCGGGTTGCCTTTCTCGAAATCGACGCGGACCGGAATCACAGCCGTGAACGCTTCGCCGACGTCGCGGCGTTCCACGTCCACAGTCAAGTCGGAACCGTTCACCGAGTATTTCCACCGGTATGCGGGGATCTCGGCGCCGTAGATCCACGACTCGAAAAACCATCCCCAGTCGCTCTTCGTGTTCCGCTCGAGCACCTGCCGGAAATCTTCGGTCGTGGCCGGTTTCCCCTGATGCTCGCGCGCGAAATCGCGCAGCACGCCGATGAACGCCTCGTCGCTGTTGGTTTTGTACAGCAGCAGCATGCGCAGCATGTGCAGCACGAGCGGGCCCTTGTGGTACGCCTGAATTGTGTAGCCGAACGGCATGTCGCGCGTGGAGGCGCGGCGGCCGTGGGCGATGGGGCCGAGACGATTGCGCTCGGCGATGTTGCGCTCGATCAGCCACGGCCGCGCGAACTTCGAAACGGCGCCGGAGAGATTGCCGAGCACGATGCCGGTATAGGCATTGAGGATCTGATTGAGATAGCCGTCGCCGTCCTTCATCGTCTCCTGCACGAACAGCATGGCCGAGTATTCGGCGAAGGCCTCGCTGATCCACTGGTCGCGATAGCTCGACCAGCCGACGTTGTGGCCCCACCATTCATGCGCGACCTCGTGTGCACGGAACAGCTCCGACGCGCCGGGCCGCTCCGCCACGAACGTGAACTCACCCATGTGCAGAAAGCCGTCGAAGGCCTGCCCGTGGTAGCCGGCCACGCTCGTGACGTACAACTGCTCGACCGGCAACGGGATCGCGAGCATGTTCTGGTAGAAGGCGATGCTCTTGGCGACGTCGGTCGCGACGTTGCGCAGCTTCGCCGTGTTCGCGATCTGGTAATCGGGACCGAATGCGATGACCGCCGGCACACCTTCCGGTGTGAGCTTCACTTCCTCGAAGCGCGTCGCGGTCGAGAAGGTGACCATCGACGCCGGACGCTCGACCAGCCACACCGTCGTTTCCCCTTTTTCGTCTTCACGACGATTTTCCAGGCGTCCCATCGAGCGCGCTTCGTTGTGTTTCCTGACGGTGAGCTCGAGCCGCGCGGTGTGCTTCTGATGCAGCGCGTCGCGATACACCGGATACCAGACGCCGCCCGGCGCGTAGTTGAAGGTCTCGAGCTCGTATTCGAAGCGCACGCGCTGCTGTTCGCCGCGGCGCAGCGGTGCGGGAAGGACGACCACGAAGTCGTCGTCGTGAATGCGGTTGTCGAGGATGGCCGCGCGTTTTCCGACGTGATCGCGAATCAGCGTCAGCGCTTCCCCATTCGCGCCGAAAGCCTTCAGCTCCTGCGCGCGCGCTCCGAGACCGAGGCGCAATGCGTGCGTCGCGTCGGCGACGCCGGTGAAGGTTTGTGTGATGACGTAGCGGCCCTCGATCGGCCGCTGCTGATGGCGGCTCACGACCGCGTTCCTGGCCTCGCGGGTGAGGTCGGCCTTCACGTCGAGATGCGTGAGCGTGGCGGGCTCGCTCTGGCGCGTGGTGTCGGGCGCGTCGAGGCTGAGCCACATCTCCGGCATGCGCGCGACGAAGTGCGTGAGCGAGATCTCTTCGTCGCGTCCGGAGTCGTATTCGTACGTGATCCAGTCGTAGTCCGCGGTCTGCATGCCCGCGACGATCTGCGGACCGCCGCCGAGAAGTCCGAGGAGGACGCGGGCGTCAGCGTCGACGCGGAGATCGACGAGCCACGATTCGTGTTTCTTCGTGGCCCACGAGTACGGCGCGTAATTCGTTGTCGCGGGGAGTTGCACGAGTGGCTCCGCGCTGCGCACGAGGAGTTGTGTGATCGGCTGGTCGATCGCTTCGAGGGTCGGTGCATTCGCGAAGCGGCGGAACTGCGCGCGCTCGTGCGGATCGGGGATGGTCATGCGAAAACGTCCGCGTCCTTCGAAGGCGAAGCCGGTGATCGCGCCGTCGGGAGTCGGTTGCATCACACGCAAAGTGCCGGACTCGAGTGTCCACGTCGCGGAGTCGCGGGAGAAGGTGAGGGGGGCGGAGAGCGGCACCGGCGCAGAGAAATGCCATTTCTGCAACTGGTCGTAGGTGGAGCGGGCGTCAAGGGCGTGCGCGGAGAGGGGGAGGAGGAGAACCAGGAGGAGGACCGGGACGCGCATGACGCAAGGATAAACGGAAGCCCGGGGCTTCGCTGGCGACGATGCGCCTCCCGGCGGGACTGTCGCGGCTACGTGCCGTCACGACCCTGGTGCCTCAGCCGTGTGGCGTGTTCTGGCTGGGCCACAACCGACGCCGCCGTCGGCGTCGCCCTGCCTGGCGCTCCCGTCGTCCCCGGCGCGTCATGGGATAGAATCCGCGCCCTCGCACCGGACGCAGTTCCTTCCCACCTGTCCGGAGCGAACACTTCGTAGGGAGCAAGAATCCGAATGGACTTCCGTCTGAACGACGAGCAGTTGCAGATCCAGCAGATGGTGCGCGATTTCGCCGAGAGCGAGATCAAGCCGCACGTCATGGAATGGGATGAAGCGCAGCACTTTCCGGTCGACACGTTCAAGCGCGCGGGCGAGCTGGGCATGCTCGGCGTCACGCTGCCCGAGGAGTACGGCGGCGCGGGACTGACGTACGTCGACTACGTCAACGTCATCGAAGAACTGGCCGTCGTCGACAGCGGTTTCGCGCTCAGCGTCGCCGCGCACAACTCCCTCGGCACCGGCCACATCTATCTCGCGGGCAACGAGGAGCAGCGCAGGAAGTGGCTGCCGAAGCTCGCCAGCGGTGAGTGGATCGGCGCCTGGGGTCTCACCGAGCCCGGCTCCGGCTCCGACGCCTCGGGTATGCGCACGACGGCCGTCAAAGACGGCAACGAGTGGGTGCTCAACGGCACGAAGAACTTCATCACCAACGCCACCTACGCGGACATCAGTGTCGTCCTCGCGGTCACCGATCGCGACGACCAGAAGCACGGCATCACCGCCTTTGCCGTGGAGATGGATCGCAAAGGCATCCGTCCCGGCAAGAAAGAGAACAAGCTCGGCATGCGCGTCTCCGACACCGCGGAGCTGGTGATGGAGGATTGCCGCGTCCCCGAGGAGAACATCCTCGGCAAGATCGGCTACGGCTTCATCGACGCGATGAAGATCCTCGACGGCGGCCGCATCTCCATCGGTGCGCTCTCGGTCGGCATCGCGCGCGGCGCGTACGAAGCGGCTCGCGACTACGCGAAGCAGCGCGTGGCGTTCGGACAGCCGATCTCCTCGTTCCAGGCGATCCAGTTCATGCTCGCGGACATGGCGACGGAGATCGACGCTTCGCGTCTGCTCTGCCATCGCGCGGCGACGATCAAAGACGCGGGCGAGAAGGTCACGCAGTTCTCGGCGATGGCCAAGCTCTACGCGTCCGAGGTTGCGGTGCGCGCAACGGAAAAAGGCGTGCAGATCTTCGGCGGCTATGGCTTCATCAAGGAGTTTCCGGCCGAGAAGTACTACCGCGACGTCAAGCTGTGCACGATCGGCGAGGGGACGAGCGAGATCCAGCGCGTCGTGATCGCGAGGAACCTGCTGGGCGCGAAGTGAGCGGACTGCAACAGATCATCGACGGCATCGCCGCCGGAAAAACGCGCGCGCTGGCGCAGGCGATCACGCTCATCGAGTCGCACGATGAGCGTGCGGTCCGCCTCCTCGCCGAGCTCTATCCGCGCACCGGCACGGCCCGCATTCTCGGCATCACCGGCTCGCCCGGCGCCGGCAAGTCGACGCTCGTCGCGGCGATGGCGAAGCATTACCGCGCGCAAGGGAAGCGCGTGGGCATCATCGCCGTCGACCCGACGTCGCCGTTCACCGGCGGCGCGATCCTCGGCGATCGCATCCGCATGACCGAGCTCTACACCGATCGCGGCGTGTTCATCCGCTCGATGGCCACACGCGGATTCCTCGGCGGGCTGGCGAAGGCGACGAATGACGTCGTCGACGTGCTCGACGCCGCGGGCTTCGACGTGGTGCTCGTCGAGACCGTCGGCGTGGGACAGGACGAAGTGGAAGTCGTGCGCACGGTGCAGACGAATCTCGTCGTGCTCGTGCCGGGCATGGGCGACGACATCCAGGCCATCAAGGCCGGGATCATGGAGATCGGTGATGTGTTCGTCGTCAACAAGGCCGATCGTCCCGGTGCGGACAAGACCGTGACCGAGGTGACGATGATGATGTCGCTGGTCGAAGAGCATGGCGACTGGGTGCCGCCGATCGTGAAGACGGTCGCGTCGAAGAACCAGGGCATCCCCGAGCTCGACGAGGCGATCGTGAAGCATTACGACTACCTCGCCGCGTCGGGCGAGCTCGATCGCAGAAACCGCGACCGCGTGCGCATCCGCATCGAGACGCAGCTCAAGGAGAGCTTCATGGACCGCGTCATCGGCAAGACCATCGGCCGCGATGCGTACGAGAGCCTGCTCGAGGATGTGCTGCGCAAACGCAACAATCCGCACGATGCGGCGGAGAGTGTGCTGGGGCGCGTGACGTTCTAATACAATCCGCGCCGCATGAAAAAGAACAACCCCAACAACGAAGAAACCAACGACGCGATCGACGAGTCGGAGATCCTCAGCCGCCTCGCGGACCGCGTCGAGAAAGCCGTCACGACCATCCAGGAGCTCCGCCGCGAACGCGATCAGTTGCGCGCGCGTGTCGAGGAGCTGGAAGCGAGCGTGCGCGACAACGACGCGCTCGCGGAAGAGCAGGAGCGGCTGCGCCAGGAGCGGGGAGAGATCCGGAACCGGATCGAGTCGATCCTGTCGAATCTCGAAGCACTCGAAGGCTGATGGGAGCGCCGGCGGGGATGCCGGCGTTCCTTCACATTTCCGCGAGCAGGCGCTGCACGCACTTTTCCAGCCGGCGCCACGCCATTCCTTCGTTGAAGCTGCCGTCGAGCAGCAGCACGATGAAGTAGCCGTCCTTCACGTCGTAACTCAGCACCGCTTTGTTCGCGAACTCGATCTTGAACCGGCGCGGCTCGCCCGCGCCGACGTTCGCGCACATGGCGCGCAGACGTGTGAGAAAGATGCCCTGATACGCGCCGAGGATGCGCAGGTGATGATCGCTGAGATCGCGATCGCAGGCGAGCTCCACGGTCTCGCCTTCCCAGTCGAGGAAGATCGCCGCGAGCGCGCCATGCGTCGTCACCAGCAGCTCGTCGAGAATCAGTCGAAACACGCGCTCATCACTCCCACAGCACGAGAAACTTCCGCGCCTCCGCCGCCTCGGCCGAACGCGGCGCGGCGTCGATCACTTTCTGCAGATACGTTTTCGCGACGTCGCCTCGTCCCGATTTGTGCGCGGACATGCCGAAGCGCAGCATCGCGGTCGTCGATTCAGGATGCTTGCCGAGGTACTCGTAGTACGCGCGGCCGGCACCCTGCAGGTCGCCGCGGCGCTCGCGCAGCGTGCCGATGTAGAGCAGCGCCGCGTCGAGCTTGTCGTCGAGCTTGAGCGCGCGATCGAGATACGTCTCCGCCTCGGCTGTGCGGCCGAGGCGATCGAGGGCGATGCCGAGGTGATACGCGGCGTCGCCGCGGAGCGCGGAGTTCTCGATCGCGTAGATCTTCTCCAGATCGGCGACCGCTTTCGCGGAATCGTTGCTGCGCAAAAACGCGAGGGCGCGATTGAAGCGCGCCGCTTCGAGATTCGGCTGCAGCTCGAGCGCGCGATGGAAGCTCGTCAGCGCCTTGGCGACATCGCCGTCGAGCAGCAACGCCAGTCCGCGCAGATTCTCGACTTCGGCCGGCGAAGCACCGGAGGTTTTCGCGCCGTCGAGCTGCCGCAGCGCCGCGTCGTAGTTGCCGCGGAGGATGTACTGCACGCTGCGGTCGCACGCGGACTGCTGCGTCGCGGCGAGAAGAGGAAGCGAGAAGAAGAGCAGCGCCGCGAGACGGATCAGGCGGCGCCTCGCACTTGCTCTTCGATCTGGATGTCGCCGCGCTTGACCGCGTTCACGAACGCATCCACCACGCGCGGATCGAACCGCGTGCCGGCGAAGCTCTTGATCTTCTCGACCACGTAGCCGAGCTCCATCGCCTTCTGGTACGGACGGTTGGTGGTCATCGCGTCGAACGTGTCCGCGATCGCGACGATGCGTGCCTGCATCGGGATCTGCTCGCCTTCGAGTCCGTCGGGATAGCCGCCGCCGCTCCATTTCTCGTGGTGATACTTCATTCCGGGGATGATGTCGATGAGCTGCGCCACACCGCTCATGATTGCCGCGCCCTTGGCCGGGTGCTGCTTCATCACCTCGAACTCGTCTTCGGAGAGCGCACCCGGTTTGCGCAGGATGCGATCGTCGATGCCGATCTTGCCGACGTCGTGCAGCAGCGACGAGACGCGCAGGTTGCGCATGTCTTTTTCAGGGAGATTGAGGTTCTTGCCGATGGCGATCGAGTAACGCGCCACGCGCTCGGAGTGACCGCGCGTGTACGGGTCCTTCGCGTCGATGGCCGCGGCGAGCATGCGCACGGAATTGAGGAAGAGGAGGTGATTCTCGTGCGCCGCTTTTTTGAGCTGCTCGACCGCCTGCTCGATCGACTCCGACATCGCGTTGAAGTTCTGCGCGAGCTCGCCGATCTCGTTGTGCGTCTTCAGCTCGACGCGCTGCTGGTAGTTGCCCTGCGCGATCTCCGCGGTGCGCACGGCGAGGACGCGGATCGGGCGCGCGATGCCGGAGGCGAACAGGATCGCCGCGCCGATCGCGAGCACGAGTGCGATCGCGCCCCACTGCACCGTGGCGCGGATCATCTGGTCGACGGACACGAACGCGCGCGCCTCCGGCTTCTGCACGATCACGCCGACGCTCGGCGTGGCGGGTGCGACCGTGCCGAGGAGCTTCATGCCTTTGTCCTCGTACGACTCGGTGAGGCGCAGCGGCACGCGCGCCTTCGAGAACTCCTGCACGAGCTTGAGGTGCGAAAAGTTCGGATGCTGCACTTCGACCGCGGGCTCGCTGTGCAGCAGCACGCGGCCGTCGCGATCGACGATGAAGGCGGTGACGTCGCCTTTGCCTTCTTCGCGGATGCTGTCGACGATGCGGCGCAGGCTCACGAGCCCGACGACCGCGCCGATCGTGGCGTCGCCTTCCTTCACCGGCATGCCCATGACCACGACCGGCATGTTGTTCGCGCTGAGATGCGTGATGCGTCCCGTCGACTCCTGGCCTTTGAGGGCGACGTCGCGCGCGATGGCCATTTCCTGTTTGATGCTTTCGTCGAGATCGGCCGGCACGGCCTCGGTGCCGCGGCCTCCGGCGTTGAGCGCGCGGAGGGCGATGAGGTCGCTGTCCGCGGTCATGTAGTCCGCCACCCACTGCGACTGCGCGGCGTACGTGAACGGATCGGCGCCCGGCGGCAGCGCTTTCCCCATCATGCTGATGCTGCCGGCGATCTTCGCGAGCTGCTGGCGGTTGCTGGTCAGCAGGTTGTCGAGTCCGCTCGCGATCTGCACCGCCGAACGTGTCAGGTATTTCTTTTCCAGCGTCTCGAGCGAGTCGCGGTTGATGCCGATGAGGAAGTAGTGCGACACCACCAGCGGCAGCAGACCGATGACGACCATCGCGCCGAGAAGCGTCCAGAGCAGACGCGGCCGGCGGCCGGTGGCCGCGGGTGCCGGGGCGGGTGCCGTGGCGGGTTCAGGGGCCGGGGCGGACATTGGGGGAGATTATAGAGAATGCAGAATGCAGAATGCGGAAGTGGTCCCGGCGGTCGGGCAATTCTTCGTTCACCATTCTGCATTCTGCATTCATGTCTCGCTCCCTCTACGCTCACCTTCCGTTCTGCACCGTGCACTGCACGTACTGTCCGTTCGCGATCAGTACGGACGTGTCGCAGCAGGATGCGTATACGGATGCGTTGCTTCGCGAGATCGAGGCCGCGCCGCGCGATGCACTCGATTCGATTTACTTCGGCGGGGGGACGCCGTCGCGGACGTCGCTCGCGAATCTCACGCGCATCTTTGCCGCGATCCACGCCCACTTTGACGTTGCGGCGGACGCGGAGATCTCGATCGAGGCGAATCCGGAAGACGTGACCGCCGAGGCGCTGGCGGCATGGCGCGGGATGGGCGTGAATCGGTTCTCGATCGGCGTGCAGTCGTTTCACGACGGCGAATTGCGCGCGATCGGGCGCGTGCATGACCGCGCGCGTGCGCTCGAGGCGGTGAGTGCCGCCGTCGCCAGCGGGGCGCGGGCGAATCTCGATCTCATCCTCGGGCTGCCGCAACAGACGCACGCGTCGTTTCGCGAAACGCTCGACACCGCGGTCGCGCTCGGGGCAGGACATCTTTCACTGTACATGCTCGATCTCGAAGAGAAGACGCCGTTGCAGGTGCAGGTCGCACGTGGACGCGTGAGCATTCCTGAAGATGACTTCGTGGCCGAGGCGTATCTCGATGCGATCGAGCGCCTGGGGGCGGCGGGGCTTCGGCAGTACGAGATCAGCAACTTCGCGCGGGCGGGCGAAGAGTGCCGTCACAATCTTCGCTACTGGACGCGCGGCGAGTATCACGGCCTCGGCCTCGGGGCGCACTCCTTCATCGGCGGCGAGCGCTTCGCGAACACGCGCGAGATGCCTCGCTATCTCGAGCTCTCTCCGCACGCGCGCGACTTCTCCGAAACCCTCGGCGACGACGAAACGCGCCGCGAGACGCTCTTTCTCCAACTGCGCCAGACCTCGGGCATGTGCTATGAAGAGCTCGTACGTCTCTGCGGACAGGAGGGCATCGAATGGACCGAACGCGGACTTCAGGGTGGCTGGCTGCAAAGGGTGAGCGAAGGACGGGTGGCGTTCACGCCTTCCGGGTTTCTGCAAAGCAACGACTTCATCTCGCAGCTCTTCTGATCGTTTTCGCTCTGCCCGTCTTCGCACAGGACGGCATCAACTTCGATCCGGCGATCACGCAGGAAGAGTTCGCGACCTTCTCGCGCCTCGTGGCGCAGGGGATCTACGCGACGCCGGTCGAGCCGGCACGTGCGCGCGGCATTCTCGGATTCGACATCGGCGTCGCGGCGACCGCGATTCCGGTGGACACGAATGCTTCGTACTGGGTCCGTGCCGTCGATGAGGATTTCACGGTCAGCGATTACGTGGCCGTGCCGCGGCTGGTCGTGTCGAAGGGACTCTCGTTCGGGACCATCTCCGGTTCCTATGCGAAGGTCCAGGACACCGACCTGCAGATCCTCGGCGGCTCACTCGACATCCCGCTGACCAGTGGCGGCATCGCCACGCCGACCATTGCGCTGCGCGGTGCGTATTCGCAACTCTCGGGCGTCGAAGAGTTCGACCTCAAGACCTATGGCGTCGAGCTGTTCATCTCGAAAGGCTTCGGTCCGATCACGCCGTACGCCGCCGCGGGTTACGCGCGCAGCGACGCGGAAGGCGCGATCAACCTGCCGGACGGGAGCACGGTGGCACTCGCGGACGAGTCGAACGGCCAGCGCATCACCCTCGGCGTCCGCCTCTCACTCCTCCTTCCCAAGATCGTGGTGGAGGCCACGCAGGGAGAGGAGCGGAGCTACTCGGCAAAGATCGCGTTCGGACTGTGACGCGCGGGCGACGCCGCGCGGGGCGCCGGGCTTCGGGGCTGTTTCGCGAGAAGGCCCTGACGCCCGACGCCAGCGAGCCTACTTCCCCTTCTTCGGCGCGGCCGCTGCCGTCGAGACGCCGATGGCGCTCTTGATCGCGTCCATCGTGAACGTGCCGTCCGGACCGAAGCCCATGATCTGGCCGTTGACGATGAACGTGGGGGTGGAGGCGACGCCGATCGCGAAGGCGCGGCTGACCTGGTCGAGGAGCGCGGCGCGCTCCGTTTTCGAGGCGTAGATCTTCTGCACCGCCGCCCACGGCACGTCGTTGTCCTCGAGCCATTCCTTGAGCGTCAGCTCGAAGTTCTTGCGCTGCCCGATCTGCTCCTGGTTCTTGAAGACGTAATCGACGTACTGCCAATACTTGGCCGGCGCCACGCGCTGGATGGCGCGCGCGCCCATGGCCGCGGGGATGGCCCAGTCGTGGTTCTCGAACAGCGGCAGATCGAGACGCGTGTAGCTCATCTTCGAGAGGTTCTGCTTGATGAGCGGCTCGAGCTTTTCGTGCGCGTGGGCGCAGGTCGGGCACTGGAAGTCGGACAGCTCGAGGATCTCGACCTTGCCCGTGCCGCGCTTCGCCGCGGCGGTGACGCCGAGCGCTTCGCGGAGGGACTTGGCGGGATCGGTGGTGAGGCTGCCGCGGAAGGCGACGAGGAGGAACTTCTCCGACTGATCGATAAAAGCGTGATACGAGAACGGGCCGAACTCGGTGTCCCGCGCGATGTTCACCGCCTTGATGCCGTCCGGCAGCGGGAACGGCGAGACCGTCGCCTTGACCTGCTTGTTGAGCATCTGCGTGGCCTGCTCGGTGATGCGCGCCGCGGCGGGACGAGCGTCCGCCGGCAGGGAAACGACCTGGCCGACGAGGATCTGTCCCGTCTTCGGCGAGTGCATCAGGTACTTCTGCGTCCCGCAGTACTTGTCGGTCGAGCGGAGCTGGGCGACGTACGTGTTGAAGTTCGCCGGTCCGCCGGCGCCGATCGGCTCGAGCGTGAGCGTGCCGCCGGGGCAGCGCGGCAGGATCTTCGACGCGTAGTCACGCAGCGCCGCGGTGGTGTCGATGAGGCGCTGGGCCTGGGCGGCCGAGGAGACGAGGAGAAGCGAGAGGACGAGAAGAGCCCGTTTCATGATCAATGAGCGTTAACCGTCCGATACCCGTTCTCAATCCACCCGTCGATCCCTCCGGCGATATGGACCACGTTCCGGAACCCAGCCAGGGTGAGCAGTTTCGCCGCGAGCGCGCCTTCCGCGTCCCCCTCGCCGTACACGAGCACGGTCTGGTTCTGGTAGGGGAGGAGCTCGGGCAACTGACGCTCGATCGTCGCGAACGGCGCACTCACCGCCCCGCCGATGTGCCCCGCATTCCCCCGAAACGCCTCCACCGTGCGGACGTCGAGGATCACCACCTGCCGCGAGTCGAGAATCATTTCATTCGCAATCTGCGGCGAAACCTCGGCGTACCCGCCCTGCGTCATGGAGACGCCGACGGTCTTACAGGAGAACAGCAGAATGCAGAATACAGAATGCAGAATGCAGAACCTGAGCGTCCGCTGCCATGACGTTTTCTTCATTCCCAACTCTGCATTCTGCATTCTGCGTTCACTCGCTTTCATAGCATCTCCAATTCGAACTCAGCCTTCACTTCGCCCACCACCGCACCGGCGTGATTCACCACCGGCCACTCTCTCGGCAGTCCGGGGCGCGCGGCGACGTCGACGCCCAGTTGCTCGAGCGTACGCAGGATCACGGGATTGCGGCCGCGGTCCATGGAGCCGTCGTCGATCTTCAGCGCGATGCCGATGGCGGCATCATCGGTGAGGCGCAGGCGTTCGGTCAATTCGCCGCACAGCTCCGGCGCCAGCGCCATCAGGTACACACCCTCGGCACCTTCTTTCGCCAGCAACTCGCCGCCGAACGCGGTCATGAGCGGCGTGGTCATGCTCCAGTTGCCGGCGACGTAGTGCGGGAACGTCGTCATCGCATCTACGACGCGCCTGCCGCTGTCCGCGTAGCGCTCGATCGCGCCACCCATGAGCCGCGCGTACGCGTATGCGGCGCGGTAGAGCGTGAGAAAGAACGCCGGTACGCCGCAGCCGTCGATGGCGATGGGGATCTCGTCCGGCGTGAGGTCCGCGAAGTCGGCCACGGTCGCGCGCATCAGCTCCTGCAGCGGATGTGTGGCGTCGATGTAGTTCGCACTCGGCACGTCCATCACCTGCGTGGTGAGGAGCATGCCGGCGTGTTTGCCCGAGCAGTTGTTGTGCAGCGGCGAGGGGAGCTCGCCCGATGCGCGCAGGTCCGCCGCGGATTTGTCGTCGAACGGCAGATGCGCGGCGCAGAGGAGGTCCTCTTCGTCGAGCTCACCTTTGCGCAGCAGCGCGGCGGCCGTGGCGACGTGCAGCGGCTCGCCGCCGTGCGACGCGCACGTGAGCGCGATCTCTTCCTGCGTCAGATCGAACTCTTCCAGTCCGCCGTACTCGAGGAGAGGAATGGCCTGAAACGGCTTCGCCGCGGAGCGGAGACATATGCGCGTCGCGGGATCGCCGGCCAGGGCCAGCAGCCGCCCGCGCGCGTCGACGACCGCGATCGACCCGCGATGGATCGACTCGACCTGGCCGCCGCGGAGGACGCGAGTGAGGCTCACGCTCATTCGTACGCAGTCTAACGAATGCGGCGCGTCCTGCGTCTACCATCACGCATGCGCAAAGCACTCGTCCTCACCCTCGCTCTCCTTGCCGCCGGCGCCCGCGCGCAGGAGTCGTGTCCCGCGGGCCGCACGCCGATCGCGATTCTCGGCACGTATCACTTCGCCGGCAGCACCGCCGACGCCGTCAACCAGGAGGTCGACGACGTGCTCTCGCCGCGGCGGCAGAAGGAAGTCGAAGACGTCGTGGCGAAGCTCGCGCGCTTCAAGCCGACGAAAGTCATGATCGAGTCCGGACACTGGCTGACCACGTGGACCGATCGCTACAAAGGGTGGCGCGAAGGGAAGTACACGCTGGGACACAACGAGATCGAGCAGCTCGGGTTTCGTCTGGCCGCGTCACAGAATCACGCGCGTCTCTGGCCGGTCGACTATCCGATGTGGATGAACGGCATCACGCCCGCCGAGCAGCACAGGCCGAAGGCGAAGGCGAACGCGACACCCGCGGCGGCGCCGGCGATGTCGCCCGAGGAGGAAGAGCTGATGAAGAGCGTACAGGCTCAGGTCGCGAAGGATGACGAACGGCTGCGCACCTCCACGATCGCCGAGTACCTCGCGTACCAGAACACGCCCGAGCGCTACCGGCTCAACCACCAGTGGGACGTCATGTCGAACCTCGCCCCGGGCGACGGGCCCGCGCTCTACGAAAACACGGACCGCGCCACGAACTGGTACAAGCGCAACCTGCGCATCGTCACCAACATCATGAAAGTGACGGAGCCGGGAGACCGGCTCCTCTTCATCGTCGGCGCGGGGCATCAGAAGATCCTCAAGGACCTCTTCGCCGAGCACCCGCGCTACTGTCTGGTGGACACCGTCCCGCTGCTGCGTTAGCTCGCGCGGGCGGTGGTGCCGCTCTCGGCGCTGACGGCCTCTTCCTCCGTCGCGTAGATCCTGAAGACGGCGTCGAGCTTGGCCAGCTTGAGCAGTTTCTGGATCCGCTCGGACGGGTTGACGAGGATCAGCTTGCGGTTCTGGTTGGTGAATTTGCCGAGGTAGCCGACCAGCTCACCGATGCCGGTCGAGTCGATGTAGTCGATCTTGGTGAAGTCGATGATGACGTTGGTGCTCTCGTTCTTCAGCACGTTCTCCAGTGCGGAGGAAAAAAACTCGGCGCTCTCGCCCAGTTTGATCAGACCTTCCACGTACAGAATGGTGAAGTTATCGAGGTGCTTCTTCTCTACGATCACACAGCCTCCGAACCGAATCGGACGTTAGCGTAGCAAAGAGACTGCCACGACCGGCGCGAGCCACCCGGTTAGCGTGCGAACCGGACCGCGACCACCGCGTTCATGCCGCCGAAGCCGAAGGAGTTGGAGAGGAACGACGTCGCCCGCGTCTCGCGCGGCGTGTGCGGGACGTAGTCGAGATCGCACTCGGGATCGGGTTTTTCGAGGTTGATCGTCGGCGGGAGGAAGCCGTCGCGCAGGGCGAGTAAGGACGACGCGATCTCGAGTGCGCCCGACGCTCCCATGGCGTGGCCGTGCAGCGATTTCGTCGAGCTGACCGGCGGGACGTGCGCGCCGAAGACCGAGTGCATGGCCGCGGTCTCGGTGGCGTCGTTCGCGCGCGTCCCGGTGCCGTGGGCGTTGACGTAGCCGACGTCCTCGGCGTTCATGCGCGCGTCTTTCAACGCCAGCGACATCGCGCGCGCGGCGCCGTCCGCCGACGGATCGGTGATGTGCCCCGCGTCGCTCGTGGCACCGAAGCCGGCGATCTCGCCGAGGATCTCCGCGCCGCGTGCGTGGGCATGTTCGTACGATTCGAGCACGAACACCGCCGCGCCTTCCGCGAGCACGAGTCCTTTGCGATCGGCGCTGAAAGGCCGGCAAGCCGCCTCGGGATGCTCGTTGTCGATGGCCAGCACGCGCAGCGACTCCCACGCCTTGATGATTCCCGTCGACAGCGGCGCGTCGCTCCCTCCCGCGAACACCGCATCCGCCTGACCCGCGCGAATGGCCTGCGCCGCGAGGCCGATCGCATGCGCGCTCGAAGCGCACGCGGACACGATCGAATAGGAGAGGCCTTTGGCCTGCAACTTCGTCGACACCGCGGATGACGCCGCGTTGTACATCGACATCGGAATGGACATCGGCGGAACGCGTGCGTGCTCCGCGTACAGACGGCGGTAGCTGTTGTCGAGCGTCTCGCATCCGCCGAGGCCTGTGCCGATGAGGACGCCGATGCGGTCGCGCTCCTCGCCGAGCTCGCCCGCCTGCGCCGCCGCTTCCTCGGCCGCGAGCAACGCAAAGCGCGTGAAGCGATCGTGTCCGCGAGGCGAACCGTCGTCCGCGGGAACTTCCCCGGCGATGCGGCAGGACAGAGACGAAGCGTCGATGCTCGTGATTGCGCGCACGCCGCTGCGGGCAGCGCGCAGCGCGTTCAGCGCGGCGGCGCGTCCCCGTCCGAACGGCGA
Source organism: Thermoanaerobaculia bacterium (assembly GCA_035629395.1). GTDB lineage: Bacteria > Acidobacteriota > Thermoanaerobaculia > Gp7-AA8 > Gp7-AA8 > QHVT01. The sequence goes on from DASPHZ010000008.1 coordinate 31,256, forward strand.
GACGATGCCGAGGCCGGTGATGACGACGGCCTGCGGCCGGAGGGAGGATGCAGGATGAAGGCTTGAGGATGGGGAGCCCGCCACGTCAATCCTCAATCCTCAATTCTCGATCCCGGCACGCTCTTCGACGATGGTGATCATGTCGCCGAACGTGCGCATGGCGCGCGCCTTGTCGTCGGGGACGGAGATGTTGAACTGCTCTTCGATGGCGAAGAGGATGGTCAGTGAATCGAGCGAATCGATCCCCGCGTCCGCCAGCGACGTCTCCGGCCGCAGCAGGTCCTCGGGGATGTCTTTTTCCTGCCGTACGATGGCGATCAGTTTCTGCTCGATCTCGCCGCGGGTCACGATCCGTATCATACAGCCGTGTTTCGCCGCTGGCTCCCGCTCTACCTCGGATGGATCGCCCTCTGCGCGATCCTCTTCGTCGCGCTCGGCGGCGCGGAAGATCCGTCGCGTCCGAAAGGACGCATCCTTTCCATCGAAGCAGGGCAGCGTGCGTTGGCGATTGCGAAAACGCGCGGCATGCGCGATTACGAGGTCGTCCACGTCGCGCGGGCGCGGGCCGGAGAAGGTGCGGCCGAAGAGCGTTGGGTGGTGCTTCTGGATCAAGTACCGCATACGAGTCTGCGCGCCGCGGTGGTGATCGAGCTCGGGGTCGAGGATGGTAATCTGCTGCGCATCCGGAAGCCTCGCTGAATGTCCTCCCGCCCCGTCACCAAACTCACTCCCATGCTGGAGCAGTACTTCGAGATCAAACGGCAGGTGCCGGATGCGATCCTGTTTTACCGCCTCGGCGATTTCTACGAGATGTTCTTCGAGGACGCGGAGAAAGCCGCGCCTCTGCTCGACCTCGTCCTCACCGCGCGCAACAAAGGGCAGGAGTACGAGACGCCGATGTGTGGCGTGCCGCATCACGCGGCGGACGGGTACATCGCGAAGCTGATCCGCCACGGACTGCGTGTCGCCATCTGCGAGCAGGCCGAGGAGGCGGCGCAGGCGAAGGGACTGGTGCGGCGGGAGATCGTGCGCATCGTCACGCCCGGCACCGCGACGGAGTCGTCGATCGTAGAGCGCGAGAGCTGCTATCTGCTCGCCCTCGTGCCGGAAGAACAGCACGTGGGTGCGGCGTATCTCGACGTGTCGACGGGCGATTTTTTCGTGACCACCTATCGCTCGCTCACCGACACGCGTCTGTACGACGACCTGGCGCGCTTCGGCCCGCGCGAAGCGATCGTCCCGCGCGAAACCAGGACGAACGGAGCGCTGACGATTCCGATCACACCGGTCGAGCCGTCGCTCTTCGAGACGCGCGGCTCGCACGAATATCTGTCGAAGCATTTCGGCACGCAATCGCTGCGCGGTTTCGGCCTCGACGACGACGACCCGCGCATCGGCGCCGCGGGCGGTGCGCTGCGCTACGCGAGCGCGAGCCACAAGAAGACGCTCGACCACGTGCGCGCGCTGCGCGTCGACAACGACTCCGATTTTCTGCAGCTCGACGCGGCGACGCTCGCCAATCTCGAAGTGGTCGAATCGCGCGACGCCACGCGTCCGCGCGCGACGCTGTGGAGCGTGATCAACGCCACGCGCTCGGCGATGGGCACGCGCACGCTGCGCCGCTGGCTCACGCGCCCGCTCACGAATCGGGAGGCCATCTTCGATCGTCACGACGCGGTGGACGAGCTGACGCGATCGCGCGCCATCCTCGAACACATGACCGCCCGTCTGCAGAAGATCGCGGACCTCGAGCGCGTCACTTCCCGCGTGACGCTGCGCACGGCCACGCCGCGTGAGTGTCTGACGCTCGCCGACTCGCTGCTGATGGTCGGGGAGTTGCGCGAGGCGATGGGGCCGTTGCAGGGGCCGCTCCTCGCGTCGCTGCGCGACGGTTGTCAGTTGTCCGTGGTCCGTTCTCATGGCGACGCGTTGCGGACAACCGGCAACCGGGAACCGATGACACTCCACGACGTCGTCGCCGACATTGCCAAAACCATCGCGCCCAACCCGAGCATCTCCGTGCGCGACGGCAACGTCATCGCCGACGGGGTCGACCGCGAGCTCGACGAGCTGCGCTCCATCGCCCGCGATTCGAAGACGATCCTCCTCGAGATCGAAGCGCGGGAGCGCGAGCGCACCGGGATCTCGTCGCTGAAGATCCGCTACAACTCCGTCTTCGGCTACTACATCGAGATCTCGAAATCGAACCTCGCCAAAGCGCCCGCGGATTACATCCGCAAGCAGACGCTCGCGAACGCGGAGCGCTTCATCACGCCCGATCTCAAGGAGCTCGAGGAAAAGATCATCGGCGCGGAAGACAAGTCCGTCGCCATCGAGCTGCGCCTCTACGACGATCTCCTCGGCCGCATCGCCAGCGCAGCGTCCGCCATTCTGGCGACGGCCCGCGCGGTCGGCGATATCGACGCGCTCTCGTCGATGGCCACCGTCGCGGTGCGCAACCGCTTCGTGCGTCCCACGCTCAGCGACGACGCCGAGCTGTGCATCGAAGACGGCCGCCATCCCGTCATCGAGCAGCTCGCCACCGAGCGCTTCATCCCCAATCACACCAACGTTCGCCGCGACGACAACGGCATCCAGGTCATCACCGGCCCGAACATGGGCGGCAAGTCGACGTACCTGCGTCAGGTCGCGCTGATCGTGCTCCTCAATCAGGCCGGCTCGTTCGTCCCCGCGGCAAAGGCCCGCCTCGGCATCTTCGACCGCATCTTCACGCGCGTCGGCGCCAGCGACCAGCTCGCGCGCGGCGAGTCGACGTTCATGGTCGAAATGCACGAGACCGCGAACATCCTCAACAACGCTTCCGACCGCTCGCTGATCATCCTCGACGAAGTGGGCCGCGGTACCGCCACGTTCGACGGTCTTTCACTGGCGTGGGCCATCATCGAATACCTCCACGACAACCCCGCCCGCAGCGGCATCACGCTCTTCGCGACGCACTACCACGAGGTCACCGACCTCGCGAAAACGAAGTCGCGCGTGGCGAACTTCAACGTCGCGGTCAGGGAGTGGAACGAGCAGATCATCTTCCTCCGCAAAGTCGTCGAAGGCGCCGCGGACAAGAGCTACGGCATCCAGGTGGCGAAGCTGGCGGGAATCCCGCAATCCGTGATCGAGCGCGCCCGGGAGATCCTCGTGACTCTCGAGCGCAAAGAGCGCGATCTGGTCGAAGAGACGCGGCGGAAAGGCCCGCCGACGCGCCAGCTCGGGCTCTTCCATTCGAAAGAGCAGTCGATCGTCGAGGCGCTCCGCGCACTCGACATCGACTCGATGGCACCGCGCGATGCGCTCAACGCGCTCTACGAATTGAAGCAGAAGCTCGATTAGTTGCTGGTTGCTTGTTGCTGGTTGCTTGTGATGCATGGCCTGGGCGTCAGGCCGCGAATCACAAGCAACCAGCAACCAGCAACAAGTAACCAGCAACTCCACCTAGCAACGCCGCTCCAGCAACGCTACGATGCACGCCCGAATGCACCCAGACGTTCTCGGCATTGGCCTCACCGGCAAGACTCTCACCGATCTCGAGCGGAGAATTCTGCGCGAGAACACGCCGTACGCTGTCGTCCTGTTCGGCCGCAACATCGCCAGCGTCGAGCAGCTCCGCGACCTCGTGGCCGAGGTGAAGAGCCTCGCGCCGGAGAAGCCGCCGCTGTTCATGATCGACGAGGAAGGTGGACGCGTCGATCGGCTGCGCCACATCCTGCCGGGACTGCCGAGCGCGGAAGCATTCGCCGAGGGAGACAAACCGGCCGAGCTGTCCGAATGGTTCGGACGCGTGATCGGCATGGCCCTCCGCTACTTCGACATCGAGATCGATCTCGCGCCCGTCGTCGACATCCGCGGCAGCATCGCCCCGAAAGGGCTCGAGCGCCGCACGTTCGGCGCGGACGTCGAGAGCGTGACCGAGCTCGCCGGCGCGTTCATCCGCGGACTGCACACGGCCGGCGTGGCCTCGTGTCTCAAGCACTGGCCCGGCATCGGCGAAGGCTCGGCCGATCCGCATTACGGCGCGACCGTGATCGACGTGCCGATGGACACGCTCCTCAAGCGCGAGCTCGTGCCGTTCGAGCAGCTCGGCCCGCTCGCCGGCGCGATCATGATCGGCCACGGCCTCTATCCGCATGTCGAGGACGATAAGGAACTGCCCGCGACGCTGAGCTGGCGCCTGACCACGGACCTCCTCCGCAACACGATCGATTTCGACGGACTCGCCGTCAGCGACGACATGGAGATGCACGCCGTCTCCGACCTCGGCTCGTACGAGAAGATCTCCGAGATCGCGCTCATGGCGGGCAACGACGTCATCCTCTTCTGCAGCCACATCGAGCGCATTCCCGACCTGCAGCGCCATTTCCGCGAGCGGGTCGAGGCGAACGAGAAAGTCCGCAACCGTTTCGACGAAGCGATCCGCCGCTGCGAGACGTTCCGCGCGCATTGCGAGCGCATCCGCGCGGAAGCCACGGTCGCGAAAACGTGGGACGACGTCGTCGACGAGGCGGAAGCGTTCGTCACGGAGTTCGAGAAAACGCGTCCGCATCGCGAGGTCATCGTCCCCGACGTCGATCGCCGCAAAGGCTCGCGCACGCCCGGCAAAGGACGCACCGGCCGCGAGGAGTGGACCTGAAAGGGCAACTTTTCACCCCCTGAGTCGTTTAACCTTCGACTCGCATGCGCATTCGCACGCAACTGATCCTGGCCGCGTTCGTCCTCGCCGTCGTCCCTCTGGCGGCGATCGTGACGTACTCGTACCACTCGTCGCGGCGAGCGCTCGAGGCTGCCTATAAACGCGAGGCGGACCGCCTCACGCAGCAGATGGACCGGCGTCTGGCGACGATCCGCACCGATCTCGATCAGCGTCTCGAGTTCGTTTCCGCGTTGCCGTTGCCGCAGAACGCGCAGGGCGGCGCGGACGTCGGCAACATCGTCACCGTGATGGGCGACGCCGCGTCGTTCGTCGACGCGCTCGACTTCGAACCGGTGCGCGATGCGACGAACACGCAGGTCGAGGTTCCGGAGCCGGCCGAGGCCGAGACCCCGTCGCAGGTCGCCGAAGCACCGGAGGTTCCGGCCGAGCCCGCGGAGCCGGGCCAGGAGCCCGTTCCCGCACCGCCGCCGCCGCCCATCGCACCCGTGGTCATCGACCTCCCGCCGATCACGGCCATGCCGCGGTACGTGATGTCCGAGGAGCAGCGGGAGCTGATCGGCGAGATCGGCCGCCTCGGCGCGCGGCTCGGCACCGGGCAACTCACGCCGGAAGAACGGCAGGACGTCCGCGAGGAACTGCACGAGGCGCAGGAAGAGCTGCGCCGCGTCGTCGAAGCGGACCGCTCGCGCTACGACGCGCAGATGCAGCAAGCCATGGCCACGCGCCGCGAGCACGATCGGGCGATGGCCGAGTTGCGCAAGGCGCGGATCGCCACCGCCACCGCGCCCGCGGCCGTCGCCGCAAAGCCGCCGGCGCAGGCGCCGAAAAAAGTCGTCGTGCGCGGCGCCACCGCGAAAGATCTGCAGAAGGCTGCCGAGGATGCGAAGAAATCCGCGCTGATCCTCGGACGCAAGTTCCACGCGCCCGTGCTGCATCAGGGACAGGTCGTCGGCAACATCACCGCGCGCATCAGTCCCGAGCACGTCATCCGCCGCATCCTCGGCAGCGTCGTCGACGATCGCAGCGAGATCCCGTTTGCCGTCGATCGCGAAGGCACGCTCTACACGCGCAACGAGGAAGAGCGTGCGCGTCTCGAGGCCCTCGGCGTCGCCGCGCGCGCGAGCAGGAAACAGAGCATGAAAGGCATCGACGGCTGGCTGGTCTCGATGTCGACGGACGCGCAGAGCGGCCTGCGCATCGGCGTGGCGCGTCCGGTCGGAGAGAATCTCGACGAATTGCGCCGTACTGCCGCGCGCAATTTCGGACTCGGACTCGGCCTCATCGCCTTCGCGCTGATCGGCATCGTGCCGCTGTCGAATCACCTCACGCGCGACGTCGCACTCGTCACCGAAGGCGCGGAGCGCATCGCGCACGGCGATCTCATGACGCGCCTGCCGGTGAAGACGAACAACGAGCTCGGACAACTCGCGAAAGCGTTCAATCGCATGGCCGAGGATCTGAGCCTGCAGCAGCAGCAGCTCGTGGAGCAGGAGCGCGCGCGCCGCGAGCAGGAAGTGCAGCAGCGCCTCATGCACGTCGAGTACGAGCGCAAGACCGAGGAGCTCGAGGAGGCACGGCGCTTCCAGCTCTCGATGCTGCCGAAGGAAGTGCCGCGGCACCGGCTGTACGACGTGGCGGTGTTCACGCGCACGGCGACGGAGGTCGGCGGCGACTATTACGACTTTCATCTCATCGGCGACGAGCTCACGGTGACGATCGGCGACGCGACCGGACACGGCGCGAAAGCCGGCACGATGGTCACGGTGATCAAGACGCTGTTCGCGGGCTTCGGCGGCACGACGTCGCCGGCCGAGTTCCTCAACGACGCGGCCGAGAAGATCAAGCGCATGGACCTCGGACGCATGGCCATGGCGCTGTCGCTCGCGCGCTTTCACAAACACTCCTTGACGGTGGCCTCGGCGGGCATGCCGCCCGTGCTCGTGTATCGCACGGCGACCGCGGCGGTCGACGAGATCGCATTGCAGGCGACGCCGCTCGGCACGCTCAGCACGGACTATCCGCAGACGGAGGTGAAACTCGCCGCGGGCGACACCGTGCTCTTCCTGAGCGACGGTTTTCCGGAGCTCATGAATGACGCGGGGCAGCAGCTCGGATACGGCGCGGCGTACGCGGCCTTCGCCGCGGCGGCAGTGGCGCCGAATGCCGAAGGTGTGATCGCGGCGCTTGCGGACGCCGCACGGAAGTGGCACGGCGACGCCCCGCCCAATGACGACGTGACGTTCGTCGTCGTGCGCGTGTAATGCGGAGCGCCGGCGCTCCGCCGGCTGATACGCCCGGACAATCAGGCGCCGGCTGCGGTATCGTCGCCTGTAAAACTCCTATGGAACCACCGCCGGCAGTCGTACGCGTAGGCATTCTCAGTCCGATCGCCAACCTCGATCCTCGCGAAGCCGTCGACAGCATCAGCGGCATGCTCCTCGGCCAGATCTACGAGGCGCCGTATGCGGTCGTGGCCGGCGTGACGAACGTGCGTCCGGTTCTCTTCGAGCCGCTGCGCGAGGAAGGCCGGCTGCAGTACTCCGCCGCGGTGCGCCAAGGCGTCTTCTTTTCCGACGGCACGCCGCTCACCGCCGATCTCGCCGTGCGGTCGCTGCGCGCGTCGAAGGTGCTCGCGTCGAAAACACACGTGGAAGTGCGCGCGGGGCGCGTGTGGTTCGCGCTCCTCACGCCGAATCCGCGCTTCGACCTCTGGCTCACGGAGACCAACTGCTCGATCGTGCTCGACGCCGGCTCGCAGCTCCTCGGCACCGGTCCGTTCATGTTCGACGAGCGTCCGAACCTGCGCCTGCTGCAGTCGGCGACGCGTGTGCGGCTCGTGCGTAATCCGCATTACCAGGGCAAGACGGGCATCCACGAGCTCGAGTTCCGCGTCTGCCCGGCGGCGGACGACGGCTCGCCGCGCCAGCTCATCGAGGCGTTGCGCAACGGGGAGATCGACCTGACGAACGCGCTGACGATGGCCGACCTGTCGCGGCATCAGCTCACCAGCGTCACGCCGTCGCTGCAGCCGGGGAACTCGACCGGCATCCTCTTTTTCAACACCGAGCGCCGCGTGCTCGCGCGCAGCGACGTGCGCCGCGGCATTGCGCTCGCGCTCGACCTGCACGATCTCGCCGCGACCTCGTTCGACAAAAATCCGGTCGCGTTCATCGCCGCGAATCTGCTGCCGCCGCTGATGGGGCGTTCGGCGGGCATCCCGTACAGCGATCGCAATGCAGCACGGCACCTCCTCGAGGCGAGCGGCGCGAAGCCGTCGCGGCTGTCGCTGCTCGTGCCGTGGGCGCCGCGTCCGTACCTGCCGAAGCCGCTGCCGCTCGCGCACGCGATCCAGCGCCAGCTCGCGGCGCTGGACATCGCCGTCGACCTGTGCGAGACGCACACGAGCGACGAATTCTTCGGCGATCTCCTGCGCGGCAATTACGACATGGCCCTCGCGGGATGGACCGCGGATACGCCCGATCCCGCGGATTACTTCGAGGCATTGCTCTGGTCGAAGATGTGCGAAGGTCCCCATCACTCGAACCACAGCCGCTGGAAAAATGGGGCAATGGACGCCGCGCTGGCGCGTTTCCGCGAGCATCCGTCCGACGAGAACAAACGCGAGATCCACCGGCTCGTGCGCGAGGAAGCGCCGCTCGTGCCGCTCCTCTACGGGCAGTCGGTGGTGGTGCACTCGCCCCGCTTGCGGAATGTTGCCGTTTCCGCAACGGGCGTTCTGACGCTCGCGGGTGTTACTGTTGCGGCGTGACGTTCGGCAAGCTTTCCGTCCATTTCGCAACCATTGAGGCGGTGGAGGCGTTACGCGCCGATCCCGCCTTTTCCGTCTCGGAGATCGCGGGAGGGCCGTCGCTGTTCGGCGAGCTCGCCACGGCGCTCGAGCTGCCCGATTACTTCGGTCATAACTGGGATGCGCTCGAGGAGTGTCTGCGCGATCTCGAGAACGACCGGGCGATCGTGCTGCTCGTGCACAACGCGCAGATGCGCTGGCGACGCGCTTCCGAGGAGATGACGACGCTGGTCGATGTATGGATGGCGGCGGCGGAAGAGCGCGGCGGCAATCTCCACCTCGTCTTCGTCTGGTGACGTGATGCGCAGACGACCGAAAAGCGCAGTCAGCATCGCCGTGTGGGCGGCCGTCGTCCTGTCGACGATGATCGTCGCGCGGTGGCAGAACTCCGATGGCGCACCGGCGAGTCCGAAATCGCGCTCCACACTGGAACAGCTCGACCGCGTGGAGCGCACCGAGCTCGACGCAACCGTCGCACGGATCAGAAAAGGCGGACCGTTCCCGTATCCGAACAAAGACGGAAGCGTGTTCGCGAACCGCGAGAAGCTCCTGCCCGCGAAGCCGCGCGGGTACTATCGCGAGTACACGGTTCCGACGCCGGGCGCGAAGAACCGCGGCGCGCGCCGCGTCGTGCGCGGCGAGGCAGGGGAGCTGTGGTACACGCGCGATCACTACAAAACGTTCGTGAGGATCGAATGAGACCTTCGCCCGCGGAGTACGCCGCCCCGCATCAGGGATATGTCGAGCTCGTGCCGGAGGAGGAGATCCTGCCGGCGATCGAAGCGCAGTCGACCGACACGCAGAAGCTGCTGGCCACGCTCGACGAGACGCGCGGCCTGTATCGCTACGGCGACGCGAAGTGGTCCGTGAAGGAAGTCCTCGGCCACATCGCCGATTCCGAGCGCATCCTGAGCTACCGCGCGCTGGCCATCGCGCGAGGGGAGACGCAGCCGCTGCCGGGCTACGACGAGGACGAGTACGTGCGCACCGCGTCATTCGATTCGTGGAAGCTCGGCGACCTCTCCGAGTACTACGCCCTCGTGCGCCGCGCGACGATCGTCTTCTTCCGCAACCTGCCGGAGGAGGCGTGGATGCGGAGCGGAACCGCGAATGGATTCCCGGTGACCGTGCGCGGCCTGGCGTGGGTGATCGTCGGCCACGAGCGCCATCACCTCAAGGTCCTGCGCGATCGCTACAAGGTTTAGGTAGGAGATTTCTCCCGTTGCGGCACTCTTAAGCGTATGGATATCTCGACGAACCCCGGCCGCCGGCTCATCCTCTGCCTCGACGGAACCTGGAACAGCACCGCGAACGAGCAGGAGCGTGAAGACGACGGGATCGTCCTGCGCCCGACCAATCCGCTGAAGATCTGCCGCGCCATCCTGCCGAGCGCGGACAAGCAGCAGATCACGTACTACGACATCGGCGTCGGCTCGCTGGCGATGTACGCCGGTACCGCCAACCGTATCCTCTATCGCGCCGACAAGGTCCTCGGCGGACTCTGGGGCGCGGGCTTCGAGGGCAACGTCGAAGACGCGCTGCACTTTCTCTCGCTCAACTATCAGCCCGGCGACGAGGTGTACATCTTCGGCTTCAGCCGCGGTGCCGCGACGGCACGCGCGGTGACACGCTTCCTCGAATGGAGCGGCGGCCTGCTGCCGAAGGATCAGGCGTACTTTTTCCCGTTTTTCTTCCGCAAGTACGTCGAGAGTCACGGCGACCGCCAGGCCTTCGACGAACTGGTCGCCGCGACAACGAAGCCCGGCCGCCAGCTCGTCTTCCGTCCGATCGAGATCACGTACCTCGGCGTCTTCGACACGGTCGCGTCGCTCGGCTCACGCTTCGCGGCGACAGGCGAGCAGACCTCCGATCCGGGACGCACGTTCCACACGGGCGCCGCGCCGGCCGCGTGCGTGCGCAGCGCGCGTCAGGCGCTGGCGATCGACGAGAAGCGTTTCGATTTCCGCCCCGAGGTGTGGACGGATGTGCGGGAGGGGCAGACGCTGGAGCAGCGCTGGTTCGCCGGCGTGCACTCGAACGTCGGCGGCGGACTGAAGACGGATGGACTGGCGAACATCGCCCTGCAGTGGATTCTCGAAGGCGCGACCGCCGGTGACAGGTTGAAGGTCGACGACAAATACCTGGAGTACTTCAAACAAGTTCCGACCGCGGAGATCTACCCGTCGTGGAGCACCGCCATGAAGATCGCCGAGGCGATCCGCTTGCGCCTCGGCAAAGGCGTCCGTCCGATCCGCGGACGCAATGCGGATCTGCATCCGGCGGTGATCGAGAGAATGCACGCCCTGTCGACGTACCGTCCGCAGAACGTGCTGGAGTTTCTCGCGGCGCAGCCGGATCTGTCGCGCTATGGAACGCTACCGCCGGATGTGGAGCAGAAGATCACGCGCATTCGCGCGAAAGGGGTGGGGACGGCCGCGCTCGACCGTCCCTGAGTCGTCGTCCCGGGCGCGGCGAAGAATCTCAGGCCAGGCCGGCTGAGATCCTTCGCCGTTGCGGCTCAGGATAACGAGCGGTCTAGAACGGAACGTCCTCGTCCTCGTCGATGACGTCGGTGGACTTGCCGCCGCCACCGCCGCCGGTCGAGCGCGACTGGCTGTAGCCGCCTCCGCCGCCGTAGCTTCCGCCACCACCGCCGCCTTCATCGCCACGGCGGTCGAGCATCTTCATCGTGCTGGCCACGATCTCGGTGCGGTACTTTTTCTGTCCCGATTCCTTGTCGTCCCAGCTCTCGGTGCGGATCGAGCCTTCGATGTAGACCAGTTTGCCCTTGCGCAGATACTGCCCGCAGATCTCGCCGAGCTTGCCCCACGCGGCGATGTTGTGCCACTCGGTGCGCTCCTGCTTTTCCCCGCTGCGGTCGGTGAATTTCTCGTCTGTGGCCACGGTGAATTTCGCCACCGTGCTGCCCTGCGGAGTCGAACGGATCTCCGGGTCTTTCCCGAGCCTGCCGACGAGGATGACTTTGTTGATCATGTGAGTATTCTCCGTTAACTGCGCGCGGATTCTAACGTTTTCTACCGTGGTTGGAATGCGCCGTATTTGACGGCGCAGCGGTGTCTGTCGACACTGATGGAGATGCTGACGAATGGACGAAGGGAGTGCCCCATGATCCGTTCCTGCCCGCGGCTCGTTTTCGTGGTCGTCGTCCTTTCCGTTTTCGCGGTCCCGGCGTTCGCACCGTACTCGGGGAAGGAGTGCGTGAGCGGCTGCTTCGGCCGCGGGGCCGGCGTCCAGTGCTACTACCTGGAAGTCTACGGCTGACCTGCTCGCATGCGCGGACCAGCCTTCGTGCTCGCTGCCGTGCTGTCGTTCGTGCTCCTCGCTGAGGACGCGGCGAGCCTCCGATTCGAAGTTCGTGTCGCCGGCGCCGCACCGGCCACCGTGAAGCTGCGTGCAACCAGCGTCGCGGATTCCTCGGCCTCGAGCGTCATCGAGGTGGTGGATGGGCGAGGAGCGTTGAGCGTCGCCATCGGCAGCGAGTGGGACGTGAGCAGTGGCGACGATGCGTTCTGGATGGCGCCGAGACGCATCACGGCGGCGGAAGGGACGATCGTGGCGCTCGACCTCTGGCCCACGGCCAGGATCAAGGGACGCCTCGTCGTTCCCGAGGGCGAAAAGAAACCCGACACCGTTTCCTTCGTCGTGGAAACCTTGCCCGCGCAGACGGCGGACATCCCTCGCGGCACGAAATTCGAGTGCCCGGCCGACACCAGCGGCGGATTCCTCTGCACGCTGCCGGCGGCCGCGCGTCACGTGGTCCTGCGCATTCCGGCGATGACGCCGCACTACTTCTGGGAGATCGGGTTGAAGCCCGGCCAGACACGGGACCTCGGCAAGATCGCGTTGAAGCGCGGCGCGTCGTTTACCGCATACCTCGAACGCGATGTCGCCCAGACCCTGAAAGCGCCCGCTCGCGCACGCATCGTGCGACCCGTTGCGGCCGTGCCGTCCGAGACTGCTGCACGATTGTCCGTCCCTGTCGCCGAAGCGGAGTTCGACAGGCGCGGATTCGTACAACTCGCGCCTCTGCCTGCCGGCACGTACAACGTCGAGATCCGCGCGAAAGACTTTGCGACGCGAGTCATCGGCCCGCTCGAGATTTACGAAGGAAAAGAGACGTCGTTCCGAAAGGCCATCGAGCTGTTTCCGCCGCTGCAGGTGCGGATCGCCATCGCGCCTCCTCAGGATGCCGATGCGCGTCCGTGGAGCATTCGCTGGAACCGCGTCGCTGATTTTGCTCCTGCAGAAGCCGGCGTCAGGCTGCATTCCGATCCCGATGGACAGGCCGTGATCGCGGATCAATCCCCCGGCCTGTACAGTCTGAAAATCGCCGACGCCGAGGGAAATCAGCTCTGGCAGCAGGACGTCCGTGTCGACGCTGGCGACATCTCCATTCCCGTCGCGCTCGACCTGCACGTTGCCAGCGGGACGGTGAAACTCGGCGACGCGCCGATCGAGGCGACCTTGTGGTTCGGCACGCGCCATGGCGTCGTGCACGCGCGGGCAATGTCCGATGCGGAAGGGGCGTTCCAGGTCCGCCTGCCGCGGCTGGGGGAGTGGCCCGTGGAAGTGGTCGATGATGCTCGCGGCATTCACTCCATCGTCAGCGTTTCGGTCGCCGGCTCGAAACCGATCGCGGTGGAACTGCCCGATACGTCCTTGTCCGGATGGGTCATCGATCACGACGGACAGCGTCTCACCAGCGGGCGTGTCATGGCCGCGTCATCGGCGCGCGCGTTCACCACGACTTTGAATGCGGCGGGCGAATTCACGTTGCGGGGGCTGCAGGAGGGAAGCGTCCAACTCCTCGCGAACAACGCGACAGGGGAGAGCAGCGCACCACTCGCACTGCAAGTGAAGTCGGGCGCGCCGCTTCGCGACGTCGAGTTGCGGATCCTGAAAACACGCCGTGTGGCGGGCCTCGTGTTTTCCGCCGGACAGCACCTGGCGGGCGCGCGGGTTTCCGTGGTGCCGCAGGTGCCGCGGGGTGGACAGGTGGCGCAGGCGGTGACCGACGCCGGCGGAAGGTTCGAAGTGCGGATGCCGGAGGAAACGACGCGAGTGGTCGTCGTCATCGGTGCACCGAATCGCACGCTCCACACGTTCGAAGTTCCAGTGTCGGCCGAGGTCCCGCAGTACGACGTCGCACCTTCAGGCGGCACGCTCGAGCTGCGATTTTCGCGATCACGTGCGCCGTGGATGCTCACGCGTGACGGTGTGCCGGTTCCGGTGACGTTCCTCCTCGACTGGATCGTTTCGCATGGAATTCCGCTCGACGACGAGTCACGGTTACGCGTCCCCGATCTCGCGCCCGGCCAGTACCGCGCGTGTAACGGAGCCGCGCAGTGTGTCAGTGGCGCGCTTGCACCCGGCGCGACGCTCCAGTTGACCGTGCCTGACTGAGCGCGCCGGTAGAATGCGCCGCCATGAAATGCGTCATTCAGCGTGTGCGGCGCGCCTCCGTGACCGTCGGAGAGGAGCTCGTCTCCGAGATCGGCGCGGGTCTTCTCGTCCTCGGCGCCGTTGAAAAAGGCGACTCCGAACAGGTCATGCGTGACGCCGCGAAAAAGATCCGCGAGCTGCGCATCTTCTCGGACGAAGCGGGGAAGATGAACCGTGACGTATCCGAAGCGGGCGGGGCGATCCTCGCGGTCACGCAGTTCACGCTCGCGGGCTCGATCGCGCGCGGGCGGCGTCCGAGCTTCGACAACGCCGAAGAACCGAACCGCGCACGCGACCTCTTCGAGCTGTTCACCCGCGAGCTCGCGTCGACCGGGATCGCGGTGAAGACGGGCCGCTTCCGCGCAATGATGATCGTCGCGCTCGAGAACGACGGCCCGGTGACGTTCATCTGGCCGTAGCGGCGGCCTTCGGTTTTCTCCATTTTCAATTTTCAATTTTCAATTCCGTATACTCCCGCCTCTATGCAATACCGCCCCACTGAAATCGAGCCGAAGTGGCAGCAGCGATGGGCCGAGGCGCGCGTCGCGGACGTGAACGTCGAGAGCGATGCGCAGGCGCCGGGCTCGAAGCTGTACATGCTCAACATGTTTCCGTACCCGTCCGGCGATCTCCACGTCGGGCACGGCCGCAACTACATCCTCGGCGACGCCGTCTATCGCTACTACCGCATGCAGGGCCGCGCCGCGCTCAACCCGATGGGGTGGGACGCGTTCGGCCTCCCCGCGGAGAACGCGGCCATCAAGCGGCAGATCCATCCGCGCACCTGGACGCTCGGCAACATCGAGCGCATGAAGGCGCAGTTCGCACGCTGGGGCATCCTCTACGACTGGTCGAAAGAGATCGCCTCCTGCGAGCCCGAGTACTACCACTGGAACCAGTGGCTGTTCCTGCAGCTCTACAAACGTGGCCTCGCGTATCGCGGCACCGCGCCGGTGAACTGGTGCCCGCAGGATCTGACCGTCCTCGCGAATGAACAGGTCGTCGACGGCCGCTGCGAACGCTGCGGCGCGCTCGTCGAACAGCGCGAGCTCTCGCAGTGGTTCTTCAGGATCACCGAGTACGCCGACCGGCTCGACGCGGGTCTCGACACGCTCACCGACTGGCCGGAGAAAGTGAAGCTGATGCAGCGGAACTGGATCGGCAAGTCGCGCGGTACCGACGTCGAGTTCCCGGTGCCGTACCTCGGCCATCCCATCCGCGTCTTCACCACGCGTCCGGACACCATCTTCGGCGCGACGTTCATGGTCCTCGCGCCCGAGCATCCCGACGTGCAGAAGCTGATCGAGGGCGCGGAGTATCGCGAAGAGATCGAGGCGTGGATCACCACGGTGCGCAACCAGTCCGCGCTCGAGCGTCAGGAAGCAGGGAAGGAAGGGCGCCCGACCGGCAAAACGGCGATCAATCCGTTCACCAACGAAGAGATCCCGATCTGGCTCGGCAACTTCGTTCTGCCGCAGTACGGCACGGGCGCGCTCATGGCGGTGCCGGCGCACGACGAGCGCGACTTCGCCTTCGCGACGCAATACGGGCTGCCGATCCGTTCGGTCATCAAGCTCACCTCGGGCGACGAGCCGGAGCTCCCGTTCACTGCTAAAGACGAAACCGGCGTGGCCGCGAACTCCGGTCCGATCGACGGACTCCCGGTGCCACAGGCCATCGACAGGATCATCGCGATCATCGAAGAGCGCGGCATCGGCAAGGGACTCGTGCGCTATCGCCTGCGCGACTGGCTGATCTCCCGCCAGCGCTACTGGGGCACGCCGATCCCGATGATCTACTGCGACCAGGACGGTCTCGTGCCGGTGCCGGAGGAGCAGCTCCCGGTGTCGCTGCCGCTCGACGTGCCGTTCACGGGACGCGAGGGCAATCCGCTGTCCAAGCACGAGGCTTTCGTCAACGTCGCGTGCCCGCAATGCGGCGCCGCGGCGAAGCGCGAGACGGACACGATGGACACGTTCGTCGATTCGTCGTGGTACTTCCTCCGCTTCATCACACCGCGCGACGATCAGAAGATCTTCGATCGGAAGCTCGTCGACAAATGGCTGCCCGTCGATCAGTACATCGGCGGCATCGAGCACGCGATCCTGCACCTGCTGTACGCGCGCTTCGTCACGCGCACGCTGCACGACATGGGGCTGATCTCGTTCGAGGAGCCGTTCACGCGCCTCTTCAACCAGGGCGTGATCACGAAGGAAGGCTACAAGGACGCGAGCGGGTCGTGGGTGCCGCTGAACGAGGTGGAGCATCGCGACGGCAAGCCGTATCGCGGCGAGGAAGCGCTCTTCGCCGAAGTGACGAAGATGTCGAAGTCGCGCTTCAACGTCGTCCCGCCGGACGAGCTGATCGCGCGCTACGGCGCGGATACGGAGCGCGTGTACACGCTCTTCATCGCGCCGCCGGAGAAGGAAGCCGCGTGGTCCGACGAAGGCGTCGTCGGCGCGTTCCGTTTCCTCGGACGGGTGTGGCACATGGGACTGGGCGTCGCGAACGGTGCGTCCGGCGATGTGCCGGCTGCCGTCACGCGCAAGATGCATCAGACCATCGACGCCGTCACGTCGCGCATCGAGCGCTTCGAGTTCAACACCGCCATCTCCGCGCTGATGGAGCTCTCGAATCTCCTCGGCGAGCATGCCGGCGCGAACATCCGCGAGGCGTACGAGGCGCTGCTGAAGATGCTGCATCCGTTCGCACCGCATATGACCGAGGAGCTGTGGTCGATGCTCGGGAACGAGGGATTCCTGCTCACGGCGAAGTGGCCGGTGGCCGATTCCGCGCTGATGCAGGAAGACACCGTCGTCATCGCCGTGCAGGTCAACGGCAAGCTGCGCGGGCAGGTGGAAGTGGCGGCGCCGGCGTCCGAGGAGAAGGTGAAAGAGGCGGTGAGCGGCAACGAGAAGATCCAGAACTGGGTTGCCGGAAAGCAGATCGTGAAGCAGATTTATGTCCCCGGAAAACTCCTCAACATCGTGGTGAAATGATGAAAAAAGCGCTCGCGGTCCTGTCGGTGCTGTTGCTCACGGGGTGTTTCGAGATCGAGCAGTCGATCGACCTGAAGAAGGATCTCTCCGGCACCGCCGACTTTCACCTCGGCGTCGATCTCGAGCCGATGGTCGTCGTCATGGCGCAGTTCGCCAGGGAGATGGAAGGGAAGACCGGACCGCTGACCGCCGCCGAGCTGGCGAAGGCGAAGGCCGATTTCAAAAAGTCTTCGAAGACGTCCTCGTCGGGCACGGATGTCTCACGCGCGGACATCGAGAAAGGTCTGCCCGAAGGCGTGACGCTGCTCGATTACGGCGCGAAGGAGCGTGAGTTCGGGATGGACTCGCGCATGAAGTTCAGCTTCAACCGCCTGACGAACCTCGTCGGCGTGAAGCTGCCGTCGAAAGGCAATGGCGATCCCACGCAGAAGAACGTCGTCGAGAGCCCGTTCGAAGGTCTGGAGTACTCCGAGAAAGGCAACACCTTCACGATTCGCGCGAAGCCGCAGAACCCGACCGCGTCGGTGAAGGAACAGGCCGCGGAGGCGCCGAAGCTCGACGCCGCGACGGAGAAGCTCGTGCGCGACGCGTTCGGCAAGATGCGCGTGGCCTATCGCATCAGTGCGCCGTTCGAAGTCGTGTCGCACAACGCCACGCGCCGCGAAGGCAACACCCTGATCTGGGAGTACGACCTCGCGTCTTTCGAAAAGATGGAGAAGGCGGGGAAGCTCGAGGATTCGCAGTTGCGGGTGACCTACCGCAAGTAAGATTTCTTTCGCGACCGCCCGCCACATTTTCCAGCGGCCGTGTCTTTCTCTTCGTGACCCGCGAATCGCTGGCCGCGATTGCGCTTTGCCTCATCACGGCACTGGCCATGGTGCTGATGGTGGAGGTGCATCGGCCGGACGAGGTGCAGGTACCGCTTCCCGGTCCGTCGCTGCCGCCACCGCCGCTCGACGAAGCCCGCGCCTTGCCGCCCGCGGAGCAGCCGCAGCCGAAGCAGGCCAACTACGCCGGCAACACGAACACGCACAAGTTTCACCGGAGAGGCTGCCGCTACTTCAAGTGCACGAACTGCACGGCGATGTTCTCGACGCGTGAGGAGGCCATCGCGGCGGGGTACAGAGCGTGTGGCACTTGCAATCCGTGAGCAGCGGCGAAGACGCCGCCGGGCCAGCCGGCGAGGACGCCGGCGTTCCCGTGCTAACCTGCGCCGCGATGAAACGCGTCCTGCTCCTCGGGGTTTTCCTGCTCACCGCCTGCGGCTATGCGCTCGTCGGGCGCAGCAACTTTCTCGATCCGGCCATCCGCACGATCGAAGTGCCGGCCTTCGTCAATCGCACCACGCGCGTCGAGCTCGAGCAGCGCGTCACGGCGGCGGTCAGCCAGGAGTTCGTCTCGCGCAGCCGTCTGCGCCTGGTCAACGATCGCCGCGAAGCGCACGTCATCCTCCGCGGCTCGATCGACACGTTCAACATCTTTCCGATCGCGTTCGAGCAGGGCCGCGCCACGCGCTACCAGATCTCGATCACCGCGAACATCGAGCTGCTCGACCACCGCAACGAAGACAAAGTCCTCTGGAAGAACGACCAGTACCGCTTCACCGAAAACTACGAGGTGAACGTCGGCGCGACGGATGCGTTCGACCAGGAGACGCGCGCGATCCAGGAGATCGCCGTGCGCTTCGCGGAAGGCCTCGTCACGAACCTGTTAGAAGGGTTCTAGGAAACGCGACGACGTTGTCCGGCAGGGGAGCGTCGTCGGAACGTGCGTTCATGGCCGTGAGCAGTTCCGTCATCAGCGAGCCGACGACCTCGATGTCGAACGGCTTGCGCAGGATGGAGTGGACGACGTTCGCGTCGAGCTGGCCGATGAGCACATCGGTCATCGCGGTAGCCACGACGATCGTCGGCCGCTGCTCGTGCGAGCTCATGTCGAGCACGAGGTCATAGCCGTTGAGGCGGGGCATCATCAGATCGATGATGGCCAGGTCGTACGTGCACTCGCCGAGCTTCTGCAGCGCCTCGATCCCGTCGACCGCGACGTCGGCCGTGAATCCCCGCCGCTCCGCCAGCAGTCTGAGCAACCCGCGGATGCCCGCGTCGTCGTCTACCACCAGCACGTGCCTGTGCAGTTTCACCGGGCGGGGAGCTGCAACGATCGTGCTCAGAAAAAGCTGACAGCGTTGTGTTACCAGTTCTCGGGGATCAGTGGTCCGGGGATCTTGCGCCCGGGCCGACTCGGCCCAGACAACCGACAACCGGGCACTGACGACGATTTCAGCCGCTCCCCAAACGCAAAACGGCGCACTGACGTGCGCCGTTTGCGTGCTTTCGCGCCGAGGGAAAAAGTGCGCCGCTTACTTGTCGGCCGCGGTGCGCTTCGACTGGCCCGCGAGGCGGGACTTGTAGCGGTTGGCCGTGTTCTCTTTGATGAGTCCGGTCTTGGCTGCCTTGTCGATCGCCGAAAACGACGTCGCCAGGGTGTCCTTGTCGGCGTCGCCGCCGACGATGGCCGTGCGGGCCTTCTTCAGAGTGGTCCGGAGGCTCGATTTGGCCGCGCGGTTCCGCTCGTTTCTCTTTTCGGCCTGACGTCTCTGCTTCTCGGCCGAGCGAATGTTCGCCATGTGTGCTCCTGCTGAATTGATGAAAATCGGGCCGGGCAGAGCCCGGCCGGGGTTGGTAAGCGGCGTATTCTACTTCGTTTCGATCCCGAGCTGCCGGAGTTTCTGACGCGCCAGCGACGCTTCCTCCGACCTCGGGTGCTCGTGCAGCACGTACTGCAACTGCACCACTCCTTGTGCACGCTCGCCCACGTTGATGTACGAGTACCCCTTCTTGAGGAGCGCGCCCGGCACCTTCTCCGACTTCGGATAGCGGTTGACCACGGCATCAAACTGCTCGATGGCCTCCCGATATTTCTGCTGTGAGAAAAGGCTTTCCGCGATCCAGTACGCGGCGTTGTCCGCCATCGGCGAATTGGCGTTGCCGTCGAGGAAGTCACGGAAGCCGTCGATGGCGAGATCGAAGTGGCCGCGCTGGTAATCGCGGTACGCGGCCTGGTAGGTCTCGATCGGATCGGCGGGCGGGCCGGCCGGCGTCGCCGGGACCGTCACCTCGGTACCGGCCACGGCACCGTTCGCCGGCGGCGTGGTGGTGGTGGTCGTGACGGGCGGAGGCGCCTGCAGCGTGGTCACGCGCGCACGCACGTCATCGAGGTCGCGGCGGATCTGCGCGATCTGATTCGCGAACTGTTCGACACGGTACCCGGTCTGCTCACTCGTCCCGGTCACGCTCTGGATGCGCTCCTCGAGATCGGCGACCTTCGTCACGAGCGTCGCGTTCGACTTGAGCAGCGTCTCCGTCTGCTCGGCGATGCGCACGTTGACGTTCTGGACTTCCTCTTTGCTGGAAGCCGTGCGTTTGATGTTCGCGAGCTCTTCCTGCAGCTCGGCGATCTGGCGCTGCGCGGCCTCGAAATCCGAGGTCGAAATGCAGCCGGCCGCGGCGAGCGCCACGGCCAGCACCACTACGGGTCTGAGGATCTTCATGGGGTTCTATCTCACGAGGACGAGGTGCGCACGCCGGTTCTGCGCCCACGACGCGTCGTCGTGGCCTTCTTCGAACGGACGCTCCTCGCCGTAGCTGACGGTCCGGATGCGGCGGCTGTCGACACCGAGGGTGACGAGGTACTCGCGCGCGGTGTTGGCGCGGCGATCGCCGAGGGCGAGGTTGTACTGCTCGGTCCCGCGCTCGTCGCAGTGACCTTCGATCAGCACACCGTACGTCGTGCCCTGCGGTCCCTTCAGCCAGTTCGCGGACGCGGTGAGCGCGGTCTGCGCGGCGTCGTCGAGCGTCGCTTCGTCGTAGTTGAAGAACGCGTCGCGAATGTAGCCGCGCTGCTGCACCATGCGGTTGAGATCTTCGATGTCGGCGGGGAAGACCTCCTCGGTCGGCGCCGGCGTCTCCCGCACGAAATCGGTCGGCTCGGCGACTCGCGTGTCGGTGTTCGTCGTCGCGGGCGGCGGCGGCACGTCGGGCACCGAGGACGTCGTCGCGGCGGGCGTCGTCACAGGGGCCGGGGTTTTGCGCGAACGGCACGCGGGCGCAAGGAGCACCAGAGCCATCACGAGGCTCGTCAGAGTCAGTTTCGTCATCTTCTTCATCGGCTTTCCACTCCCTTCACGGATGATACTTCGTCACTCCGGTTTCTTGGACCAGTCCGGATTCTTGTTCTCGCCTTCGAATGTGAGCTGCAGCAGGTCGGTGCCGTCGGCGCGCATCCGGTAGACCTGCCACGCGCCGTCGCGGTTCGACTGGAACGCGATCCACTGCCCGTCGGGCGACCAGGTCGGCTGTTCGTTCGATCCTTCGCCCGCGACGATGCGGCTTACGCCTGTGATGAGGTTCGCGATGCGGATCTGGAAGCGGCCGTTGACGCGCGAGGTGTACGCGATGTGCTCGCCGTCCGGCGAGAAGACCGCGTCGTCGTTCCAGTTGCCTTCATGGGAGATGCGGCGGACGTTCGCCCCTTCCGCGTCCATGATGTAGATCTGCGGCGAGCCACTGCGCCCCGAGGTGAAGGCGATCTGGCGGCCGTTCGGACTCCACTCCGGCGTCGACTCGATCGACGTGGTCGTCGTGAGCCGGCGGATGTTCGATCCGTCGTCTTTGATGAGGTAGATGTCGGGATTGCCGCGCACCGAGCCGACGAAGGCGATGTCGTCGCTGGCCGGGGAGAACGTGGCGGAGGTGTTGAGGGACAGTCCACTGCGGACGAGCTTCCGCTCACCGGTGCGCCGCGCGACGATGTACATGTCGCTCGTGCCGCGCGCGAAGGAGGTATAGACCATGCGCTCGTTGTCGGGTGCCCAGCTCGGCAGGATCGACATCGCGCCGTGACGCGTGATCTGGCGCTGGTTGACGCCGTCCCAGTCCATGAGCCAGATCTCCCAGTTGCCGCTGCGGTTCGACGCGTACGCGATCTGCGAGAGGAAGACGCCGGGACGGTTGTTGAACGTCTTGATCAGCTCGTTCGCGAGCATGTGTGCGGTGCGCGACAACGCTCCCTGCGGCGCGCGATAGCGTTTGCGCAGTTGCTGTGTGCCCGCCTGATCGGAGAGTCGCGCTTCGACGACGTACTCCGCCCCCTCGGCCCACACATTGAGCTGCAGGTAATAGTTCGCGTTCGCGGTGCGCAGCACGTCCGGCGTGACCGGCACGGACGGTGGCAGCGGGGCGATGGCGAAGATGCCGGAGTAGGCGATGTCGCGCGTGAGCGGACTGTAGAAGTTCTGGCGCACGGCATCGGTGCTCACCGGCTCGGGCGCCGCCGCGCCGACGGGGTTGAGGGCCGGGAACGGCACGGCGATGCGGATCACCTGCGCGGCCTGACCCGCGGTCATCGTCGAGGTGATGTCCGTCTGCGCGAACGCGGACATCGGCACCAGCAAGAAAGTCAACATCTTGATCAGTGTCTTCATCATTTGAACGTGAGGTGCACTCCGAGGTACGTGCCGTCGTAGCCGAACGGCAGGGGGTTGAGGGGTGACGAACTGCGGATGGCGCTGAGAGCGGCGCGATCGAAGGTGCCGTTGCCGCTGGAGGTCTCGACTTTGGCGTCGCTGATCCTGCCGTCGCGCTGGATGCGGAAGTAGATGATGGCGGTGGTCCCCGGGACAACCTGGGGGCGGAACCAGTTCGAGCCGATGCGGCGGTGCATGCCCTCGATGTAGCGCTGGTAGGGAAAGTCGCCGCCTTCGAGTCCGGTGATGCCGGAGCCGCCGACGGGGACATCCGTGGTGGTGCCGGGAACGGCGGGCGCCGCGGGTGCTGCCGCGGGGGCGGGTTTGGGCGGTTCCGCTGCGGGTGTTTCGGAGCCTTTCTTCGTCGAGCGCCCGAAGGGATCGAGCGGCACGGTCCCTTTTTCGACCTTCTTCGGCGGTTCGGGCGCGCTCGGTTTCGGCTCGACGATCTTCGGCTCGGGCTTCGGCTCTTCGATCTTAGGCGCGGGCTCCGCCGGCTTGGGTACGGGTGTGGCCGCCGGCGGTCGCGCGGGCGCTGCGGGCGCGGCCGCCGGCATCGGGCCGAACTCGATGTTGATCATGCCGGCCGGTTTCGGCGTGCTCGCGTGTGTCGCCGCATAGATGACCGCGGCGGCCAGTGCGCCATGCAGCAGGAGCGACACGACGACTCCGGCGGCGGGGCCGCGATCGAGCTTCGCGCGCTGCGCGAGCACGTCAGCGACGCCGTCGCGCACTGCCGCTCCCGGGTTCCGCAGGTGTCGTGATCATGCCGAGCTGTTGCACACCCGCCCTGTTCATCACATCCAGCACCGCCACCACACGTCCGTACGGCACGCCTTGGTCGGCCTCGAGCAGTGCGCGCTTGATTCCGCGCGCGCGCAACAGTGGTCCGAGGGTGAGCTCGAGGTTCTCCGAGCCGACGGCCGCGCCGTCGACGTAGACCGCGCCGGCCGACGTGACCGTCACCTTGGCGGGATCGCTCGAGGCGAGTTCGAAGCTCTTTCCCTCCGCCTGCGGCAGCGCCACGTCGAGGCCCTGCGTGAGCATCGGCGCCGTGACCATGAAGATGATCAGCAGCACGAGCATCACGTCCACGAGGGGCGTGACGTTGATCTCGGCCAGGTCGCCGAGGTCGTCGCTGTCTCCGAATCGGAAAGCCATCTGGTGATGTTAGACGCGCCAGCCTTAGGTAAAGTTGCGCTCCGTCAGATTGAGGAACTCGAGGGTGAAGTCTTCCATCTCGCCGCGCGCACTGCGCAGCTTCTGCACGAAGTGGTTGTAGGCGAGGAGCGCGGGGATGGCCGCGAACAGTCCGGCCGCGGTGTTGATGAGCGCTTCCGAGATGCCCGGCGCGACCGCGGTGATCGAGGTCGTGCCCGTGGCGCCGATGTCGCCGAATGCCTGCATGATTCCCCAGACGGTGCCGAAGAGGCCGATGAATGGTGTCGCCGCCGCGGTGGTGGCCAGGAACGGCACGAACCGCGAGAGGCGGGCCGACTCGATCCGCGACGCGCGGAGGAGGGAGCGTTCGACGCTGTCCAGCGAGCGCACCGTCTGCCGCCCCGTGTCGGCGGTGTGCGCGATCTGTGCCTCGATCTCGGCATACCCCGCGCGGAAGAGGCCGACGAGGGAGGAATGGGTGAGCGCGCCGAGGGCGGACTGCACGTCGGCGAGGCGCTTGGCTTTACGGAAGATGGGCATGAAGCGGCGGGAGGAGCGCTCGGAACGGCGGAACCGTTGCCATACCGCGACCATGACTGCCCAGGAGATGACGGAGAAAATCAGGAGGACGGCCAGGACGCTCTTGCCCACCCAGCCCGCCTGTTGAAACGACGTCCAGAGTTCCACGGCGCGGAGGGTAGCATACGCAGCGTCGGCCTCCGGCCGGCCGATGCGCCCACGCGCGTGCGGCGCTCCGTTGAGTCCGCGCCGCGGAACAAGTACAGTGACACGCGCCGTTTTCACCCTCACCGCATGACCCCGTAGCTCAGGTGGATAGAGCAGGAGTTTCCTAAACTCTTGGTCGGAGGTTCGAGTCCTCTCGGGGTCACCACCGGTTCCCGCCGCAGCGACTTACCATTTCCATTCCGCGGTCGTTGGGCGTTGGATGAAGCACGGACACGGCTCGGCATGCCGCCGATGGCGTATATTCGCAATCCGATCGCGGCGGGGGAGACGCTCGTCTTCGCCACGAAGCTGATGGAGCTCCGCCGAGGTGTGCAATGATCAGGAAAGGGTCGCTTTTCGTTCTAGTGCTGCTGCTGGTCTGTGGGCAGGCTCGCGCCGCGAGCGCTGTGCACGGCGGCCGGTATCGCGTCATCCTGACCGAGGGGGCGGAAGCTGGGGACGTCTTTCGCGGCTGTGCGTGCACGATCGAGGGCGAGGGGGCGCGGTTCGTGATCCTCGGCTCTCCTGCGACGGCGATGCGTCTCGCGCGCGATCCGCGTGTGGCGACGGTTGAGGAGTTGTCTGCCGATACGCTTCGGTTCGAGCCCGGCACCGAAGGGCGGGGCGTGGCATCGGATGCCGTCGCGTCGTGGACGACCGGCACGTATGCCTACGACGGTGCAGGGAACGTCGTCGGAATCGGATCGGACGTCTATACGTACGACAGCGCAGGACGCCTGGCCACGTCGAGCACTTCGGGAATCCGGCAGGAGTACACGTACGACCGGTACGGCAATTTGACGTCGACCAAAACGATCAGCGCCAGTGCGACGCAGATCAAAAGTGCCGCGGTGGCGGCCAATAATCGCCTTTCCACGAGCACCGGGGCGCAGTACGACCTCTCGGGCCGCCTCACGACGGCGCCGGATCTCGCGGTGGTGTACGACGACATGGACATGCCGGTCGAGACGACGTCCGGCGGCAGGCGTCGCGTGTATCTCTACACGGCCGGTGACGAACGGATTGCCACACTCTCGTTCACGGCACTGAACGACGGCCTCGTCGGCATTGACTGGACGCTCCGCGACACGAGCGGGAAAGTCCTGCGCCGCCTGCACCAGGACCCCTACGGCACATGGTCGTGGCAGCAGGATTACGTCTATCGCGATGGGTCCCTGCTCGCGGCAGAAGTGGCAACCGCAGAGCGCACGCTCCACTTTTTCCTCGACCATCTCGGCACCCCGCGCCTGATCACCAACCACACCGGTGCCCAGATCGCGGTGCATCAGTACTACCCCTTCGGCATCGAGCAAACGTCGCCGGCCCAGGACCGCGAGCTCCTCAAATACACCGGCCACGAACGCGACACCCCGACCCT